>JAGOJU010000108.1 GCA_017994935.1 Opitutaceae bacterium
CGCAGAACGAGAGCCCCGTCATCCGGAATGTCGCGTCAATCCGGGCGCGACCGGAGTCATCGACATCCAGCACGAGACCTTTTTCCGGCGCGATCAGGCGGACGAGCACCTTCGATCCGGCGGTCATAAGGCCGTAGAGGAAATCGGTCTCGCGAAACTCGGCCGGCAAAACGTCAATCGTTCTTCCGCTTTCCGTATCAATACATGCGAGCTGGGCACCAGGCCCCGTGCCAGCATAGAGGGAGCGCCGCCGAGCGTCGTAGGCGACGGTTCGCACATAGGACGGCGCCTGGTGGATGCCCGGCAGGACCGGACGTTGACCAATCGTATCGAAGCCCCGCTCCGGGGAGAATCGGAAAACCTGGGCGCCGGGAAAGCTCCCACCGAAAATTCCGCCCTCCGGCCCCGCACACAATCCGTAAAGGAACGTCTGCCCCGGGAGGGCGGTTCCAAGATCGGTGATACCGTCACCACCTGGAACATAGCGGTAAACGTGCCCATTGCGGTAGGCTCCCACATAGACCCTGCCATCGGTAGCGACTGTCAGCCCCCAGGCGCCCTCGGTGCCCGGAAGCACCAGGATGTGCGCGACCTTGCCGGTCTCCACATCAGCCACCATCAGGTGCGCCGGCGTCTTTCCGTCATCCAGCGCGCCATCCTGCAGCACATAGGCCTGCAGGCGTCCGTCCGCCCCGGGCCCAAACCCCGCCGCATGCGTGCTGGCGCCAAACACACGGGGACCAAGGTCCGTGATCTGAGCGGCCGCGGCCGCAGGCGAAATCAGGATGAACGCCAGCAACAGGATCCCGTGCATCGTCAGGCGGCAACCACGCCTTGAATCGCCTTTCCCGGAGGACAAACCCTGGGATGTCCCGGGGATCAATGGAAGCCCGCTCATAAGTCACTGATTAGTTACTTATGCAAAGGCGGCCAGCAAAAAATGCGGGCTCCAGCCAAACTTCCCGACCGGGGCCGTTCCCGTCAGACGACGATCAGCCTTGGCCCAAGCTTGCGAAGCTGACGGCGCTGTTTCTCGGTGGCCCGGGAATCCGTGATGATGCTGTGCAATTCACGCACCGGCAGGATGTCGGCGACGGATACCACGTTCAGCTTGGACGCATCCAGCAGGAGGACAACCTTCTCCGCGGCGGCGGCCATCGCCCTCGTGACTTCCGTTTCGATCGGATTGGGGTCCGTGAGGCGCCCGGAAGGCAGGTCCATTCCCGTGGCGCTCATGAAAAACACGTCAGCCTGCATCCGGCCAAAATAGGCGACCGCCTCCTGCCCCACGCAATTGCCTGAAATCTGGCTGACCATTCCCCCGCACGAATGCACGGTGATGTGCCGGTGCGCGGCGTACACGCGTGACAGCACCGGCAGATTGTTCGAATGAAGCGTGAGCCACGAGGTGCGCAGGAATGGCAGGAGTTCCGCGCAGGTGGTGCTGCCTTCGATGAGTAGGGTTGCGCCCTCGGTGACGAATTCCTCCACCGCACGCTTCGCAATCCGCCGCTTCTCGGTCAACGACCGCCGCGTGCGCTGTCCAAACGCGAGTTCCATCGCACGGTCGATGCGCACCGCACCGCCGCGCACGCGCTGAAGCCTGCCTCTTTCCTCAAGAAACGCGAGGTCCCTCGCTATCTTGGCAACCGTTGTGTGAAGCAGGGCGCCGAGGTCCGCCACGGTGACGGTCCCCCGCTGTTCGAGCACCTCAAGAATCCGGCGATGGCGATCGTCCTCATGCATGGCGGTAAAGGGTTTGCCTCACAACAAGGCCCCAGGGCCCATAAGGCAAGACATGGGAGACGATTCACGGGAGGCTCCTCAACGCGCGAGTCGTTGCGCAACCGACGCAATCGCCCGGATCAGCTTTGCCACGTAGGTATCCGAGAACGCCTCGTTCATGTACAGGAGGATGCTGTCGGCCAGGATCGCTTCCGCAACCGGACATTTCACCTCCCGGTAGTCCATGCGAGTCAGGCCGAAATCCCGCACAGGCCATGCCCCTCCGAAAAAATTGTGATTCTGGAAGACACGGTAGCCGTACAGCGGCTTTGGCAGGTATCCCGCAGAAAGGTTCACCCCTTCCGCGCGAAGCGCATCGGCAAAGCCTTCCTGACCGCCCCGGAAACGTTCCACCTCGAGCCGGAAGAGGTAAAACCAGAAACTGTGCTTGTCGCCCGTCCGTGTCACGGGTGGTCGGATTCCCGGTATTTCCCGGAGGGCCGCGGTGAGTCTCGACGCGATCTCGATGCGCCGCGCAACAATGGCGCCGAGTTTGCCCATTTGTGCTGCGGCGATGGCAGCCTGTGGTTCCGAGATGCGGTAGTTCGGCGCAAGATCGGACGGGTCGCGAAGGAGGGAAATGTCCCTTTCGCCAGCCACACGATCATACGACTTGTCACCCCATTTCCCAAGGCTCGCCCCATACTGTTCCGACTGCGTGCCGACCATTCCTCCGTCGCCGCAGCTCAGATGCTTGAAATCATTGAACGAGTAGCAGCCGAAGTCGCCGAACATCCCGACCTGACGCCCTCCCTGCTCGGCCCCCCACGCCTGCGCGCAGTCCTCGATGATCGCAAGCCCGTGCTCCCGGGCGATCGCCAGGATCGCAGCCATGTCGCAGGGGTTTCCCGCGAGATGCACCGCCATGATCGCCCGGGTCCGCGAAGTAACTGCCCTGGAGATCGCCGCGGGGTCCAGATTGTAGGTTTCCGGATCCAGATCTGCGAACACCGGCACGGCCTGCTGGTAAAGGATGCCGATGACGGAACCCATGTCGGTGATGGGAGGAACGATGACCTCGTCACCCGGCCGCAGGCGGAGTGCAGCAAGCGCGATGTGCAGCGAAGCGGTGCCCGAGGAACAGGCGGTGAGATGCCTGAAGGGATAGACCTTCCGGAACTCCTCGAGCAGCGCGGCCGTCTGAGGTCCTTTCCAATAAAACAGCGAGGGCTGCCCCAACATGCCTGTCAGCCGGGCAAGTTCAGCTTCACCCCAGCGTGCGGGACGCGGAAAGGGCTCATCAACGATCGGCATGAGGTTTTGAAAAGAAACGCGCGGCGTTGGTGTAGGCGATCCGTCGGCGTTCGGCCGCGGTGAAATCCGGAGCGGTGAGTTTGCCGGTCTGGGCCGCCACCGACACCAGCGGTGTCAGGCTGCCGAACATCAGACGCGACGTCGACAGCTTGCCGCGGAGCATCGCGGCCAGTTCGACATTTTCCTGATAGGAAATGTCGGCGAGGAAATTCTCCCGGGCAGCCGCCAGTTCGGGCGCTTCATTCACCGACAAGCCGGTGATGAGGGGAATGCATTCGGGATTCGCCCCGAGAAAGCCCGCGAGGTCCGCCACAGGCACCCCCTTGATGCGCAAGGCAAAGTACCGGTGGCGTTCATCCTCCAGCCTTGCCGTGATCACAAGCCGAAGGCGATGCTGCGCGAGTGCTTCGACGAAGGGACGCAACGCGCGACTTGAAAGCCGATAGTTGTGGTAGTTGGGATACAGGCGGACTGCCCGCACGCCTTCAACCGCCGCACACGCGTCGAGTTGTTCCCTCCAGTTGGCCAGCGCCGGATTGACGACGGGCAGCGGCACAAACCTGCGCTTGCCGCGCAGAGCGGCAAAGAGCGCACGATTGGCAGGCATCGGCTCAGGCTGGAACACGGCTGCCAAAGGGGAAACCGCCGCGCAATCCACACCTGCCCGCGCAAGGTGGCGCGCAAGCAGGTCGCCGGTCATTTCGGGAACGAGCGAAAAAGGCCAGGCTCCAAGGTAACAGTTGACGTCGAAAAGCATGGTGAGGATCAGCCAAGATTGAGTAGTCGGGCGGCGTTGGAGAAAAGGATGCGTTCCTTTTCCGAGGCCGAAAGCCGGGCTCCCAGGACTCGTTGAATGGAAACGCCGATCGACCGGCCAGGCAGGTCCGATCCATGGATGAGGCGCCGGACCCCGAGGTGCTCCACCGCATATTCGAGCAGGCCTTCATCCGCGAGTCCCCCCGAGGTGTCCACGGTGACATTCTCAAGGCCCTTCACCTCGATGACTCCCCGCACGCCGCAGCCCGTGAGGTGTGCCATGATGATGGGCACGTCCGGATGCCTTTTTGCCAGCGTGGCGGTATCCGCAGGGTCGGTGTGGAAGCTGCGCTGCCGGATGTTCGTCTGGCTCCAGGAGTGCTGCAGCACGACAAGTTTCCAGCGGCGTGCCGCCTCCATCACAGGCTTCATGCAGGCATCGCGCGCATTGTTGCAGATTTCGAGCTTGATGCCGATGAAGCCGTACCTTTCCACGCAGCGCTCCACCTCCCCCATGACGGCTTTCTCCCCGAGCCGCGGATTCAGGAAACAGAAGAAACGAAAATATTCGGGGTACATCGCCTGCACCTTGGCCGAATCGTCGTTCACCTCGACAACCTGCTCCGCAGTGAAATTCCTCCCATACAGGAGCACATCTCCAAGTCCCACCATTTTCACCACTCCAAGCGTACGGCCATGGCGCACGAGCCGATCAACCTCCGGCCGTGCAAGGCCGCGCTTGAACATGACGGGGTGTGTATGGGTGTCTATGATGCTCATGGACTTGAATCAAAGCGGTCTCGATGCATGGGGCAAACTCCGGCTGGCCTGGGGATTCGGATCACGCTCCTGAAGAAGGTGTGACCGCACCAGCGCCGCCGCCTCGCTGGCGAGCATTTCGAGGGCACCCGGTGCCAAACGCCAGCCTCCGTAGAAAACGTGGGCCATGTCTACCTCATAACCACCATCGGCATAGGCTGCATGCGGACAAATGTATCCCATATCGCCATTTGCATACCCCACAACGGCGATCTTTTCCATCCCGCATTTCTGCCTCAGCCAGTCGTTGAACATCGAAAGGATTTCCGCATTCAATCCGACGAGCACAATGTCCCCAAAACGCACCGCGTGGATTTCCGCGGTTCGTGTAAGGGCGCTCGTGCCCTTTCGGATCGCATCCTGCTGAACCTCACGCCACCGCAGGACCGCGGAACCAAGCTTCTCCCCGAAGGCCGACGAAGGCAGGTTCGCCCGGGTGCGCGTTACAAACGAATCGAGTTGTTCCTCGTTCAGGGGATCCAGCGGGAGCACGCATTGCGCGCGAGCGACGTCAAAATCCTGGCGGCTGCAGGAAACTGCCCGGCTCAAGGCTTCAACGATCACACTTGCGAGCCCGGTGCCCCACGCTTGAACCTGGGTCCATGGGACATTACTCGCGGGCGGATTGAGGTTTCCACAGGCGCCGTTCGTCAGAAACACCTCGGGTTTTCCCTTGATCCGGAACGCGGCCTGGGACGCCGCCCAGCCATGAAGGTCACCGGAAATCTCGCGATTCTCATATCCCAGCGCCACAGGATGGATCGCATAGTTTGCCACTATCGCCGCAAAGGACCCGTCGCCGCGCCGAAACCCAACGATTTGGATCCGGTTGTCGACATGCCTCGTGCCGGGCCCCGTCCGGTGTACCGCCAGATCGAACCGGCTCTCGGTCGTGAGCAGCGTGCACGGTTCCGGCGAGGAAATCGCCAGGCGTGCCGCCAGCTTGAGGGCTTCGTGCAGATATCCGATATAGCACCGGTCGTACTCTCCCGCACCTTCCAGATGAATGGTGGCCGGTCCCGCATGGGTGTGTGTCGCCGAGAGCAACACCTCGGATTCCATCAATTCAAACTCGTTCTTCGCCCAGGTCCTCACCTCAGCGACAATTTCCTCCGAGAAGCCGATCAGGTCGCAATGCAACCACAGAAGGCGCAACCCGCCCTCCTCCAGCCAGAGGGCCCGGACGCGCAGGGGGTCCAGCATGCCTGTCGACGGTTGAACGCGAGCGGCGAATCCGGAGAGTTCGCTTCCGACGGACGGAGTGATGTCAGCGCTGGCGACACCAACATTCATGGTGCCTGGTAATTCCCGGTTCCTCCGAGCGCAAGAAAACGTCGGTAGACGACCAGCATGGCCAGGAAGGTGGCCGCAGTCAGGAGGCTCGCCCAGTAGTAGATGTAGCGGTAGTCGTTTTCCAGCAGATCGAGCATCGCTCCCGTCACAGGGGCGATCACCATCTGGGCCGTTGAGTAGCAGATCACGAGGGCGCTGTTCAGTGTCGCAAACTTTTCCTTGCGAAAGAGCATCGGTCCGAGCGGCAGCATGGAGGTGGCCCATGATCCTCCGAGGGTGCCGACAAGCACAACGGCAATTCCAAGGGTGGTAGGACTGTCGACATAGAGAAAAGCCCACACGGAGGATCCGAACAGCAGCACGAGTGTGACGAGATTCACGCGCAGCGCGTGGAAACGATCCACGAGCCAGCCCAGAGGATAGGCCTGCAACACCGAAAGGATCAGCATCACGGTCTGGTATCTTCCGAGCGTGCCGAGATCCAGCCCTATGCGTTTGGCATAGTCGTATATGAAAAGGCTGATCGGCCACGTGGTCACATAGCCCAGCGCGATCGCGACAAAAATCCATCGGTAGTAGGGATGCGAGAAGGCCTCCCTAAGATAGACGATCGCGGCGTGTTCCCGACGCCCCGGCGAACCCGCCTCCACCGGTGGATATTCCCCTTCCTTCACGCGCCAGCACATCAGCGAGAAACTGATCCCGTAGACAAACGCGATCGCGAGAAAGATCACGAAGTAGTATTCCTCCACATGCCCGAGCAGAAACGCGGTAAAGACCATGTTTCCGAAGAGTCCGACGATCCGGAACAAGGCATAAAATCGCCCGATCACGACCCGCGGCACGACATCCGCGATCAGTCCGTGGAATAGGCAACTGCAGACGACACTCGAAAACTCGAATGCAAACCAGAACACCCCGAGGCATATCAGGATCATCACTCCAGCGCCCGGCGATGCCCCGCCAAGCAGACGGTGCAGCGATTCACCGAGGCGGGGACTGAAGGCGAGCCCGACCATCGCTGTCACGGCAATGGGAACAGTGAAGGCGAGAAACGGAATGCGCCGGCCCCAGCGGCTGCGATGGCGGTCGCTCCGATACCCGATGATGGGCATCAGGATCAGCGACATCGCGGATGGCAGGCTGGAGATCAGCAGGCCAAGCACGAATCCCGACGCACCGAATTTCTTCAGCAGCACCTGCATGGTCGGCAGCACGGCGCGCTCCTTCAGGAAAAAACCGAAGTCTCCCCCAAGCAGCCAGCAGAACAGCGCAATCAGACCGCCCGTGGTATAGACAAGACTGCCCACCTGCCAGCGCTTCAGGGAAACGTCGACGGAACTGTTGACGCTGGACGGGGATGCTGAGGACAAGGCTGAAGGGGATGACTTGGTTTGGAGCCGAGGTCGAGACCGCGCCCGGGAAAAAGATGCCCGGCAGCGATTCTGTGCTGCCGGGCATGAAGCTCAGGCGCGCCCGCCGGGCCGGGCAAGCGGCCGCGAAATCAGAAACGGACGTTTACGCCTGCGCTGTAACTGGTGCCCTGCCAGAGGGAATAGGTCTGGCGCCCCGCAATACTCTGGGTGAAGGTCTGCTCATTGGTGAGGTTGTAGACGTCGAGAAAGACGTCTAAACGTTCATTGACCCGATAGAGCCCCTTGAAATCAAGCAGCGTACGCTCCTCGCGATAGTTGATGTTCGTATCATTCGCAGTGTTTGTGGCCGGCGTGGCGACAATGAAACGATCACGATAGTTGGCGAGCAGACGGAGCTGGAAGCCATGCCCGGTGTAGGAGATACCCGCATTGCCGCTCTTTGGAACCAGCCCCGGCAGCGTGCTGAAGGTGGCCGTGTTCGTCGCGTTGGGCGTGAACTGACCCTCGGCCTTCAGCCAGGTGAAATTGGCGAAAACACCGAAGTCCTTGAAGAATCCTGGGAGGAAGGTGAACTGCTGGCTGTAGTCCACGCTGACTCCCTTGATCGTCGCCTTTCCGATGTTGCGCGGCGTCGAAAGCTGATAGCCGGCAAACTGCCCGTCGAACCCGTTGTCAGGCCCGGCCGGGATGATGCTCGTGAAGTTCGTGAAATAGCCGTCGAGCTCCTTGTAGAATCCGTTCAGGGTCACCTTGCCGATGGGTTCGAAGTACTTTTCAATGGACGCCTCGAAATTGTCGGCGAGGTACGGCTTCAGATCAGGATTACCCACCGAGACGGTCGGGGTGGCTGCGAGCGGATTGTAGCTCGCGTTCGGAAGCGTGCT
>JAGOJU010000109.1 GCA_017994935.1 Opitutaceae bacterium
GGTGAAAAGGACTCGCCGGCCCGCGCCCAGGTCAATGCGATCAACAAGATGATCGCGAAATTGAAGGACGGAGATCACGTCGTGTATCTCAACATCAACAAACGTTTTCTCCAGCCGGACGGCACCTTGTCGAAGGACATCATGCCCGACCTCCTTCACCCGAACGCAGCGGGCTACCGGATCTGGGCCGATGCCATCCAGAAACCGCTGGCGAAGCTGCTCGCGAAGTGAGGTGCACGCGAATGCGGGAACGCGCAGGTTTCCGCACACGTATCAGGTTCAGGGATACGACAGGAACCGTACGCAGACCGGGCGGGGCACGCTGGCAGTGCTGCCTGAGGCGGTGAGAGCGCCGGTTTTATCGTCGATCTTGAAGACGACCAGCGAGTCGCTGTCCTGATTGGCAGCCACGAGCCACCTGCCGTCGGGCGTGATGGCAAAATTGCGCGGTGTCCGGCCTCCGGTGAGAGTGATGCCCTGGAGCGTGAGTTTTCCGGTTTTGCCGTCGCGACTGAACAGCGCGACACTGTCGTGGCCGCGATTGGAACCGTAGACAAAGCGTCCGTTGGGATGGAGTGCGATTTCGGCTGTTGTGCTTTGCCCGGCATATCCTGACGGCAGCGTGCTCACGGTTTGCCGTGTGGCCAGAGCTCCGGTTCTTGTGTCGAAGGAGGCGACGGTGATGGTGCTGACGAGCTCATTGATCACGTACAGGAATTTCCCATCCCTGGAGAATACGGCATGCCGCGGCCCGCTGCCGGGTTCAATTGCGAGATGATCCTTGGGAGCAGGCCTGATCTCCGGTTTTGATGAGTCGAGTTCGTACACCCTGACCTGATCGATGCCGAGATCCGGTATCACGACGAACCGGCCATCCCGCGAGTAAGTGACTCCGTGGGCGTGGGGAGCCTCCTGGCGCGAAGCGTTGACGGACTTTCCGCTGTGCCTGACCAGCGCGGAGCGTTTGCCGAGCGAGCCGTCGTCCAGGATGGGGAATCCCACGACTGCGCCTCCACCGTAGATCGCGCCTATGACCATTCTGCCGCTGGGATCAACTGCGAGATCGGCCGGGTAGCCGGCATCCGTTGGCAGATCATTCAGTGCGCGCAGAGTGCGGCCTCGATCGATTGCAAACGCACGAAGGCGTCCCCCCGACTCATTGATTGCGTAAAGCGATTTGAGATTGGGAGACAGGGCCAGAAAGGAAGGGTCAGTCGCCTCGGCGGCGAGGGAAACCGGCCCCAGTCTGCCGGTTTCAAGGTCGAGGGAGACGGAATAGATGCCCTTGCTGGTGCCCGATGTGTAGGTGCCGATGAACGCGTGAATTTCCTTTGCGTTCAATGCCGTGGTGATGCCCATGATGCAGGAGAGGGACAGTGGAAGGATTCGTTTGAGGTGCATGAAAACGGAGGGTGCGCCTGGAATCGAGCGGCTGAGGGTCGCGGACGCCAGGAGGCTGGTCGACAGGAAGCAGATGTTGAACGCGCCAACCGGCGCCGTGTGTCAAACGCGCTCAAATTTCAGTGGATAGGTTTTGCCGGAGGCGAATTGGGCGACGTAGAGACTGTCTTCATCATCCACGAGCAGGTCGTGGGGGTGTTGAAAGATTTCACCGTCGTGCGCCATGGCCTGGAGGTGTCCGTCGTCGCCGTAGCGGGGAGGCGTTCCTCCGACATTGGAGACGACACGGAAGTGTTCGTCCAGGATCGAAACAAATCCGCGGCTGCCGCGATCAGCGGGCCAGTTGTCCGCCAGGTGGGCAACGAAATAGTGGGCCCCCTGTTTTCGAATCTGGCGCGGGTTTCCTCCGGGAAGGTCGATCTGCCCGAGGCGGCGCCCGTCGAGATCGAGCCTGAGAAGGTGGCGTTGATCGCTCATTGCGATCAGCAGCGAGTCCGCGCCGTTTTCCATGCGATCGATCATGCCTCCATGCGGTCCCCAGTGGACAATACCGCCCTCCGGCCCGCCGAAGATGCGGCGTTGGCGCCCGTCGGCGCCATAGTGCAGGATGTAGTCGCGCCCGTACCCGTCGAGAACGAAGAACTCGCCGTTCTCCCGATGAAGGGTCCATGAAGGCTTGTACTCGCTGGCATTGGCGTACTTGCCGGTTGCGGAAGGCCAGAGCCATTCATCCAGGACCTTGCCGTCGAGCGTGGTCCGCGTGACGCGATTCGTCTTCAGATCGGTGATGAACAGGACTTCACGGTCCTCCTCCTTGACCAATGACAGACCGTGTGCACCCGGAAAGGAAGTGCCCCACTTGTGAACGAGCCTTCCCGCCTTGTTGTAGATGATCACGTTGTTTGTGACATCATCGGTCAGCAGGATCACATGACCCTGCCGGTCACGGGCGAGACCGTGGCAGTTGTTGACAGGCGTCCTTTCGTCCAACTCACCCCAGCCTTTCACCTGACGATATCGGAAAGTCCCCTGGCCCAGCAGGGGGCCTGGCAGCACCTGGTGGCTTGTCTGTCCGCGGGAGCCGACGCATGACAACGCCGCCGCACCAGCCGACAGTTGAAGGAAGCCACGACGCGAGAGGCGGATGGGCGGGAGCATGAGGGAGGTCGCTTGATCGGTACCGGTGCGGGAGCTGTCAGTTTGGTGTGGAAATGGAGGAGTAGACCACGACCGTGCCGGCGATGCGGTCCTCAACTGCCTGTCGATTGGGATCCCACAGCAGCTTCAGAAATCCGGTCAGTCCCATGGCAACCCCCGCGACATAACCGCCGTGCCGGACAAACGCGTCGAAATAGGTGAACGCCGTGCCGTCGGTTTTCAGCGCCTGGATGCCGAAGATCAGTTTGCCCGGTGTGCGGCCGCGCAGGCTTCCGGCCAGCAGGGTGAAATAGACACCCGACCAGCCGAACGTCACGCCGAGCGCACTCGCAAGCGTGCGCGTCTGGCCCAGCCACGAGCCTGCGGTCGTGCGTTGAACTTCATTTTCCTTTCTCAAAGTCTCCACCTGAAGCTGGAGCCGTTCAACGGCGCGGCGCATTTCGTCCGGGGTTGCATGAGGTTGCACAAGGATGACTTCCTTTCCGGCCGGATCCGCACGCGGGCCTGTCAGCGATTCGAGCTGCAGACCCTGCTCCTTCAGGAAGGGCAGGTGACCGAGTGCGAGCACCGAGAGGGAGATGACGACCACTCCGAGGGCGCGACAGATCCAGCGAACCGCCTTCTTTGCGACGGGTGCATCTCGGTCGTTTCCGAGCAGGACGAGCAACATGGCTCCGGTGGCGAGGCCGAGCCAGGGTCCCGAGAAGAGTGACAGCAGTGTGACGACGGCCATGTCGAGCAGGATGGCCACCAGCCTTTTCCAAGGTGCTGCGAGCGTCCGTCCGATGACATCCTGTGATAGTGTCAGGCTGCGCGACGAGACCGCTCCGTTTGCGGACTTCCCTGTAGATGCACTGTCGTCGCCCATGCCTTCGAGGGAGGCACGGTTTTTCGAGTGCGCAAGAATGTTCTCAGGCGACCGCGACCGCCGGGGAGGGGGAGGGCGCTGCCGCCGGGGACTTCACGCTGAAGAGGTGCGAAACGAAACCGGCGAGCTTGTCCATGCTCTCAAGCGTCGGGAAGCTGACGACGCCTGCGATTTCCACGTCTGCTCCCATGGTGGCAATGCACAGCGATGGCTCGATGCGCCGAAGGTGTTCGACGAGTTCCTCGAGCTCAAAAGGCGGGGTTGCTCCCGAGATGAGCGCGAATCCGGGTCGGACCGGGGCGAGCACAAGCTGGGCGATCGCCTGCAATCCGTCCGTGGCACTGCGCGTGTCCACCGAAATGCCCGCGAAATGTGCCTCCAGCGACAGGCGGAGCCGTTCATCGGGCGAAACAATCAGGAATCCTCTTCGCGTCCGTGTTCCGGCGGAGTGGGCGCACGAGCCTCCGGAGGCCGAAGCAGTCTCACCTCCCATCGAGAATAGATCCGGTCCGTTGACCACCATTGCGCGGGTGAGATCGTCATGGCTGATGCCCAGCGCCTTCGCCGCATCGGCCGGGTTTGAGGCGATGCGCACGGCGCGTTGAAGATGTTCGCGCTGGGCCCTTGCCAGTGCGTCCGCGAGCGATTCGAGACGGATCCCCTGAAAACGCTCAGGAAGATGGGAAAGGACGACGCGGGGGGAGCGCATTCGTGTGGCTGTCCACGCGGCAACCGTTCCGAGTTCCGTCAGATTTTCAGGCCACCGATAACCGCGCAGAGCGGCCGATGCCGCCATCTCGATCTGGATATCCATGGACGCGAACGGAAAGTCGGGCGTGGCACGGAGGGCTTCCGTAAAGATGGAGTCGATGTGTTCGACCTGGTCGGCCAGCGAGCAGATGGAAATGGCGGTCGTGGAAAAGCGGAAGTACAGCGATTCGTCGATCTGGCCTTCCTCGAGCAGCAGGTCGGGATCGCGGCGAACGGTTGCGATCATCCGGGTCGGTGGGGTGCCTTGGAGGTGGTTGGCGATGCGCGCCTGGTCAGCGGCGGCCAGCGCATCGAGATTGAGGACCACCAAGGTGCCGCCTCGCGCCGAGAGTGTGGCGGAGCCGGGAATGTCTCCTTCTCCGAGAAGTGCGGCACGGATGTCCGTGTCCCTTGCAGCCGCATCGATCACCTGCCAGGGTGCCTGGGGAAATGGCGAAACTTCGTGCCAGAGTTTGAGGATCGCGGCGCTGATGAGTCCCGGTTCTGCAACCACGAGCGAATTTCCCGCCTGCCGCATCATGCGGGCCATTTGGGTGCGTGTGGCTGCGAAAGCCACACCTGGAAAATGATGCTGGAGCGATTGGGCGATGGTTGCCGAGGGGTCGGCTGCGGATTTCCCGGCAGGTCCCGTCGATGCCTGTGCAATTCCTGCCTGGACCGAAAGGGCATCTGTTGCGCGGTTCAGCACGCGGCGGATTTCCTCTATGCGAAAGGGCTTGTGCACGACATCGAACGGCTTGTGCGGCTGGCTCTCGATGCGCGCATGAAGATCGCTGCAGGCGGATGCCAGGACGACCAGGAGGCGGGGAAATTCGTCGCGGACGATCGTGAGGAACTGGAAGCCATCCATGGGAACCATCTGCACGTCGGAGATGACGAGGTCGCAGGGCATCGCCCGGAGCTGTTTCAGCCCTTCATTGCCGTCGAGGGCGTGGACCACGGTGTGACCCGAGGTGGTGAGCAGCATGCCCAGCAGTTGTGCAGTGGCGCGTTCGTCTTCGAGAATCAGGATGCGCATGTCGGGATCAGGCGGCGATGCGTTTGGCAAACGCATCGATCAGCTCGCGGGTGCTGCCCTGAAGGGAACGCATGTTCGTGCCAGGGTGGCCGGGTTTGAAATGGTAAGACGATGCCGGGAGCGATGTGGCCCGTTGCCAGGCCGTTTCGCCGCGGGGCGTGTCGGAGGATTGGGCATCGATCAGATGGCCCTTGAGAAGGAAAAGTGTCACGGTCACGCCTCCCGGAACCTCCAGGCGGAGGTCGCCGGATTTTGTGCCGAGATGAAGTGATCGCACAATCTCGAGCAGGACCTGCGGTGTGCAAGGGCCGGTGCATCCGGGCACTTTTGCCTCAGTCGCGACAGGTTGGCCGTTGGAGAGTGCCGTGGCCTGCTGGACTGCGCGTTTGGCTTCCTTGAGCCAGCCCGCGTCGGCATATCCCGCTGCGAGTTTCAGATACCCCTTGGCATCGGGAGCTGCGGCCAGTTTGCGTTCGATTTCACTCAGTTCCCAGAGGAGGTCGATGGAAGGTGACGAGGTTTCCATGAAGATTCGGCGGGCGCGCGAGGGTCCCCAGGGACCGTGGCGGGCACGCATGTCTGATCGGCATGGTTTCATCAAAATTTATGAGTATCCCGGAAACAATTTCCGGGTTCCCGGAGGCCTCCATGGGATACTCCCCAGATGCGGCAGGAAACTCCCCGCACCGCCTGGGGGAGACTCTTCATGTCAATTGCAAGCGCGTCGTAGGATACTGGAGGATCTAAACTTACGTCGAAACTGGTCGATGGATCCACCGTGAACTCAGTAACGTCAGTCAGCACGGTGCCGCTTCTACCGGTGGACATCGCATCGTTGTACGACGTGGAGGTGGCAAGGAAGGTCCAGGACATGGTCACATTGGAAGGACATGCCGCCCTCAAGTTGATCAATGAGGTTGCGATCACATCCGACGAGAAACCGGCGTTGTTGAACGAAAAGGCCTGAGCGGCGGCAGATTGGAACCGCCGGATCGCGGGCCCGCCGGGTTGCGATCGTGATCACGCGCGCCCGCATGTGGCGGAGGAAAACGCGGTTGCGGTTAAATCCCGGGGTGGAGTGCGCCGAGTAGGAAGGCAGTGAACAAGAACGTCATCGTGTGGCTTTCCCTGGGCGTCGGACTGTTTGTCGCCTTTGCGTGCCTCGATTTCTACCTCGCCTACCAGCGCCCCGATCCGGCTGCCCTCACCAGGGGAGTCAGGCAGGTTTCCATGGCCGAATTCCTGACGAAGGCGCGGGAGGGCGATCTGATGTCGGGGAAAATTGGATACTTTTCGGGATCGCAGGGACTGGCGGAGGTCCGTGCCGAGGAGATGGGAGCGCCGTTGGTTGAGATCGATGGCAGGCGTCGCCCCGAGGTTCTGCGCAGCACGGGCCGCCTGACCGATGCAGACATCACACTCTTGCGGGAGCGACGGTTTCTCGAAGGGGATCTTGCCTGGCTGCGTGGGCCGGCGGGAAAGAAGACCTTCGGAGACCTTGCGCTTCCGATTGTCGACACCGTGACCCAGGTGCTCGGCATCACGCTCCTGTTTGTCGGGGCAGCGTTCGTGCTGATGAAGGTTGCAGGACGCAGCCACGCGTTTTCTGCGAAGACCTTCCAGCCCGTGAATTCCAGTGTGCGTTTCGCGTCCGTTGCGGGTTGCAACGAGGCGAAGGAGGAGGTTTCCGAAATCGTGGAATTCCTCAAGGCACCCGAGCGATTCCGCGCAACGGGTGGCAGGATGCCCAAGGGCGTTCTGCTGGTGGGGCCGCCGGGAACCGGGAAGACCATGCTCGCGAAGGCCGTGGCAGGTGAATCCAAGGCGAAATTCTACAGTCTGTCGGGGTCAGACTTCGTTGAGCTCTATGTGGGGGTCGGAGCCTCGCGCGTGCGCTCGCTTTTCCGTGAGGCGCGCAGGAATGCGCCGAGCATCATTTTCATCGATGAGATCGATGCGGTTGGGAGGCAGCGCGGGAGCAGCGCGACAGGCAATCAGGAGCATGAGCAGACCCTGAATGCGTTGCTTGTGGAGATGGACGGATTTTCCTCCGGCGATGCGGTGGTTGTCTTTGCGGCGACCAACCGTGCGGACATCATCGACAAGGCGCTCCAGCGTCCGGGGCGTTTCGACCGGCAGGTTTATGTGGGCCTTCCCGATCTTCGCGGGCGCGAGGAGATACTCAGGGTGCACGCGGCCGCGGTCAGGCTCGACGCCAGTGTGGATCTCAACCAGGTGGCCAAGGCGACATCCGGATTTTCGGGTGCCGATCTTGCCAACCTGATCAACGAAGGTGCCCTGCATGCCGCACGGCGCAACCGCACGACGGTATTGCGGGAGGATCTCGAGGAGGCGCGCGACAAGATTTCGTGGGGCCGCGAAAACGCGAGGATCCTGTCGGAGGAGGATCGGCGGATCATCGCCTACCACGAAGCCGGTCACGCGCTCATGCAGGTGTTGTCGGAGGATCGCAGTGTCACGCTGCACAAGGTGACGATCATCCCTAGGGGAGGCTCGCTCGGCAGCACACATTTTTCGCCTGAGAAGGATCTGGTGAACTTCTCCCAAAGCCAGATCGTCGCCAGAATACGGTGTCTCATGGCTGGACGTGTGGCCGAGGAGATTGCCCTTGGAAGTGTCACCAGCGGAGCCTCGGCCGACATTCAGCAGGCCACCTCGCTGGCCCGGCAGATGGTGTTTGAATGGGGAATGTCGCCGCTCGGATTCCTTGCGCTTGGCAGACCCGATCGCGCGGAGTCACAGGCCAGCGCTCAGACGATGTACGAAGCCGAGCAATGCATGAAGTCGCTGCTTGCGGAGCAGTACCGGCAGACGACACATCGACTCGAGGAACACCGTGCCGTGCTCGATGGGATTGCCAACGCGCTGATGGAACGCGAAACAATTTC
>JAGOJU010000042.1:0-21524 GCA_017994935.1 Opitutaceae bacterium
CTCGCTCCGCCTTCTTCCCCAACCATTACGCTTGCCCTCAATCCCCTAAACCCTCTCTTTCTCCCACCCCAATCGTGGTACATTTTGATTCGACCAAAGTGGTACACTTTGATTCGACCGGTGACAAGAACGTCTGGCATCATCGCTTGGACCATCGACTGAAGCGCCGACTCCGTCGGCCAATGACTCGACCAGAGCAAGTTAGCGCAACCAAGAAATTCATACATGAGATCTTTCCCAAAATTGAACTCTGTTGTGGCCGCCCAGGATGAGGGTGCTCCGCCGAGCACGGACGGGCGCGCACTCCGACGTCCCCAATCGGTTATGCTTGGGCTGAAATTGCCGAAGAATTGTCGAAATCCCCAATTCTCCACCTGCTGCTCGTTGGGCTCGCCTTCGCCTTTCTTGCCTGGCCGCCAGAACCAATTAGCGATCATGATGTCCTTGGGAATCAGTTCACTAACCTGCTGAGGTGACAGTGCCCCAGGCCAGCGGTACACATGCCCGCTGCGTGTCTGCATCGGTTCGGACTTCTCGACCCCGCGAACACCTTCGATCAGGTGATCCCCCCAAATCGCGATTCCGATGTTTTTTTTTGCCATATGCGCATGAATCCTTCCGAGGTCTGCCGCGAAAAGCTCTCTAGCATCCCTGCCCGCACACCGTGGACATCTCGTTGGCGAAGGAATGCGCCATTCATCATGTCCGACATGGACAAGGGTTGGTTTGATGACCTCGGCATATTCGTCGAGCACATCAAACAACAAGTCATAAGATCCGGGGTTCGAGGGGCAGTACGCATCAGGCCATTCGGCCTCGGGAACCTCAGCCAATTCCCTGTGGCGCGTCAGCAAATAGTAGGAATGTGATAGTGAAGGGATTTCGGGGATGACATCGATTCGATACTGACGCGCCCAGCGCACAAGATCCGCCACTTCCTCCTGTTCGAGAATCTTGCCGTCCCCTGTGTCGTAGTGGGTGGAATCCATATACTCACCATGGGGCCCGGCGGGGCGGTCACGGCGGCTCTCTATCATATTGCGTGAAAAATCCAGCCAGCCGGCATTCAGTTCGGGATGACGGTTGAGCCGCATCGCCGCATTGGTTTCGAGAATGAGCTTGTTATATTTGTAAAGCGCCATGAAGTTCCGTACAAATCGCTTGAAGAAGGGAATATTGTCTCGGCCCGGCAGGTATAGTTTGATGCCCCTAAAGGGTTTGTGGGGCCAATCATGTATCTCAACTCCAAGAATACTGGCGCCGCCCTCCGACCGACGTATGAGTTGGCGAAGAGACTGAAAGCCGTAAAACGCACCTGTACGGTCGCAGCCTGCAACCCAAGCCACGTTCTTGGTGACTTCGAGAAGATAGCCTTCGGGCCGAATCGCCCCCAATGGACCGCTTGTCAGGCGGGATGAGGCAAGCTGAGCAACCAGCGGATTCAACTGCGTTCCTAAGACAATTGACTTTCCGAACTCAGGAACGCGCGCAACTCGATCGGTGCGCAATGCGACGCCAAAACGATCGCTCAACTCCGCCGAGAGTTCGCGCGCAAGAAAAACATCGTCGGTCGAAGGATTCAGGGGCAACAAGATCCGAACGGAATCGTCAACAAGCAGGCCGTCCGTGCGCATTTCCATCTCTTGGGGGATTGGAAAAACAGGCGGTACCAAATTAGACTCACCACCGAAAACTGCCACTGCGAAACTGAAAATGCCAGCACGGAGCCAAAGGGTATGAGGAATCATTTAAGCACTGGTTTCTTTGGAAGTTGTTAAATGAAGAAGAGCAATTTGGGGAAATCGTGCTCTACTTCTCGTCTTGATTGGTTGTGGAATCCCACGATGGAATTATCCTGTAGGGTGTTTCGATATGGAAATCCGGATAACCGGCGGAGTTGCCTCGCCTATCCCAAGCCACGATTCGATAGAGCAACCCTTCAGAAGTAAGAGGTACCGTGGCTTCGAATTCATCCCTGCCAGCTCCAGCGCTCATTTCCATGGACTGCCAGACTTTCTCCGAAGGGATGGGTTTAAAGAACAGACGGACGCGTGCAACTCCACTAGGATCGGTTACGCTTGCATGCAGATGAACAAGCCCTTCAAGGGTGGGCCGGGTGGCGAGCGGTTCTGATACAATTATTGGTGGATCGGTTTCTCCTTGCCGTACCCAGCGGTAACTTCCTCCATCCGCAGGCAGTCGGGATGTCAGGTCGCTCGACGTCGCAGTAAAATAATATTCCAGAACATCAATATAGGCTGGAATTGAATAGCGATAGTACTCACGTCCAATCGGCACAAGCTCAATATCTGGTTCACCAACTCCACGCGTCAGTCCGGCTTCTTGCCATACCCCGCCGGGTTCGCGCCAATGAATTGTCGCGTATTTAGGGGGACTTCGAACCGCATTCGCCACATGAAGTTCAAGGCGCGGGGCGGGCAATCTCGTGACTGTAAGAGCAGGTTTCTCCACAATGACTTCCGCGCCGCCGGAAGCTGTCAGAACGATGTCGGCGAAGCCCGGTCCACCGCCTGCGAAGCGCACTCGCTGGAGATCGATTGTTGTGTGATGCCAGCCGCGATGACCGCCTAGGACTATAGCCGTCCCGTCGACCAATTCGCCAAACGGCCGGTCTACCCCATCGTACTCTATTGCAATTTTACCATGGTGACCGGGCCCCGGATCCCAATATGCCAGATCCAGGGATACATCCGCATCAGTATCGTGCAGGATCAGGTCTTCCACATCGAAACCCAATCGACCACCGAAGCTGCGCAACGCGTCGTGACCATCAAGAGATACAGCTTCGAAGGAGGACTCCCTCCATTGGACCGGCAAAGTCGCTGCCCTTGGAAGGAATCTGGTCATCTCCTCACAGTGATCCGGCAAATGGGATAGCCGGAGAGCGGGTGAAATTGATCGCTCGTTGTCCCGCTCCATCTCAAGGGCGCTCAAGCGGGCGATATCACCATCAACAATTGCCATTTGCGACTCCCAGCGAAAAGCCTGCGTTCGCATCCGCAGCGTATCGAGTAGTGGCCCGTAGTGCCGATCGGAAATCGACGCAAGACGCTGCCAATGCGCACGAGCCAGATGCAGATGGTGTTGCGCTGCGGTCAAGGCTTTCGGATAACGGGTCATCTGGTATTTCGCGAGATTGAGCCCGCAAAGGTAGCGCTCTCCAACAAAACGAGCGAGCGCTGCCAACGACTCCGCATCCTGCCGCAGGCAATCCGCTTCTTCGTTCGCTTTTTTGATGTCGAAGCGTCGCTCCAACTGCCGATCGATCGCCCCAGCAATTGAAAACAATCGTAGGGCCGAGTCCCTGGGACTCTCGCGCCCCGAGGAGTCACCTCTGATCTCCGATCCTGCCGCCTCTGAAACGCTACTCATCACCATCGGGTCGAACGCCGGCACCATGAGAGAGCCCTCTATTCCACCAAATGCACGCAAGCCATTCAACTGCGTGAAATCAGGATTGCCCGTCTCAAACTCGGGAGCCCATTGCCGGTGATCGGGTCCAAGTGCGATGGAACTCCCAACAAGAGAGACGACCTGGCTGAAAGTCCTCACCAACTTGAAAAGCGACGGACCTACCGAACCAAACCGACGTTCAAACATTGCCTCGAATACCTGACCGGACAGCTCTGGATTGTAGCCCAAGCGCCCCCACAACTCATACCAGAACCAATCTCGCTGCCACGCCCATTGAAAATAGTGATGCCCCCCCCTTGGATGATATTGGTCGGCCATAGGGTAGTAGGCCGACATTGGTTCCACACTGTAGCCAGTGGCATCTCCCAGACAACAGCTCTTCACCACTCGCGCGACAAAACCCGGGTCACCCCAATGGAAAATGCGATGGGTTCCATTTGCGCGAACCTGGTAGAGAAGCCGATAGCCACGGGGAAGGTTCGTATGATCCTGATACGAGTAGGATGGATCAAATTGGGACGGGCTCGTGATCGCTTGGTATGGCGGACCTAGCTGTTCGCCATTGTATTTCACCTGAATATAGAAATCACCAGAGAATCCGGCCTTGATTGCCTCAATGTTTTTTCGTGTTGCCAGCCAAGAACGCGTATAGAGTTTCCCCCGAAATCCACTGTCTGATATGGCAGCAAGGTAGGTCTTTTGGAAAAAGTCCTCGGGCTGCCCCGACTCTCCAATGCGAAAGCCAAACATCCAGAGGTCCGGGCACATGCTCAGGAGTCTGAGCGACGCCAGATAAGTGTAGCGTGCGAGCCTTTCTGAATCAAAACCTGAGAACATCTCGCTCTTCTCTTCACCCTTCCTGCCTTGAACCGTGTAGTTCATCAGAGCCACATGGACTCCATGTTGGTTCCCGAGTTCAATGATTCGATTGAGCATTGCCAGATTGGCGTTGGCCGCGCTGCGACCCACACTCTGCCCCGGGAACTCGTCCAGATGGATGAAATACGGATACAAGTTGGGAAAATTGGTCCGCACCAGCCCGTAGCCCCCATGTAAATCGAGGACATTGTGACGGCTACGCGCCAACTGCGCGAAGTACCCCTCCCAAAACGTCTCCTGATAAAACCATGAATGGGAGTCCAGCAACGCCTCTTCATGCAGGAACTGGTTCGCAGCACGAAACGCGAGAAAGGGCTTTTGGGTAAGATTGGGAATTTTGACCAGCGAACCGGTGTTGCGCACAATCTCTGCAACCTCCAGTGCGCCATACATCGCGCCCACCGCATCGCGGCCGATGATCAGTAGACAGCTGCCGCTGCGCCGAACAGCAAACGACTCAGCCGCAGCCGGGACGGCCGGTTCAAATGGCGCCCGCCGCGCATCGATGACAGGTTGATCGAGGGACTCCACCAGAATTGTGGCTACTTCTGCAGAGTCGGCGTCCAAATGGATCGCAGCGAGTGCTGCATTCAAGTCTTCAATTCCAAACCTGATGCATTCGGCCGAGTTGTTGCCATGTTCAACCCTGACGAATCCCTGCGCGCTCCCGCTCAGCAAGGGAAACAACAGCGCAATGATAAGGCGTGTAAAAGAAGACTCGTACGGCCCTGGGTGGAGCATTTCGATGCGGTGTACTGAACCTCAATTTGAATCGAAAAAGTAATGGACTCAATGTGCTCGGAGTGAAACGGGCGCATCGCGCAGAATCGCACACATGACACCTTGTGCGCGATTCTGCGCGAATTGAATGTCTGGTCTGGTCGCAGTTGCGAATCTGAGGCATCGTAAACTGACATTCCTTGCGGCTCATGCTAACCGCCGAACGCCATCAAGCCATCTTGCAAATACTCGCCAAACAGGGCCGCATCACGGTCGCCGATATTGCTCGGCTTTTTTCAATTTCAGCTGCAACAGCCCGCCGCGACGCGGTACTTCTCAGCGAAGCAGGCATGGCCGTGCGCAGCCATGGTGGTCTGCTGCCTGCACACTTCTTCCGAGATGCCTCTAGACTGCCGGCAAGGTTGGTTCGCCCAAGTGAACCAAATGCCCGTATCGCGCGCCGTGCACTCGAACTTGTGCCGCAGGAGGGCAACGTCTTTGTTGATTCAGATAACACCTGTCTAGAGGTAGGCCGCCTGCTAATCGAGCAACCGGACCTTTGCATTTTTACTAACTCCATCCCACTGATCGGCCTCGCTTCGCAATCGAGCGCGTCACTCACGGCTATCGGCGGCGAAATCAAAAAAGGAAGCACCGCTCTCACCGGCGAGCTAGCGCAAGCCTGGCTGTCTGATCTGCGTTTCGACATCGCGATCATCGGCGCCTCACGGCTCGATCCCGTGAAGGGAGCATACACCCACGATTTCGGGCAGGTTGCAATAAAGCGGGAAGCCATGCAACGCGCCAACGTTCGCATGCTCGTTGCGGACGGGGACAAATGGAAACGCTCGGACGGGATCCATTTTGCAGCTTGGGGGAACTTCTCCCATTTTGTCACCAGTGATGATCCGCCATCTGGTGTCCATGAAATGCTCGGCACCAAAAACATAAAGGTGCATGTGAGCAAATGACATTTCCACGAGCACGGCCCTTGTGATGAAACGCGAAATCAAACATCCAGAAAAGTCTGCCTCTACAGGAGCCTATTCCGCGGCAATTGAAATCGATGGCTGGCTCTTCGTGAGCGGACAAGGCCCCTTGGATATGGATTCCGGCCTCGTGTGTCACGGAACAATCGAGGAGGAAACCCGCCTGACAATGCAGCACATCGAAAAGATCCTGGCTGCCGCCGGCTGCACCTTTCCCGACGTAGTGAGGTGCGGATGTCACTTGGCTGATATCCGTGACTTCGACCGTTTCAACCGAACCTATGCCGAATTTTTTCCGGTTGGGCCACTACCTGCACGTACAACGGTCCAGTCCGGCCTGGGCGACGGTATCAAGGTCGAGATTGACTGCATAGCCCGTGTGCCTTCCGGGGAGGGACATGTCCTGAGACCTGAACTCAAGAATCACCGATGAACTCGTCATTTCCAAACTCCGCATCGATCATTTCACGCAGCCGTCAATTTATTCCAGGTGGAGTCAACTCGATCAATCGCGCAATTCAGCCGGAGATTTCTTTCGTGCGTGGCGAAGGTGCATACATTTGGGATGCAGAGGGTCGACGTTACATTGATTATCACGCCGCGTTCTCACCACACTTTCTCGGCCACAACGATCCCCATGTTCGCAAAGCGGTAGAGCGTGTCCTCCGAAACGGAGAGAGCCTCTACGGAGCGGGCAGTACCGTGCTCGAGAGCCAACTTGCGGAACTCATTTGCACCCACGTGCCTTGGATTGAATCCGTGCAAATTCTCAATACGGGCAGTGAAGCGACCTATCAGGCGATCCGCCTTGCCCGGGCAGTCACCGGCCGCGACCACATCATCGTGATGCAGGGGGGCTACAATGGTTGGCACAATGACGTTGCGTGCAACCTGATGACGCCACTGAGTCGCGTCGGTCCCCGTCGCTCGCCCGGCGAATATCCGTTCATTCCCATCAGCGCCGGAATCCCTTCCGCCCATCAGCAGCTCGTTCATCCCGTCAATTTCAACGACCTCGAATCTGTCCGTCATGTCTGCGAGCGACATAAGATTGCCGCACTGATCACCGAACCCATTCTTCAAAACATCGGTGTCGTAAAACCACAGGCTGGCTACCTCCAAGGTTTGCGCAAGCTAGCGGATGAGCTGGGATTTGTCCTGATATTCGATGAAGTGAAGACCGGCTTCAGGCATGCACTCGGGGGATATGCAGAAGTTTCAGGCGTGCGACCGGATCTCGCAGTATACGGCAAGGCGATCGCCAATGGATTCCCGATGGCAATAGTCGGCGGAAGACGCGACTACATGGAATGGTTTGTGCACCCCGACGGTGCCAAGCGTGTGCTGGCAGCGGGCACCTATAACGGTCACCCTGTGCCCGTGGCTGCGTCGGTAGCAACCATTGAACGCTTGCTTTTGAACGATGGCGAAGTCTACCGGCATGTAGAGCAATTGGGACGGCAAATGGAATCCGGACTCTCCATGATCGCCCGTAGGTTGGGAATCAAGGTGCTGATTGCGCGCCAAGGATCCGCATTTTGCCTCTACTTTATGGAAAAATTGCCGGTCGATTGGCACGATCTCGCCGAGCATAATGATTTCGGCGCAGATGAACGAATGCGCCGCCACGCAATTGAACGCGGAATCTTCTGCTTCCCAATGGCCACTAAGCAATGGTCAATCTCAGCCGCACACACATCCGATGACGTTGCGGACACCCTGAAAGAGATCGAGGGGGCATTGCGAAGTGCATTTGCTTTGGAAGGCGCCCAAGAGGTGACCTCAACACGGTAGCCCAAAAGGCTGATCGCCGTCGATCATGAGATCGTGGTTTCTCCTGTTCGCGTGCAACTTGATGTGGGCACTCCAGTTTACCTGCATCAAGCTGGTTGAGGACCAAGTGGGGCCATTGGTGACTGTCTGGGCTCCCATGTTTTTCGCGACACTGTTGCTAGTGCCATTCGTGTTGTCGGAGCCAGCGACGCCTCCGGAAAAGCGACGGCCTTTGGTGTCCGACTTGCTGCTCTATGGCGCGCTGATTGTCATGGGGGTTTTCCCGGGGCAAATGCTCATGACGTGGGGCACGCGATTGTCGCTCGCAAGCAATGCCGCCCTCCTCTCACTGGCCTTGCCGATCGCCACCGCCTTCATGGCGTTTCTTTTCCTGCACGAACGCATGACGCGCATCCGCTGGCTGAGCTTTGCCATGGCAATCTGCGGGGTGGCGCTTTGTTCGGGTCGCGATCTGAGAGGTCTTGATCTTTCGAGCGCAAATTTCCTGGGAAATCTTCTGATCTTTGCCGGTGTCCTTGGAAGCGCTTTCTACAATTCATACGGCAAGAAGGCATTGAATCGGCATTCACCGCTGCGAATGATGTTCTACACGTATGTTGGCATGTTGGTGCTCATGCTGCCATTTGTGATTGTCGAGGAACGCGATGTCATCTCGCGTGTGCCGCATTTCACGATGCGCACATGGATCGGCTTGTGCCTTTTGACCGTTTTCCACAATTTTCTTTCAATGGTCTTGTTCTTGAAGGCACTCAAGGCCCTCGACGCAATCCAGGCCGCCCTCTCCAATTATCTCATTCCTGCTTTCGGAGTCCTGATTGCGACCCTATGGCTCGGCGAGCGTCTCCCGCTCTCAGCAATCATGGGTGGCGCACTGGTCTTTGCCAGCACCCTTGTGATCACCATTTGGGAGGATCTTCGCCGCAATCCCACCATCACGTGAACGCGCCGGTAGAGCTCGCTCCGGAGTGGTATCGAGTTGCGAACGCCGACGAGGTTTTTTCACCCGCATTGCTCGTCTATCCCGAACAAATCGCGGCAAACGTTGAGAGGATGCTTTCGTTCACAGGAAGTGCGGCGCGATTGAGACCGCATGTGAAAACGCACAAGTTGGCCGAAATTGTGCGGATCCATCAGTCGTCCGGAATTCACAAGTTCAAATGCGCTACAATCGCCGAGGGTGAAATGCTCGCGAAATGCGGGGCACAGCATGTACTCTTCGCCTACCAGCCCGTCGGTCCAAACGTGTCACGTCTGCTTGAATTGATCCGGAGATTTCCAAAAACGGGCTTTGCAGCAATCGTGGACAACGCTGCCACAATCCTAACGCTTTCCAGCGCTGCCAAGACCCACAATTCGACGCTCGAATTCCTGCTCGATCTCGATTGCGGAATGCACCGCACCGGAGTCGCGCCGGATTCTCGTGCCATAGATCTTTACCGACTCTTGGCAAGGTCCCCAGGCATAGTGCCAGGTGGTCTCCACGCCTATGACGGACATATCTGCGATCGCAATCCCGCAAAGCGGGCATCCACTGCAATGGAGGCGATCGCACCGGTAATCGATCTTCGTGCGCGATTGCTTGCCTTGAATCTGCCGGTCCCTCGTACGGTGGTAGGCGGCACCGCAACCCTTTCGGTTCACGCCCGCAATCCGGACATTGAGTGCAGTCCTGGCACCTGCGTTCTCTGGGATGCCGGCTATGAATCATTGTTTCCTGACCTGGGCTTTCATTCAGCCGCCGCTGTTCTTGCACGCGTTGTCAGCACCCTCCCTGGCAATCGCCTTTGCCTTGATCTCGGCTACAAGGCAATAGCGGCGGAAAGCCCTTCGCCGTGCGTGAAGTTTTTTGGATTGTCCGGAGCGACGATTGCGATGCAAAATGAGGAACACCTCGTGCTGGAAACCCCGCATGCGGAGGAATACAAGCCGGGAGACGTGCTTTATGGAATTCCATGGCATATCTGCCCTACGGTGGCCATGCATGACCGGGTGGCTGTAATTCGGTCCAATCGGTGGACCGCCACTTGGAAGGTCGAAGCTCGAGACCGCATTCTCACTATCTAGCCATGCTCATTTTTGACGCGCATTTGGATCTCAGCCTCAACGCGCTGGAATGGAATCGCGATCTTACCCGACCGATCGACGAGATTCGTGCGCGAGAAAAAGGCCAGACCGACAAGCAAGGGCGCAGCAATGGAACGGTCTGCTTTCCAGAAATGCGGAAAGGAGGTGTGGGCATTTGTGTTGCCACCCAGATCGCACGCTATGTGAAGCCCGGCAATCCGCTGTCAGGATGGAACTCTCCCGAACTGGCATGGGCGCAAACCCAAGGCCAGCTCGCGTGGTATCGAGCGATGGAGGATGCTGGGCACTTGGTACAAATCGCCAATGCCGCCGCTCTCGACCGACATGTGAAATGCTGGAACCAATTTCCAGCGCCCCAAGCTCCGATCGGCTATGTCCTAAGTCTGGAAGGCGCCGATTCCATCCTGAGTTTCGCCCATCTTGAACGTGCCTATGCGCAGGGACTGCGAGCAATTGGCCCGGCACACTACGGCCCAGGCACGTATGCTCACGGCACCGATGCGCGCGGCGGTCTTGGGCATCGCGGACGCGAATTGCTCCGGGAGATGGAGCATCTCGGGATGATTCTCGATGCAACCCATCTGTGCGACGAAAGTTTCTGGGAAGCATTGAATCACTTCAACGGGCCTATTTGGGCAAGCCACCAGAACTGTCGGGCGCTTGTTCCACACAACCGTCAGTTCGATGACAATCAGATCAAGGTGCTCATTGAACGTGGCGCGGTAATCGGTGGCGTACTTGATGCATGGATGATGGTGCCCGGATGGACTCTCGGCAAGAGCACCCCGCAATCCACAGGCGTGCGAATGCACCATCTCGTTGACCACATCGACCACATCTGCCAACTCGCAGGCAACGCGCACCACTGCGGATTAGGCTCTGACCTTGACGGTGAATTTGGCCGTGAACAAAGCCCCGAGGATTTGGATACCATCGCTGACTTGGGCAGCCTTGTGGACCTGCTGTCCGCCCGAGGATATAATAGCAACGATGTGGCTGCGATCATGCACGGAAACTTTCTACGTTTCCTCAAGAATGCCTGGTCGCAATGAACCGACACACCGCCAGAGCGGAACTGTAAACTCTAGATCAGCTTGTTTCCCTGCCCCTAACCTGAGCGGGTCTTGGCGGAATTGGATAGCACGACGTCCGAGCCACGATTAAAATGTGCGCGAAGCAATCCTACAGCCGTCTCGACCTCACCCCTTTCAAGCGCAGCAATAATTGCGCGATGCTCCTTCTCGGTTTCATCATAGTCATTGATGTAACCTTGAAACTGCCCGATCCGAATATGAAATAGCGGTATGTGGCAGTGCTCGTAGGCGCGCACGAGCCGACTGTTTCCCGACGCAGCTACAAGAATTGCGTGGAAACGGCGATCCGCCTCGCACGCTGCAGTATGATAGCCTTTGCTAGCCAGGAAGGCAAATTCGTCGCACGAAGTCTTCAGTTCCAGGATCTGCTGATCTGAGAGGCGTTTGCTGGCCAGTCGAATCGCCGCCGACTCGATTATCTCGCGGACTTCCCGGATTTCGGCTACATCACCCGCAGACATGCGCGCCGCGTAAAAGCCGCCCTTCGCTCCGCGTGTTACCAGACCCTCGCCAAGCATCCTGGTTAAGGCTTCTCGTACGGCTACGCGCCCAACACCAAGACGCTTTGCCCACTCCTGCTCCTTCAAGCGCTCCTCAGGACGGATCTCGAGTACAAGGATGCGACGATGGATCTCCGCATAGGCTTGGTCCGACTGAATATGTGAAGCCATCGGAATGATGTAGGAGGAAATGCCCCCCTTTTATCGACAAAATTCAAGCAAATATGCCTCAAGGTTTGGGAAAACTTGGGCGGAATACCCTCATTGAGCCATTTTTGATGACAAAATTGCTTTCATCTTGTCTTCAAAATTAGAGCACTCAAAATGCGAATATGATTGGATCCCCATTACCCCAAAATTGCCTGCAAATTCTGCCGACACTTCGTGGCGCGAACCACCAAGGATTGAGAGAACACTCCACCGGGACAACCAACCGTCACCATGCCATATCCCGAATACTCGCAGAAACTGACAGCGTTGACCTGACTGAAATAGCGACGCTATTCGGAGTATCCCCTACGACTGTTCGCCGCGATGCCGCATCTCTTGTAACAAATGGAGACGCTGTAAGGAAGCATGGCAGATTGTCCCCTGCACGACGCGTGATTGGCGAACAGAGTTTTCGAGCACGCATGGCAATCCAGAAGTCGGCAAAGGAGCACATTGCCCGATTCACTGCGGCACTCATACCCCATCAAGGTGATGTTTTCATCGATGCCGGTACAACATGCTTCGAGGTTGGGCGGCTACTCGCAGCGCGACCTCATCTTCGAATTTTTACCAATTCGATTCCTCTCCTTGAATTGGCGGCCGAGGTAGATGCTACACTGGTATGCATTGGCGGAGAAGTGCGCAAAGTTTCCCAAGCAATGACAGGTGCATTTGTGCAACCACGGCTTGCTCGCATCCGTTTTCACACCGCGGTAGTCGGTGCATCGGGCATAGACCCAAGCTATGGCGCCTACACGAGCGAAATCAGGGAAGCCGCCGTAAAGGCTGAAGTCTTGAAGCGCGCCAACGAAAGAATTTTGGTAGCGGATGCCGAGAAGTGGCTCTGCGCCGGGGCTGCGCGATTTGCGCCATGGACCGCATTTACCGCATTGGTTACAAACCGGGAGTTATCGCCCGAGGAAACGCGACTACTCGCAAGGGCAAACGTCGCGGCACATGGTGCATGCAGATATTGAGAAAATCCCGTCATGATTTCTGGTGTAAACTCCTAGAATCATGGCGGAGAGGGAGGGATTCGAACCCTCGGTAGGTTGCCCTACACACGCTTTCCAAGCGTGCGCATTAGACCACTCTGCCACCTCTCCGGATGCACTTCGCACGCTTGTTGGGCGCGCGGAAGGGTTTGAGACCCTGCTCAAGCCCTGCTACCCGGTCAACGGAAAACCTTGTCACCGGCAAACCGGCCGGCACTCACTTCACTGCCTCCAGATTCAGGCTCATCAGCGTGCCTGTTTCCTTCTCCATGTGCGGCAGATAGGCCTGTGAATAGTCATCGACGCATGCATGCTCGGTTGTGCGCCAATCCCAGCGCCTGACATCGCGAAATCCGATCGAGCGCAGTTCACGCGTCAGCAAGGGCTCGTCGAACACCATCTTGTGAAAGTCGAAGTCGTCGCGCTGACCACCCACAATAAGGCCAACCAATCCCGTTAAGCCGTCACGAAGTCCTTGTTCGTGATATAGTTTCGCGCACGCTGCAAAATCGGGAACCGCCAGGCGCAAAACTCCGGCGGGAGCCAACACGCGGTACCACTCCTGCAACGTTGCGCGGTACTCTTTCCGGGAAAAGTGCTCGAGGACATGCGCCGCATATATGAGCTCGATCGTATTGTCGGGTATCGATGGGAGGCGCTCCACCCGAGAAACGAGGTCGACATGAGGCGCGGGCAAAACATCGACATGATAAAAGCCCGGAATGAACTTCTTCCCGCACCCAAGGTGCAATTTCTTCGGTCCGGGCCCCGATGAAGCGGCCGCCAACGCACTCACACTTCGCCCTCCAGCCAGCTTCCCGGTCGTGAAAATCCTGCAGTTTCCTTGAATGCGCCTGTTGCCGTTTTCACGCCGCAGGCGAGCAGGCGCCCGTTGAACCGATGATGAAGATCCACTTTCGTCTGATCGAAGCCTGCATCCACCAGCCAGCGACCAAGCGTCTCCCCATTGGGAGCAAACCAGTTCCAGCCCTTTTCCAGCGTGCCCGAATAGCCGCAGAGACCCGTACCGGGCGCGCTTCCGGAAAGGGCCTTGGTTTCCACCACCAGCCGACCGCCGACCTTGAGATAGGCGAAACAGATGCGCAGGAAGAGAACGGGGTCCGTCACATGGTAAATGACGCCACTGCAGTAGATCAGGTCGAACCGGTGTTTCCAGTCCTGACGATCGGCGTAGAGGCTGGCAGAAGTTATGGTCGAGGGTATGCCCAGAAGCTCGCAGAGACCGCGGGCTGATTCAGCAGATCTTCGATGTTCCTCGATAGCCTCCACCTCCGCTCCCATCCCTCCCAGGAGAAGCAGGTCGCCTCCCGACCAGCAACCGATGTCGAGAACCCGTTTCCCGTGGAGATCCAGGGGAATGAAACCGCGCTCGATGGACTCGGTTCCGATTTCAATGTGACGCGGACCCATTGCACCAGTTCGGAAACAGCCGGCACCCCAATCGTAGTCGTGGCCCCAGACAAAGAAATCGCGAAACGCCTGCGACGACGCAGCGTGCCAGAAGTTCGCTGGAGGCGATTCGTCGGGAAAGCGCCTCAATAGCTCACGGTGGACTTCCTGGCGTTTCTCGATGGACACCGGCAGCACCGACTCCAGCGCCTCCCGAACACGCCTTTCCGCCACACCACGCTCCACCCTTGAACCGGCTTCGGCAAAGGCATGGGCGGTCTCGTATCGCGCGCGCTCCAACGTCATGATCGCAAGCGAGTGTCCGCGATTTCCCCTCATAGCAAGCCAATCCCAAGACCATTTGCCTTGTGCCTCCCCGCCCAACATCTTGACGTTCCCAAGCGTGAATCAGACCGAGGTCAATCATCGCCTGCAGCAAGCCCTGGCCTTTCACAGGCAGGGCCGTTTGCCGGAAGCAGAACGATCCTACCGCGATGTGCTGGCACTCCACCCGCAAAACCCCGCAGCCTTGCACCTGCTGGGGGTGCTGGCGTTGCAATCCGGAAAACATGCGGAGGCGGTCCGGCTCATACGTGCCGCCTTGCAGATCGATCCCTCCGAGGCAGCCGCTTGGAGCAATTGCGGCGAGGGTCTGCGCAACCTTCAGAAATATGCAGAGGCCGAGGCGTGTTATCGCGAGGCACTGAAACGCGCACCCGACAACGCGTCCTTCTGGAGCAATCTGAGCACCGCCCTTCAGTCCCTCGATCGTACCTCGGAGGCGGAAGCCGCCCTCCGACGCTCTCTGGAACTGAATGCCTCCAATCCAAAGGCGTGGTGCAACCTTGGCAATGTTCTCCGGGCCCAGGCGCGTTTCGAAGAGGCCGGTGCAGCCCTGCAGCAGGCTCTCAAGCTTCAGCCGGCGATGCCCGAGGCCTGGAACATGCTGGGGGCGCTGCTGCGCGACCAGAAACGACTTTCAGACGCAGAGTCCTGCTATCGCAAGGCGCTGGAACTCAACCCTAACTTTGCCGAAGCCTGCAGCAATCTGGCTTCCTGCCTCAAGGATACCGGCCGCCTCACCGAAGCCGAGTCCCTGTACCGGAAATCCCTCGCGCTGGCCCCCCACATAGCGGAGACGCACAGCGGCCTGGCTTCAGTTCATAGAGAGGCGGGCCTCGGCGCACTTGCCTGCAACGGATACAGGGAGGCAATCCGTCTCAGTCCGCAGGCGCCTCGTTTTCTCAGCAATTTGCTTTTCACACAGGCTGCAATCGCCCCGGCACCCAGCGAGGAACATTTCGCGAATGCGCTCGCCTGGGGCAATGCCGTCCTCCAAACGCCGCTCTGCACCGGCCCCGTCGCCACGATCATCGGTCGCCCCCTGCGCGTGGGATACCTCTCGGCGGACTTCAAACAACATGCCGTCGCCCGTTTTGTTGAATCGCTCTTCACCGCCCACAATCGCACACGGGTCGAGCTCTTCGCCTATTCCAATGTCAAGCAGCCCGATGCCACGACCACCGCCCTGCAGGCTTGCGTGGATCACTGGCATCCCGTGACAGGCCTGTCGGACAATGATGCTGCCCGGCTCATTCACAGTCACCGTCTCGATCTTCTGATCGATTTGAACGGTCACACCCGCGATTCGCGGCTCGCCGTTCTTGGCTACAAGCCAGCACCGGTCCAGGCGGTTTACCTGGGCTATTTTGCCACCACGGGGCTTTCGTCCGTCGACTACTGGATCACGGACTCCCTCCTGCACCCGGAATCCGCAACCGAGCTGGCGGTGGAGAAGCTCTGGCGGCTGAAACGTTGCTGGATCGCCTACGGTCCTCCTTCGGATTCGCCGGAAGTGGGAATTTCCCAAGTGCCCGTGATGACCTTCGGGTCGTGCAATCACCTTTCCAAGATGGGCGAGGCGACGCTGGACCTCTGGTCTTCGGTCCTGAGGGCCGTACCCGTATCGCGACTGCTCCTGAAAACACGCCACCTGGGCGACCCGGGCATCCAGGATCGAGTGCGCGAGGCCTTCCGCAAACGCGGCATAGAAGCGGATCGGCTTGTCTTTGCGGGACACACCGCCGGCCTGACGGAGCACCTCCGTGCGTACCACGAACTCGACATCGCCCTCGACCCCCACCCCTACAATGGCGGCACCACCACCTGCGACGCACTCTGGATGGGCGTGCCCGTGCTCGCCCTCGCGGGCAACACCATGGTTTCACGGATGTCATCATCGATGCTGACATCCGCCGGCATGACCGACTGGATCGCCACCTCACCCTCAGATTTCGTTTCGCGCGCGATCGACCATGCGGCGGTTTGGCAGGCCTTGAAGCCCGCCGAAAAGCTTGCGCGTCGCGGCGCCATCCGGGCGCAGGCCGCCGGGAGTCCGCTGTTCGACTCGCGCGATCTTGCCCGCAACCTCGAAACTGCCTTCGAAGGCATGATAACCCAACGCGCCGCTGCCGGCGCGGGAACGGTACAATCCTGAACCAGATGGAGATGATAATCGTTCTGCGCATGACGCCACTCGAACTTTACATCCCAATCTCGGCATTGCTTTCTGAGTGACACCATGACGTTGGATCCTCGGCTTCAGCAGGTCGTGAATGACCACAGCCAGGGGCGACTCGATGCGGCCGAGTCCGGCTATCGGACCTGGTTGTCCACGCATCCACAGGATACTTTTGTTCTCCACCAGCTGGGAATCATCGGCCTGCAACGCGGTCGCCCTGACCTGGCCCTGCGCTTCCTCGAATCGGCTGGCAACCTCAATCCCGGCAACGCCACCGTTCTCCAGCACTGGGGCGACGCCCTGAGCGGGTTGCGTCGTCACGCGGAAGCCGAACAACTCTACCGGCGGGGCCTCACGCTTCAGCCCGCGCACCTCAATCTCCGGCTTCATCTGGGAAATGCCCTCCGTGCACTGCGTCGCCTGCCCGAGGCCGAGCAGTCCTACCGCGAGGTCCTCTCGCGCGAGGCCACTCTCGCCCGGGCCCACTCGAATCTCGGCCACGCCTTGGCGGATCAGAAGAAATTCCCGGAGGCCTGCCAGTCGTTTCAACAGGCAATTTCCCTCGGAGACGTTTCCGCCGAAACCGCCATCGGTGCAGGCCAGGCCTGGCTGGAACTCGGCAAATGGGAGACCTGCGAATCGCTGATGCGGAACGCCCTGAAGCGCACCCCTCAGGACTCCCGGCTTCTGGCCATCCTGGGAGAATCGCTTCGCCGAAGGAAATCACTCGATGAGGCCGAATCCATCCTGCGGCAGGCAGTCTCACTACAACCCGCTCCACTCGCTGCCTGGCACAATCTGGGAAAGCTCCTGATGGATCGATCCCGTCCTCAGGAGGCGGAGCAGATCTTCCGTCAGCTGCTCGGTGCGGCGCCGGAGGTCGCGGAGATCCAGTTTGGCCTGGCCGTTTCTCTCGTCGCCCAGCGAAAACGCACGGAGGCCGAGACACTCCTTCGCACCCTCACGAGCCGGCATCCGACACACCTGCTGGCGTGGGTCTCCCTCGCCCGTGTCGTGCTCAGCCGGGCTCCGGCAGAAGGGCTCCGCCACGCCCGCCATGCGGCCAACCTGGCACCTGACGATGAGGATGTGCTCGCGATGCTGGCTGAAGCGCATGCGCAGAACGGAGACGCGACAGAGGCGCTCGCGGTGCAACGCCGCATTCTGCGCAAACCTAATCCCGACTATCAGACGCTCGGCAGCCTGCTCGCGATGGCCAGTCATGCAGGCTCGCTCTCACCGGAGGAAACGCTCGAGACGGCTCGACAATGGAGCCGCCTTGTTCCGCGCCCGGCGTTGTCCGAACCGCTCCAGATATCCGACGCTTCGCGGCCGCTCAGAGTCGGCTACCTGTCCGCAGATTTCCGCGACCATGCCGTCGTCTCGTTCTTCGAACCGATCCTAAGGGCGCACGTCGCCCAGCACCTCGATGTCTTTCTTTACGCAGAAGTATCGTCCCCGGATGCGGTGACCCAACGCCTCAAGACGATCCTTCCGATCAACCGCTGGCATTTCATCCAGTCACTCTCAGATGCCGCTGCCGCCAGCCTGATTCGCAGCCATGGAATCGACGTGCTCGTCGATCTCGGCGGCCACACGCGCGGCAACCGTCTCGGAGTCTTCGCCCAACGCGCCGCGCCCGTGCAGGCCTGCTATCTCGGCTACTACGCGACAACCGGACTGGCAGAAATGGATTATTGGATTGGCGATGAGACAATCCTTCCTGGCGGCCTCGATCGAACTTTCAGCGAAAAACTCTGGCGGCTGCCACGCTGCTGGCTCTCCTATCAGCCTCCCGCGACATGCCCGGATCCCCTGCGGCAGAATCACGCCGCACCGGTGGTTTTCGGGAGCTTCAACAACCGGCTGAAGATTTCAGAACGGACCCTGGCCCTATGGAGTCGTGTGCTGCACGAGGTGCCTGACTCCACAATGATGATCAAGACTGCCGGGCTGGAGGAACCGCTGCAGCGTGAAAAACTCGCCGGCGCGTTTTCAAGCCGCGGCATTGAGCCTCATCGTTTCCTGCTGCGTCCTCCTGCACCTGACCGCCAAAGTCATCTGCAGCAGTACCAGGAAATCGACATCGCTCTCGACACGACCCCGTTCACGGGAGGGACCACGACGGCGGAGAGCCTCTGGATGGGAGTGCCGGTGCTCAGCCTGCTGGGGGATTCCATGCCTGGAAGGATGTCCGCCTCATTCCTTCGGGCGATGAATTTGAACGACTGGATCGCCGAATCCGAAGATGCCTTTGTCAAGCTTGGCCGGAGACACGCGGAGCGCGTGCGCACATTCTCCACCGAACAGCGTTCCGCCGCTCGTCGAGTGCTTCGATCCTCAATGGAGGCAAGCCCACTCCGCGATGCAAACGGACTCGCCTACCAGCTCACCCAGGCGTATCGGTCGATGCGTGACGCCGTACCTGTCAGGAATCAGGGATCAAAAGCTTGATGACACCGTTTGAAGCCAGTCTGAGCATAGCGATCCAGAACCATCGGGCAGGGCGCCATGAGGACGCGTTCAAGCTCTATCGTGAGCTCCTTGGGACCGCACCCGGTGATGCGCGGGCCAACGCGCAAATGGGGCTTCTCCTGCATCAACACGGCGCCCACGCGCAGGCGATCGAGCATTTCGACATCTCCCTGCGTGCAGACGAAACCCAGCCGACAGTCTGGACCAACCGGGGTGAAGCCGCCCGGTCGCTCGATCGTCTCGATGACGCCGAGGCCTGCTTTAGGCGAGCCCTGCAGCACAAGCCCAACTGCGCCATCACCCACAACAATCTCGGCCTCGTACTTTATCGGCGGGGGAAGCTCAGCGAGGCCGAGGCGGCATTTCGCCTGTCCATCTCCGCCGCACCTGAACGACCGACGACCTGGGTGAATCTGGCGAATGTGCTTCGCGACTGGATGCGGTTTGACGAGGCCGAGGCAGCACTGCGCAAGGCGATCGAGATATCCCCCGGCGAGCCTGCACCTCGCAGCAATCTTATCTTTCTGCTCGGGTACCGTTCGGAGGAGTCTCCCAGTGAGATTTATGCCGAGGCACGCCAGTTCGGCGCACCACCCGATGGGGCGGCCCTGCCTCCGCTCCGGCCGCCCCAAGGGAATCGGAGGTTGCGCATCGGCTACCTGTCGCCGGATTTCCGCAGCCATCCGGTCGCGACCTTTGTCGAACCAATCCTGGCCGGCAACGATTCTCGGCGGGTCGAGGTATTCTGCTATGCAAATGTCGCCCGCCCCGACGCCGTCACCGATCGTCTGCGCTCCCGCGTTTCTTCCTGGCACTCGATTTATACGCTCAACGACACCGCCGCCACGTCGTTGATCCGCAGCCACGAGCTTGACGTCCTGGTGGACCTTGCGGGACACACTGCGGGCAACAGACTCGGCATCTTCGCGCAACGTGCCGCGCCGGTCCAGGCCTGCTACCTTGGTTTTTTTGCCACGACGGGACTGCGCACCATGGACTACTGGATCACGGATGAGGTGCTGCACCCGCCCGATTATCAGGATCTGTTTGTCGAGCAACTTTGGAAGCTTCCGCGGTGCTGGCTCTCGTACCAGGCTCCGGCGGATGCGCCCGAACCTGACGTTTCGATCGCGCCGGATTCCGGTGCGACCGTGTTCGGCTCGTTCAATCAAATACTGAAAGTCACCTCCTCGACGGTCCGACTGTGGGCCTCGGTCTTGAGGCGGGTACCGGATTCCAGGCTTCTCTTGAAAACAAGGTCTCTGGGCGACAACGAGACCCGCAGTCGCGTGATCGCACTTTTCAAGGAGGAAGGGATCGGGTCCGACAGGATCGACCTGCTGCCCGCAATGCCGAGTCGGGCGGAACACCTGGCAAGCTACAAGCGCATCGACATCGCGCTGGACACATTTCCCTATTCCGGTGGCACGACGACCTGCGAGGCGCTTTGGATGGGAGTGCCGGTCGTGACACTCGCGGGCGGCACGATGCCGTCGCGCATGTCGACTTCGATCCTCACAGCGGCCGGTGATGCGGGCGGATGTGCCCGCTCGCCCGAGGAGTTTGTAGAAATCGCAGTCCGACTCGCTGGTGAGCACCGCTCACGGAACACGGAGGAGCGTCGCACATTTCGCAGGCAACAGCGCGAGAGGATCGCAAAGTCCAGCCTGTGCGATGGCCGATCCCTTGCGCGAGCCCTTGAGGATGCCTACGCGCAAATGGTGCAGGAGCACCTGCAGCGCCAATAGGCCCCGAAGCACACAACGGTCGGAACCCCGCCGGACATCATTCGTAGTGCAGACTTCAATCTTTCGTCCCCCCCCGGGGAGGGGCACGCTTCGTCGTGCCCGGTTTGAAAATCCGACCTTTCGTACGCCGACGACAATCGTTGCCCCATGCACAACATCGCGATTCAAACCTTGGTTGGTGGCGTCTGGATTGAAAATTAGCTGGCGATCTTGGGCAATGCGCGCAGCCGGGCACGACGGAGCGCGCCCCTCCCGGGCGAGAAAGAACTCTGTTCAGTGTGGCTGCGTTCGCGCACCGACGCTTTCCACCGTTCTTTTCGCAGCTTCCTCTCTCATCCCCTGGGAGGGGCACGCTTCGTCGTGCCCGGTTTGAAAATCCGACCCTTCGCACGCCGACGACGATCGTTGCCCCATGCACAACATCGCGGTTCAAACCTTGGTTGGTGGCGTCAGGGTTGAATATTGGCCGGCGCTCTTGGGCAATACGCGCAGCCGGGCACGACGGAGCGCGCCCCTCCCGTTCGGACGGGATTCTGCTCGGAGTGGCTGCGTTCGCGCACCGACGCTTTCCACCGTTCTTTTCGCAGCTTCCTCTCTCATCCCCTGGGAGGGGCACGCTTCGTCGTGCCCGGTTTGAAAATCCGACCCTTCGCACGCCGACGACGATCG
>JAGOJU010000042.1:21624-30451 GCA_017994935.1 Opitutaceae bacterium
TTGCCCCATGCACAACATCGCGGTTCAAACCTTGGTTGGTGGCGTCAGGGTTGAATATTGGCCGGCGCTCTTGGGCAATACGCGCAGCCGGGCACGACGGAGCGCGCCCCTCCCGGGCAGAGATTTGTGCGAGTAGGATTCTCGTTTCCACTGCCAGTCTACTGGCAAATGCGTCCCATCCGATCAGATACCACGCGAATGGTAAGGGGCGCACTCACCCAGATACGGCCAATCTTCCGGCTCCTTCACGAGACCCTTCCTCACCGGATTGCCACGAATGTAATTCCAACGCGACTGATGGTGCCGTTCGCTTCGAATTTCCGTGTCCCAAAAATCCCTCTGCCAAATCGGCTGTTCAGCAGGGCGCGGCCATCGCGAGGAGATCCTCGCTTTCACGAATGTGATGATTTGCGAAAGCTGCTTGGGAACCGTGTCGCGCGATCCATCCATGTATGGGCCCCGGGGGTGACAAACGAAGTGAATATGATCTGGCATGATCAGATACTGGCTGATCCACCATCCCTTCACGTCGCGAAACGCAGCGTCGATGAGCGCATGCGTATCCGGAAATGCCAGAATCGGCTTACGCTGATGGGTGCATAGCGTCACAAAATAGGCACGCATCCGCCTGTTCTGCCAAGGCAGAATTGGAGAATGAAACGGGCGTTTCCGCCGTCTGATGTCGTGAGTCCCCATGTCCTTGAAACAATGCGCGAATTCGATGCCTGACGAAATCCCAACCACCCCATCCCGGGGGCTGACCGAGCCCCCTCACGTGCAACAGCAATCAATATTTCCCCTGGGAGGGGCACGCTTCGTCGTGCCCGGGTCCGCACCCTGCGCAACCGCGCCGGCCCTTTCACATCCATCGTTTGCCACCCATCATCTATCATTCATCATTCATCACCCATCATTCATCGTTGATCGTCCACCGCTGGTCGCTCCCCTTGGCCCTCGCTCATCGTTCGCCTCCGGATCCGGAGCGTTGGCGTGACCGCGCGGGTCTCGGTGAACACGCGTGGGCATTCAAAACCCAATCCCAAACCGGGCACGACGGAGCGTGCCCCTCCCAGGGGGTGGGGATGAATGGGCGCAGCGACGAGTGAACTGCGGCGGGCGCCAATCAATAAAAGGCTCGGACGGGCACGCTAGCGCCGTTGTCGCCATTGTCGTCGTTGGCGTCGCTGGCGGCGCTGTCGGCGTTGGCGGCGTCCCTTTGCACCGCATCGCAAGTACACACAAAAAAGGGGCCGGCCCCGAAGGACCGGCCCCTGAATCTTTAAGACGATTTAGGATCGCTTAGAGGACGTAGACAACAACGTCACCCTGGTCGTACTGCGTGGCCACACCGGCGAGACCGAGGATTCGGCCATTGCCAGCGGTCAACGGAACGAGGGCAGGATTCAGATCGTTGATCACATCACCGATACCGGCCGTGCTGGTGTCGCCAGCAACCGCGATGAGCGCACCAGCGTCACCGTTACCGGTGCTCACCGGAGCGCCGAAGGCGCCGCCAGCTGCCACGGTGAAGTCAGTACCGTCGGCATCCGGGCGGATGCCAGCGTTCTTGATTTCAACCGAGGCGACATAGCCGTACAGTTCGGTGTAGGCCGCCGCGCGTGTCGCAGCCGTGTCACCGGCAGCCGGGGCAATCGCTGCGGCGAGGATGACGAGGCCATCCGTTGCCGAGGCGTTGCTGCCACCGATATTGCCGAAGTCCGGATTCTGCGCTGCGGGGGGAGCATAGCTGCTACCGGCATCGATCGAAACCGCGCCGATGGACACCTTGTCACCCGCGAGACCCGCGGTCGTGTTGACGTCGGCATAGGCCACAAAGGCACCCGTGCCGTTGGCGTCAACATTGGCGGTCGCGTTGCCGAGACCGTCGCCGTCACCCACGGAGAACCAGGCTCCGCCGGTCGCCGTGAGCAGGGGAGCCTGCACCGAGCCGGAGACTCCGGACTTGATGGTCAGGTTGCCCATGCCGCCGAGCGCCGAGATGGCGTTCGAGCCAGCGAAGACGGTCGAACCCGTCGAGTTGCCCTGCAGGCTGTGGGTGATCGAGACGTCGCCAATCGCGAACGCGGTGATCGCGTTCGGAGTGTCGAGGCTCGAGTTGCCAAACACCAGCAGTGCTTCGCCCTGCGCCGTACCGCCACGAGCGTTGCTCGTGAGGATGTCGAGGTCCTGGACGCTGTACTTGACGGTCGTGGTGGGATCCACCGGAGCGTTGATCGTCAGCTTGCCGATCGAGGAAGCCTCGATTTCGCCACGGCTGCCCGTGACCAGCGAGGTGGCGACATTGCCCGCGACGGAGCCATTGAAGATCAGCTCTCCAATGGTGTCGAGGTTGGCGCCCTTGTTGGCAGCGTTGGCCACCACGGTCGCCGAGTAGTCGACACTGCCGATACGCGTGCGGAGGGTGAGGGCATCCGAAGCCAGGATCTCGGTCGCACCCGCGAGCGATGCATTGCCGTTGAACGTGACCTTCGTCATGTCGTGGGCGAGGACCGCAGGACCCGCACCCGTGCCGTCGAGCGTCGACAGACCGGTGAGGGTCGGGACGTCGAACACGAGGTTGGTGATCCCAGTGGTTTCCGCGCCACCGATCTGGCCGTTGATGAACGCATTGCCTGCGCCAACTCCGGTTCCAGCCGCCTTGAACGTAATGTTCTCAAGGACGAACGTGCGGTTGTCATTCGCCACACCCAGGTTCGGACGATTCAGGGTGGTCGCACCCAGCGTCGTGCCGGCGTTCATGTACGCTTCACCGTTCTTCGCCCAGACCGTGAGGTCCTGGATCTTGGCGTTGACCGAGTTGAAGTTCGTGGCATTCGGCGTGTCGAGGTTGAGGTCGCCACCGAAGATCGCCTGGCCCTTGCCACTGGTGATGTTGAACGACGTGACGGTCGGCGTTTCCCAGCTTCCCAGGAAGGCCGCGTCACCATCGATCGTCTCAGCGGTGAAGGAGGCAATGCTCGCGAACGAACCCGTGCCACCCGTCACCACCACATCACCCGTGCCCGCGAAGGTTGAACCTCCGGTGGACTTGAGGGATGTGACAGGGAGAGTTGCTCCGAAGCCGGAAGCAGCACCGATGTTGGCATTGACCTGGCCATCGGTCACCGTCGCGTTGAACGCGCCGCCCGTGAAGAGCGCCTGTTCACCGGTTTCGATGGTCCCGATCGTTGCAGCGTCAGTCCATGCACCGCCGAAGTCGACGGCAATATTGACATCACCCGCAGCACCAACGCCGGCATTGTCAACCGCGCCAGCGGCGGTGAGATTCACCGTACCGAGGGTCGTGTCGTAGTCGCCCGCATTGTTGTTGGTCGTGGCAAAGTTACCACCGAAGGTAACATCACCGGCCTTGTACGCGACGGTATCGGTGTAGCTGCCAGCCGTGAGGGTGACATTGCCGACGACATTGTTGAACGTGCCGCCCACACCGAACGAGACATTGCCCGTGGTGGTGGTGGCCGTGACATTGCCGAGGATACCGTTCGAGGTGCTTCCACCTGCGATCGCGATATCACCGCGGAGCTGCTCAACGTCGTTGCCAGGACCCGCCTGCGGCAGGTAGCTGGCGCCCGTCGATGCTGTCGTGTTGCCGATCGAGGAGAAGCGGATGGAATCCGTTCCCGCGATCTTGGCCTGGCTGCCGGTGTTGAGACCGAGCGTGATGTCTCCGTAGAGGCTCGTGGCAACAATGTCGCCCGCCGCACCGACGTAGTCGTCGGTGTTGGTGGTGCCACTGTCAACCGTGAGTCCGGAGTCACCCGCGACCTTCTGATACACCAGCGAGCTGATGTTCACACCGATGTTACCCTGCTGCGTGGTGGCAACGAATGAGCTCGTGCCACCCGTGAGGGCGCCATTGAACGTCAGGGCTCCTGCGATATCGCCTGTCGGGCCGGCTGCGAGGCCGGAGGTGGCGATATCACCCGCCGTGGCGGTGACGGTTCCATGGTTGCGACGGACCGTCAGGCCGAGGGTGATGTCACCCGCGACATTGACGATCGGGTCTTCACCCGAAACCGACGAGTTGGAGTCGAGGTCGATGTTGGAACCCGTCGTCAGCGTCACAGCACCCACGTTCGCCTGGATACCGGTAAGCGAGATGTTACCGGTTGCGGCCGTAGCCGTGAGCGAGGTGATCGTGCCGAGGTTGCCGTTGGTGGTTTCAGCATCGTTGTTGCCATCGATCGTGATGCTGCCCTGGGCGATGATGTTGTCAGCGCCGGACACCGCCGTGATGGTGGAGCCCGTCGTGATCACAACAGCACCGAAGGTCGAACCCGTCGTCGTGCTGTCGAGTGTGGCGAGGATGTTGCCATCCGTGCTTGCCAGCGTGACTGCACCGAGCGAGCCGGTGTCCTCACCTGTGGAGCGATCGTTGTCGACGCCACCCGCAGCGATGAGGCCGGCATTGTCCTTGTCGAAGCCGAGTTCGAGGTCGACGTCGATCGTACCGCGGTCGCTGGTCGCGTTGAACGCGCCTGCTGCGCCCGCGAAGAACGCATTGGCCGAGACATTGCCGAGGTTCGCCACCGTGCCCGCCTTGCCGGCGAGACCGGCCGCGAGAACGGAGCTGTCGACCGCCTTGAGGGAGATCGCACCCGTGCTACCCGCGATGTAGAGCGGAGCAGCACCCGTGCCGAGGAACACGTCACCCGCGAAGGCGACGACAGGATCCTCGGTGGTGATTGCCGTGTTGGTGTCGACATCAACCTTGGCCGAAGCCAGGAGGCTGATCGTACCGGTGGTGTTGAGATCACCGGTGATGCGGGCCTGGCCGTAGGCTGTCGTGGCCGACAGGTTTCCGACCGAACCGGAGAACACGAGCGGGTCATCGGCATTGCCCAAGACAAGGTCGGCACCCTTGGTCGTGTAGCTGGACACGCCCTGGATTTCCGCACTGCCATGGGTGAACTTGTCCGCGCCGCCAACTTCGACGATCGAGGAGCCGGTCGAAACCGAGACATTTCCGATCGTGGAGCCGGAGGTGCGACCGCCCACTCCAATGATGACGTCACCGAACGTCGAGGTTGCGGTGATATCACCGAAGGCGCCGTTATCAATGCCGGTGCGCTGATCGGCGTCCGTGTCGTTGGAGTCGAAGCCAGCGACGAAGTTGACGTCGATCGCAGTACCGGAGACGCCGTTGGCCGTCGCCGAAGCGGCGGTTGCGCCGCCTTGTGCCGCGACCAGCGTCCACGAGCCACCGCCCGTGCCGGCGCTGAACACTTCACCCTTGATCGTGCCCATCTCGTACACCGTGAACGTCGACGCGCCCGTTGAGCCCGCGATGTTCAGGGTCGTGAACCCGGTCACGTCAGCAACGGCGTTATCCGCGCCGGTGTTGTTGTTGCCGAGGATGATGTCGCCCGCAGCCGTGATGCCGGGGTTGCCACCACCCATGTCAGCGTCGGTGTAGGTGCCGGTGTTGATCGTAACCCCGGCGATGGAGCCGAAGTTGCCGGTCAGCGTGGCGTCACCCGTGTCCACCGTGATGCCGATCGTGCCAATCGAGCCCGCGCTGAAGTTCGTCGCGGGGGACTTGCCGATGACGGTCACGTTTCCGAGGTTGGTCTGCGTGTCAGCAGCGTTCGCAACGACGGTATAGATGTCGTCGTCGGAAACGGCGGTGACATTGCCGATCGCGGAACCGATCTTCGAGCCGTCCGCGGTGGCGATGCCCAGGCCGAGGGTGATGTCACCCGCGGACGTGGACTCAGCCAGCACGTTGCCAACCTTGGCGAATTCGAAGTCACCCGGGACGTTGTTTGCACTTCCGTCGGTGATCTTGCCGTCGCCATTGATGTCATATCCTAGGGAGAAGACATCGAGGTTGATATTGGCGCGCTCGGTCTTGGCGTCGACGGAGACCGCATTGGTCGCCGCGCCGCCGAAGGTGGCAACGCCGCCGATGGCGCCGCCGGTGATCGTGCCCGTGCCCGTGGCTCCGAGGTCCGTCGTGCGCAGCGTGGCGGTGCCATGCGTGCCGAGGATCGTCGGGCTGTAGGTGATGTTGCCAGCGAACGTCTTGTCGTTGGCACCGATATCGTCAAGGTAACGGGTGATCGTCAGGTTCTGGTTGGCCACACCGCCGAAAGTGCCGTTCAGGACGATATTGCCCCGGACAGTACCCGCTGTGATGTTACCGACATTGCCGCGATTGCCCGTGTAGGGACCGAATGCCGCAGCATTCGTGGCGTCTGAGCCCACACCCGTGATCGTGATGTTGGCCGCGTCCGCAAGGACGTCAGATGCCGTGGCCGAGGTGCTCGTGTAGCGATCCACCACCGACACGTCGACATCGCCGAAGGTGAACTGCGAAACGAGGTTCCGCGCGAGCACCGCCGCATTGTTCTGGTCCGTGCCGAGCTGGAGCGTGACATCGCCACCGGAGGTGGTCTTGAGGCTGCTCGAGCCGAATGTGCCATACTCGCTGGCAGTGATGTTGCCGCTGCCGTCAGCGTCATAATCCTGCAGCCAGATCGAGAGGCTCGTATTGCCACGAGCCGACGAGGTCACGAGCGACGAGGCGCCCACCGCAGCGCCGCCATAGTAGGCGGTGCCCATGATGGTGCCGTCTTCAACCACCGTGTAGGTGGAGGTGCCGTGCTTGCCGTTAACGATCAAGGCATAGGCCTCAGAGGTAGCAAAGCCAGTACCCAGGACGATGTTACCGCTGCCGAGGAGGACGGGCGCCTCAGTCGTGCTGTTCGGATCGGTATCCGTATCCGAATAGGACGACGTGGTGAACGTCGACGTGCCAAGGTCACCGAAGACGCCGCTGTGGGTGATCAGGCCGGTGTTGGTGGTGGCAACGAGGTTGCCCACCGAACCTACCTGCCACCACGCGCCATCGATCGTGATGTTGCCAGCCGCTCCGGCAACAGCACTGCCGAGTGCAGTCGTGCCGGTGCCAATGGTGTCCGTGGCTCCGTTCTTAACGCCGACAAACGCCTGATTGTTGATCGTGACGTTGCCGATCATGGACTGTTCAAGCGCGGACCGGTATGCGGCAGATCCAAGCTGCAGGTAGATCCCACCGCCCTGGCTCGTGAGCGCGAGGTCACCCGTGCGACCATACTCATTTGCCGTGATCAGGCCGTTGTTATTCGCGTCGTAGCTGCCGGCATACACGTACGCGTTGATCGGACCCTGCTGCGAGGTGAACTCGTAGCCATTGCCCGTGGCCGTGCGCGGGCCATTCGATTGGAATATGACACCGATCTGACCCACATCCACAACGCTGGCTTTCACCAGGCCATGGGCCTGGTTGAATATGACGGGGTCTTCGGATGTCCAGACGTTGCCTACTGCAACTCCGCCCGTGTGTGCGACGGAGCCGGCAGTCAACGTGACATTGCCAACCGTACCGTCGAACCGGGATGTGAACGGATTCGAGAAGTCAGCAGCGGGATTGCCATTGACGTTCTGCAACGCTCCAAACAGTCCGCCGAAGGTAACATTACCTCCATTGGTGGTTGCCGAAATGTTGCCTACATTGCCCTCAAAGCCTCCAGTGGATTGGATGCCGCCACCCAGCGGGAGGTTGTTGAGCAATGTGTCCAACGCATTGAAGCCGAGGTCGATGTTGCCGATTTCGGCTGCCGTGAGCAGACCGCTTGGCTGCGCATAGCTTCCCGTCTTCAGAGCAACATTGCCCAGCGTGGCGACGTGCGTGTAGTCGGGCAGATTCGTGCCACCGGCGAAACCGATGTCACCCGAGATGCTGCTGACGTTCACATTGCCGCCGTGGCCGATTTCGGAAATCGCCGTGACGCCGTCTTTGTTGTCATCGTTTCCAATGATGTTGTAAACGATGCTGATATTGCCAGCGCCGGTCTTGGCGATGAAGGCATCACCCGTTGCGGTGGAGGCACCAGCATAGTTGAGGCGTGCGTCGATCGAGCCGGAGGGCAGGATCTTGTACGTGACTCCGCCGACCGTGAAGTCGGGCAGCGTCTTTGCAGAGCCGTCCGCGTTCTGGCCGTAGGCCTCGAACGTAGTGACGCCACGGGTACCCCAGATCGTCTGGTCAGCAGTGATGCTGCCCGCACGAGCGAGGTCGCCGATTGCGCCTGGTCCACCGATCAGGTTGTCGAGCTGGTCGACCGTCACAGCGCCGACGCTGTACGAGATGTCACCCGCGTTACCGCGGATCTCGAGGGCATTGTTGATATTGCCCGTGGTCGTGGTGACCGCGAGGTTGCCGACATTTCCTGACGTGGCGTAGTTGATGTTAACGTGGCCCGGGTTGTCGATCACCGTGCCCGCCTCATTGACGAACAGCTTGTGGCCGGCAGTAACCGTGATCGGACCGACGTTGGCATTGTACAGGCCTCCGTTGCCGAAGGTGATGTCGCCGCCATTGTTTGAGCCGGCGGTATTGAGGACGATCGAACCAATCGACGCCATCGGCGTGATGTTGTTGACCGTACCCTTCGTGCCGAGGCCATTGATGGCTGACGGAGCGAAGCGGATGTCACCCGAGGTGGCAGCGACCGTGATGGCTCCAATGGAGGAGGCCGTGATCGAGCCGTCGAAGTTCACCGCCGTGTCGGATCCCGAGTTGATGCCTGCACCACCGTTGAGGGTGATGTTGCCGAACTTGCGACCGGTGAGCTGACCGCTGAAGTCAATGTAATCGGCGCTCAGATTGATGTCAGCAATCGCCGAACCTTGACCGGTGTTCCCGCCATCATCAACGAGGATGCCGGATCCTTGGTTGAATACGATCTGGGAGTTGACCGCGCCTGTATTGAGGCTGAGCAACGCGGTCTGTGCCGCTTCGCTCGTGCCATTGTCCAATGCG
>JAGOJU010000043.1 GCA_017994935.1 Opitutaceae bacterium
GTCGAAGTCACGCGCGTCAGGATCATCGCGCGTCACGAGCGGGGGCGGAGCCCCCAGTTCGATGACCTTCAGGCTACCGCCCAGCGCACGCACCACGTCCTGCCGCACGCCTCCTCGCACCTGCTCGGAGGCTTCCGGCGGAACCGGATTCGTGACGATGCGCGAAGGCACCGCCCCAGCGTGCCCCCAATGCACTCCGGTGATGCCGTTCTCCTCGGAAATCAGCACGGTGGTGCCGGTTTCCGGCCTGAGGCCCAGCACACTCGCAAACTCAGGCATCACCAGATCCGCCTCCCGCCAGGTGTCCGTTTCCTCCGCCGTGAACCGTCGCCGAAAGGCGGCATAAACAAGTGCCTGGGTTTCACCCGGAAGCCAGAAGTGGCCGTGGTATAGCTGCGAAAGGGGAAATGGGGAATAGGCCTCCAGGGCCAGCTCCACCTGTGACAACACCTCGTCAGGCGTGGCCTGTGGCGGAACGACGATTGTCCTCACGAAAAAACGTGCATCGGGAAGCCGGACCACGCGGCGAGCCGCCTGGGCAGATTCCGGATGCTCCGCGGATGCGGTGGGCAGGGTTTCGGGCGCAGAGGGCATGCTAGAGTTCGGTGTTGGGTGAGTGCGTGCTGGACATCACCACGTTTTCAGTGATTTCCAAGAGCGTAAACGGGTAGTTCAGCTTTTTTGAGGCGCCTGCATCACGGCCACTTCGCACCGGTGTGGGTGTCGGTGGGGGGGGTGGCTCGGAAGCGGCCCCGGCCTTTGCTCCCCTGCCCGTTCGCGTCGAGGTCGCAATGCCCGGTTTCACCAATTGCGCCCCGCCGGGAGGCGCAACGACTGCCGACAACTGGTATTGCGCAGCTCCACGCAATACAGTCACCCGGATGCGAAGGGCCTGAATTTCCACACCGAAACTGTCCGGTGACGCCTGCTGTCCCAGCAGTCCCGCTGCGTCCGCGGCGGACTTGAAAAAGCCGGGCCCCTCCCGTTCAAAAGATCCCAGTCCGCGACGAAAATCATCCATGCGCTGCAGCTGGTTCGGATCAAGCTGACCCAGTGCCGCCATGGCATCCGACGGCGCGCCATTGAGGTTGGACTTGCTGAACTGGTACAGCGATACGGCATCCTTGAAACGTTGAAGAAAAGCGGTCGGCATGCCCGCCTCGTCGAAGAAGAACTCTCTCGCCACCTCGATGGCCCGGAGTTCCGAAAAGGACCTGATCGATCTCGCCGGCGGCAAGAAGGGCAGTTCACCCTGTTCATAGTCCTCCGGCCGTGGCGAACTCGCAGAGGCGGGCACGTAATCCGGCCGCATCCATCCAAGGAGCGCATCGGCAAGTTTCTCCGCGTCCGCCTTGGGCACTTCCCATGCGATGAACAGCTGCGTCAGGCCGGCGAAATCCAGCATGGGCAGCGACAGTTTTCCGCTCTCGTCGGCAAACTCGACGCGCACCTCCGTGTCCGGTCCCGGATCATATCCGGCAAATCCCAGGGGATCGCCCCATCCTTCAGCCGGACTGCGCAGCCCGTTGTTTACGCGCCGGAAATCCTCGAGCACCGCCAGGACAGTTTCCAGCGCCGACATGGCCTCGGTCCTGAGCCGGCGCGCATCCGCTTCGCGCACCTCCACGAGCAGGTCGCCACTCGCCTTCTCCATGAAGGCAAACAACGCCACACTGGTGAAAACGATGGTGACAAGCACGATCACCAAAACCGTGCCGCGACGGCCATCACGCATGCGGAGCCCGCGCATGCCTGGCGGGCACGCGTCAAAGGGTCGGGGATGGACCGGCTTTGCCATCGCAACTAGAACATGGGCAGGCCCTCTCCCACCTGCGGCAGGCTGACGATGGATTCCTCCGTCAGTTTCCCATGACGAAAGGTCAGACGGAGGCGCTGCGGCGTGTCGTATCCGTCCCGCAGTCCGCTCGTGCGGCGCAGGGTTCTTTCCGTTTTCCAGTCCTTCGAATCCACGTCATAGTAGTCAAACGCCATCGATGCGACCCACGGGGAAATCGTCGATTCCCGGGGCGCCTCCTCATCGAATCGCTTTTCCAGTTGCGAATGCCACAGGAGAAGCAAGCCCTCTCCTTCCCGCACGGCCAGCGAACAGGTCACTTCCGGCAAAGGCTGCCCTGGCCAGACCATCAGTCGACCTCCCTCACGCAATTCAAACGTGAGCAGCGGACTCTCGAGGCCGGAGGACGACCTGATTTCCTTGACTGAAACGGCACTCGTGCCCGCAGCGACGTTTGGCGGGAACGTTGCGGACCGAAGTTCACGCTCCAGGAAACGCGAAACATTGCGTACGTGCAGATCGAAGAGCCTCACATCGCTGCCGCGCCCCCACAGTTCCCCCATCGAGAACACGAACGTGTTCATCGCGATCATGATCAATCCAATGATCGCCAGAGCAATCAGCACCTCGACGATCGTGAAGGCGGAACGGCGGCACCGCACGGATGCCGGCTGACGGCGGCGAATTCCTGGATCAAACATCGTCATCTCCTGACCTGCATCTCGAGGATCCGCTTCTGCGACTCCGCCCTCAGTTTGTCCCGCTCCGCCGCGTCGGACCACGTGGGCCGGAGCAATCGGAAGACCTGCTCCGTGGAACTTGCCTCCCCGGCGGAGTTGCCGCCCGCCTCGCATCGGAAGGTCACGTCGAAGAGGTCCGCGATGCTGGTGGGCTCGACCTTTGCGGTCCACCGGATCCGGCGCCCGTCAGCCGTCGTAAAGTCAGCCCCTTCCTCGGCCTTTTTCAAATCCGGCTCCGACAGAAGCGCTGCGCGCGCAAACCTGAAGTCGTCCTCCGCCCGGGCCGACTTCTTCATCACAAAATAGCTGTTGATGACATTCGCGTAGGAGGAGCCCAGGACGATTGCCGCGAGCGCGAGGATCGCGAGGGCGACCAGCACCTCGATGATCGTAAATGCCTTTCGGTGTGCCGTCATGTACCTCAGGAATTGGAGTTGGCCTGTGCGAGCATGGGGGCACAGGTCCACGGATCGATCCGCACATAACGCGGCTCGCCTTGGTTCTGGCGCAACTGCGCCCGAAAGTCCGAGCAGGTGCCGTCCGCGTAAAAGGTGACATACGGCAGCGGCTGCGTCTCCACGAGCGTGCCGCCAATAAGAACGGTCGTGCGCCCGCCCTTGGAGACTCCGAGAAACTCGATCTCAAGCTCATCCTCGATCGGAACGGGGAACACCCGCGCCCCACCGGAAGTGGATGCCTTGAATGCCTTTTCTTTCGCATCAAACGACACCCTCACGTCCGTCCCCTGGAGCAGCGCGTACTTCCGCGCTTCGGTCACCGCCTTCCAGAATACATCTTCCACAGTTACCTTGCGATTCCCCGCAAGGGTGCCGACATTGGCGACGAAGAGGCCCGCCAGGAGACCGAGGATGGCCAGGCCGACAAGGATTTCCATCAACGTGAACGCCGCGCCCCGGCGCCCGCGCGAGCGCGTGAGAGCTGAGTGGCGTTCAGTGAAAAGATTCCTCACCAGTTGCCTATGTCGTCGTCCGTCCCATCCGCCTTGTCCTGTCCCTTGGACCAAAGATCATAGCTCCCCTTGTTCTTTGTCCCGGGGTATCGGTATTGATAGGGTTCACCCCACGGATCCAGGGGTACCTTGCCGTCCTTGGCCTCGATGTAGGGCCCCGCCCAGCGCTCACCCTTGTTTGCCGGCGCCGTGACGAGCGCGGCAATACCCTCCGCGGTTGAAGGGTATTCCCCCAGCGCCATGCGGTACTGCATGAGCGGTCCGCTCAGGCTGGATTTCACAAACATCCCTGCGATCTTCTTTTCGTTGCCTTCGAGAATGTTGGTGAACTTCGTGACGGTCAGACCCACAAGCAGGCCGATGATGGCGAGCACCACAAGTATCTCCATCAGCGTAAAGCCGGCCTGGGAACGGGGATGATTGGTGAAATGCTGAGCGCCACGGCGGCTGCCGAGGAAAATGGGTCGGGATGGGGACATGGGAGTAGACAAACGGGTTGTAAGGCGATGTGTCGAGTCTGCGAATCAACGGCGATTGGACTGCGTTTCCGGTTTACCGTTCCTTGAAAAACTCGGGACGGCAATTTGCCATAGGAAACGGCTTTCGTCAAAATGTTGCTGGCCGTTGGCACCCGTTCCCGCTCACGTAGACCCATGTCCGACCGCGAGTTTCGCCCTGCCCCCGCACCGTTCTTTTCCGCTGGCCAGCGTCGGATGATCACGGCGGCCCTGTCGTTCACCGCCTTTGTCCTGATCGTCGTCCTGATCGTAGGAGGCATCCGCGTCCTCGGGCTTCTCGTCTCACACTTTGCCGGCGTGCTTTGGCCAATCGCAGTTGCAGGAATCATCGCCCTCATGCTTCGGCCCCTCGTCGAGTTCCTCGAGCGACGCCTCAAGGGGCGGCGCCTTGCGGCGGTGCTTATTGTCGTCGGGATGATGGCCGCCCTGTTCGCACTCCTCCTGCTTCTCGTCGTGCCGCCGGCGATCGACCAGGTTCTCGATCTTATCGCCTTCGTCCCGAAGCTTTGGAAGGACACGCTCAGTTACATCGGTCAGCACTATCCAAGCTGGATCGAGATCACCCAGAAGCAGCTCCAGAATCCGACCGTCAAGTCAATCGTCGACCAGGCATCGCAGGAGCTCCAGTCGCTCTTCAAACACGCGGTGCCTTCACTCAAGGCCGCGGGTACCGGCCTGCTGGGCATGGCCGGTTTCGTGACCCACCTCGCCGTCGTTCCGATCTATCTTTTTTTCTTCCTGCTTTCGCGCGCCCAGCCATCTGACCGCCTTCCGGAACACCTGCCGTTCCTGTCGCCGACCGTGCGCGAGGATGTCGTCTTCCTCTTCAGGGAGTTCGTATCGATCGTGATTTCTTTCTTCCGGGGTCAGCTTCTGATCGGAATCATCATGGGAATCCTCTACGCCGTGGGGTTCAGCATCGTGGGACTCAAGTTCGGCGCAGTGGTGGGGGTGACCCTGGGCCTGCTCAATGTCATTCCCTACCTCGGCTCGATCATAGGCCTGGTGGTCACCGTGCCGCTCGCCCTTTTCCAGCCTGGCGGGGGCTGGAAAATGGTGGCCATCATGCTCGTCGTCCAGGTGATCGTGCAGAACATCGAGGGCTGGATTCTCACACCGAAGATCATGTCGGACCGCACGGGCCTGCATCCCGTAGCCGTGATCTTCGCCATCTTTTTCTGGGGAACCGCACTTGACGGCCTCCTAGGCATGGTCCTCGCCATACCGCTCACCGCATTTTTTGTGACAGCATGGCGCCTCGCAAAAAGGAAGTACCTCGCCAACTGGAGCCGTTCGGGCATGGCGGACCCGGCGCCTCCGGCAGGAAGCACCTGAGGCTCACGCACGCGGGGGATATCATCCGGCAACGGTTTCCCAAAAGACAGGAAAACCAAGGCCGACCCCTGCGGATCGGCCCATCTGACATCGCCGTGCGGAAACGGTGTTTGAGCCAGGCGCCATGCCCGGCTCAATCCATTGTCCGACTCAATTGGCGGGCTTCTTGCCGGCGTGGCTTCGCATCTCGGCACGAAGCTCCTCGCGCGTCACATACCCGTCCTTGTCAGTGTCGGTTGCTTCAAACTTTGCCTTGGCTGCGGCGGCGTCGAGCTTGCCCTTGTTCAAGGCAGCAAATTCAGCGGCATTGAGCTTGCCGTCGCCATCCTTGTCGGCGGCGGCGAAAGCGGCTGCTGCTTTTCCTCCCTTGGGTTTGGCATCCTGGGCGTGCACGGAATAGGCGCCCAGAAGTGAAACAGCCGCGATGGCGGTGGTGATAAGGAAACGATTTTTCATATGAGATAACTTGGTATCGCCTGAAGAGACGGCAACTCCTGGCAACCGGTTACAAGCAATACATGTCACTTTTCTTTCGCCCCTTCCTGACCCGGCGGATTCAGGCCCGTCGGTGCCAGCGGCCGTTCAGGATCGAAACCCGGGGACTCGTAGTCCGTTTCCTCGACCCATCCGGTGCGCATCCTTTCCCCTTTCATGTACCGACTGTAGAAGTTCCTGAGTGTCGCGGTGTACGGATAGCGGTCGAACACTGCCCCGTTCCCCTCCATACGGGGATCACCCTGTTTGCGCAGCTCCGTAAAGAGCTGTTCCCTCATCCTGTCCCTCGTGGAGGACCAGGCGGAATTGTCCGCAAGATTGTTCACGCAATCCGGATCATGCTCCAGATCGTAGAGTTCCTCCGAAGGCCTGCGTGCAAAATCCAGCACCCATCTCCAGTGATTGATGCCCTTGCGGTTCTCGTCGAGCACGGCGGTCTTGCTCGGTCCGCCGTCGGTGTTGAGGTAGCCCGTGATCGGATCACACATCGGCCACCGCGCAGGTTCAAAGTTATGAAGATAGAGAACCCGTGCAGTAAGCATCCCCCGGACCGGATATCCCACATCTTCAGGCCTGCCCATGTCGTGCCGTTCCTGTCCCGTATACAGCACGTCCCGCCCCGGTTCGACTTTTCCGGCAAATTCATCGCGGAAGATCCTTCCCAGGCTGCGCCCCTGGATGGCCTCCATGCCCGTGGATGCACGGTCGATGCCGGCCGCCTCAAGAAATGTCGGTGCGAAATCGATGAAACTGACAAGATCGTCCACAACGCGTCCGGGCTTCGCGATGCCCTTCCCCCACCGAATCGCCAGCGGCAGATGAAGCGCGGCTTCGTAGGTCGTTCCTTTCAGACGGGGAAACGGCATCGCATTGTCCGAGGTGACGACGATGATCGTGTTCTCCAATTCCCCTGACTTCTCGAGCAGATCAAGTATCAGACCCAGTTGGGCATCGTAGTACTCCACCTCGAGCGCGTAATCGAGCATGTCATTCCGCACGGCAGGAGTATCCGGAAGATAGAGCGGCACACGGTCGATCTGGGCGGGTGACTTTTTCCCAACCCTGACTCCCGAGCCCAGGCTGTAATCGCGATGGGGTTCGTGCGCCCCGAACCAAAAACAAAAGGGCTGCCCCGGGGCTCGCTCCCTGAGAAATGCCTCGAAATTTGCGGCGTAGTCAACAGGCGAGATCTTGTCGGTCAGGGGAGTCTTTTTGAGCGCATTGAACGGCTTCCCCGCAAGCTGGCGCGGGCGCCCATTGAGTTGCCCCGGTTCACCGGGTCCCCAGCCTTTTCCGGTCATGCCCGTGAAATAGCCCTTCTGCCCGAGTGCCTCCACATAGCTCAGGTACTTGCCCTCAGGCCAGTAGCCGCCGTGGTTGGCCGCCGACTCAAGCTGCCAGCTGTTTCTCCCGGTGAGTACCACAGCCCGCGAGGGTGCGCACTTCGAATTCGGTGTGTAGGCATGGCGGAACAACAGGCCCTCGCGCGCAATGCGATCGAAGGACGGGGTGTTCACCCACGTGCAACCATTCGCGGAAAAGTGTGCATACGACGCGTCGTCGGCAATGCAGAAGAGAATGTTCGGTCGAGCTTCCGCAGCGACGGCATGCACGGTGATCGCGATGCCAATCGCAACCATCACTCCCAGCAGGTCTCGTGTTCTCATAAGATCAGCGTCGCATCTCCGCGAGATGCAGGGTCAAGGGAGCAGATCCACTCTTGATCGCGATCTGCCAGTCAGCTCCGGCGCTGGTCCACATATCCCCTGGCACCGGCATCTCCGCAATCACCCATCGTTGGGACGCAGTAAACGTCAGCCGCCCCACTTCATGATCGCCCACACACACGTCGGCATCGGGCCTCTGCGAATCATCGAGATAAATGACCCGCAGCCTCCCTTCAATCGCGGCCAAGACACGCCGGAATTCAGGATCCAGTTTCAGCCTGATGGCCTGCCCCGCAGGCAGCTTTCGTGCAAAGGCACCGTAGCGTTGTTCCGGTGGACCAATGGGGCCGATGCCCACCGAGTCATCACCGTCAATGCGCTCCATCAGAAAATTGTAGTCGCCGGCAAAGCGCTTGAGTGTCCATCCATCCCTCGGCCCAATGGAGTTCTTTGCCTTGATCTCCGCATTCTGTCGAAAGGCAACCCAGGCACCAGGTGTTTCCAGGGGACGATTGTGCCTGCCCGCGTAGGAGTCCACCCATCGGTAGGCCTCAAGAAATTCCTCAGCCTGCTCCCGCGGAAACACCGTATCCTTCATCCTGCGAGGATGCTCTGCCGTGCGTGCGAAATGTAGGTTGATGTAGTATTCGCCGATGAAGGAAACCCCGCAATGCAGATTGAAAAGCAGTGTCCAGTAATTCCACTGACACGGACTGCACCACCGCACATCGGACTTCCCTCCATGTTCTCCCCAGGCGGAGGCCCATGGTTCGGCATAGGCCACCGTCTCACCCGATCGCGCATAATCATAAAACATGCCATAGCGACGCTCGGTGAGCGCAGTGCGCGGTTCGACCTCGCTAGAGGTGTGAAACAGTCCGAGTTTTCCGTTGCGCAGATCGGGAGCAATCCGGGCAAGCACCTCCCCATCCACCAGGTTGCGCACAAAAACAACCGCCCATCCGGAAAACTCCTTCTCGTAGGTGTCGACAGTCTGGGCGACATAGCGCTGCTGCACGGATTCGCTGTAAACGGGTACGTCCGCGATCGAAACCCCGGAAGGAATCCTCCAGGCCCTGGGGTTCCGGTATTCCTCCGGAACATGCAGTTGCTCCGTACCCACCGCATTGAAGTTCATCCGGATGCCGAGCAATCGATCGCGAAAGGGACTGCGGTGCAGGTGGGCGGCGAGGGCTCGAAGCATGTTCAGGTGCGCGGCGACGAAATTCGGATGCCAGAACATGAGCGTGCCCCGCTTGTCCTGAACCTGCTGATGAAATTGCTTCGGTACCGATGGAACAGAGTCGAACAGCCAACCGGGCTTCAGGTTGCCATTCACCTGGATAGTCGCCCATTTCTTCATGCCCGCCAGATAGGCCAGCTTCGAATCAAGCGCCTTGAAATCGAATTTGCCCGGCCCGGGCTCGATGTCCGCCCACTGTACCACGACCTGGCCGCCATGAATGAATGGCTGCCTCAGGATGTCCGTCTCGTCCGGCTTGCCATCGGCCCAGAGGAGATGGATCCCCCTGGCCTCCGTCTGCAGCCGATCAACCACGCGCTCTCCGGCAAAGATGGGCGCGACGCCCGAGCCCAGCAGAACACCCACTGCAAACAGCAGACGCACGCGTTCAATTTTTCGCATATTCATAGCGATCGACAACTTCGGCCGTGTCGTAGAGCAGGGATTTTGGCGCAAACGCTTCATCGAAGGGGCGTGGTCGCGTCGGCCCTCCCCAGGTCGATCCCGGATCCATGGTGGACCAGGGACGCCGCTTCCAATGAGGACCCCGCAGCGGATCCCTTGTCCGATCCATCCAATCAAGAAGTGAGGCATGAAGCATCGCACGCCTGTCTGTACACGCAGGATCGTCCATGAGGTTCCGCAGTTCGGACGGATCGCGCTCCAGATCGTAGAGTTCATCCGTATCGAGGAGATTGATCACGAGCTTGTATCGTCCATCGAACACGCAGCGGATCGGGGCAAACGCTCCAAATCCATCGTGATCGATTTCAAAGCGATTGAACTCAAGAAAAACCCTGTCGTTGACCGCCGTCTCGGGCCTGCGAAGCTGCGGCAACAGCGAACGTCCCTGAAGCAGATCCGGCACCGCTATGCTGAAGAAGTCCAGGAAGGTGGGGACAAGATCGATATGGGACACCGGCCCAGGACTGACCTGCCCCTCCCCAACCACTCCCGGCCATCGCACGATCAGAGGGATTCTTGCGATCTCGTCATACATGCAGGGTCCCTTGCCATTCAGGCGGTGACTTCCAAACATGTCTCCATGATCGCTGGTGTAGGTGACAAATGCCTGGGGGGTTTTCTCCTGGATTGCAGAAAGCACCCGCCCCACCTGATGGTCCGAAAAGCTGTTGCACGCAAAGTGCCTCGGATGACTGAAGTAGGTCCTGCCATCCCTCTCAACCCAGCTCGCAGCAAACGGTTTTTCTACGTGCGCAGCCCATTCACGCTGGGCCCTGGGCTTGTCCGTGAGCGGGTCCTTGGCGTTCGGCACAGGAAGGAGAAAGTCCTCAAACGCACTGACAAACGGCTCGGGCGCAATGAACGGGTGATGCGGCTCATCGATGGACACGACGAGAAAAAAATCCTCATCCTGATGCCTCCGGATGAAATCGATCGCCTTGTCGGCGATACGATGGGCGTGCGTGAACTCCGAGGTGATGCCGTGCCGCCTCACCTCGCCCGGGCCGAGTACGCGACGCGACAGGCTGCGCGCAGCGTCATCGGGAAGCGATTCCAGGTAGTTGCGTCCGTCCATCCACGTTTCGGGTTCCCACCCGGGAGGACAACGGCCATCGCCAAAATAGTCAGAGCCATCCAGATGCCACTTGCCGACGTAACCCGCCGCAACGCCTGCAGCCTGCAGACGCTGTCCGAGCGTCGGCAGATCGAGATGGGGAGCCATGTCGTTTGCCAGCACTCCGTTGCTGTGCGGATAAAGTCCGGTGAAAATCGCTGAGCGGGCCGGTCCGCAAACGGGCGAACAGCTGTAAGCGCGCTCAAACCGCACCCCGCCCGCCGCCAGGCGATCGATATTGGGCGTCTGCAACGCGAGTTCCGGCCGGTAGCACCCGACACAGTTGGCACCCTGCGTATCGATGAGGAAGAAAATGGCTTGTTTCTTGGACATGGTGAAATTCAAAACGTCTCCGGCTGCGCCGCACGCCATCCCTGCAGCCATTGCTTCCGCAATTCGGCAACGACCGCGGCATAGTCTGGGGAGTCAGCCACATTCCGCGTTTCGCGTGGGTCCCGAAGATGATCATAAACCTCCACGGAATAGGGTTCGGCCCTTGGGTGCCGCCGATCCACCCAGACTGTGAATCGATGGCGGGGCGTGCGCATGGAGTACCCCATCAATTCCCGATCGAACACCGCTTGATCGTAGCGTTGACCATTTTCCTTCTTCAGCTGGGATTCCACGCTTCCCATCAACGGACCGAAAAACGTCCTGCGCATTCCTGGGGACAGTGGCCGTGCCGCCCATTCACGAAGCGCCGGAGAGGGAAACTGGCTGAAAGCCGCCTCTTTCCAGGACCTGTCGGGGGCATCAAGCAGTGGTGCAAAGCTGGTGCCTTCGAGAGACGCCGGGACCGGCAATCCGGCAAGTCGGCAAAGGGTGGGATAGATGTCCACAAATTCGACGAGGGCATGGCTCTTGCTCCCATTGCCCTTCGCTTCTGGAGCCGCGACGATCAGGGGTGCGCGGGTCGCCACTTCGTAGTTCGTGGCTTTCCCCCACATTCCCTGCTCACCGAGATGCCAGCCGTGATCGCCCCAGAAAACGATGATCGTATTTCCGCTGAGGCCGAGCTCATCGAGCCGAGAGAGAAGACGCCCCACCTGCGCATCGACGAAGCTCGTGCATGCGGCATACGCTCTGCGCAGCTCACGGGCAAGGTCGTCGCCGATCGGACCACTCATCGGGATGTTCGATCGGGTTCTCAATTCGAACGACTGATGACGTGCGATCGACGGCGCGCCCATGGGCGCGCGTGGCGCCTCGGCCAGCGGAATCGTCGCAACATCGTAAAGGTCAAAATACCTCTTCGGTGCAATGAACGGCAGGTGCGGCTTGCGAAAGCCTACGGCGAGAAAAAAGGGCCGCTCGGTTCTACTCAACTTTTCCATTGCCAACAGGGCCGCGTCCGCCGTTCGCCCGTCGCCATAGGCACTGTCCGGGCGGTCGGCCCCCTCCCACGCCGGTCCGGAGGCGAGTCCATCAATTCCACCCGGGCCAAACTCCTTCAAGGCGGCCTCGCGGCGCCTCTGCACCAGCGCCCGGTTCTCGGGAAGCTGATACTCGCCTCCAGCATCACGGACCGGCTCGCTTCCGGCAGGACGTCGATCCCATGAGTGGGCCTCATCCTCCTGCCGGGCATGGAAGACTTTTCCATAGTAGACTGCCGTGTAGCCATTGGCCTTGAAATGCTGCGGAAGCGTCACGACATCCGGCACCGTCCTGCGGAAATAGGTATCGATATCCTCGATCTTCAAAGTATCCGGCCGCATTCCCGTCAACAGGCTGGCACGGCTCGGACCACAGATGGCGTACTGGCAATACGCCCGCTCAAAAAGAACCCCCCGCGCAGCAAGGCGGTCGATGTTCAGCGACTTGACATACGCGGCGCCGTAGCAGCCCAGTTCCGGACGCAAGTCGTCCACCGCAATGAACAGGACGTTGGGCCGCGATGCAGCCCCATGGAGCGCCTGTGCCAGGATCCATGCAATCACCACCAATCCCGGGCAAAGGGACGGTCGGAAACGTCTCCAAGGATCATATCCCATATTCACCAGGGGATTGAGAAGAGGGGGTGGTTGCCGTGGCGCCTGCCGCAGGCAGGAGAAGGTCTCCCTTTTGCATGAAGTCCCGGCGATAGCCGGACGGTGTCCTGCCGGTCAATCGCTTGAAAAGGCGACAGAAATAGAACGGGTCGTCACATCCCAGAAGATGTGCAACGGTTTCGATCTTCGCATTTGTCGTGCGAAGGTACTCACAGGCTTTCTCGATCTTAAGCTTGTTGATGAAGCTTCGCGGGCTCTCCCCGGTATGACGCCGAAACTGGGATGCATAGTAGGCGTGGGACATCTTCGCAATCGCCGCAAGCTCCCGGATGCTGACGTGCATCCCCAGGTTGTTGCGCAGGACTTCGAGCGTACGCCCCAATCGCGTTTCCACGGACTCGGGTCCCTCCTTCTGGTTGCAGGCAAGTCTGCAGATCTCGCCGAGGAGCTGGTGCAGCGCACAGGATGCCTGGACAAGATCCCTGTATGCCTGACCGGCATGAAGGACCGTGAGCACCTTCTCGAACGCCTGGACGAAGCTCATTTCCGGCTCGAGGTGGAGGCAGCAGCGCCGGCCGTTGCCGCTCAGGACATCATAGTACTGCTGTGCCAGGGTACCGTTGAAATGGATCCAGTAATACGACCATGGATCCTTCGGATCCGCCTCATAGGCATGAAACTCGAACGGTCGCAGCAGCGCGATCATTCCCCGTGTCATGCGATATCTTGAATGGCTGATCTGCAGTTCGCCGGATCCTTCGAGGCAGAACAAGAGCGTGAAGGTCCAGTCGCCGTTCGGCCGTGAGACACGCTGACCTCGCGCCTTCGGGAAGTAACCCAGGCGACACGGAAGAAGCGCGGAGGTGAGAGGCTGCCGGCTGGCATACTCAATCACCCTGGTGTCGAGCTTCAGGAGGCGCTCCCCGGGAAAGGAGTCGACTCCCAGGATCGAAACCAGCCTGCGACCATTGTAGTTGAAGACCCGCGTATGCTCATCCGCCATGTACATCTGCAACGACAGGCCGGGCTTGCCGGTATCTTTCCCTCCGGGGTGTTTTTCGCCTGCAGCACTCACGCCGGTAAATCGATGAAGTCTATCGCGAAAGGCGCCACAGTGCAAAGTAGAGCAGGACCGCCCCGGCGGCAACGACGACCGATGCAATCCTCAGTCCGCCCCAAGGAGTGATGTCCATGGCACCGCCGGCATCGGTTGCAACGCGACGTCCGGGCGTCTGCGCACGCGGTGCCTTCGGTGCAACCGCGCCGATGACCGCCATGAACACACACAGAAGCACCGTGTTGAGCGCTGCGAGGTGCAGCCAATGGATGTGAATGTCCGAGACGTTGAAGCGGATCCCAAGAAATCCATCACCCCAAAGGCAATTCAACAGGGTCGAGGTGAAGACGCCTGCAATCATCGAGGCGTTTGCCGCCCATGCAGGCACCCTCTGACTCAGCATCCCCATGACAACGACAGCAAGCAGGGGGAGTTTGAAGGCAGCCATCACCTGCTTCATCATTGTAAATATGCCTTCCGAAGAACCGCCCAGGAGTCCACTCGTCAGGATGGCCAGGAGAACCATGACGACGGAAAATACCTTCCCGGCACGCACCATTTCCCTGTCCGTGGCATTCGGCTTCAGCCAGCTCCGGTAGAGATCGACGCTGAACATCGTCGATATGCTGTGCAGTCCCCCATTGAACGCACTGATGACCGATCCCAGGAAAACGGCCGCAAAAATTCCAATCAGGTACGGCGGAAGGACCGCATCCACGAGAAGCGCGTAGGCGAGGTCCCCATTTCCGATCCGCTCAGCGCCAAACATCTCCACAGCGATGACGCCTGGAATGACAAGAAAGAACGGCCCCACAAGCTTGAGCGCGGCCGTCGCGAGGATCCCCTTCTGCGCCTCTGCAAAACTCTTCGCTCCAAACGAACGCTGTACAATCATCTGGTTGGTGCACCAGTAAAAGAGATTGATGAACAGCATGCCGGTGAAAAGGGTCGAGAACGGCACATTGGACTTGGGTGCTCCGATCGGATTGATCTTTGCCGGCTGGTGTTCGATCACCCGCTGGATGCCATCCAGAAGATGTCCATCACCCAGCTTGATCAGGGCAAATACCGGAATGAGCAGACCGCAGACAAGAAGCCCCACCCCATAGAGCGTGTCCGAAAGCGCCACCGCCTTCATGCCACCGAAGACCACATAGCACGTCCCTATGATGCCGATTGCCCAGGCCATGACCTTGAAGGAAGCCTCCTGCGAAATCCCGAGGTGCTCATGGACGTGGAAAATCGTGCTCATCGCCAGGCCGCCGGAATAGAGCACGAACGGCAGGATGTTCAGGACTATCGCAATGATGAAAACGATCCCCATGACACGGCGCGCCGTGGCATCAAAGCGCTGCTCCAGAAACTGGGGAACGGTCGTGATGTTGCCGGACCAGTAGCGCGGAAGGAAATACCACGCCATCGCGATCAGCGCGAAGACCGGCACAACCTCCCAGGCCATCACAACGGCCCCATGGATCGACGCCGCCCCATTGAGGCCGATCAATTGCTCGGTCGATAGATTCGTGAGCAGAAGCGCACCCGCGACCTGGATCCAGGGGAGGCGCCGACCCGCGAGAAAATAGGTCTTCGCCTCCTTGTTGTCCAGGCCGCGTGTCCGCCACCAGGAGATGAGCGCAACCGCAGCCGTTACCGACACAAAGGATACAAACGCGAGCGGAAGATTCATGCCTTACGGAACAATGGGTTTCGGACGAGGCTGCAACACGCCCAGCCAATGGCTGGCCGCCAAATCAGAAGGAGAACTTGCTGGTCAATATCCACTCGATCGGGGGATTGAACCTGTAGAGCAGAACCTCATTCGCCTGCGAGACACGCAGGCGCTGATACGCGTCGTTGTTGAACACATTGTTGATGTTCAGCTGGAGGCTCCATAGGATTGATTGACCTCCGAAGTTGATCTTGCGGCGGTAGCCTGCATTGAGATCCACATAGACCTGCTCGGCACCCCGGTACACCTGATTCACCCGCTTGCCGGATGAGTCCTGGGTTGAGAAGTAGCCGACGACAGGTGCCGACTGGTAGCGCACCCCTCCGCCGATCGAGCAGCCCTTGAGTGCCCCGTCGGCGAAGTCATAGGTTGTCCGGGCGGCCAGTTTGTCCTTCATCTGACCGTACGGCTCCTTGTTGTCAGCGAGAATATAATTGGCGAGCAACGCATTGTCGACCACGGCAATCTGATCTGCAACCGTTCCAATGCCTCCAGTGAAGGGGAGCGATGCATACTGCATCCACAACGGCCGCCACAGCGCAACGTACGCACGCAGCTCAGGGCCTATGTTCGTCTTCTTAGTGGTCTCATGACTGTAGTTCGCGAAAATGCGCCAGTTGGGCGTTGGATTCGCGGTCAACTCGACCTCATAACCGCTGGACTCACCCGCGAACGTCGCACCCGTTGAGGTGTCCCGGATCGTGGGAGGCCCCCCCACCGAGCTGATCGTTTGTTCGTACGTGTATCCGGCCGGAACGGGTACGCCGGCCGTCTCCAGCGTGGTCCAGATTGGATTGATCTGTGTGGTCAATGTCGGCGAGAAATCGAAATCGTCGACGTCGGATGTCTCGAAGCGCAGGGCGGTGAGGAAGAGCCTGTGGTTGAAGAGGTCGAGCTTGATGCCGTAGTCCTTGGACTTGCCCCTGGGGGTAGGCGGCCGCACGTACGGATCCGTGCCATCCGGGGAACGCAACCGCCCCGAGAAATTCGGCAGTGCACTGTTTTCAGCCTGACTATAGGTGAGGCCAAGCCAGTCGGTCGCCTGGAATACGCCGCTGAACGAAATGCTGTTGGCGTGCGACTTGGAAGCGATGTGGCTCCGGACCGGAGTGATCACGCCATTGGTGAAGTTATCGATCGGCGTCCTCACCTGGGTGCCGAGAAAATCCCGGCGTTGATCGTAGCTCCCGCCAACGACGGTCGAAATGCGGTTTTTCCAGAAGGAGCTCTGGATCATGCCGATCGTGGTGGATCCCTCGTTGCTGTTCAGCTGGGAATTCTGGTTGAAGGGCAGAAAAGCCGTAGTGTAGCCGTTCAGGTTGTTGATCGGCTGCAGCCAGAAATCACGCATCACAACGTCCTCGGAAGGCCCCGCCAGGTCGACATAGGTCCTCCGGTAAAAGGAATTGCGCGCATCGTCCACCTGACCCTTGAACGGAGCATTCGCCGAGACCACCGCTTCGCGCGCCAGGACCTGGGTGATCTTTCCCCACGACCGCTCATGCACCGCCGCAAGCGTGTGTTTTCCAAACCGCCCGAGGTCCAGCCGATAGCTCGTCTGGAGCCGAACCGTATCGTCGCGATTGTCGACATCATTGTACTGCGACACGGACTCCAGATAGGGCCTGCCGGCATTCGGATTGGGCTTTCCGCTCGGCAAAAGGGGATTCACGTCGACCTTGAGGTAATTTTGCGCGGGGCCCTGCGCATCATAGATGATATTGTGACGATCGAGCCGTAGAGCCGCGAGTTCCACGTTCCAGTCCTTGGTGATGGAATGCGTGAGATAGGCGGAGGAACGGACATAGGAGGTGTTTTGGTCGTAGCCGGGACCCGTGAATGCGGACTCCTTGGGGAGCACGCCAAAATCGGTAATGGGAAGCGGCTCGCCATCGGCCGACTGACGAAGCTGGGAGGAGAATCGCGTCACCCAGTTCTCGATGCTGCCTGCACCGGTATCGAAGGAAATCCATGCCCGGTTGGCGGCGACGATGCGCTGGATCTGCTGGGCCGCATTGACCGCCGTCCCGAGGTTTCGACCGGCAGCCACCCAGTTGGTGTAGGCGTCGTAGCCAATCACGGTGCGTTTGGTCTGCTTGCTGATATCCCCCTTCTCCACATCGACGTTCACCTCCGTCTTCGGTGAGATCCTCCACTTGGCGGTCGCATAATACCGCGTCTCGTCGTTGAATTCGAAGTTGCGCCAGGTATCGGCCTGTGTATCCATGGCGGCAATACGAAAACCCAGCTTCCCTTCCACAATCGTCTCGTTGTAATCGATCTCGGCACGCAGCCCGTCATGCGACTTCCCCTGGAGGGAGACATATCCCTTCCTGCCGTTCAGCATCGCCCGTTTGGTTGTGACGTTCGTGATGCCCCCCGGTTCGCCGACTCCAAAGAGCACTGAGTTCGGGCCGCGCGATTGATCGACACGATCGATGCTGAACGTGTCGAACCGGACATCCGACTTGAAAAAGTTCACCGAATAGGAGCCTCCCTTCAGACCGCGCATGCGTGTGCTCCGGTTCAGGCTGTTCAGCCGGTTCTGCCCGCCGGAATCCTCGCCGTAGTCGAATTCCGTGCTCAGCATGTACTGCATCAGGTCATCCACATTGGTGATGGCGGCATCCTCGAAAAACTGGGACGTGAACGCCGTTGTCGGCGCGGCGATCTCCTTGAGGTTGGCCCGTACGCGACTGCCGCCCAGGGAGCTCTGCACCTGATATCCCCTGTCGCCCGCACTCGAAACCACGAAGGGCGAGAGTTCGACGACGTCATCATCGGTCGGAGGCATGGCTGTCGTGGCAGCGACCTTGCGGCCTTCATCGGTGGCGCCACTCGAGGCCGGGACGGCAACCTGTGCGGATAGTACACCGGCGGTGAGCAACCCAAGGAGAACCGTAAGGCTGCGATGGATCGAACGTGGGTACATGGTTGTCATGGGGTTCATGGTGGGTTCATGGTGGGTTCACTGGATATTGAGGTGGGGATGGCAGATCAACGCCTTATTCCAACCGCAACGTCTTGCGCGCCGCATCGAAGCTTGTTCCTGGCGAAAGGCGGTAAACCACGGAGTGGCGTGGCGGCAGCCGGACTGTCCATGCACGATTGCCAAGGGACGATTGCGCCTCTCCGACGACAGGTGCCGGCAAGGCACCAGCAGCCACGCCCGTGACGGCATAGTCCCGGCTTTCATCGGACCAATTGAAATAAGCCAGATAGACGCCATCCGCCGCCTCTCCGAGCATCACATGGAAGGAATCGTGGCGATCCCGCGCGTGATTCCAGAAATCAAGCGGCACATACCGCGAACAGGGAGGCAGCGACGCAGCCTCCTGGAAAAGCCGTTTCCGCTCGGCGCGCAGGAGCCCGAGATTGTCGCTGTTGAGTTTGGTCCCTCCAAAGAGCCCGACATAGCGGCTCCACATTTCGGCTTCGTTCAGGGTCAGATTTCCACCGCTCTTTGCCGGATTGCGCACCAGCGTGTTGTCCTCATCCGCCTTTCCGCGCACCACATGATAATCCGCATCATTCCACACGACACGCCCATGCAGGTAAAAGGCGCTGGCGTTTGCCTCGCTGCACAGGCGGTAGAAATCGAAGTTGGGGAAGATGTCCGGCCCCGTGCGCAGTCCGTCGGCGATCCCAAACACAGGCCCAAACGGCGCCGAACAGGCTAGAAAATAAGCGTCGTCCCCCATGCCCTGGCGCCATGCCTTCAGCGCCAGGCGCAGGCGCTCCACACTCGTCAGCGCAGGATTGTGCGGGGCGATCCTTCTGACTGCATCACCTTTGATGGCTCGCTTGCGAATGTCCTCGTTTATCCCGAATATCAGGAAGTCGATCTTGATATAGTCGAATCCCCAGTTCCGGCGCATGTTGCGTGCAACTTCGCGGGTGTAGTCGAGCGCCCCGGGATTCGAGAAGTCGAAATACGTGTTGTCGAGCCGGTCACCGTCATTGTTCGGCTGGGGTTCACTGATCATTCTCCCCTCCTGATCATGCAGGAAATAGTCGGGATGCTCACGGGCGACCTTCGAGCTGCGATCCCCACGCATCCCATCGAAATGGATCCCCGCCGTCATTCCCGCCCGCCGTATCTTCGACGCCAGTTCCTTCATGCCGCCCGGTTCAAGATTCTTCCGCACCGACATGAAATCTCCGCGGGCCGGCCACCATCCCCCATCAATCTGAAGGAGATTCGCCGACGGCACGATCTGCTTCAACGCTTCCATATTGTCGGTGACATTCTTCGGTGTCCAATCCCGGCCATAGTAGTCCCAGGTCGACCAGCCCACGTATTTGGGCTGCGGCTTCAGTTTCACACCTTGCTCACGAGCGATTTCGTCCGCATAGGCAAAAAGCAGGTCCTGCCAATCAGTCCCATCCGCGAACCAGAGTTTCTCCAAACGAACACTCTCCCCCGGGCGAACAAGGCGTCCTTCGCCATCGCCAGTCATCACCACCCGCGTCCCCGCCAGACGGATCTTCGACCAGAAGGTGTTCCATGTCAGAAATCCCGCCAACGCATATCGCCCTCCCTGGCGTGCCATCAGGTAGGTGCCGCTCTCCACACTTCCGTTTTTCACCGAGGGATCCGCGATCCTGCCGGGCCAGTAGTTCATCACCGTGCCGCCGGACGACACGAGCAGATCGCCGGGCGAACCCTCCAGCCATGGAAACTCAAGCGAAAGCGAGTCAATGTTCACGTCGCTTCCCGTCCTGTTGGTCAGCTCGACCTCAAGATAGCGGCCTCCCCGGGGGCCTCGCGAGAAGCGCACCTCCGATGACAACCCTGCCTTCGCAGGTCTGATGCTGGTCGTGAGTTTCAGATCCGATTCGCGCAACGGTGCGGCAAATCCGGAACTGGCGGGAATGCCGGTCCCCGCAAACACGCACAGGCAAACAAGCACGCACTCAAACGGAACAATTCGGGGAAACTTCATTGGACAATGGAACGCAAGCAGGAGCATCAGCCGAAACTCAGGGTCCGGCGGGAGTGTGGAGTCATTGAATACTATCCGGCATCTCCGAAACAAGCCATGGACAAATCAGCCGCGACTCTGGACTTTTCCACACGTTCTGGCCAGAAGCTCCCGGACAGGCTCGTGCAAATGCAATTTCCCGGGCACATCCCAACCGCATTTTTCCATGCCGTGATCGGATTGAAAATTCATGCCTTCGTCCGTAACCAGGCTCGATCAGATGCGTCTATGCGCTGAGGTGACACTGGGTTGATCACAAAAATCCATCCGTTGTTCGGCTTTGTCCATTCTTGAGATTTCCGGTCTGCAATAGAATTCATCCATCACACACCCCTAACCGCCCGCTCCCAGCGCCCCCCGATGAAGCGACATCTGACTGTTTTGTGCCATTGCCTGTTTCTCTTGGGTTCCGCGCTGACGGCAGCCGAGTCCAAACGTCCGAACTTCCTGTTCATAGTCTCGGACGACCTGAACCACTGGGTCGGAACCCTCCATCGGAACCCGCAGACGAGAACCCCTAACATCGATCGCCTTGCGAGCCGGGGTGTGAATTTCACCCACGCCTACTGCGCCTCCTCGGTCTGCAATGCCTCCCGCTCAGCGTTCATGTCGGGCAAACGCACCGCCACCATCGGTGTCTACGGAAACGGCTACATGCCCTGGTCCGACTACATCAACGAGGCGGAGTGCATCAATGGTTACCTTCAGGCAAACGGGTATGAGACGCTTGGTGTCGGTAAACTCTACCATCAGGGCGGACCCGGCACTCATACCGAAGGCAGGCATTGGGACAAGTACGTGACGGGCTTCGGCCGCAATGCGGGCGAAGAGGATGAGGGCGATGAAAGGGGTGGCCGACGGGCCCGCAATCGCCGTCCAACCAAGGGAGCCGCCGCACTTGAAACTCCCCCACTTCCGGGCAACACACGCATCGGCGAATTCGAGATCGGACAGCTGGCGGTTCCTGACAGCGAAACTGAAGACTTCAAGATCGCTGAATGGGGCGCAGGCCAGTTGTCTCGCGTGCACGACCGCCCGTTCTTCCTTTCAGTAGGTTTCCACAAGCCTCACCTGCCGTGGATCGTTCCCAAAAAGTACTTCGATCTGTTCCCGCTGGAGACCATCGAACTCCCGCCGCATATCGCCGATGACACAAAGGACCTTCCTCCGGCGGCAATGCATTTTGCGCACAATGCCCGATGGAATCTCGTCATGAGCGAGGGCGGTGAGAAGGCATGGAAACAGGTCGTTCAGGCGTATCTCGCGTCGATCGCCTACATGGATGCCCAGTTGGGCATGGTGCTGGACGCCCTCGACAAGGGCCCGAACGCCGACAATACGATCGTTGTGTTTCTCGGCGACCACGGATGGCACCTCGGCGAAAAGGAACGTTTCGGCAAGTCCACCGTATGGGAGGAAGCCGCACGGGCTCCACTCATCTGGGTGGCTCCGCGGATGACGCCGACTGGCGTCAATTGCCAACGGACCGTCGATTTCCTGTCCTTTTTTCCCACCCTCTGCGATCTCGCGGGACTGCCAAAACCCGCATACCTTGAAGGCGTGAGCATCCTGCCGCTCCTCGCCGATCCGACACGGGAATGGAATCACCCTGCGCTCACCACCTACGGCTACCGGAATCACGCGATCCGCACCGAGAAATGGCGCTATATCCGCTACGCAAACGGCGACGAGGAGCTCTATGATGAAATCGCAGACCCGTATGAATGGCACAATCTAGCGGGTGACCCGCGCCATGCCCAGGTAAAGGTCGAACTCGCAGCATGGCTACCCAAGACCGACAAGGCTCCGTTGGCCGGACAGCCGGTGGTGGAGCGACGTGCCGAACGCGAAAGACGGCGGGCTGAAAAGAGCCGGTGATACCATGCGTTGCGCCCTCCCCATCCTTGCCGCCCTGATTCCTTTCTTGCCCGCTACAGGCGCTGCGGGCGCGCCCGATCAGCAACCTGCGCGTGCTCCAAACATTCTTTTTATCGCAGTCGATGACATGAATGATTGGGTCTTCGGAGGCAGACCTGAAATCCGGACGCCAAACATCGATCGCCTGCGCGCCATGGGGGTAAGCTTCGTAAATGCCCATTGCGCCTCCCCTGCCTGTCACCCATCGAGAATTGCAGTGATGACGGGCGTGCGTCCCTCCACTTCGGGAATCGATCACAACACCTATGGGCGGCTGACGCCAAGTTGGCGGCAGGGTCCCAACAGCGGGACAGGCGCGCTCGAACATGCCGTCGTTCTTTCCCAGCATTTTCGAAACCACGGCTACCGCGCGATCGGCACAGGAAAGATTTTCCACGGACTGCAATGGCTGGATGGCAGCGAGAACGAGGCTGCTGACTGGGATGATTATTTCCCCAGCGCGGCCGAGCAGATCCCCTTTCAGCCCCGTCCCAGCGACCTCGTGGACGACCGTGAATCAGGCATCATCGGCGACCGCCCCATCGGCGGCGATACCGGCCGTCGCGGCCAGGTCTTCGGTGCGCACCCGCTTTCCATTCCCGATTCGGAAATGTCGGACTTTCAGGTTGTCGACTGGGCGCTGAAGCAGCTGAACGCGCCTCAGCAGAAGCCGCTCTTCCTGGCGGTCGGACTCTTCCGGCCGCACATGCCCTGGGAGGTGCCGCCTGCATATTTTGACCTCTATCCGCTGAATAAGATCCGTCGTCCCCCAATTCGCGAGAACGACCTCGCCGACACGCATGGCCACAACCGCACCTCCTGGCATCGCTGGGTGCTCGCAAACGAGGAAAAATTTCACATGTGGGAACGCCTGATCCAGGGTTACCAGGCAAGCATCACGTTTGCGGATGCCCAGCTCGGGCGTCTCATGGACGGTCTCGCCACCAGCCCACTCGCAACGAACACCGTCATCGTTTTCTGGAGCGATCACGGCATGCACTTCGGCGAGAAACAGAATTGGGAAAAATTCACGCTGTGGAATCGATCCACCCACGTGCCCCTCATCATCGTCCCTCCGCGGGGAACAAATCGCGGTGCGCGCGTGAAATCGCCGGCCAGCCTCATCGACCTCTATCCGACCCTGTGTGAACTCGCCGGACTCCCGGTACCCGTCCAATGCGAGGGCACCAGCCTCAAGCCGCAGCTCATGGATCCGCTTGCCCCACGCACGCAACCCGCCGTCACCACGCAGACTCTGGGACTGCAAAGCGGTCATTCGGTCACGGGCGAACGCTGGCATTACATCCGTTACTTTGACGGATTCGAGGAGCTTTACGATCTTGAGAACGATCCCGATGAATTCACCAACGTCGCGGCGGATCCCCGGTGGGCCTCGGTAAAGTCCAGCCTCCTCTCTCAGCTGAAACAGACGCGTGCTCCCCTTGACGGCGTCTACCAACGTATCGACACCGGGGCAGTCGTAGGCCCACCGCGTACCCAGGCCAAATAGATCCACAAGACCCCAGGCGAGATCAGTTATCACCACGCGTGCGGCCGGATTTCTCGCCGCCCCCTCAGTCAATCTCCCTTCGGCAGCCCCCCGCTTGAAGCGATCACACTTTCATAACACAACCAATCCACCACCCCCAGTCCCAACGTCATGAGATCCCTTCCGAAACTCCTCGCAGCGTTCGCATCCTGCTTGCTCACCATCACCGCCTTCGCGCAGGCCGACACCCAGCTCACCCGGTTGCTGAAGCAGCACCCTGAGGCCGACACCAACAAGGACGGCACCCTGAGCATGGAGGAGGCCAGAACCTACTTGCGCACGCAGCGTCGCAACCGGCAGAAGGAGCAGGGCAGCCCGGATGAATCTGCGAACGCAAACGAATCCAGGAAACCCTCCCCGACCTACAGTGATGTCGCGTACGGGCCCCACGAACGCAATGTGTTCGATTTCTGGGCGGCCAAATCCACCCAGCCCACTCCCCTGGTTGTCTTTATTCACGGCGGCGGCTTCGTCAACGGAAGCAAGAACGGCGCAAACCCTGCCATCATCAAGGCATGTCTCGACGCAGGCGTTTCCTTCATGGCGATCAACTATCGTTTCCGCGAGAGCGCCGCCATTCAGGACATCCTGCGCGACTGCGCGCGATCCATCCAATTCGTCCGAGCCCATGCCAGACAGTACAACATCGAGCCCGCGCGGATCGCCTCCTACGGAGGCTCCGCCGGCGCCGGAACCTCACTCTGGCTCGCATTTCATCCCGACCTCGCGGATCCGAATAATCCCGATCCGGTCCTGCGTGAATCGTCGCGTATCGTCGCCGCTGGAGCGCTGAATACCCAGGCCAGTTACGATCTCACGAAATGGGAGGGATTCCTCGGAAAAGTGAACCCGGAATGGGTGCCGAGAAAGGAAACCACCTCCTTTTACCATTTCAAATCCGACGAAGAGATGAACTCCGCCGCAGGCAGGGCCATACTTGCCGACGTCGACATGCTCGGCCTCATCTCCTCCGACGATCCGCCGGTGTTTCTCTACAACAGCATGCCGGACGGTCCGCCAACCGAAAGGGGACACTACATCCATCACCCGAACCACGCCCGAGCGGTTGCCAGGCGCTGCGCCGAGGTCGGCGTGTCCGCCACGCTCTTCCTGCTGCAGGCCGAGCCAAAGGGACAGGGCGACTACCTGGTGGCGCTCGAACATTTCCTTATCAATCACGTAAAGGGTCCGCTTCCTTCAGCTCCGAAGGCGACGACGAAATCCGATCTCACCTATGGCACCGCCGGGGGAATGGACCTCAAACTCGACCTCTCCGTCCCCGTCGGCTCCGGTCCTTTTCCCACAGCCATCCTTGTGCACGGAGGGGGTTGGGCCAAGGGCGACAAGGCCCGTCAGGTGGCGCCCCTCTTCGAACCGCTTTCACACGCGGGCTTCGCGTGGGTTTCCATCAACTACCGTCTCGCGCCCGAACACCAATATCCGGGAAGCGTCGAGGATGTGGAAACCGCAATTCGCTGGGTGAAGTCCCACGCGGCCGAGTATCGATTTGATCCACGAAGGATCGCTCTGATCGGTGAGTCCGCGGGCGGTCATCTCGTCGCTTTGGTCGCCACGCGTGGAAGCGCGGGCTGCGAGGTCGCCGCCGTGGTCCCCGTTTACGCACCGACCAATCTCGTGGTGGAGACCAGTCAAAAGATTCCCGCGTCGATCGCGGCCTACTTCGGCGTGACAGAGGTCAATCCGGCCTCGCTCGCGTTGCTGCGCGAGGCATCACCGCTGTATCACGTGCGACGAGGTCTCCCGCCCTTCCTCCTTCTCCACGGCACGGTCGACAAACTCGTCGATCACGAGCAATCCATTGTTTTCCAGAAGGCGCTCCGTGAGGCCGGAGTCACCTGCGATCTGATCAGCGTTCGTGATGGCGGCCATGGAATGAATTCCTGGGACAAGAATAAACTCGTCTACAAGGACGCCCTCATTGCCTGGCTGAACCAGCACCTCAACCCCTGATCATCGCAATCCGCTCCCTCGCGACATCGCTCCGATCAGTCACGCTTTCGTCAGCATTTCCGCGATTCGTCTGATTCGCCCGGCAGAACACTCCAATCTGACATGAAATTCACGATCCTTTTTCTGACCTCCAGCGTCCTCGCCAGCACACTCGTCGGAGCGGTGGCGCAACCGACATTCGCACTCAGTGGCATTGTGCAAGGCGTCCCGGGAAACACACGTCTGTCCGATCCGCAACTCGTGCCCCTGGACTATGCAGTTGGTGCCACACGCCTGCTCTACTCCACCGACACGCCCAGCCTCCGCGCCACACTCAAGGCCCGGAATGATGCGGGAATGAAGACGCCCCCGGTCATCGTCTACATGGGTGGCTTCACCACCAACGGTCCCGATGTGCCCGTTCTGGAGCGTCACTTCCGGGAGGGGATTGCCATGACACCCGTGGCACGCCTGGCGGCCCGGATCAGCGCCACGGACACGGAGCTGATGCTCGACAATCCGGTGGGAGGAGAACTCGCGGTCAAGGCATCGACGGCCATGGTCTCGGACGTCAAGGATCCCAATCTTTTCTGTTTCTGGCTGCGTCTGGAGCATGAGCTGGTACGGGTGACCGGCGTCGACGCCGCTTCAGGGCGGATCTCGGTCGAACGCGGCTTCGGCGGTTCGCAGGCCGCACCCCACAGCGCCGGAATCTCCGCACTGAGTCCGGTCTACCTGGGAAACCGCAAACAACTCGACCACGCCCGCCACACCAACAGCTGGCCGGGCGGGCCCGATCCACTGCGTTACGCGGTGGACCCGCGGCAGCCGGCCGCGGCAGACTTCAAGGCAGGCCTGGTGCTCAAGGTCATGGAAGCCGGGTACGACGGGGCATGGTTCGACACGTTTCAGCCGAAGCCCTACAATCTCTGCGACGCACTCGGCCGGCCCGTCCCTTACTTCTGGGATTTCGAAGGCGAAAAGATTTACGACTTCGACTCCTATCTCGAGGCAATCAAGGCATACCTGCGAAACATCCGGAGCACGATCCTGGCAAAAACAGGCCGGCAGCCGGTGCTCTACGCAAACTCGGCGAGCGCCTCGTATGCCCGTGGGGTCAAGAAGCTCTTCAACAATGCAGTCCAGAACGACCTGCTCGACGGCTATTGCTTTGAGGATTCCTACCTTCGCGTCGAGGCCACCCGCGCAACGGGAAAAGGCATCGCCTCACGCGCCGGTTTCGTGCCCATCACCGGTGAAAGATGGGTGACAAATCTCACCAACCATGCCGATGCTGCGAACTCCGGCCTGAGCGGGATCTGCATGGCAGGTCCCGCAGGCTATCTCGCGGCGTTCCTCAACAACACGCAGCCACACTACGAACAGCTCCTGCGTTTCTCCTATGCCTCCTACCTGCTCACGGTAACCTCCGCCCGTTCCACTTCGTTCGGCCTGCCGCTTCTTGAAGAGCGCGGGAAGGCGATTGCGTGGCCCTCCATGCTTTTCACTCCCATCGGAGATCCCGTACAATCGAACAAGATCGACACCCTAAGGATTCAGGGAACCCCTTGCTACTCCCGTGAATTCGGGCAGGGGCTTGTCGTCGTGAACCCATCGGACACCGCGGCTAAATCCGTGCCGATCCCTGCGGGCTTCGTCGATGCCGTCTCCCGCAGGCCAGTGGGCTCCGTCACACTTCGCCCGGCCGACGCCGTCATCCTCCTGCGCGCGAACCACTGAATTTCCATACGCGGAATTGCAGCCGGCACCGCCGGCGATTTCATTCTCCCTCCATGAACCCGAAATCCTCACTGGCTGCCGTCCTCTTCATGGCGGCGTGCCTGATATCCCAGGCTGCACCGCGCCCCAACATCATCTTCATCCTTGTCGATGACCTGGGATACGGCGATGTCGGCATTTTCAACCAGAACCAGCGCAGGGATTCCGGCGACCGCTCGAAGCCGTGGTTTGCGACTCCCACACTCGATCGTATGGCTGAATCCGGCGCTCGCTTCACCCACCACTACGTGGCCGCACCGGTCTGTGTCTCCTCGCGCTCGTCATTGATCCAGGGAGTGACGCAGGGACACGCCAATGTACGCGACAACCAGTTCGACAAGGCGATCGACAACAACCACACGATCGCCTCCGTGCTGCGGACCGCGGGCTACGCGACGGCAGCCATCGGCAAGTGGGGACTTCAGGGCGACAAGGACGCCCCAGCGCCCAACTGGCCGGCGCATCCGCTCAATCGCGGCTTTGACTACTACTACGGCTACATCCGCCACATCGACGGACATGAACACTACCCCAAGGAATCGCTCTACTTTAAGGAGAAGGCCAGGGACCGCGGCCCCATCGTGGTCTGGGAAAACCGCACCGACGCGACTGCTCCGCTCGACAAGTGCTACACTGCCGACCTATGGACAGCGCGCGCAAAAAAATGGATTTCAGAGCGGCATGAAGCGGATGCCGGAAAACCCTTCTTTCTCTACCTCGCCTATGACACACCGCACGCCGTGCTCGAACTGCCAACGCAGCCCTATCCCGCGGGCGGAGGCAAAAGCGGCGGCATGCAGTGGCTTGGCACACCCGGCCACGCAATCACCACCGCCTCCGGCACACCCGATTCATGGATCGATCCGGCATGCGCCACTGCCACCTATGACGACGATCGCAATCCTGCGACCCCTGAGAAACATTGGCCCGATGTCGACCAGCGGTACGCCACGTCGGTGCGCCGAATTGACAACGGGATCGGCGACCTGCTGCAGCTTCTGAAGGATCTCGGCATCGACAGGAACACGCTCGTCGTTTTCTGCTCTGACAACGGCCCATCCATAGAATCGTACCTGCCAGAGCCTTACAGTCCCCAATTCTTCGGCGGCTTCGGTCCGTTCGATGGCATCAAACGCGATTGCTGGGAGGGGGGCATGCGGACTCCTGCGATCGTCCGCTGGCCAGGTGGAATCAAGCCCGGCCAGATTTTCGCCAATCCGTCTGCAACCTATGACTGGCTTCCGACCTTCGCGGACCTGGCCGGCCTTCCCGCACCTGCGCGCTGCGACGGAATTTCGCTTGCCCCCCTGCTCACCGGCAAGGGGACGCTCAGCAGCCGCAATGCGCTCTATTTCGAGTACACGAATCCAACATCCCGCACGCCCAATTTCCCCGAATTTGAACCCGCTCATCGCGATCGCAAGCGCGGCCAGATGCAGGCGCTGCGTGTCGGCGACTACATCGCGGTCCGCTATGACATCAAATCGTCCGGCGACGACTTCGAAATCTACAATGTCGCAACCGATCCCAAGGAGGCTCACAATCTCGCCAGGGATCCCGCCTTCACAGCCCGTCAGGGTGAGTTCAAGGCGCTCGCACTGCAATCGCGCCGTCCAGAAGCGAACGCACCCCGTCCTTATGACAGCGCACTCGTTCCCGCCGTCCCTGCACCGGTCTCGCTGCGACGCGGCCTGTCGCAACACCGCTTCGAGGGCAATTTCCCCTGGGTTCCCAATTTCACGGGCAGACGCAGCCGCGGCGCGGCCATCGTGTCCAATCTCCAGATCGGCAGCCTCCGGTCTTCGAAGGAAACCGGATTCCTGCTGGAAGGATTCCTCAATGCGCCCGCTGACGGCGACTACACCTTCAGTCTCAGCACCGACACCGGCGCGGTCATGCGCCTGCACGATGCCACGATCATCGACGCCGATTTCGACTATGAAGGCGGAAGCACCCGCAGTGCCACCATCCGCCTGAAGGCCGGATTGCATCCTTTGCGCCTCGCCTACCGGACGAAGGCCGGAGCCAGACCGGCGCTCGATGTGCGCTGGAGCGGACCGGGATTCAGCCTGCAGTCCATTCCTGACTCCGCGCTGAGCCACACTCCGGCCAAATAGGTTTCAGAACGGAACGCCGGCCTGCCTGCCGGAGCTGCTTCGGGAAAGGCAAGCAGGGATTCCGTCCCCACTGCACTTCAGCAGCGCCAGTAAGGGCGATGGATGCCGCAGGCTATTTCCACTCCGCGAGCGGAGTGAGTGCCAGCGAATCCTCAAATACCGGCCAATGATCCCCAACCGGAGTGAGCAGCAGTACCAAGCGCAGATCGGCCGACACCGCTTTTGCCTCCGCCGTCAACGCTGTGAAGCCGTCATTGCGGTTCTCGGCGGACGACGGCGGGCGCGCTGCCGAGACGCTGAACCGCCCGTCTTCAGGCGCGAGGATATCCACGCGCAGGACGCGTCCTTTCTGCTTGAGCGTGGCATGACGGGCATCCTCCAGCTTCACGGTCGCACTTGTGAGAAAGCGCGACGTCAGCGGCACGCCCTGCTTCACGTCCGTCAGTTCGTCCTGGACAAGCACCCGTGAGCGATTGAGCAAAGCAACTCCGCGCCGGATGCTTCCTGCCGCCCCGGGGTACGCCCGTGTGAGATCGGCAACGGCAAAGGCGCGCGCGGGTTGGGAACCGAACGCGATGATCGGCGCAATGGCGTCGACCTCCTGCAGGCGCCCTCCCGGCGTGAGCGTATTGTGGCTGTGATTGTTCAGGCGGTAGTAGCTCCACCGAGCCTTGCCGAAATAGTCGGGAAGGTTGTAGTTGTCCGGTCCCAGGTCGTGGGCCCAGCGAACGCCGTCGGCATCGAGCACGAACGAGCCCAGGTCGAGATGGGCATGGTTGACGTCATTCCTCCCCGCCTTAAATCCCAGAAAAAGGGCGCGCGGCTCATTCCAAGCGCTTCGAAAGATCGCGAGTTCCGCCGGTCCTCTGAATCTGACATCAAGGGCGGGCGGCACCGGGATTGCTG
>JAGOJU010000044.1 GCA_017994935.1 Opitutaceae bacterium
TGGTCAGGTTGCAGTGCTGGAATCCCGAGAGCCGCGTGGCTCCGGGCAGTTCACCGTGGTAACCAGGGCGGAACAGCGAGGAGCGCTCCTCGGGACTGAGGTCCCAGTCCACGATCGGGAGCAGGCTGATCTCCGCGCAGGGATTGCAGCCCGCATCGGGATGGTCGCAGAAATAAAACCCGGGCTCGCCAAACTCCTTCTGCGCCTTGAAGAGCTTCTTGAACGACTCGCCGCTCGCCTCGTCGCGGGAGAGCACGGCGGAATTGTTCGAGGCCGAACGCTGCGGGTTCTGGTCAAACCAGTTGCCCGTCTTGGCATTGGTCATCTCCTCGTCGTCGGGTGAAAAAAGGCAGATGGTGGCGGAACGGCGGATGCCGCCGGCGAGCACCGCCTTCGCGATGAACATGCAGATGTCGTAGACTTCGATCGGGCGAAGCGCGCGGCCGCCAGCGCCGTCGAGGATGCGTTCGACGTGCGCCAGCGACTTCTTGAGAGGCAGGTGCCCCGGCGCCTTTCCGCCCGAGGTCTTGAGCGGCGCACCCCGCGCGCGGATGGCGGAGAAATCGAATTCCGCCTTCGTGCCCTCGAAATACGAAGTCAACAGCACGTGCAGGGCATCCGACCAGCCTTCAATCGTGTCGATGACATGGTGATGCACCACGGGAAGTTCGTTTTCGGCCGGACGTTTCGGCAGATCCGGCAGGAGGGCGATGTGGTGACGCTGCACCGAGAATCCGACGCCACATCCGCTGAGCAGCAGGAAAAAATATTCCCGGAAAAACTCCACCCGGTCCACATTCGAGAAGCTGCAATTGAACATGCGGCTGTGGTTCTTCAGGATCGCCTGGCCGCCGAACTGCATCGATCGCATGCTCGGCAGCACCTTCTTGCCGGCCACCATTTCAAACGCCTCGGTGACAATCCGCCTGAGGTCCGCCCCGCCCCAGGTTTCGCGCAGCAGGGCGACGCAATCGCCGGCAAGCGACACAGTCTCCGCGGGCAGATCGTCCGGCAGACGACGATCCAGCTTGCAGCCGAAAAACTCGAGGTGCATGTCGCGCACGCGCTCGACCCCTTCGCTGAAAATCTCGCGCCTCCCAAGTTCGGGACGGAAACGCGCATACTTCGCCATCGCGATGTAGTCGGACAGGCCGCTGTCGGCATAGTGAGTCAACCGGCGCTCGGCGCGCCGCGCGCGATAGAGCATGTAGGAACGCGCGATTTCCCAGTGTCCAGCGGCTGCAATCGCCTTTTCCACGGCGTCCTGCACCTGCTCAATGGTGGGATGGCGGCCGTCACGATAAAAGAGCTCCAGCATCTGCGTGACCGCTGTCGAAATCCTGGTCACCTCGGCAAACGCTCCGCTTTCAAGTCCATAGCAGGCCAGCGGATCATCGCGATAGGGGTTGGCCGTACTGCCAGTGTGTTCCTCGAAGAATGCCAGGGCGATCGCGCGGGCCACCTTGTGCTGGTCGAACCTCACCCGCGTGCCATCCCGTTTGACCACGAGACGTTCCGCCGCTGGGATGGCACGATTGAGCAAACGGGATGCCTTTAGAGGCTGGGGCGCGGACGGGAGCGATTCGTTGGTTTCGTTTTCGGTTTCGGTCAGGAGAGCGGAATTCATGGTGAAAATAAAAGGCGAAAATGGACCGACGACACCTTCTCCAAGGAAACCGGACAAGGGGAGGTCGAGAGGATCGCCCGGATCGTCATCCGTGCCACTCAACGCCCTCCCGCCTACGGCAGGGCGTGATTGGACAACGAACGAAAAGCCGGAAAAACCATTGGAGAACGAGGGTATGCTGCGACACCTTGCAAGCTGAATTTGCGGGGAAAATCAAACGCAGATTCACACTACAGAGTGTGGTCCATCGGACGTCAATCCACTACCCCTTGTGGATTCCGCGAATTGTTGATGCAGATCAAGGCTTGTGCCGATTCCTTGCGGACCACCGCCTGGCCAGCCTATCGCAAAATGCCTCCGCGAGGCTTTTTCCTCAGATGCGCCTGAAGCCGGCGGGCGTCCTTTGAAACCGCGCCGCAGCCACCGCTGCCGCAGTCCGAACCACGCCGCGCCTTTGAAAACAGACGCAGCGTGAGCCACACCGCACACATCGCAACCACCGCCAGCGCCAGCCAAGTCTGCATGGCGGACTCGGCGGGGAGCTCAGCGAAAATGGCGGGATTGAGAGACATGGAAAACGGAGAAAAATGGCCACCGCCAACGGCTAGAATCCGAGCGCCCGGCCACCCTGATAGACCACGAAACTCACGATCCACGCTGTCGACGTCATGTAGCCTAGCTGAAAAAGCGGCCAGCGCCAGGAGTTTGTCTCCCGTTTCACGATCACGATCGTGCTGATGCACTGCATCGCAAACACGTAGAAGAGCATTAGCGAGACGCACGTCAGCGGCGTGAAAAGCTGCCGGCCATCCGGCCATTTCGCGACAAGCAGGGCCTGCCGCAGCGGCGTCGATTCCTCGCCGGTGTCCTGCGCATTGAAGACCACACCCATCGTCGACACGAACACTTCGCGCGCAGCGAAGGAGGCGACGAGCCCGATGCCGATCTGCCAGTCGAAGCCCAGGGGTTTGATCAGCGGCTCAAGCGCATGCCCTGCCTTCCCGGCAAAGCTGTGCGTCATCTGTTCCTGAGGGGTCGCTCCGTCATGGGATTTTGGATACGCCGCCAGGAACCACAGCATGATCGAGATCGCAAGGATCAGCGTCCCCGCGCGTTTCAGGAAAAGGCCGGCGCGTTCGACCATGTGCAGGAGCACGTCGCGCATGCGCGGCATGCGGTACGGAGGAAGCTCCATGATCATCACGGGGGGCTTCCCCTTGAACAGCGTGCGCTTGAACAGCCAGGCAAAGCCGAACACGCCGAAGTAGCCGACACCATAGAGGCCAAACATGATCCCGACCTTCGTCATCACCGGAACCCGGTCGTTGGGCACCAGTGCGGCGATCATCAGCAGATAGACCGGCAATCGCGCCGAACAGCTCATCAGCGGCGCCACCAGGATCGTCACGAGCCTGTCTTTCGGATCCTCAATCGTGCGGGTCGCCATGATGCCGGGAATCGCACAGGCATGCGAACTGAGCAGCGGTATGAAGCTTTTCCCATTGAGTCCGACCTTGCTCATCAGGCGGTCCATGATGAACGCGGCGCGGGCCATGTAACCGGTGCTCTCCAGCAGGCCGATGAAGAAAAACAGGATGAGGATCTGCGGGAGAAACACCACGACGCCCCCGACTCCCGCAATGGCTCCATCGGTGATGAGATCCCGGAGATCCCCCTCCGGCATGACACCCTTCACCCAGTCGGAAAGCGACGCCACATGGTCGTCGATCCACGTCATGGGATATTCGGCGAAAGTGAAAATGCTGACGAAAAGCGCCACCATGATGACGCCGAGAATGGCCCAACCCCAGAAGGGGTGCGTAACCACTTCGTCAATACGGTCGCTCACATTGACGGCGGACCGGTCCGCGGCTCCTGCGCGCACGATGTCCGCACAAAGCCGGCCGATGGCCTCATAGCGTGAGCTCACCAGCGAGCCCGCCCAGTCCATTCCCTCGGACTCCCAGCGTTTCTGCCAGGTGTGCAGAATTCCGAGCGTCCTGCCATCCAGGGGTGTCGATCCTGCCACACGCACCGTATCCTGGTCCGTGAGCAGCAGCAGGGCCTCGGCCCTTGCGCTTAGCGCCGATTTGCGACTGTGGTCCACGAGCGACGCCTGCAGCTCCGAAACCGCCGGCGCGATCGGCGCGGGGATTGTCCAGCTGTGCCGCGGAAGCGGGAGGTCCGAACGGCTCATCGCAACCTTGAGTTCGATCAGGCCCTTGCCATGGGAGGCCTCACAGGGGATGACCGGTATGCCGAGTTCCTTCTCCAGCCGGTCGATGCTGATGTGGAGCCCCGCCTTGGCCGCCAGGTCCATCATGTTCAGCACGAGTATGACGGGCCGGCCGAGGTCCATGATCTGATGAACCAGGTACAGGTTGCGCTCCAGATTGGTGGCATCGACAATGCAAAGGATCCGATCCGGCGCGGTCGTGTCCGCTCGCCGACCCAGCAGGACGTCACGCGTGACGGCTTCGTCAGGAGAACGCGCCGCCAGCGAATAAGCCCCGGGCAGATCGACGATGGTGATGGGCTGGCCATGCTGGGAGTAGGCCGTGCCCACCTTCTTCTCGACCGTGACGCCGGGATAGTTGCCCACCTTCTGCTTGAGTCCGGTGAGCGCATTGAAAAGCGTCGACTTGCCGCAGTTCGGATTGCCCACGAGGGCATAGGTTGGCGTATGCCGCGCGGGAGCGGGAGAACTACGGACCGTTTCGCCAATATGACCTGGGAGACTCATGCTCATCTGCCGCCGGGCTCCACCCGGACGACGTCCGCCTCGCTGCGCCGCAAGGTCAATCGATAGCCCCGCACTTCAATCTCCAGCGGATCCCCCAAGGGGGCCACCCGCACCAGCTTCAACAAGGTGCCAGGCAGGAGACCCATCTCGCGCATGCGCAGGAATGCAGGGCCTGTCCTGGGAAATTCCCTGAGCACTGCCGAACTGCCGACAGCCAGCCCTGAAAGCGGAATCGTCTCAGCCATGCCTTGACCCAATTAGCTGCGGACGGCACACCGCTCCACCAGAATCTGGCTGGCCGCGCCGTGGTTCAACGCCACCCGCGTGCCGTTGACGCAGCAGATGACCGGGGATCTCCCAGAAATCTTGGTCACCAAGGAGGACTCGCCAAAGCCCAGCTCACGTATGCGCTGCTTGAAGGTTCCCTCTCCAACGAGTTCGTATACCCGACCGCATTCCCCAGCTGGAAGCTGGCAGAGCGGCAAACGGGTCGATTCAGCTTTTACATTCTCGCCGGAAGGCATGATTAGACGCTTCGATAGATGATGAGACTCAGTTTCAGTGTCAATCCGCGCGCTGTGGAAACCGCGATACGCCAGCTCGCTGCATATGGTGCTGCTTCACAGCTATCTGAAATTTTCACGGAATGCACCGGAAGCGGAGTCCAAATCCTGGTTGCACTTCAGAAATCCCGGCCTGCAAAGCACCTGAAACTGCCCAGGACAGTCAAAACCATGGGCACGCGCAAGGTTCTAGCCCGCATCAAGTAATGCCCAATTCCCAGCGGACACCCGCCTGCGCGCTTGCGTCGCCTCTCTCACACGCCACGGTCAATCCCCGCTATGAAACCGATGCCCCTTCTTCTCTTCATTGCGCTGGCAGGTGCGACCTCGGCCAGCTTTGTCCAGGCAGCTTCCAACAACGCGGCGCTGGTCGGCGCTTGGCGGGTTTCCGGACCGGTTGAACAGGTGCTCCTCGTGACACCCGACTACTGGTCGCACACGTGGTTCGAGCACGAGAAACATGCCTTTGTCCGCACGCAGGGTGGCTCGTACACGATCGCGGATGACAACGCGGAAATTCGCCTTCAGTTCGATTCCAAGGACCGTGCAGAGGTCGGCAAACGCATCACCGTCAAGGTCACCACCTCGGGCGACACCCTGACTCTCACCGATGCCGGCGGTGTTCACCAGACATGGATGCGAATCGACGACGGCAAGGGCCCGCTGGCTGGCACGTGGCGGATCACCGGCAGGCACACCAACGGCAAGTTTTCCGAAATGCCCCTTCGCGCGCGCCGCACGCTGAAGATTCTTTCGGGCACCTGGTTCCAGTGGATCGCCATCAATGTCGAGACCGGCGAGTTCTCGGGCACCGGCGGAGGCACCTACACCTTCAGGGACGGCAAGTATGTCGAACACATTGGATTTTTCTCCCGCGACAACAGCCGTGTCGGCGCAAGCCTGGAATTTTCGGGCGAAGTCACCGGCGACACCTGGCGACATCGGGGTCGAAGCTCGAAGGGTGATCCGCTGGACGAAACCTGGTCACGTTTCAAGGGAGCAACTCCCTGAGTGTGAATTCCTGCCAGCATCGCCCGCTTGCAAGTGACCGAATCCGATTTCAAAAAATGATGATCCACCGTCTGTCGTCTCTTCCATTCGCCCCTGGCCTGGCCGCCTCCATTGCCTCTTTGCTGCTCACTACAGGGGCATTTGCCCAGCAGGGTGAATTCCCAGTCGGCACCGGCACCGGCCTCACGGCGGAGGCTGCGGCGAAAACGATGACACTGCCTCCGGGTTTCAAGGCCGTGCCCTTCGCGAGCGAGCCCGCGGTTCACCAGCCCATCGCCTTCACCATCGATGAGCGCGGTCGTCTCTGGGTGTTGGAAAACTATTCCTATCCCAATTGGTCACCTTACGGCCATGACCGAATCCTCATCCTTGAGGACACCGACGGCGATGGCCGGCACGACACCTCGAAGGTCTTCTACGATCAGATAAACTTTGGCAGTGGCCTCGCCGTCGGGCACGGCGGCGTCTGGGTCGGCAGTCCTCCCTACCTGCTCTTCATCCCCGACCGCAATCGCGACGACTCCCCTGACGGTCCACCACAGGTGCTGCTGGATGGCTGGGGCGCACACGACACCCACGAGACCCTGAACAGTTTCGTCTGGGGGCCGGACGGATGGCTCTACGGAAACCAGGGTGTCTTCACCCATTCCAACGTCGGCAAGCCCGGGGCGCGCGACGCAGAACGCTCCCCCCTCAATGCGTGCATCTGGCGCTACCATCCAACGAAAAAGATCTTCGAGGTCTTCGCAGAGGGAATCAGCAACCAGTGGGGACTCGATTTCAATGACGTGGGCGATTCATTCGTCACCGCCTGCGTCATTCCCCACCTGTACCACATCATCCAGGGCGGATACTACCAGCGTCAGTCCGGCCCGCATTTCAATCCCTACGTCTACGGGGAGATCAAGACCATCGCCGACCATCTCCACTACGATCGCGGCGTGGATTGGAACAAGGCGAGATTCGGCGATGGCGGGACCGATGCGGCGGGCGGCGGACATGCTCATGCCGGTACGCTGATCTACCTCGGCGACAACTTTCCCGAAAACTATCGCGGCGCGCTGTTCACGCACAACGTGCTGGGCAGTCGCATCAATCACGAAAGGCTCACTCCTGCCGGCTCGGGATATGTCGGCTCGCATGAACCCGATTTCATGCGGGCAAATGACTTCTGGTTCCGCGGCCTACGGCTCGAGATAGGACCCGACGGATCGCTCTTCAACAGCGACTGGTATGACGCCCGCGCATGTCACCAGCAGCAGCCACAGGACCGCTCCAACGGTCGCATCTACAAGATCAGCTACGGCACACCCAAACACGTCGCCGTGGACCTTGCCTCGCTGTCCAGCGCTGAACTGGTCCGGAACCAATTGCACAGGAATGAGTGGTTTGTGCGCCGCTCGAGGCTGATCCTCCAGGAGCGGGGACCGGACCCCGCCGTGCATCAGGCACTTCTGGCGATCATTCGCGACAATCCGGATGTGACCCGCAAGCTGCGCGCCCTCTGGACACTTCACGTCACGCGGGGTCTCACCGGCACGCTGGCCCTTGAATTTCTCAAATCGCCCGAGGCCTATCTGCGCGGATGGACAATCCAGTTGATGTGCGAGGACAAGTCTCCATCACCCACGCTCGTCGCCGCTTTCGCAGGTCTGGCCGCGTCGGACCCCTCGCCCGTCGTCCGGCGATTTCTCGCCTCCGCCGCCCAGCGTATTCCGGTGGCCGCCCGCTGGCCCGTCGTCGAAGGGCTGCTCGGTCATGGCGAGGACGCAAATGACATCAATCTCCCGCTGCTCTACTGGTACGCGGCCGAGCCGCTGGTCCCCGCCGATTCCGCCCGCGCCGCAAAACTCGCGAGCACGACACCGCTCACCGCGCTTCGACCCTGGTTCACGCGCCGCGCTGCCGCCCTGGCGGATGAAAGGAATGCCGGAAAGACAGGCGACTCCGCCTCAGGCGGCCTCGAAACCTTCGCCGAGGCGCTCGCCACATCAAATGATCCCGACTATCAGCGGGAATTGCTTGCAAGCCTGATGACAGCCACCGAGGGGCGGACAAAGATTCCGCCGCCGCCCTCCTGGAACAGGGCCTACGCCGCCGTCGGCGTGAGCACGGATACCAATCTGATATCGCAGGCCGACACCCTGGCCGTCCGTTTTGGCGATACGAGTCTCGCATGGAAAAAATCCGCGGTGGCGCGCGACAGCTTTGCGCCGCTCGCCGCCCGACAGGCTGCACTGAAGGTGATGAATGAGGTGCAGAATTTCCAGCTCGCCCCCGTGTATCAGGGTGTGCTCGCCGAGCCCGGCCTGCGGCTCCTTGCACTGCGCGGACTCTCCGCCTACGACGCGCCCACGACTCCCGACGCAATTTTCAAGGTCTATGCATCGTTCACTCCCGAGGAAAAACGCTCGGCCGTTGCGTTGCTCGCCGGACGTCCGGCCTATGCGCACGCCCTGCTTGATGCCGTGAAGGCAGGCACCGTGGCGAGGAGCGACCTCGACGCCTCGCTGGCCCGACAGATTCGTTTCCACAAGGATGCGGCACTCGACCGGCTTCTGGCAGAAGTCTGGGGAGTGAGCCACGAGACCACCCAGAACGCATCCGATGAGATTCAGACCTGGAAGAAGGAACTCACTCCCGCCCGCCTCGCCGCTGCCGATCTCAAGCGCGGGCGCCAGGTGTTCAACAACACCTGCGCACTCTGTCACCAATTGTACGCGGACGGCAGGTCCGTCGGACCGGAACTCACCGGCTCGAATCGCGGCGATCTCGACTACCTGCTTCGAAACATCGTCGACCCCAATGCCGATATCGGGCGCGACTACCAGTTGGTCACGATCGAAACCAAGGACGGTCGCATGAACGCGGGCATCATCCAGCGCGAAACGCCATCGGCCATCACGCTCGTCAACCAGGCGGAAAGCGTCACCATCGCCCGCGACGAAATCGGGACGATGCAGCGACTCGATGTGTCGCTCATGCCGCCAGGCCTGCTCTCATCGCTCAGTGAGCCGGATGCCGCGGATCTCATCGCCTATCTGCAAACCAAGCGCCCGCTCCAGTAGACAGCCCTGCATTGGATTCCCTCGTCGGCGCACCTCCGGCCCCATTGGCGGAACAATTGTCACCTGCCCGCGTGGACTCACCGCTTGCCGCACGGTTGTGGCTGTGCTGGACTGACACTTTGTCCCGCAACTCCAACGCGCCCTTTTCATGAAAATCATCCGCTACTCCGACTCTTCCGGCACCATTCGTTACGCGGCCGAAACCGCTCCAGGCAGGCACCAGGTTCTCAAAGGAGACCCGTATGGCGCGCGTGAAGTCACTTCGGAGGTGGCCACAATCGGCCAGCTGCTCGCGCCCATCGTGCCAACCCAGATCCTGGGCATCGGGCTCAACTACCGGCATCACGCGGCGGAAAGCGGCATGAAGGCGCCGACATATCCCGTGCTCTTCTTCAAGGGCGTCAACACACTGCAGCACCCGAACGCCCCCATCGTGCTGCCCCGCAAGATGGCGAGTCACGAGGTTGACTACGAATGCGAACTCGCGGTGGTCATCGGCCGCACCTGCAAGAACGTCTCCAGGCAGAATGCGCTCGACTACGTGCTGGGATACACCTGTGCCAACGACGTCTCGGCCCGCGACTGGCAGCTCAAGTTCGGCGGGGGACAATGGTGCCGCGGCAAGACGTTCGATACGTTTTCCCCGCTCGGCCCCTGCTTGGTCACCACCGACGAGATTCCCGACCCGTCCAGGCTGAAGATTCGCACCATCCTGAACGGGCGGACCGTCCAGGACTGGAACACGGGCGACATGATCTTCGATATTCCCACAATCATAGAATTTCTCAGCGGCAGCACGACCCTCGTGCCCGGCACCGTCATTCTCACCGGCACCCCCCACGGCGTAGGCATGGCGGCGAAACCGAATCCGCTCTGGCTCAAGGCCGGGGATTCCGTGACCATCGAAGTCGACGCCATCGGCGCGCTCACAAATCCCGTCGTCGAAGAAAGTGTTTAGCCAATCCGACTTCACCAACGGGAGGTGATAGCATGCGCAAATCATTGATTCACCGTTGAAGCATCCGAAAAGTCGGGCCTGCAAGACTGGTTTGGAAGGGGCTGACGTCCCTTCCCCTGCACCCCATCCCAAAGATCCTCTTCAACTCACCAAATCCCCACTCCACTGATCCCTTTCTGCAGAACTTGACGGACACAACTCCGATAGGCGTAGCTCGGATAGTTCGCGCAGCGGCCGACGACGGCACTGCGCGCGATGTCCGTGAAGAGCAACTTCGCGGCGAGACACCCTCGGCCGTGCCGCGCACACCGGAGTTTGCGGAATTGGGATTGGCGCCGCCATCCGCCCCGGCCGTGCGGTGGGAACGGGTCGAGACCGGTGGCCTGCGCGTCAAACGCGCTTGAGGCGGGCGTCACCCGCCTTTGGCGGCATTCTTCCCGCGAGTTCCTTTCACCGGGCTGTTCGGATTGTAGGCGGGATTCGGCTCATGTGCGAACTTGGCGCCGGTGTCCTTGCCCCACTTCAGCAGGGTGTCCAGCAGGGCATCGCGACGGGTCGTTTCCACATTCGCGAGATCATGTCGCTCACCGGGATCGGATGCGAGGTTGTAGAGCTCCACCGCATGATTGCTCGCCAGCTTCTGCCGTCCGCCGTCGAGGAACCACTCCTCATGGTAGAGATGCAGTTTCCAATCACCTTGCCGGACAACCGTCACGGGACGTGTGCGGAAAACAGGGTCACGTCCTCGTATGACCGGCGTGTCCAGATATCCGGGGAAATGCCAGAAGATCGCACGATCGAGTCCTGTCACCTTTCCCGTAAAAAGAGGCATCAGGTTCGCACCATCGAGAGGGTAGTCCTTCGGAGCGGGCGCATTGGCCAGCGATAGAAATGTGGGATAGAAATCGATGTTGGTCACCGGCGTTGCATTGATGCCCGGCGCGATGCGCCCCGGCCAGCGTGCAAAGAAGGGTACACGGATTCCGCCCTCATAGTAGCAGCCCTTGTTTCCACGCAACGGCTCCTGCGAGGACTGCTGTGTGCCCCCGTTGTCCGATGTGAAGATGACGAGGGTATTCTCCTCGAGCCCAAGTTCGCGCAGACGCGCCATCACGAGCCCGACGCTGTTGTCGAGATCGAGAGTCGACGCGGCATAGAGGATGTCCTGATGGTTGAGTCCCGGAGACTTTTCCTCAAAGTGACGCACAGAGGCTGCGGTCGCCGCGAGAGGAGTGTGGATCGCATGATGGGCAATGAATGCAAAGAACGGGCGGGTCCTGTCCTCTTCTATGAATTTGAGCGCCGCTTGGGAAAGCGAGAACATGCTCTTTGGATCTTCGGTCACGTCACTGGTTCGCTTATACGTCCCAACGTAGACATCAAATCCCTGGTCAGTTGGGCGATAGGGAGCTTGCTCGCCAACGTGCCACTTACCAAAAAGTCCTGTGCGATAGCCTGCTGCGCGGAGCGATTCCGCAATCGTGATTTTTTCGGGCGCGAGTTCCACCTTGTTCGGAATCGGGATCAGGCGCATCAAATTCTTCGGTCCCCGATCGGTCGCATGCACTGCGTAGACTTCGTGACGGGGAGTGTACTCTCCGGACCAGAGGCAGGCGCGGCTCGGGGCACAATTGCCGGATGAGGCATAGGCCATCGGAAAGACCATGGCCTGCTTCGCCAGGGCATCCAGATGGGGCGTTTCATAGCGGGTGTCGCCATCGAACCCGACTCCCTTCCAACCCAGGTCATCCGCAAAAATCACGAGTATGTTGGGCCTCGAAGGTTTGTCCGCGGCCGATGCGTCGGCCACGAAAACTGATAGAAACAGGGCAAGGGTATGAGCAAGGACGGTTCGCATCATGGCAGAAGCACGATACCGGACTTCGTGGAGCAGTCGAGCGACTTGAAGTTGTTTCATCAGGACTTCGAGCCTCACAGTGCCATTGTTCGAGACCTATCATTGCGAATCAGGACGTGTCGAAACCGTTTGTCCCGAGCATGCTTATGGGAGCACGGAACAAAGTGGACCGGCGAGACGCATGGCTTCTTATCGTTCACCATCTGGAAATGTTCCGCAGATTGAACCCATCCCGACTTTACGCTTCTTACTTCATCGAGAATTGATCCGATGACCCGGGCTTGATCAGCCACGCATGAAGGCCTTTCGCCAGATTCCGTCCATTTTCCGCTCATGTCTGCCTTCGGGAACCCGACGCCCCGCAATGTTTGCATGCCTGATGCTCGCCGGAGCCTCGGCCCCTGTCACCGCCGCAGACCTCAGGCTCAGGCTCGACCGCAAAAGCGGCGTATTTTCTTCGGGTGAATCGGCCACGTGGTCGATCGACGTCGTCAATCTCAAGGCAAACGAACGCCCGCCGGAGTCGGTCAATTACCGGCTGGTTTCCAACAGTCTCGTCACCCTGCAGCGGGGCGAGGTCATGCTGGACAACGGCCGGGCAAGCCTCTCGGCAAAGCGCGGAACTCCCGGCACCCTGATGGTTGTTGTCACCGCTCCGGGCTACAAACCCGTTACCTCGGGCGCGGTCTTCGACCCACGGTCACTCAGGCCAAGCCTGCCCTGTCCTGAAGACTTCAAGGAATTCTGGTCGGGAAATCTAGAATCGGTCCGGGCGGTTCCCCTTGCTCCCGTGTTAACGCCGGAGGCTTCCCCCAATCCGACCGTGGACCTGTGGCAGATCACACTGGACAATGTCGGAGGGAAGAAGGTGTACGGCCAGCTGGCCATGCCCAACACCCGCCCGCGGGGATCCGAAAAGTTTCCCGCCATGCTGATCATCCAAGGTCTCGGCTTCAGTTCCCTTTCGAAGCAGGCGGCCGTCAAACCCGCATCCCAAGGGTGGCTCGTTCTCAATGTTCAGGCCCATGATATTCCCGCCTATGGTTCAAAGGAGATCTACAATCAGATCCGGAAAACAACGCATCGGGATTTTTTCAAGATCGGCAATGAGGACCGCTCCAGCAGCTACTATCTGGGCATGTACCTCGGCACCGTCCAAGCCGTGCGCTACCTGCAGAGCCGCCCCGAGTGGAACGGCACCGTTCTTGTGGTGCGCGGAGGAAGCCAGGGCGGCATGCTCGCACTGGTCGCCGCGGCCTTGAACAGCGAAGCGGTGACGGGGGTCACGGCCAAGGTGCCGGGAGGATGCGATCTCAATGGCAACATTGCCGGCAACCGGGCCGGCTTTCCGGACTGGTGGAACGCCGCCCTGGAGCGACCCATACCCGAAAAGGTCCGGCGGACCGCCGAGTACTACGACATGGTCAATTTTGCGCCGCTGATCAGGGCGCCGACGCTGATCGGGATTGCGCTGGGTGACCGGATCTGTCCCCCGCCCGGCATGTTCATCGTCAGCAACCAGCTCAGCTCCGCCCACGAACTCCTCCTAATGCCATCCGCGGGACATGACACCACTCCCCTGAATCCCCACCGTCCCTTCGACGACAAGGAAGCAAGCTGGCTGGAGTCCCTGAAAACAGGTGAACCACCTGCAACCGCAAAGCAGCGCAACCCAAAGCGCCGCGACCGGTGATGCCGCGGTTCGCACACCGCCCAGCCCGCTTTTCTGCCTGTGTTCCTCTTCCTGAAGCCTCGGTACCTCTGGTGGTGCTCGCTTGCACTAATTGGAGCCACGGGCCAGGGCCGGGGACAGGAAGCCCTACAGCAGGCTGCGTGGCACTCCCGTGGCGGGATGCACCACTCGTTCGACAAGTATGGGATGGAACTTGGCCTGCCGGGTACGGTGGTGACCGTCGCCGTGCAGACCCGCGATGGCTACTTGTGGGTCGGCACGCCGGCAGGCCTTGGACGGTTTGATGGCGTTCGTTTCACCAATTTTTACGCGGCGGATACTCCAGGGCTGCCGAGCGACCTGATCCATTGCTTCCACGAGGATCGCAACGGCAGCCTGTGGATTGGAACGGACAAGGGCCTGTGCGAGGTGGTGAACGGGCGATTCAAACGCTCGGGACTCGCAAACCTGTCAGTCCGCACACTGTCTGAGGATGGGCTGGGCAATCTCTGGGCCGGAACATGGGGTGCGGGCGTTCATGCCTATCGCGGAGGGCGCTGGGAATCGCTTGTGTCCGAAGGCCTGCCTCCGGACCTGCGCGTGCGTGCCATGTTTGTCGACTCACGTGGGCAGATCTGGATCGCCCAGGAAAGAGGCAGGGGCTTGTTCCGCATCGAAAGCGGACACGCATCAAGGAAATTCGACGGGGCTGAAGGCATTGGCGAAGTCCAGACCATCTGTGAGGCGCCCCAGGGAACGCTCTGGATCGGGACAAAACGCACCGGCCTGTTTCGCATGCGGGATGATCGATTGACGCGCTATCCAGTGGCGGAAGGTGCGGGGAACTTGTCGATCAATGAAATCCGTCGGACCAGCTCAGGTGGGTTGTGGCTGGCAGCCGGCACGCTGTACCACTCGGCTTCGGCGGAGCAGCCACGCTTCGAGCCGATTGATGAATTGCCGAATGAAAACGTGCAGGCAGTCTGCGAGGATCGCGAAGGCGGATTGTGGTTGTGCGCGGGCTCTGAAGGGCTGACCCGGATGCGGGAATTGCCTTACCGCCTCCTGTCCACCCGCCAAGGTCTGCCGACTGACAATGTGAAGAATGTTACGGAGGATCCGTCAGGCAACCTCTGGCTGACCACGCAAGGCTCCGGGATCGTGCACGTGGACGCCGCAGGCAAGGTCATCCGCCAGCGCAAGGAGGACGGCCTGCCCGAGAGCGATCCAGCGGTTGTGTTTGCCGCCCACGATGGCAGCGTCTGGGCCGGAACGGGATCACACCTCTGGGTGCGACGCGGGAGCGGTTGGCAACAGGAGTCCGAACTCAGGTTCGTGCGCGGTCTCTATGAGGACCGTCAGGGAGTGATGTGGGTAGGCACCGAATTCGACGGCTTGTTTCGCCGCGAGAACGGCAAGTTTGTCGAAATGAAAACGTCCGGAGGTGAATCCATTCCCTTCGCCACCTGTTTTGCCGAGGCGGGCGACGGCGCATTGGTGGTCGGGACTTGGAAATCCGGGCTCTGGCGGGTAAGTGCAGACAGGGCGACGGCACAGAGATGGGCTTCGCCACCTCCGGTCAATGAAGTGCGCGCCGTTCATGCCGACCGCGAGGGACTGGTCTGGGTTGGATTGAGCAATCGTGGCCTGGTAGTCTGGGAGAACGATCGTTGGATCATTGCCCCTGGAATGGTGAAGGTGCTGGGTAGCAGCGTGTCGGCAATCCTCGAGGAGGATTCGGGCAGGATATGGCTGGGTACCCTTGCCGGCGTGCTCTGGGCGCGAAAAGATGAGCTGCTAAGCTGGATGCGCACGCCTGTTTCGGTTCCACCCCTGCATACCGTGCCAGTGGGGGACGACATTGGAATCATCCCCGTGTGGTCCGGAGCACAACCCGTGGGATGGCGCGCCGCGGGCGGAAGACTCCTTTTTGCAACGCGGCGTGGAGTGCTCGCAATCGACTCGCAGGGTGTGGTTCCGAATGCCGTGCCACCGCCCGTGCACATCGCGCGCGTCCTCGTGGATCGTCATGCCATCGAGTCTGACGGGCCGGTGCAACTGCCGCCGGGCACACGTTCACTCGCCATCGACTATACGGCCCCGAGCTTTGTCCAGGCGGACCGGATGATCTTCCGCTACAAACTCGAAGGTCACGACTCCGACTGGATCGACGCGGCGTCGCGGCGCTCCGCATATTTCGGCAGTCTGCCGCCTGGAAGCTATGTGTTTCGGGTTGCCGCAGGGAACAACGACGGTGTTTGGAGCGAAACCGACGCCAACGTGGCCATCGTGCAACTGCCCTATTTCTATCAGACAGCGTGGTTCTCCTGGCTGCTGGCGGGTCTGGCCGGCGCGCTCATCTGGATTGCCTACTGGTGGTCAAACCGACAGCTGAGGTTGAAACTCGATCGATTGGAACGGGAGCGCGCGATGGAAAACGAACGAAGACGAATCGCCCAGGATCTGCACGACGATCTCGGCGCAAGCCTTACGGAAATCGGCCTCTTCGCCGACGCCACCCGGCGCACGGCTCCTCCCGCGGAGCAGGCCGGACTGGATCACCTGGCGCAGCGCGTGCGGGCCCTTGCGGGTTCGCTCGACGCAATCGTCTGGGCGGTGAATCCGGCCAACGATTCACTCGACCAACTCGTCGTCTACGTCGGCGAGTTGTTCCAGGAACTTTTCCGTTCCAGCGGAATCCGGGCGCGAATGGACGTGTCGCCGACGATCCCCCGGCTGCCGCTGTCGGCAGAGGAGCGGTCCGACCTGTTCCTTACCACCAAGGAGGCCATGAACAACACTCTCAGGCATTCAGGAGCCTCCGACGTGTGGCTGGGTATCCGGATGACCTCCGGCGAACTGCGAATCACACTGCGCGACAATGGTCGGGGCTTCGATCCCGACACGGTCAAGTCTGTAGGCGGAAATGGCCTGTCCAACATGCGCAGCAGGGTCGCACGGACCGGAGGCAGGATCGAATTTCGAACCGCCCCAGGCGAGGGAACCGAAATTTCAATTGCGGTTTCGTTCTCCGGCAGGGGGGAAATTCCTGAAGTCTCCTGATCCGCTGGTCGCCATCCCTTTCAGCAAATGAGTCCCGTCACTGTCGCCATCGTCGAAGACAACGCCGCCATCTGCGCCTCCCTGGAACAGATGATCAACATGTCCGATCGATGTCGCTGCCTGTCTGTCAGCCGCAATGGAGAGCACGCTCTCCGGGCCATCCTGAAGCACCAGCCCGATGTGGTGATCATGGACATCAATCTCCCGGACATGACCGGCATCGAGTGCATCTCGCGGTTGAAGTCCCAACTGCCAAAGACCCAGTTCCTGGTACTCACCGTCTACAACGACAGTCGGCAGATCTTCAAGGCGCTCGAGGCGGGAGCCAGCGGCTACCTGCTGAAGCGGTCCCCTCCTGAGGCCATCATCCAGGGCGTGTGCGATGTTCATGCCGGCGGCTCGCCAATGAGCGCAGAAATCGCGCGCAAGGTAGTCCAGTCGTTCCAGCGCACCACCGAGCCGGAGAATGAAATCGCCGCCCTGACATCGAGGGAACTCGAAATCCTCCAGCAGGTGACGGAAGGGCTGGCGACAAAGGAAATCGCGGAGCGCCTGGGAGTCAGCTACACGACCATCTGCACGCATCTGGGCCACATCTACGAAAAGCTGCACGTCCATTCCCGCACGGCAGCGGCCGCCAAGTATCTTCAAGCCGAAAAGCGATGAGCCCAGGCGAAAGACAAGGGAAATATCCTTAGTTCTAAGGATACCCGCCATTGTGGCGGACTGTTAGGATGTGTCGGTGTAGTCCCCCTGCGACGCGGCCCCGTCGGCCCGCGATGCAGAACTGCCATCCCCATGGTTTCCGGTGGTTTGACCGCTTTTCCTCTTCGTTTTTCTCTCGTCACCTTGGCACTGGTGCTGGTGGTGGCGGCGCGCGGCGCGCGCCACGACGTTCACACGGTGAGTGACCTGACCGCTCTGCCCTCGTTGTCCGCGGGGGACATTGTCGTCGTGCACGACGGCATCTATGCGAACCTCGGCACAAAAACGATCAACGGTACCGGCACCCCGGGAGAACCGATCGTCATCCGTGCAGAGAACCTGGGAGGCGTCGCTTTTGCCGGCACAACCCGCATCGTGCTTTCGGGCTCGTGGATGACATTGGCAGGTTTCAGATTTGATGGACAGACCGCCCCCGGCGGTATGCCCGCCGCGGAAAAATGGGGTATCGTCCAGACGGCTACCGGTTCGAAGGACTGCCGGATTACGAACTGCATGTTTCGCGACTACAATTCCGGAGCGGCAGCGGGCAATACCTACTACTGGCTTGTGATCCAAGGCTACCGTCACACGGTCGACCACAACAGTTTCGAGGGCAAGACGACCCTCGGTGCGTCGGTCGTGCTGGCGACACCTGAACCCGACAAGTCCACTCCGCGGAACCACCGGTTCGCCTTCAACTATTTCGGCCCCCGGACGACCATCGGCGAAAACGGCTATGAAGGCATCCGTGTCGGCGACAGCGCACACCAAGGCTGGAACATGGCGTCGGTTTTTGAATTCAACTACTTCTATCGCGCCATCTACGGCGCCGGGGAACCAGAGCTGATTTCGAACAAATCGACCAACAATCTCTATCGCTGCAATACCTTCGTCGAAAATCGTGGACAACTGTGCCTGCGGCACGGCGACAACTGTCTGGTCGAGGGAAATTTTTTCTTCGGAGCAAATCTCCCGGATTCCGGCGGCGTTCGTATCATCGGACAAAACAACACCGTTCGGAACAACTATTTTCAGGATCTTGCCGGAAGCGGTGTGACGTCGACCATCGTGGTGCAGAAAGGCGACCCGGCCTGGCCCGCAAGCGATGACGCGAACACCTACGAGGCGGCAAACAACGCAAAAATCGTCCACAACACGTTCGTCAACTGCAGGCAGCCGTTCTTCCTCGGCCGCAACAGCAGCGGATCCGGCGCAATCGATCCGGCCGGCGTGATGGTTTGCTACAACATCGTACAAAGCAGCAGCACCGGTGGCCCCGTCTTTGAAATCGACTATGACACGACAGCCATCGGCTTCCGCAGCAACTATGTCCATCACCCAGATTCGAACTACGGAGTCGCGGGCCTGCCTGGGGTAACCTACGGAACGAAATCGCCGGATCTCAGACAGGATGCCTCGCTCGGTTACGCCGTCCCATCGGCATCCAGCCCAGTGCTGGAGATGGGTGACGGCATGAGGCGGCTTGCAATGAGAGGAATGCGCACGATCAGGCGGTCGGCGAAGCACAAGGGCTCAGGCTGTCACTGCAACGAGGCATGCCGTCATGACCCAGTGCCCATCGGACGGGGGAGCGTCGGACCAGGTTTCTACGGAGGGCCAACCAATTCGTTGAACACAATATCGGACTCAGCCCACGGCCAAGGGGCAGTCCTCCCGGTCCCGGCCACACGGAGACCTTGAATTTCCTTCCAACCATCCCCCAACCGAAAACCCGAACCATGATTACAAACCCGTACCGGCTCACCGGCATCCTGGCATGTTACGCGGCCATTGCCGCTGCAAAAGCATTCGCTCAAACCAGTCCTGCAAACTCCCAGGAGGACGTGATCGAGATTTCACCCTTTGAGGTTACGGCCGAAGATGACCGTGGCTACGCCGCTTCCGAAACCCTCACGGGCACGCGTGTGGCGACGCAGATCAAGGATCTGCCCTACACCGTCAACGTCATCACCAGCGAATTCTTCGAGGATTTTGCCATGTTTCAGCTCGACGATACGCTGACCCAGGTCGGCGGCCTCACCGGTCTTGATGTAGGTGGCGGATTCAATCTCCGGGGCTTCGCATCGTCCTCGCAGTTGCGTGATGGCTTCTACCGCCAGGGCCGATATGGGCAGACCAACATTGATCGTGTCGAGGTCATCAAGGGTCCGAATGCCGGCATCTACGGCCGAAGCTCTCCCGGCGGCATGGTCAACATGATCTCCAAGGCACCGCAGAAAACCGATGCCATGAAGTTCACCGTGCGCGGGGGGAGCTTTGACACGCTCCAGGGGACCCTCGAGGCGACCGGCCTCCTCGGTTCACCAAGAACCTACTACATCGTCATCGGCAGCCAGTTCAACCGCGCTGGCGATGTGGACTATTTTCATATCCGCGAGAACCAGGGCTACGTGGCTGTGAAGCACGATTTCGACAAGGGAGGCCATCTCCTTCTCTCCGCGGAACACTTCAAGCAGTTTCGCCACTCCCAGACTTCCGCCGCACCCATGATCCTCGATCAGAAGGGCACTTCATCCAATACTGACGACGAGGCCATCGGCTACGCAAAGAACCTCGCACGCTACAACGCCTTCGGCCCCCACAGCGAAAACTCACGTTCCGCAGATACGCTCCGGATGAGTTATGACCGGCAGCTCGGCCGGTTTCTGAGCTTCCGCGCGGGTGCCCAGCTCTTTTCCGCGAGACTGCAGAATTTCAACGCCAACACCAGCTTCGGAACCATCACAGTAAACAGCACCAACGCTGCCAACAGCTATACGTCCACACGCGGCGCCACGCCAAATCGCGGCATCATCAATGAAGATGGCGGCGGCGTGCAGCTCGACCTCGTGGCGCGTTACCATCTCGCCGATCGCACGATCACGAACAAGACTCTCGTTACGGTCGATTTCAACGACTACTATCGCTACGACCCCACCCGCAGCACGGCCTCATCGGCACTCGCCGCCTGGCAGGCAGCCGGCTCCGGGCGCGTCGTGGCACTCGATCACGATTTCAGGCCCATATCGCCGCTGACCTATTTCGACGGCACCGTCGACGATCCTCTCGGTTCGGCATCCCGTCTCACCCGCAGGAGAATCAGCGTCGTGGGTGGTCAGTTCCGCCAGGAATCCCGCTGGTTCCGTGAACGACTGCTGACTTATTTCGGTTCACGCTTCGACAAGGTTCATTTCAGCCAGCTCGAATATGTCACCACCATCAACGGCGTCACGCCCACACCGGACTCTCCCATCCCGGTCAAACGTGACGTCAACCAGGTCAGACCCAACGCAGGGGCCCTCTTCAAGGTGAAGGAAAACACCCGCGTCTATGCCAACTACAGTGAAAGCTACTTCATCAACCAGGGCGAGAATCCCGTCGATGTGGCCAGTGCGACGTATAAGTCCGAAACCGCCCGGGGATGGGACTATGGCATCAAGGGTTCGCTCTTCAATGACCGGCTGAACTACACGGTCGGCTTCTTCAACATCCAGCGCTTCGGTGTGCGCGTCACCGACTCCGTCGAGGAACCCGTGGGCTCCGGCAACTTCGTGAACGTGGTCCGTTCGGACGGCAATCAGGAGGTCAAAGGCTGGGAGGCCGATGTAACCTGGGCACTGACTTCGTCCTGGTCCACAGGGCTCAGCTTTGCCCACGTGAATGCGTTCTACAACGACTTTGGATCCCGCAATCCCCAGGCCATTGGACGCAAAGTCCAGAACATCTCGCCTGAAAATGGGGGAGCCTGGTTAAAATATACCGTCAGGGAGGGATGGATGAAGGGGTTTTCCGCCAATCTCGGAGTGACCTACATGGCTGAGACTCCAAGCGAGAGTCCGATCGCCGGCGACACGATAGCGCTTGTGAATGGGGTACCTACGGTTTCCCGCAGCACCAACCAATGGAAGCTGACCGTGCCTTCTTTCGCGCTCTGGAACATTGGGTTTTCCTACCGCTGGAAACAAAACTCACGGTGCAGCCACTCCCTGCGGTTCAATGTGAACAACATGTTCGACAACGACTACCTGAAAGTGAACAAGAACCTCGGAGATTCGCGTGGCGTGTACCTGGGCTACACGCTGACCTTTTCAAATCCCTTCAGGTTTTGAGCGAATCGGGGCAGAAGCTGGGTGCGTCCCTGAACCAACCTGAAAACGCCCGGCAGGCCACTGACCGAGGTCTTCGCAGGATGAGCCTTGCATGGCAAAGGCGGGCGGGCCAGCCTTTGGCGAGCCCCGTTTGAGATGACATGACTCCGGTTCGGACCCTGAACCGCGGCTGATTCTCACCCGCGGCAGGATCATACCAGCGTCATGCCCCTTTACCTCGAATACTATTTCTGGCTGCTGCTGATCTCGGTCGGTATCCTGCTGCTGGAGCGCCTCGCCCCTCGCTCGCGCACCCAGGAGGTCCTCAGGCCTGGTTTCGTACAGGATGTTTTCTGGATGGTCTTCAACCTCCAATACATGAGCTGGATGCTCGCGATCGCAGCAGTCCATCTCGTTGGCTGGCTGAATCGCACCTTCCTTCATGTCGGCCTGCCGCAGCCTGATTCAATCGGGCTCATTTCGACCTGGCCGTACTGGGCCCAGTTCATCGTCTTCTTCGTGCTCAAGGATTTTCTGGAATGGAACATCCACCGGGCGCTCCATCGGTATTCATGGCTCTGGCGATTCCACAAGCTGCATCACAGCGTCGAGGTTTTCGACTGGGCCGCGACTTTCCGTTCGCACTGGTTCGAACTGGTCATCTACAAGACAGTCATCTATCTCCCGCTGGTCGTGCTGGGCGTGGAACCTGTAGTTATTTTCTGGATACTTGTCCTGTCGCTCCTCATAAGCGAACTCAGTCACGCGAACCTCGATGCCGACTGGGGAATCCTGCGCTACGTCATCAGCTCACCGCACTTCCATGCCTGGCATCACGATGTCGAGCTGCACGGGAAACACGGACAGAATTTCGGCACAAGCCTGGTGGTATGGGACTGGATGTTCGGCACTGCCCACTGGCCATCCGCGCAAGCATGGCCGGCACGGCTTGGGCTTGGAGATTCCGGTTCCTACCCGCGGGGCATCTGGGCCCGGTTGTGGGATCCGTTCCGGCCCCGCACACGCCGTCGCAACAACAGCAGCAAGGCTGATCCGGCATCACAGAAGCCGCCGCCCCAGGAATAAGCACGCGCGGATGGAACGAGATACTCCGTCGTGAAACGAAGAAGCCCTCCGGATTGAATCCGGGAGGGCTTCATGGTGTGGCCAACCGGCGCGAAAGGTGACTACTTGCGGCGGTTCTTGATATAGCGCGCAAATACAGCCAATCCCAACGCACTGGCTCCCAGCAACAATGAGGTCGCCATGGTTGAATCAGGCACATGCGCTGCGCCTGGAGTAACAGGGTTGATCGTCGTCGCAATCAGAAGGGCAAAAGCCATCATGACATGAAGGTTCCAGGGTTGTTAACTCAAGCTGTCCACTCTTATCAGCATGGATCAGACCATCCCTCACTGAAACAGGCAAGCCGTTCTTACAATGCTCATCATCATCATCTTATACAAAATATGCCACATGTGACATTCGATCAGGCTCGGATTCATACTGTATAGCCCACCGACAGTGCAACCCGGACGCTCCGCAGTCGGTTCCTCGAACATGCACCTCCACCCGCTTCAGAAAAAAGCCCCCGCCGGAACGGGGCCGGGAGGGCTTTGAATGGTTGGCTAACCGGTGCGACGGAAGGATGACTACTTGCGGCGGTTCTTGATCAATCGCGCAAATAAAGCCAATCCCAACGCACTGGCTCCCAGCAGCAAGGAAGTTGCCATGGATGAATCCGGAACATGCGTCCCAGGGTTCGGCTGTGTCGCAATCAGGAGGGCAAACGCCATCATAACAGGAGTATTTCAGGGTTGTTAACTCTAACGGACGGAACAGGGCAGCATGGATCAGACCAACCACCATCGGATTACCTGAAATGCTATATAAGATGCTTGGCAAAATTAGATTATGTCAAACGGCGCATGGATGACATTCGCTCGCGTTCAATCCGATTCTGTAAGCTCTGCCGACACCGCAGCCTGGACACTTTACAGTCGCCGGTCGGGTATCCTCACCCGCCCAATCGAGCCGAAGGTACCGAATGACGAGGTTCTGTGGGTGGTGGACGCTATTGGACTCGAACCAATGACCCCGTGCGTGTGAAGCACGTGCTCTAACCAACTGAGCTAAGCGTCCAAAAAACCGAGGGGCGATTCAGAATCATTGGAATGGACAGGGAAAGCAAATTCGGTCGGCGTGGGCGCGAAGTCCCCAGGGCAAGTCTCCGCCGACCGCCGTATGTCGGCAATGGTCAGCTGAATCGGCTATCTGCCGACGCTCCTGCAACTCGCGCGTACGGATCCCATCAAGGCCGCACCCGACATCGACGGCCGTTCGTTCGCCGGCGTGCTGTCGGGCAGCACGGCAACGCACCGCGATCGCATCTTCGGCACACACAGCGGCGACGGAAACATGAATTTCTTCCCCGCCCGATCGGTCCGCATTGGCAACTGGAAGTACATCCGGAATCTCGATTCGTCCCTCGAATTCCATAGCCATGTCGACCTCGCACCCAAGGACACCGCCTACTGGCCATCATGGGTGCGGGAGGCCCCGCAGAATCCCGTGATCGCCGATCTCGTGCATCGCTACCTGCACCGCCCACCGGAGGAGCTCTACAATCTGAAAACCGACCCCGATGAATGGCACAACCTCGCGGGCGAATCCGCCCACTCCGCTGAACTGAAAAAGCTCCGCAGCGCCCTCGATGAGTGGATGCATTCACTGGACGATCAGGGCATGCCCACGGAGTTCGCGCACAAGCCGGTCCCCAAGCGGAAGAGTCCCAACACGAATTGAGCGCAAAACCTCCCTCCTCCGGTTCGACCGCAGGCCGGAGTTTTCAGCGCGAAATCCGAAGACCCGTCTGCCGTCGGAGATCAGTCGCAAACTGTCGCGCAATCATTTTCTCGTGACCACCGGTCGTCTCCGTTCGGGAAACAGGGTCCGGCAGATTTCGCACACGGTTCCGTCGCAGCCCCGTGCGGTGCAGTGCTCGCGTCCATAGTAGATGATGCGCAGGTGCAAGGGATTCCAGTGCGACTCAGGGAACAGTTTCTTCAGATCCGCCTCTGTCTGCGCGACACTCCGTCCGGTGGTCAGCTTCCAGCGCTGCGCAAGGCGGTGGATGTGGGTATCCACGGGAAACGCAGGGAACCCAAACGCCTGCGACATCACCACCGACGCGGTCTTGTGCCCCACCCCCGGCAGGGTCTCCAGTGCTTCAAATGTCGCGGGCACCTCCCCCCCATGCTGTTCCAGAAGCATTCCGGAAAGGTCGCGGATTGCCTGGGCTTTGCGGGGCGACAACCCGCACGGGCGAACGATGGAATCGATTTCCCCCACGCTCAGCCTCACCATGTCCGCCGGCGTGTGCGCCTTGGCAAAGAGTGACGGCGTGGTCAGGTTCACCCGCCTGTCCGTGCACTGCGCCGAAAGCAGCACCGCGATCAGCAACGTGTACGGGTCTTCATGGTGCAGCGGAATCGCCGGCCGCGGATAGAGTTCGGCAAGCCTCAAATCGACGTAGGCGGCACGCTCGACACGTGTTGGAAACGGCGGGAAAGGTGTGGCGCGGGAACTCTTCACAAGATCCAACAAGGTGGGCGCACGGCGGGAATTTCAACCGTCTAAAAGTCGGTCACGCCCGCCAGAAGCCAGTTGCCCCCATTTCCCGCGACCCTACGTTGTGCCTGTTTCAGCCGCTCATGCCCTCCACAACCACCATTCCTGCCGCTCAACGCGACAATCTCGCTCCTCTGGATACCTTTGCCCGCCGCCATCACGGCGACAACGCCGCCGACCTGGCCGGGATGCTGGATCTGCTCGACTATCCGTCGCTCGATGCGCTCGTTGACGCAGCGGTGCCGGCGCACATCCGTCTCCCGGCAGCCCTGTCGCTGCCCACCGCAGCCGGGGAGAGCGCGGCATTGGCCGAGCTGCGCGCGATGGCGGGTCTCAACCAGGTTTTTCGGAGCTACATCGGCCAGGGCTATTACGACACCCACACGCCCGGGGTCATCCAGCGCAACATCCTCGAGAATCCGAGTTGGTACACGGCCTACACTCCCTATCAGGCGGAGATTTCGCAGGGGCGGATGGAAGCCTTGCTCAACTTCCAGACGGTGGTCGCAGAGCTTGCCGGAATGGAGATTGCAAACGCCTCCATGCTCGATGAGGCAACGGCCGCAGCCGAAGCGATGACACTCGCCCTGCGCACCGTCAGCGGTGCCTCGAGAACCCGCTTCTTCATCTCGGAAAACTGCCATCCGCAAACCCGTGAGGTGGTCATCACCCGGGCACAGCCTCTTGGAATTGAAGTGGTGATCGGTGATCATCGCTCGATGCCGATCGATGCCACCTACTTCGGGGCGCTCGTGCAGTACCCTGACACGTTCGGGCTCATTCATCCCTATGACGACTTCGTCAGCCGCGTTCATGCCGCCGGAGCCCTCGTGATCGTGGCAACCGACCTGCTTGCGCTGACGCTCCTGCGTTCCCCGGGAGAATTCGGCGCAGACGTCGCGGTCGGCTCGGCGCAGCGTTTCGGAGTCCCGATGGGATTTGGCGGCCCTCACGCGGGGTTCCTCGCAACAAAGGATGCCTACAAGCGCCAGATGCCGGGACGGCTGATCGGAGTTTCCCGCGACGCACAGGGCAATCCCGCCATGCGCATGGCCCTGGGAACCCGCGAACAGCACATCCGACGTGACAAGGCGACCTCCAACATCTGCACCGCGCAGGTCCTGCTTGCCGTCATGGCCTCCATGTACGCCGTCTACCACGGCCCCGAAGGTCTGTCCCGGATCGCCCGCCGTGTGAAACGATTGACCGAACTGCTTGCCGCTGCACTCCGCGGCGCGGGCGCCCGCATCCGCGAAGGAACGGTATTCGACACCCTGGTCGTCACCCATGTATCCGCCGCGCGGGTACACGCCGCCGCGCACGCCAAGAAGGTGAACCTGCGCCACATCGACGACACCACGGTGGCCCTCTCGCTCGATGAAACTACGACGCTGGACGACATCGCCGTGCTCGCCGGACTCTTCCGCGAATCGACTGCCCTGCCGGCGGGCGACAGCGTTTCCGTCGAGTTTCCCCTGCCCCATCGCCGCAGCAGCACGTTCCTGACCCACGCGACATTCAATCGCTACCACACCGAGCACGAGATGCTCCGCTACATCAAGCGCCTGGAGGCGAAGGACCTTTCGCTCAGCCATTCCATGATCTCCCTTGGCTCATGCACGATGAAGCTCAACGCGACCAGCGAGATGCTTCCCGTGACATGGCCCGAGTTCGGCAAACTGCATCCCCTCGCCCCCGCTGAACAGTGGCGCGGATACGCCCAGCTCTTCAGGGATCTCAAGGCCTGGCTCGCCGAGATAACCGGCTTTGCTGAAATCTCCCTCCAGCCGAATGCGGGTTCCCAGGGCGAATACGCCGGCCTGCTCGCCATACGCGGCTACCACCGTTCCCGCGGCGAAGGCCACCGCTCGGTCTGCCTGATCCCCACCAGTGCCCATGGGACCAATCCTGCTAGCGCCGTCATGTGCGGAATGTCGGTGGTTCCGATTGCGTGTGATTCGAACGGCAACATCGATCTGCAGGATCTCCGGGCCAGGGCGGATGAGCACGCCTCCAATCTGGCGGCGCTGATGGTGACCTACCCTTCCACCCACGGCGTATTTGAATCTTCGATACGCGACATCTGCGCCCTCATTCATGAACGGGGTGGCCAGGTCTACATGGACGGTGCCAACATGAATGCGCAGGTGGGCCTGACGTCGCCAGGACACATCGGCGCGGATGTCTGTCATCTCAACCTGCACAAGACGTTTTCGATTCCACACGGAGGAGGAGGCCCCGGAGTCGGACCGATCGGCGTTGCCTCGCACCTGATCCCGTTTCTCCCGGGAGACCCGGCCAATGCCTCGACGGAGCCGGCCGGCGCGGTGTCCGCCGCAAAGTACGGATCCGCCTCGGTCCTGGTGATTTCCTGGATGTACATCCGCATGATGGGAGGCGCCGGCCTCACCGAAGCCACCAAGCGCGCCATACTTCACGCCAACTATGTCGCGCGGCAGCTCGAACCTCATTTCCCCGTTCTCTACAAGGGCAATGAAGGACTCGTGGCGCATGAGTGCATCATCGACCTGCGCGCATGGAAGAAGGAAGGCATCGAGGTGGAGGACGTCGCCAAGCGGTTGATGGACTATGGCTATCACTCCCCAACGATGAGCTGGCCCGTGGCGGGGACGCTCATGATCGAGCCGACCGAAAGCGAGGCCAAGGTTGAACTCGATCGATTCTGCGATGCGCTGATCGCGATCCATGATGAAATGCGAAGGGTGGCCAACGGGGAGTTTCACAAGACAAACAACGTGCTCAAGCAGGCTCCTCACACCGCGTCTGTTGTCGCCTCCGACAAATGGGACCGTCCCTATTCGCGCGAGCTGGCGGCGTTTCCGACACCCTTCGTCCGCGCCCACAAGTTCTGGCCCTCAGTCGGTCGCGTCGACAACGTCTACGGCGATCGCAACCTGGTCTGTTCCTGTGTCGGCATGGAGGCGTATGGATCGAGTTCCTGATGTTTGTGCTCACACCACAGACATCAGGAACTGATCATGCCGTGTCATGGCCTTGAAACTCACTGGGAGCGCATTGGCCATCATTTGCAGCCGTCCTTGAACTTCTGCCGTTCCTCTGCGGCGTTCTTGAACTCCTCCGCCTTGCCGGAGAATTGTTCGTTGGCCCAGGCTGCGGCCTTCTTGGCGTCGATACGTGAGGAGGAATCGGTGATCTTTTCCCATGCATCGTCGCCTTTCTCCGCCACCCACGAGAAGATTTCGCGTCGCTTGGTTTCCGTCTCGGTGTAGCGCTTCTCCGTCACCCTCACCCCGCGCACGCAGATCTCCACGGTCGCACAGGTCGCTTCGATGTCCCGGAGTCCCGCATTCATCACCGCCGTAAACTTCGAAGCTCCCGCGAGCCGCAGCTTGCCCTTGAGAACTTCCTCTATCGTTGCCGAGCCCTGGCCAAGGTACCGCACAAGGGCGCCAGCGACCGCTCCTCCCGCACCTTCTCCTTTTGGCAAAAGCCGCTTCCCGACTTTTCCCGCATTTGCCAGTACATCGAGATAGGCGGCAAAGTCTCCGGCGGCTGCGGCAGTGGCATCCTTGTCTGTGTAAACCTGGAGGAAAAACTCCTGTTTGCCATCGAGCAGCGTGAACGACTTCCTCTCCGCGCTCAACTCGCGCTCCTTCCCCTCCTCGCACGGCGGAGGCTTGTCCACTACGGAAGTTCCTCCCCCAGAAGGCGCTGGTGGTGGCGGCATCGACGGGCGCACCGGGGCCTTCGGTTTCGGAGGGGGCGCAGAGGGGTCTGTGGTACGCTTGTAGTCGTCGACAAAATCAACGCCGTCCTTCTCTTCAGCCGCACCGATCTCGATCCAGTTGCAGTATTGCAGGGCAGGGGGCTTGTCTCCTCCGAAGTAGATGCCGAACGGCCTGTTGTCCGGCGGTCGAATGACCGGCACACGCCAGCGGCCTGGCTGTCCACCCGGCTTGCCCTCAACATGCACAACGCCTCCCGCAAGCCAGTGGGGGGAGGGATTCGCCCATACCACTTCGGCGGCGATGTTAAATCCGCCAGCCGCTGTTCCTGTCACCGTGCGATTCAACCGAAACTCTCCGTTGTCCGCGAGATTCGGGTCATCGGGCAGAATGTCCCAACGCTGCAGGTTTCCACCTTCAGTCGTGACCGTGCCCGTTGTGGTAAGCTGGAAAGGCACCGGGTGTTTGAGTCCCTGCAATCCCGCGACCACCACGGTGAGCGGTGTCGTTTCACCTCGCAGCAGATCGAGCTTGGGAGCAGAAAGCTGCACCTGCACGACTCGTACGGTTCCCTGCTGCAGAAGCGGACCGTCACTCACGGTCAACGCATTTTCTCCCATCGGCAGTTCCGATGGAACCTGGCAGATCGTCTGACGCGGAGACTCCGCGAGGACTTCGAGAGGCTGATCGCCAAGGGAGAGCTGCGTGTTTGCAGCGTCCCCATCGAAGCTACCAGTGATTTGCGTCGGCGAACCTGCCGTGACAATTCGCGGCAACGAAAAGCCCGGGGTTGCCGCAGTCGCCAATGTCACGGCGTCGGGATGCCTGATGGGAACCCTGGTCGTGGTTTTCCGTCGCTGCATTTCAATCACCACGGGAATATTCTCCCAGGCTGCCGCAGGTACCTGCAGCGAAAATTGAGGATTGCCCGCGCTGATGCGTTGTCCTCCCACGTCGATCACGGTGCCGCGCAGGACGGCGGTGTTGGCTGTGCGTTCAGATTCAGATTGTCCCGAAGGCTCGATTCTCACCGAGCCGGATATCCTGTCCCCGGCAGCAAGATCGTCCGGAAGATGGATGCGCACGACACCCTGAATCGAGTTATACGAAACCGTGTGCAGGTTGTGCAGGGACTGCACTGCGACTGACGGAGGCTGGGCGGCAGAAGCCGACAGCGAAAGGGCCGGGGCAAACCACGCGGCCACGAACGCGGCGTGCATCGCGCCGACAAGTGAAGTGTTCATAAAAACGGTATGAAGCGCGAGGGCGTGGCAACCCACGCTACTCGTGCAATGGGTCATGGGGTAAATACGCGCGTGGACATTT
>JAGOJU010000110.1 GCA_017994935.1 Opitutaceae bacterium
GCCGTCGGACTCGTCCTCATCGACGACAAGAAACTGCCCGCCCGCGGAGTAGGATCGGGCGAGGTAGATGACCTTTGCGGAATCCGCGGTGAACTGCAGCTCCTCTACCTGATCATAGAGTTGCCCCCGCTTCCCATCGATGAGCACGAACTTCTTCGAACCTCCGACCGTACAGAGCGCGGCGTAGCGCTTGCCGTCGGGACTGAAGACCACCTTGTCGATCGAATCGCAGTCGCTGCCCGGGATCTTCTTGCCGCCGGAGCCGAGGAAGACTCCGGGCGTGCTGCGGCTTCCGCTGATCACGAGAAAATTCAGCCCGCCGGTGGACATGTGCACGCTGTGGATCAGGGGCGCACGCGAAGCCTGCTTGCCATTGATCAGGAGAACATCCGTGTCGGGCGCGTGGCCGATGCTCAGGACGCTCTTCCCATCCGGCGAAAACTGCGGCTTGCCGCCCTGGAAGCCCACGTTCTTGCCATCGACCATGAGCAGCGATCCACGCTGTTCGCCGTGTTTGGTAAACATCGCCAGGTAACGCGACTCGTCGGGACTGAACACCGGGGCAAGGTCAATGCCGTTCGTCGGATCGCTCGCGACGCCGTCCACCACGAGCTTGTGCACGCCGCCCGCCTCGGCGGGAGTCACATACCAGAAGCGCTTTCCGCTCGGAGAGAATCCGAAGAGGGGGGAAGGGAAAGGCGTAAGGCTGCCATCTGCCGGAGCGCGGGCAATCTCCTTGCCGTCGAGGACAAGAATGACGTCGGTGCCAACAAATGCCGTGTAGGCATGGCGCTTGCCGTCACGGGAGACCGCCTTGTGGCTGGGGTCGGTGACCCTGTCGAAACGCTGGCCCTCCACTCCATCGAAGAGATAAACCTGCCGGCTGCCTTTGGGTGACGTGAGCAGGGCATGCAGGCCCGGCTGGGTGACGGCGTTGGCGCCGTGGGAGGCGAAATTCTGACCTTGGGGAAGAATGACGACGGACTCGACTTTCGCCTGGGCGAAGGCGGACAACGCAAGCATGCCGAACAAACCGACGGCAGAAACTTGGAATGAATGGGAGTTCATGGAGTGGAATCTGAAGCAGGCAGCGACGCAATGAGTCCGGACACGGGCTCCGGATGTCGTTTTGCAACCTTGGATTCTTCCGCTGGGTCCGGACGCATCCGGCCAGCACATTGGCCGCACTGCCTGCGAAGTGTGTTCAGGAGATCGGGGTTGAGTGGCGGGGAATAAAACGGGATTCTCGGTAAAAGAGACACCCGGCAGATGACCCCCTATTGATAGCAGTTCGGGGGCAGAAATGACAAGGCCAATCCACGACATGGAGGGGAACGATTCACAATGGATCTGAGCCAGATCCAACCGAAGCGGCGCATGGGTGTGGCCGCGCGACCCCACCGTGCACTCTTACGCTCCCGCGTCACCCATCCCGGTATTCCCGGTGCGCCCCCGATCCGCCTTCACACTGCAGGCGCGTCCGGTCTTCCCCGTGCATCTGGAGCATCATCATATCAAAGGAGGAACCAGGTTTCGACGCGATGCCATCAAAACGTCAATCGAACACCAGCAAGCACACCCCGACCGGGGAGCGGCGAAAAATCCTTGAGAAAGGAGGAATGAACTCGCGCTTCGCGGTTGGTAAGATTCGTGCCTCGAACAAAGATTTCAATCGATGAGCGATCAATGGGAATCACGTATGCCATGTCGACATCCAGGAAGGTGTAGCCGGGGGTCATTGTCTCGTCAGACACAATGCGATCCTGCCTGTTTGCCGTGCGCAGTTCGACTCCAGCATGCCAGCGGATTCCGTCGTATCGCAGAGCCGCGCCAAACCGCATCGGCGGAACTCTCGGCAATGGGGCATCGTCTGTTGTTTGCTCCGCGTGCACATAGTCCCAGGTGATTTGAACGTGCACCTTGAAGTCCTCACGTTCCAACAGATGCACTACAGCCTCGGCCTCCCCCCCGTAGAATAGTGCATCCCTGGCGGTAAACTGATAGGGTGTCAGACCTTCCTCATTCAACTCTTCCGGAATTGTCGACAGGGGAAGCTTCTGCGCGAAAATGTATCCCTTGAAACGGTTGATGAATGCACTCACCGACCCGGAAACGAATCCACTGCGCTTCCGCACACTGAGATCGACACCAACCGATTTTTCGTTCCCGAGATTCCCAGTGCCGATCTCCCAGGAACCCGTTCCGCCATGCGGGCCGTTGGAAAACAACTCCTGCGCGGTCGGCAGCCGCTCCGAGTAGGCCAAGGACAGACCGACGGCCCATTGCCTGGCAGGATAATAGACGGCGCCGATCGAGCCATTCACCCCCGTTCTATTCTTCCTTTCACCGGAATCCACATCATATCCGGGCACTCGTGGGAGCGAGGGATCAACGTCGCCGACCTTGATCGACTGACCTTCGAGGCGCGCGCCTGCCTGGCATGTGACTGGACCATGCTTCCATTCCTCCAGCGCGAAGACTGCCGCATTTGTTGTCACCGAGGCTGGAAACACCACCTCCTCGCCCACTGCGGAAAAATCGCTGCGCGATCCCTGGGCGCCAATCGTTCCATCAATACCTTTGCTGAAGGTGTGCGGCAACTCGAGACGCCCTTCCCATGCCTTGTTCCTGATGGTGGTGTTCACGGTCATGCCATCCGCGATTTCAGCGTGTGTGTAGTCGCCAATTCCGAACCTCGCCTTTGCACCACGGATCACACCGAGCGGTCGGCTGAGTTCAGCCGCCAAATCAAAACGGCGCTGCTGCATCGAAATGCTGATCGGTTCATCTGTCGGTACGCCATAGTCCGTGTCATACCTGGTGAGTGCCGCCCCAATGTGACCCAAGGAGCCAAACCATGTCGCTCCCAGAGAATGACTTTCCGTGGAGATATCACTGTTCGGCAACGTTCCCAGAGGCTGGACAGACGGCGCTTCATCATCAATCCGCGCGACCCCTGGAATACGAACATCACCGGCGCGCAGCTTCAGCCCATCGACCTGCATGGCGAAACTCTTGTTCCCGACTTTCAACGCAGCCAGACCGGCGCGTTCAAATGCAGCGCCACCTCCACGCATCTCCAAGGAGCCTGAAAAATTACCATCCAGCGCCTCATTGGGAATCCGGTTGTCGATGACATTTACAGCGCCACCGATGGCCGAACTGCCATAGAGCAGTGTCGCCGGCCCCCGCAGCACTTCGATGCGCTCGGCGAAAAGAGGTTCGACCGCAGCATTGTGATCTGGACTTACATTCGAGGCATCAAGGATGCCAATTCCGTTTTGGAGAACTCGAATGCGATCACCCCCGAGGCCTCGAATGACGGGTCGGCTTGCGCCTGGACCATGGTACGTCGAATTGATGCCTGGAGTTGCCCCAAGTGTTTCGCCCAATGTACCTTTGGCGAGACGGCGGAGATCAGCACCCGCAAGTATCGAGGTCCCTTGCGCGAGATCGAAGGCCGTTTTGTCGTCAAACCCGGAGGAAACTACAAACGGCTCCAACTCGATTGGAGCCGTCGCAGAATTCGGAGGCGGTGAGGCGAATTGTGCCCACAATACGGATGGGAGGATGCCAAAGGCGAAACAGAAAAATGGTCTATGCGCGTTCATGATCGGATTGAGTATTTGCACCAGCACCGTCCGAGGCCACGAATGTCGCCGCGGATAGGAAACAGAGCGCTGCGCCCCGAGGGGCTCAGCCGCTCTCCAAGGGGAACTCAAACCAATGGTGGACCGCGTCCCGGTGGGAATTGATACCTGACTCCAGCCACCACAAATGCGCCCCTCGACGTAGGAGGCTCAGCACAGGTGGCCGTCGGACACGGTATCGAGACTGGAATCAGGACCGCAAGGACTTGACCCTGTCCAAATTGCGCAATGACACATCCTTCACCACTTCCGTCCGATGTTGAATCGTGTAAAGGCGCGTTGTCGTGATGGTGACAAAACGCCTCGTGCCAATCCGGACGCACCGCCATCATACTCAAGAAAAAGATGAGCATGATCCCGAGCACGGCTACGGAGCGGTGCACAAGAGAGTGGCGGCTTGCGATGTGGAAACGCATTCTCAATCCCCGAAACTTGCAGCATAGCACAGTCGTCAATCGCCTGACCCGGGTTTCCCGCTCAACGGGGATTGGGAAAGGCGGATCATGGGCATGCACATTTGACCCGATCCATGTCTGCCTTCGCCGCCCACGACCATCCGGGTCCAAAAAAAATTTGAGCAACGTCCCACTGCGCTCCCGTGGCCACGAATCACGCAATCAGGATGGTGAGGATCTGGAGCCGGTTCGCACTCGCCTGACCGATGGGAGAACACCCACAAAACGCAATCGGAAATTCGTCTTTGGATTGCCCCAAAATTCAATGAAAAATACGTGATAGTGGATCATGGAATCCCGCTTTGGGCGCGTGTTTGCGTCGAGTGCCCTCAAACCGGCCAAGGGCCCGGAGTGGCAAATAGTCCAATCTGAGCATGGCAGGCTCAAAGCAGGTGTGGCGTTTTTTTGCTGGTCGCCAGCTTTGTCGATTTACCGACTACGGCCGCTAAACTGAATCTCGCGCAGCAGTGAACGCAACCGGGTCTCGATCACCGGTTGCGATCCGTAGAGATTCTTCGTTTCGCCAGGGTCTTCGGCGAGATTATAGAGCTGGGCCGGCGGCTTCGCCGGATCCGGAGGCTTGCCAACCCAACGGAAACCGCCTCCGCCCTGGCCGAGAATCAGCTTCCATGCTCCCTCCCTGATGGCGAAGATTCCTCCAGAGGAATCCTGCACAATGCTTTGTCGCGTCGGCTGAATCGGATCGTTGCCGAGCAGCGTAGACAGAAAGCTGAAACTGTCCTCGCCCGCATCAGCCGGCAGCGGATGGCCGAGCAGCTCGGCGCAAGTTGCCATGAGGTCAGTCAACGCGACCAGTGCATCAGACTGTGACCCGTGGCGCACCCTGCCGGGCCAGCGGACCAGCAGCGGCACGCGACAGCCACCTTCGTACACTTCCGTTTTCTGTCCAAACCACGGACCGTTCAACCTGTGACCGGCGATCTCCGCCACCTTCGAGTCCCGGTAATCCGTCACACCACCATTGTCGCTCGCGAACAGGACGAGGGTGTTATCCGTCAGCCCGCGACGATTCAGGGCACTGAGGATTTCGCCCACGGACCAATCGAGCTCATTGATCATGTCGCCGTAGGCACCGATTTCGCTCGTTCCTTTGAAACGCGCACTTGGACGGTATGGCGCGTGAGGATTCCGGTGCGCAACGAAGAGAAAAAATGGCTCTCTCTGTTGTCGCTCAATCCACTCGGCGGTCTTCTCCGTCAGTCTTACCGCAAGATCCTCATGCTGGTATCTGGCCGCAGTGCCGCCGGTGAAGGTGTGGGCAGGCGTGCCGAGCCGCAGCAAGTACGACGCCCGGTGCCATTTGGGGTCCAGGACGATGCTGATGGGATCGCTGGGGTCGAGGCCGACGATCCGATGATTCTCGATGTAGACATGAGGAAACTGCCCGACGTGTGGAACGCCAAAAAAGTAGTCGAAGCCGACCTCCAACGGCCCCGGCTTCAATTCGAGATTGTAATCTGGGCCCTTCCTGTCGTCCCAGCCCGGTGTGTCCGGGGCACCAAAACCGAGATGCCATTTGCCAATGATGGCGGTTTGATATCCGGCTGACTTGAGAATCTTTGGAAGAGTCAGCCGGTTGGTCTCGATGAGCAACGGGTCGTCGGACCAAAGGGTCCCCGACCCATTCCAGGTGCGCCAGGCATAGCGCCCCGTCAGCAAGCCATACCGCGAGGGCGTGCAAACAGAGTGAGGGGAATGCGCATCAGTGAAACGCATGCCCTCCTTCGCCAGTCGGTCGATATTCGGCGTCCTTATCCGAGTCGCGCCGTAAGCACCCAGGTCACCATACCCGAGATCATCAGCGAGGATGATCACAATATTTGGCAGCGGCGCCCGAGTCTGTGCGCGAAGCCCGCCAACAGAGCAAATGACGAGTGCCGCGACAACGCTGGCACGGAAAAGTTTCATGAAATTGGGCACGTTTTCAGGCGGATGCGATGATTCCAACGGGACTTCCGGATTTTGGGGGTCGATACCAGTCCCACAAATGTAACGCTCAAAAAGAGAGAGACAGAACGCAAGCCGCCACCAGCGGCGATATCGACACGATAGTCAGAACAACCAAAACATGACGCAGCGCAAACCGAGTGTTTTCGGATTTCGAGCGTCCATGGAAACCATTCAAATATGCCTTCATAGGTCCTGGCACCCATAAATCGATTGGGGGAGTGATCCCGGCTTCCGATCTTGGATCAAGTCCAGTTCCAAACTCGGAGCCCCCCAGACCTCCGTTGAAGCCAGCCACTGCTCCTCGGGAACACCATAGTCCACTCCGTATATTTTCCCCTGCCCAAATCGTTCGACAGTACGATTGCACGCGCTACCCATGATCCAAACCTGGGAGCACGGCGCGGGCTCGGGTGAGCGGTGCCAAGGTTGCGAATGGCGATCCAGGAGCGCCGCCGCATGCCCGCTGGCGATGCTCTCCCGGTTCGGGCTTTCAGGACGGGCCCATTGCGTGCACACTCGCCGGCACGATGAGCGACACAAATCCCTTGTTCGATCTTACAGGACGCACCGCATTGATCACCGGCTCCAGCCAGGGCATCGGGCTGGCGCTGGCGCGCGGACTGGGACTGGCGGGGGCGGCCCTCGTGCTGAACGGCCGCGACGAAACCAGGCTGGCCGCCGCCGCCACGACCTTGCGGGCCGAGGGGTTGAAAGTGGCCACGGCCGTCTTTGACGTTACCGATGCCGCCGCCATTGCGAAGGCGGTCACGCGCATAGAGACTGAAGTGGGGTCGATTGACATCCTGGTGAACAACGCGGGTATCCAACGCCGCTCCTTGTTGGCAGACATGACCGAGGAGCAGTGGCGTGCCGTCCTCGATACCAATCTGACCAGCGCCTTCCTCGTCTGCCGCCAGGTCGCCCCACGCATGATCGCCCGCCAACGGGGCAAGATCATCAACATCTGCTCGCTGACGAGCGAAGTCACGCGCCCGAGCATCGCCAACTATGCTGCCGCGAAAGGCGGATTGAAAATGCTCACCCGGGCAATGGCTGTCGAGTGGGCAGGCGCCAACCTTCAGATCAACGCCATCGGCCCCGGCTATTTCAAAACCGAACTCAACAGGACCCTCGTGGAAAACCCCGAGTTCAATTCATGGATCTGCAAACGGACCCCGGCAGGCCGCTGGGGCAACCCCGACGAACTGATCGGCACCGCAGTCTACCTCGCCTCCCCAGCCTCCAACTTCGTCAACGGACAGATCATCTACGTGGACGGCGGCCTCCTGGCCGCCATCTGAATTCAGCCAACCCTATCCGTCCTCGACCTGCGATTGGTTTCTCCAGCGCCAGCAGCGCGCACGGCGTCGTACGGACGCGGCTGAGCTGGCGAAACTTCCGGAAGGTGAAGGGTTGTGTGCGTGGTCTGCGAAGCCAAGTCACACCTCTGCCAGTCGCTCCTCCGAAACTTCAGAGATCGTCTTGCCCTGTTTCTTGGACAACTCTCGCAGCTGTAGTGTCAGCGGCAGCGACCCGATGGCTTGCGACCCGCTTCCGGCCGGGAGCACGTCGCACAAACCTGAGATCTTCAGGACCAACTGTTGCAGATCCGGCATTTTCAGTGCCTTCAGGTCAGTGGCTGCCCGACGAGGCCTACCAGAGAATCCTGACGTTGGGGTAAGCGTGAATCTTAGCCCGACTTCGCCAACTGGAGGGTATAAAATGCGCAAGTCATTGATTCATCGTTGAAGCATCCGAAAAGTCGGGCCTACAAGGCTGGGTTGGGCGGAACAGGCGTTCGGATTCTTGGAGGGGG
>JAGOJU010000045.1 GCA_017994935.1 Opitutaceae bacterium
CAGCCTGTTCGGTGCCCCCGCCTGACGATCGGGGTGGCAATGAGCCGCCGAGCCTGGCAGTGACCTCGATGCGGTCTTTGAGCAAAGCCTGGGTGACGATCAACGTCGGTTGGGGTGGTCCCATCTTTTCACGGAACGCGGCACGCTTTTCCTGCGGGGAGGAGCAGCCGGCGATAAAGGTGAGAAGGAGAATGACAGCGCCTGATGGAAAAATGGCGGAGCGTGAAGGAACTTGCATGGATGAGCGACCCTGTGCGACATGTCCGGCGGGAATCGGATCCAAGGCTTTTGTCCAGAAGCGCGCCTTCCCGTATGACTGCCGCTCAGCCACCGGCACTGATCAATCGAGCGCGTCCCTCTTGTGCTGCGACGGATTGGCGAGCTGCTCCTTCCAACTGAGAATCTTCGCCTGGGCGCCGAAGTGCTCGGCTTTGGCCTTTTCGCCGCGCTCCATCCAGATCCGTGAGAGCGTGGTGTTGATGAAAAGATCACCCGGGCGGAGGGCATGGGCCCTTTCAGCGGCGGCGAGAGCCTCATCAAGGCGTCGCAGGGAAAAATTGATTTCCGCAACTGCGTGCCAGGCCTCGAACGATTCAGGGGCAGCCGCCGTGGCCCGGGCGAGTTTGGCCAACGCGGCGTCGACTTCCCCCAGCGTGAAATCGAGTGTCGCATCCTCCACCAGCGACTGGATGTTGTCCGTCATGCCCGCCAGATCAGAGGGTTAGATGGCGGGACACAATCCCGTTTGAAACCTGTTTCGTCCGAAGAACCGCGCGTGTCAATTCTTTGGACGCAGCGAATCCAGATCCTGCTGAAGCTCCGCCTGAAGCTTCGACAAGCGCTCGGTCGCCGCTTTCGATGCCTCCTGCCTCACGCGCTGGACGGCCTGCCGTTCCTCCGCCTGTTTCTTGATGGCCTGGAGGCGTTCAAGCGCCTGTCGGTTCTGCTCCGAGTAGGTTTCAAGGCTGGAATTGAGTGCGTCGCAACGTGCGACGAGATTCTCAAAGCGGGCAAGATCGTCCTTGAGGCTCTGCATCTGCCCGGTCTTGTCGCGGATCTGCTCGGCAAGTCGGGCGGACTGGCTGGCCTTCAGTTTGTCCTCGCGGATGATTTTTTCGCACTTGCCCATTGCTTCCGAGGCCTGTCCGAGCCCCGCCCGTGCTTCGGCCAGTATGCGGGATGCCTCCGTGGCCAGTTCCGCACGCCGGCGCCCCAGTTCCGCCACACGTGCGCTGTGGTCGAGTAATTCGCGTTCGGATGTGACCGTGCCCTGCAACAGGGCATCCGTCCGCCGGATGAGGTCCTCACGAAGGTCGGTTGATTGAACGATGGTCGATTTCACCCGCTCCATCGTGCCATCAAAAAATTCCATCGCGACCACGGTTGCCTTGAGCGCCTCGCGCTGTTCCCGCTGCATCTGCTGGTAGGAGGTCACCCCGGCGCCCATGGCCAGGAGGGCGCTGACCGACGAACCCAGGACGATGATCGCCTTGCGGGTCATGGTTTCGCCCCCAGTTCGCTCTCGATGCTGCGGGTTTCGCGCTCAAGTGCCATGAGCGACTGCCGGCTCGAGCCGATGATCTTGTTCGTCTCCGCCTCCAGCCGGGCGATGCTTTCGCGGTCGCTGTTGTCAGCCCGTGACATCGAACGGATTTGCGCCATCAATGGCATCAGTTCCCTCCGGACGCGCCGGGCATATTCCCGGACGGTTCGTCCGCGATCGTAGCGGTTTGCGAGATCCGCCGTGCGCGTATTCAAATTCACGATACGCTCGGAAAGCGAAACAAGGTCCGCCTGGACGCCTGATTCAATGATCACGACCTGGGTTGGAAACGAGAACGTCCGCGCGATTTCCGCGAGCATGTCTTCCGATGTGGGTTCCTTATCGGACTCGAAGAGATCGCTGCCAATGTAGGCCCCGATCTCCTCAAAGATTTTTTCAGCTGGCTTGCCCTCGGGCATTCGTTCGACGGTCGTCAGAAGCGCGTCGTAACGGAGCAGTATCTGATCGATTGAACTGATGCTTTCCTGGATCTGGTCCGCGAGGCTGGTCGCGGGTGATTCGGGCGCCGCCACCACCGCTGGCTTGGGCTGCTCGGCCGTGCGCGGTGCAGTTGTGCACGCGCTGAACGAAAAAAGCGCGAGGCACGCGGAGATCGCAATGACGGTGATGCGGGGCACGGAGGGTCTCCGCACGCGGTCAGGTGCGGATCAGGACGCCTCTGACCATGCTCCTCATGGGGGTATTTGTCCAGTCTGCAAAGGGGTTTCCCCCTCTGTAAACGCCTCCGTACTTTTACGAAGCCCAGCCGCTGCAACCCTTGGTCATATCACCTTGGTGAACGCTGCCTCTGTCGTCCCCGGGTTTTACGAGGAAAAGCATGATGGAAGCGGCGGAGCGATGCCGCATCGGCACCCCCACCGGAGAAAACGGCCAGGTATTCCAACCGGTGCTTCGGGTGCCTATGGATCCAACGTAACCTCTTCAATCCACCAAGCGTCGTCCTTTCGCACCAGGAGGCCGGCGATCTTCTGGCCCTTCGCGACCCTTTGAAGGGTAGCGGGATCAGTCTTCAACAGCATGGTCATTGCCCGCATGACCCCGGGAATTTCCTGGTGTTTTACCAGAAGCGCCTGTCTGTCTGCCCGCACGTCCACGATCACGCCCTTGAGAGGATGACGGCGGGGTGTTTCAGCCTTCTCGGCAGTCCCTCTGGCCGTCGGGGGCAGCAGCTCCATGTCATTGGCCGCCGCACGATCTCCCTTCACGCCCGCCAGGCATGACCCGGCTGCGGAGAGCATGAGCAAGAGCAGGGATATGGGGAGCGAGGTGACCACGATGCGAACATGCCTGGATTGGCCCACGCCCGCAATGGAATTGAGTCAAGGCGGACGCCGGTTTTCGGCCAAATCCTATCGGGATCTCGTCCTGGAACACACGAGTGGGATCGTTTATCCCCGATACTCGTTGGTTCCATGGACAACGACAGGGGAAGTGCGAAGGTTCTCACCTGCGCGAGCAAAGCGTGTTGGTCGTTGCCGGGATGGCAGGGGTGCAGGTGTGGCGAGCGGATTTTACCGCGGTGAGAACACCGGAGCCCGAGAATATCGTGCCATAGGCCTGCCCACTTTGATGATTGAAATGCGGTCCCACCTCACCGAACCTAGCCGCTTCGCAGCTGAGCCGGAGAGGTGGCAGAGTGGTCTATCGCGACGGTCTTGAAAACCGTTGGGGCGCAAGCTCCCGGGGGTTCGAATCCCTCCCTCTCCGCCACTTTGATTTACCTAAGTAACCGATGTGCTCGCGTGTTAGGTGTTGTTCATTTGGCATGATCCGTGATCCTGCAATAATGCATTTAACGCTGATAAATTGGGTATGGTGTGTCCACTTTGGTCCACTTTTCCGATGCCCCCGGAGCTCTACAAAACGAGCCAAGGCTCGACCCCCCTGGCGGGTGTCTTTTCCGATCCCATCTCCCGCACTACCAAAGGCCGACCGGTGCGCGTCCGCCAGCAAAAGCAATAACTGATCGAGATTCGCCAAACCCGACTCAAAACGATGAAACCATTCTTTACCGCCTCAGTATCCCGACGTGATTGCATCCGCTGGTCCGCACTCGCCTTGGGTGGAGCGGTTCTGGGCAGGCACCTGTCCCTTGGCGCGGCGACGAGACAGCCGGGACCGGGAGGTCACTTTACTCTCGTGCGGCGTGGAGGGCGCTGGTGGTTCAACACGCCGGACGACGAAACGTTTTTCTCCGTTGCGCTGAACCACATCGATCCAGCTCCACTGCGCTTCCTTGAGAATGGCGATTTGTGGGTGCGCAAGTACGGCAACTCGATGGAGCAGTGGCTCAAGCAGGCGGTTGCGCCGGACCTGCGCGCCTGGGGCTTCAATTCGGTGGGCTGGACACAGGAGGTGGTGACACGCGGGCCGACGAATCACCGCCACTCGCGCGCGTTCACCTTCGAAGAGTACCAATGGCTCGGACTGCCGTATTGCCACCAATTGCCGTTCGCGGATTTCCACCAGTGGGAGAACGAGACACGCTACCCCGATTTTTCGAGCAAAGAGTTCGTGGATTGGTGCGATTACGTGTCGCGCGAGCATTGCGCGCGCATGGCGGAGGACCCGAAGCTGATCGGCTATTTCTACATTGATTGCCCGACGTGGATTCACGCCCGGCCTGACAACCGGTGGCGCGGGCCATTGTTCGACCCGGCGAAGCTCAAGTCGGAAGCCGGGCGACGGGAGTTGTTCGAACTCGCGACGCGCTATTACCGCGTCACATACGAGGCGGTTCGACGTTACGACAAGAAGCACTTGATCCTCGGTGATCGTTACGAGGCGAACGCGCCCATCGCGGAAGAAGTGGTGCGCGCGGCGCTGCCGTTCGTGGACGTGCTGAGCTTCCAGCACTTTGGCCCGCCGGGTAAGGTAGAAGCCGATCTGGATCGCTGGCACGAATTTTCGGGGAAGCCGGTACTGCTCGCCGATGGTGCACGGCAGATTGCAGGCGAGGGCGACACGAAGCGGCACGACCCCAAAGGCTATGCGGAGACGATCGCCACGCTGCGCGAAGTGAGAGGCTGCGTAGGCTTTCACCTCTGCGGCGGGTATCTGCGCAACAACGTACGCAAACGCGGGCTGCGCGACGCGGCAGAGCGGCCCGATGAGGAGGCCATCGCCGGTATCACCGCGGCAAACCACGAAACGGCGAGGTGGGCGAAAAATTTCAGGCCATGAGCGCCGCCAACACTTTCCAGTCATCTTCGTCGATATAGACCGGGAGCAGGGACTCCGGCCTTGAAGCGTGGCGGCGGCATGACTCTTGAGGCTTCGCTATCGGGCCGTGGAATTGCAGACTCGAACCGGCGCACGGGCTTTCTGACTGAGAGTGCGTCTTCAAGGCCGCGGATCATCTCCGACCGATTCGCGAGGGTCGTGTCACGCGCCATTTGAGCTGGTCCATGGTGTTCCCGTTCACCGGTCGATTTTCCCCGTCGCCGGCCAGGCGCACCGGATCACGGGGTTCGTCTCACGTTGAGGTCACGCAACATCCGCCAGGTTGCGGTCGGTGTTCAGGCATGGTTGCATATCGACACACCGACCTTCGTGTTCGATAGTGCTCCGTGACGTCCCAGCCTCAATTTCTCGCCGCCGACCGGTGCACCGCTCCTTCGACGACGTCCGGATGCCTTTCTCCCCGATTTCACGGGATCCTTTTCTCGACAATGCCGATTTCCGGCCCTGCTTGATGGCCTACTTGCCTGATTCTCAACCTTCTGCGAGTTTCCCATGAGCCACTCCTGATCTGAACCAGGAACTTCATGGGGACGCATTGTTACTTTCAACTGGAACGAAATTCCGCCAAACATCCTCTTTCTGGCCGCCGGCTTCAAACTGTGGGAACAATTCAAAAATTCGCCCATCACACTGCTGCTGAGCGTATGAGTACCAAAGCGCAGGACGTTGCCTTTGACAGAATTCTGGTCGACCGATTCAAATCCGGGGACCAGTCTGCGTTCGATGAGATGGTGAAACGCCATTGGGACAGAATCTATGCAATGGTGCATCAACTGCTTAGGAATCAGCAGGATGCGGAGGAGGTGACACAGGATGCATTCATCCGCGCGCACAAGGGGCTTGTGAACTTCCGCGGGGATTCGGCTTTTTCCACCTGGCTGTATCAGATCGCCACCAATCTGGCCCGGAACCGTTACTGGTACTGGTGGCGTCGCAAACGGGACCAGACGGTATCGTTTGACCAGCCGGTGGGTCCGGACAACTCCACGCCACTGTCCGAGGTTTTCGCTGCAGAACAGGAAACGCCGGACGATGTAACCGTCACCCAGGAACTGGTCGACCGCATTGCGGTCGGAATGGAAAAGCTCTCCTCCAAGCACCGTGAAATCCTCGTCCTGCGCAATATCAAGAACCTGTCCTATGAGGAAATTGCAGTCATCCTCGGAATCTCGGTTGGTACGGTGAAGAGCCGGATTGCACGTGCGCGCGAAAGCCTGCGGCAACGCATGGGAGATGATTTCAAATGAAAGAGTCACGGTATATCGAATTGTTGAACCTCTATGTCGACCATCGTCTGACGGGGGCGGAGGCGGCCGAATTGGAGGCCGAGGTTCAGCGCAACCCCGAGCGTCGCAGGATCTACTCGCAGTACTGCCGGATGCAGAAGGCGTGCACACTGATCTTTGACGCCGAGCGTTCGCTCGCACCGAAAACGGCGGCGGTGCTGTCCTCGTTCGATGTGGATCACCGTGGCGCCCGGGCGGCCCCGTTCTGGAGATGGGCGCTGGTTCCGGCCGTGGGCCTCGCCGCGGCCATCGCCATGGTGGCAGTGGTTGGCGTGCGCTGGATTTCAAGTCCGGGGGTGTTCTCCGCTGCGCAAGGAGGAAATGTCGCAGTGGCAGCCGTTGAGGGCGGAGTGCAGGCTGCGCCTGCAGCGCCGCAGCTTGCCGGAGGGCGGAGCACAGGCGCCGCTTTTTCGCTGGCAAACGTGTCGCAGGCAGAAAGCGCGGTCAACATGCCCCAGTCCTTCCACGACTACGGCGTGCAGACCGGATCCCGTCCATCCTTCAAATCCTTCCTCGTGAGTGCGACGACGGTGCTCGCCCGCACTTCAGGAAAGGAAGTCTCGGGTGCGCCTCCACTGGACTGGACCTGGCTCAACGATGTGAAGCTGCCGGCGATCAGTCCGCTCTCTGACGATGCGACTGCTTTTGACGCCAAGCCGATGCTTGCGCAGCCGGAGACACGGGTCTACCGCAGCCGTCAGCCGCTGCAGGGCAACGTCGAAATGATCTCGTTCCAGTTCCAGCGTTGACAACCCGTGTTCAACGCGCCGGACCGGTTCATGATGATGTAGTCAAACCATGGATACATGTTCGCCCGTTTGAGGGCGGGCATGGGCCATGGATCAGGCAAACGCCTTCTTGATCAATTCCTCGGTTGTCGCGCCGGGACCCAATGCCTGTGAGGCGCGGCGCACGGCTTCGTCGGCATCGGGGGCGCGGTAGCCGAGCGCGATCAGCGCCTTCACGGCATCCGCCGTGCGGCTGGCACCGGCGGAACTGCCTGGAACCGGGAGCGATGATATACCGGTGCTTCCGGGAGAACCTGCCGCAGGCGAGGGGGCCACCTTGCTTCGGAGTTCGACCACGAGCCGCTCAGCGGTTTTTTTTCCGATCCCCGGGCACTTGGCGAGCAGTGCGACATCGCCCTGGCTGATGGCCGCCTCGAGAGACGCGAGGGAAAGTTTGCTCATGATCGACAGCGCCATCTTGGGGCCGACGCCTGTCACATGCTCGATCATGAGACGGAAGAAGTCGCGGTCGGCCGTGGAGGCAAATCCGTAGAGCGTCTGCGCGTCCTCACGGTAGATGACCACGGTGTGGAGCTTGATCGTGCTGCCGGCTGCCGGAAGTTTCTCCGCCGTGGTGACCGGGATGTTGGCTTCGTAGGCGATGCCGTTGATTTCGATCACCGCAGTCAGCGGCGTGGCTGAGGCGAGGACACCCTGGAGCGAGGTGATCATGGGCGGTGGCGCCGGGTAGGGATGCGGTCAGCAAAGTCCGAGCACGTCCTGCATGTCGTACACCCCTGCTGGACGTTCCGCCACCCAGGCGGCGGCGCGGATCGCACCGCGCGCAAAGATGCTTCTGTCTGATGCCTTGTGCGTCAGCTCAAGGCGCTCGCCGAGTGCGGCAAACATCACGGTGTGATCACCCACGACGTCGCCTCCCCGAAGCGCGTGCACGCCGACTTCGGTGCGGCTGCGTTCCCCAGTGATTCCCTGGCGCCCGTGGCGAAGCGCATTCGCGTCGAGGTGTCGCTCCTTCAGGATGATCTCGAGCAGGCGCTCCGCGGTCCCGCTGGGGGCATCCTTCTTGAACCGGTGGTGCATTTCCACAACTTCCGCATCATAGTCCGGTCCCAGCACCGCAGCGGCGCGTTGGGTGAGCGCAAAGAGGAGGTTGACGCCGACGGAATAGTTTCCCGACCAGACGCAGGGAATCGCGCTGGCGGCGGCGAGCAGGCGCTTCTTCTCTTCGGCGGTGTGGCCCGTGGTGCCGATGACCAGTGCCTTTCGATGGAGTGTAGCGAGACGGATGATTTCGCCGGTCGCCCCGTGCGCGGAAAAGTCAATCACCACCGCGGACGCGGCGACGACTGCGGCGAGATCGTCGCCGGCGTCTCCCTGGGCGCTTACCATGACGCCTGCCTCCCGTGCGGCGGCGGCCACGGCCTGTCCCATGCGTCCGCGCGAACCGATGATTCCGATTGAGAGTGGCATGGCCAGATTATCGTCCGATCGCGGCGAGCGCGTCGAAAAGGATCTTTTCGGTTTCGGGTGTGAGGCTGCTCAGCGGGGCGCGAACCTCTGCCGAGGAGATGATGCCGGCCCGCGCGAGGGCGGCCTTCACCGGAACGGGATTGGGTTCGAGGAAAAGCGCCTTGAACGTCGGATAGAGTTTGCGGTGCAACTTTCCGGCCCGCGCATAGTCGCTGGAAAGCGCAGCCTGGGTAAGCTGGACGATTTCCTTCGGAAGGGCGTTTGAGGCAACGCTGATCACGCCTTCGGCGCCGACCGCCATGAAAGGCAGGGTCATGCTGTCGTCTCCGCTGAGCACGGTGATGTCCCTGCCGAGCGCCTGTTTCAGTTGATCGACCCGATCGACTGAACCGCCGGCTTCCTTGATCCAACGGACATGGCGGTACCTGGCGGCAAGCCGCGCAACCACTCCCACGCTGATTTCGATACCACAGCGCGAGGGGATGGAATACAGGATGACCGGACGATCGGTGGAGTCCGCTATCGCGCAGAAGTGCTGAAACAGGCCTTCCTGGCTGGGCTTGTTGTAATAGGGAGCCACGACCAGCATGGCGTCCGCTCCGGCGCGATGTGAAAGTTCTGTCAATTCGACAGCCTCCTTGGTGGAGTTTGAGCCGGTTCCTGCGATCACGGGCACGCGTCTCCGGGTGAAGGCGATAACCTTTTCGATGACTTCCAGGTGCTCCCGGTGGTCCAAAGTAGGGGATTCCCCCGTCGTTCCCACGGGAACAAGCCCATTGATTCCTCCTTTGATCTGAAATTCCACTAACTTTTTCAGATCAGCGTCCGAAACTTGCTGATTACGAAATGGAGTTACGAGGGCGGTGATGGCACCGGTGAGAGGTCGGAGCTTCATGGAGAGATACCTTGCCCAGAAAACCAGAGCACTATACCGAGATCGCAACGTTTTTTTATCTGCCCCTATGTCGCCCAACACGGAAATATTCACCGATTTGCTGCGGCTTGCCGTCGAAAGCGGAGCCAGCGACGTTGTCGTAAAGTCCAACAAACCGGGTTATGTCCGACTGTCAGGGCGGTTGAAGCCGGTGGATATGGATCCGATCAGTGCGGTGGAGGCGCAGGCCTTCGTCGACGAGAACGTGCCGAAGGTCTTCCGGCAGCGCTGGGAAGACGAAGGGCAAATCGATTTCGCGTACTCGGTGGCGGATGTAGGCCGGTTTCGCGTCAATGGCTTTCATCAGCGTGGCCTGGTGAGCATCGTTTTCCGTCACATCAAGAGCCGCGTCCCAACGTTTGAGGAACTGAACCTCCTGTCCGAACCGTTGCTCAAGCTGGCCCAGGCCAAGGACGGCATCTTGCTTGTCTGTGGCGCGACGGGGTCCGGCAAGAGCTCGACCATGGCGGCGATGCTGGACTGGATCAATCACAACCACGATCGCCATATCGTGACCATCGAGGATCCGATCGAGTACACGTTTCAGGACGACAAGTCGGTCTTCCAGCAGCGGGAGATCGGGCTCGACGTGCAGAGCTTTCAACTGGCGATCAAGTCCGTGCTGCGCCAGAATCCCGATATCATTCTGATTGGTGAGATGCGGGATCGGGAGACTTTTGAAACGGCAATCAGTGCTGCTGAAACCGGACATTTGGTCTTTTCGACGATGCATGCGGCGACGGTGGCGCAGTCGCTCACGCGCCTGTTCGAGTTCTTCCCCCCGGAACAGCAGCTGCAGGCGCGTCGCCAGATTGCGGGCTCTCTGAGAGGATTCATCTGCCAGAAGCTCATTCCTGCGATCGAAGGCGGCGGGCGGTATCCGGCGAATGAAATCCTACAGGCGGATGCCACGGTGAGGAACCTGATCCTGGAGGGACAGTTCGAGAAGATCCAGGTTCTCCTCGACAGCGGTGCGGAGGCGGGAACGTTCGCGTTCAACAAGGACCTGCTGCGGCTGGTCAAGGCGGGCAAGATCGCCCGGGGTGACGCCCTGAGGTTTTCGCCGAATCCCGCCCAGTTGGAGATGAACCTCAAGGGTATCTTCATCCGCACCTGATGGCTGCGGCGGGGCGGGCGGTGGCCGTGCTCGCCATCGGGGCCAAGTTCGGCATAGGATCGGATACAAATGTCCGATCCGGCCACTGTCAGCTCAACGGGCGAGCCCGTCATCCTCATCATCGACGATGATGCGGAAATCCGATATTCCCTCACGCGAGTGCTGTCGTCGCGAAAATGGCGGGTGGCGGAGGCGGCCAGCGGCGAGCAGGGCATCGCCGTGGTGAAGAGCGATCCGCCTGATCTCATCTTTCTGGATCTGCGCATGGGCGGTATGAGCGGGATCGAGACGCTGCAGCACATCCGTTCGGCAAATCCAAAACAGATGGTGGTGCTGATGACCGCATTTGGAACGGCCCAGACCGCGATCGAGGCGATGAAGTACGGTGCGTTCGACTACATCATGAAGCCTTTCGATTCGCAGAAAGTGCTGACGATTGCGGAGACCGCGCTTCAGGCCCGCGCTGACATGCGGGCGGCGAGCGGCTACAGGTCGATGCTGAACAGCGAGGACTACAAGGAGGGCATTGTGGGGGCCTCACCTGTGATGCAGGATGTCTTCAAGATCATCGGGCAGGTCACGGCCAGTGATGTGACCGTCATGATCACGGGTGAAAGCGGAACAGGCAAGGAACTGGTAGCGCGCTCGATTTGGAAGCACAGCCATCGGGCATCCAAGCCGTTCCTTGCCGTCAATTGCGCGGCCATTCCGGACAATCTCATCGAGAGCGAATTGTTCGGACACGAGAAGGGATCCTTCACCGGGGCGACAGGTCAGCGGATCGGAAAGTTCGAGTTGTGCGATGGAGGCACCATCTTCCTCGACGAAATCGGCGACATGGCTCTTCAGACGCAGACCAAGATCCTGCGCGTGCTCCAGCAGGGAGAGGTTCAGCGGGTGGGCGGAGTCGATACGATCGCAGTGGATGTCCGCATCCTGGCGGCAACCAACAAGGACCTGGAGGAGATGGTCAGGGCCAAGACATTCCGCGAGGATCTGTACTATCGCCTCAATGTGGTGAGGATTCGCATGCCGGCCCTTCGGGATCGCAGCGAGGACATTCCGCCGATCGTGGATTTCAGTCTTCAGAATCTCGTCAAGCAAAGGAAGGCGCGTGTGAGCAAGGTGTCTCCCGAGGCCATGGCCGTGCTCGAGCGATACCGGTGGCCGGGCAATGTGCGCGAACTCGAGAATGTGATCTATCGCAGCGCGGTCCTTGCCCAGGGTGACACGATACTTCTGAAGCACCTGCCGTCCGAGGTTCGGGAGGCGGTAGGCGCATCGTCGACTTCGCCCGCGCCCGCGACAGCGGCCAGCCTTCCCAACTCGATCGAGGCCTCGCAAGAAGGCGTGCCGGTCACTGCGGATACGGTGCAGTCCTCTGCAGGAATGCCAGCCCGCGGGGAGGCTGCGCTGACGATTTCGCGTGCGCTGGACTTCCTTCAGGCTGAATTGTCCCGCGGGCCCACGCCGATCCTGGAACGCCTGGAGCGGGAGATGGTCGAACGCGTTCTTGTTGCGGAAGGTGGAAACCAGCTCAGGGCCGCGGAAAAACTCGGCATCACCCGTGCAACGTTGCGCAAGCGCATCGACGAGTGGGGGCTGAAAGTGTGACGGTTTCGACGCGGGATGCCCGCGAATCAGGCGTATCCGTTGGGCGAGCACGAGTGCCAGCGCCACGCGGAGGCCACGATGGAGTCGATATCCTTGTATTGGATCCGCCAATCGAGCTCACGCACCGCTTTGGAACTGTCGGCATACAGGGCCGGCGGATCGCCCGCACGGCGCGCCACGATGGAATAGGGGACTTTTCGCCCCGTGGCCTTCTCGACGGCTCGAATCACTTCGAGAACCGAGGTGGGATGTCCGGTCCCGAGGTTGTAGAAAAGGGAGACGCCGGGCTTCGAGATCTTGTTGAAGACTGCGATATGGGCGCGGCTCAGATCATCGACATGAACATAGTCGCGAAGGCAGGTGCCATCGGGGGTGGGGTAGTCGTTGCCGAAGACCTGCAATGAACTCCTCCGGCCGACGGCGGCATCGATTGCGAGCGGGATGAGATGGGTCTCGGGGTTGTGTGACTCCCCGATGGAGCCATCCTCGGCTGCGCCAGCCGCGTTGAAATAGCGAAAGGCCGCGAAGCTCAATCCGTGGGCATGGCAGAGTGCCTTCAGCGCATTCTCGACATCGAGCTTGGTCTGACCGTAGGGGTTGATCGGAGCCTGCGGAAGCGACTCCGTTATGGGCATCGAGGCGGGCACGCCATAGGTTGCACAAGTCGAGGAGAAAACGAATTGCTTCACATTGGCGGCAAGCATGGCCCGAAGCAGGCGGAGCGTTGCGACCACGTTGTTGAAGTAGTACTTGAGGGGATCCGTCACGGATTCGCCCACATAGGCGAACGCGGCAAAATGCATGACCAGGTCGATGTGCTCCTCGCGAAGAATGCGGCCGACTGCGTCCTCGTCCCCGAGATCGTTCCGATGGAGTCGCACGGTGGCCGGCAATGCCCGGGCATGGCCAAAGACAAGGTTATCCAGCACGACGGGTCGATGCCCGGCGGCAATCAATTGGCGGACACAATGACTTCCGATGTACCCCGCGCCTCCGACAACAAGAACGTTCATGGTTTTAGGTGAAACGGACCTGAGGCTTGTATTGCGCCCGGAGCCCGGTTGGCTAGCTGTTTATCAAAATCCGAGATGAGCCTTTCGCGCATTGTTATCACAGGAGTGGGGTTGACTGCCCCGAACGGCAACAGTCTTGCGGAGTTCCGGGGCAACCTCCTGTCGGGCGTGGCACGGATCGCGCGGATGGAAATACGGTACATGGGGCCCCTTCTGGCAGGTGTCTGCAACTTTGACCCGCTGAGGCATCAGAAGAGGAAGGAGGTGCGGGTGGGCACGCGCGCCGGTTCGATCGGCATTTACTGTGCCCGTGAGGCGCTGGCAGACGCAGGGTTGACAGCGGAAGCGCTGCAGAAGGATCGAACCGGAGTTTTTGTGGGCATCACCGAGCACGGGAATGTCGAGACCGAGAATGAAATCTATGCGATCTCAAAATTCGGATATGATACGAAATTCTGGTCCCATTATCACAATCCAAGAACGGTCGCCAACAACCCCGCTGGAGAGATTTCCCTGAACCTTGGCACCACCGGGCCCGCCTACACGATTGGCGCCGCATGTGCCGCCGGCAATCTCGGTTTGATCCATGCGACGCAGATGCTGAGGTTGGGCGAGGTCGACTTCGCCCTTTGTGGCGGCGTCAGCGAGAGCATCCACACGTTCGGGATCTTTGCCGGATTCAAGTCGCAGAACGCGCTGGCCCATCATGTGGACCCGAATCGTGCGTCACGTCCTTTCGACAAGGCGCGCAATGGCATCGTGATCTCGGAAGGAGGCGCGCTCTACACGCTTGAGCGCCTGGAGGACGCCCAGCGGCGCGGTGCCAGGATCTACGCGGAAATCGCGGGCTACTGCGTGAACAGCGATGCGAGCGACTATGTGCTTCCCAATCCCGGCAGGCAGGCGGAATGCGTGCGCGAGGCGGTGGCGAGGTCGGGGCTGCTGCCCCGCGATATCCACATCATCAATACGCATGCGACAGCCACGCCGATGGGTGACATCCAGGAGTGCGAGGCGATCCGCGCGGTCTTCGGCGAAGGCTGCCCGGATACGCACATCAACAACACCAAGAGCTTCATCGGCCATGCCATGGGTGCCGCCGGAGCCCTTGAGCTGGCTGGCAATCTGCCGTCCCTTGAGGACCGCGTGGTTCACCCTACGATCAATGTCGACGACCTCGATCCCGCCTGCGCGCTTCCGGGATTGGTCCTGAACCAGCCCAGAAAGGCGGGCCGTGTGGATACCATCCTCAATAACTCGTTCGGAATGCTGGGGATAAATTCCACGTTGATTGTACGGAGATTCGAGTGATAGTACGTCCCCTCACGCCTATGACAAAAGACGAAGTAAAGCAGGTGGTGCTCGATATCATTGCCGACATTGCCCCGGACGAGGATCTCTCGACACTCAAGCCTGACGTGCGCCTTCGCGACCAGATGCAACTGGATTCGATGGATTTTCTCGATATCGTCATGGAGCTCCGCAAGCGGCACGGGATTGAGGTTCCGGAAAAGGACTATCCGCAACTCGCGACTCTGGACAGTTGTGGTGATTACCTCACGCCGAAGTTCAACGCACTGGCATCAAAGGGCTGAGTTTCCCAGACGGGGCTCCTTGTCGCGGGCCGGGTCTTTTCCTGGCCTTCCTTTTTCGGCATCTTGGGCAACGCGCGTCGCGTAGCCGTCCTGCGATGAATTCCCGTTCCCACTACGATGTGGTCATCCTTGGAGCCGGCATGTCGGGACTGGCAGCGGGGATCCGTCTGGCGCACTTCGGAAAAAAGGTGTGCATCTTTGAACGGCACAATGCGGTGGGCGGGTTGAACGGATTCTATAGCATTGCCGGGAGGAAGTTCGATGTCGGCCTGCATGCGGTGACGAATTATGTCCGCCCCGGGGTCAAGGGCACGCCGCTCGGCAAGCTGCTTCGGCAGCTTCGGATCGATCGGGAGCAGTTCGCGCTTTGCGAACAGAAGTGCTCGCGCATTGCGTTCGGACCTCGGGGCGAGGTTTCGCTCCGTTTCACGAACGATTTCGAGGTGCTGGAGTCGGAAATCGCCGCGCGCTTTCCCGCCCAGATCGATGGATTCCGGCGACTGGTCGCGCTTGTCCGGACCCATGATGACGTTGCGCTTGACGCGACGGCCCGATCGGCGCGTGCGGTGCTGCGCGAGTTTGTGACCGATCCGTTGCTCGAGGACATGCTGCTGTGTCCCCTGATGTACTACGGGAGCTCGCAGCCGGGTGACATGGAGTTCGGGCAGTTTGTGATCATGTTCAAGGCGATTTTCCTGGAGGGATTTGCCAGGCCCCTGGAAGGCGTGCGCGTGATCCTTCGGGTGCTCCTGGAAAAGTACCGCGAGGCGGGGGGCGAGCGTCGCATGAAGTGCGGTGTCAGCCGGATGCTGACGCGGGAGGGGCGGGTTGTCGCGTTGGTGCTGGACTCGGGAGAGGAGGTCACTGCGGACCACGTGATGAGTTCTATTGGGCTCACGGAAACCCAGGCGCTGATCGACCACAGGCACGGTCCCGATCGGGAGGGCTCGACCCCTGGGCAAGACCCGGTGCGGCTCTCCTTTGCGGAGACGATTTCGATATTGGACAGGCTGCCGGCGGAAATGGGGTGGGACCGGGATACCATCGTATTCTTCAATGATTCCTCGCGGCTGGATTACAGACGCCCGGAGGAGGCTGTGGACCTGCGAAGCGGGGTCATCTGCTTCCCGAACAATTATCAGTATCCAGATGGCCAATACCTGGTGGAAGGCATTTTCCGGGTTACCTGCCTGGCAAATTTTCATGCATGGCAGCCTCTGTCGCCCGAGGAATACCAGGGGGCAAAGACGCATTGGTTCGGGGCGATGCAGCGCAGTGCGAGGCGGTTTCTGCCGCAGCCGACGGTGCCCTCGTGGGAAGACAGTGTTGTCACGACCGACATGTTCACCCCCGTGACGGTTCGTCGCTTCACGGGTCATGAGGAAGGAGCGATCTACGGGGCTCCTGAAAAGGTCCGCACGGGCAGGACGGACTATTCGAATCTCTACCTTTGCGGGACGGACCAGGGGTTCCTGGGGATCATTGGTGCAATGCTGAGCGGCATTTCGATGGCCAACTACCATATTCTCGCCAAATTGGGGTGAGGTGTTTTCGCTGAACGGCAAATCTCCTCCCACCTCATGAAGGCAAGAACCCGGGATAAGGCTCCTGTCACTGTCCGGAGCATCGCAAAGGCCGCAGGTGTTTCCGTCGGCGCGGTGTCATCGGTTCTGAACAACCGCCATCAGGAACGGCGCATTTCCGACAAGACCGTGGCACGCGTGAAGGCGGCTTCAGCCCGACTGGGATACCTCCCGGATATCGGGGCGCGCCGCCTGCGCATGGGTGGACGGCCACGGCAGACCGTTGTGCTCGCCCTGATCACGAGTCACCAGGCCCCCCTGCTTCTGGTGAACCATTTTGTGGAGGGGTTGAGGGAGGCGGCTGCGAAGACCGGCGCGCGCGAGAACGTCTCCTACCTTCTCCAGATCGGGATGTTTGAAGCAGGGAAACTTTCCGAACTTCCGGGGCTGCTGAGCGGCGATCATTTCAACGCGGCGGTCATTACGAATACCACGACAAAGGACGACGAATTCCTCGCGCGCACCCAGCTTCCCTATCCTTCGGTGCTGGTGAACCGGTCGATTTCGGGTTATCCCGGCGTTTCGGAACGGCCGGGCAGCGGCGCGCGTGCCGCCGAGGTTTTTCAGCAGACTGGCCGCCGCCGGCTGGCTGTGCTCCATGGCAGCCCGCTGACGCAGATTACACGGATGCGGGTGAATGAGTTTCTGGAGGCCTCCGAGCGCCTGACGGGCCGGCGAGCCATCGAAATTGTGGCGAAGGCGCTTTCAGAGGAGGCTGCCGCAGCGGCGGTCGATGACTGCCTCGCCCGGGGTGAGGATTTTGATGCGCTCTACGCAGTCACTGACGGCGAGGCTTTGGGTGCTTATCACTCGCTTGCGCGCAACGGGCGTTCGGTGCCTCGGGATGTCGCGGTCATCGGAGTCGGCGACTACACGATATCAAGGTTCTTCAATCCCCCGCTGTCCTGCGTGGGCGCCTCCCACCGCGAACTCGCCCTGTCCGCGGCAGACATCCTTATTCGCCGGCTTTGGAGTCCCGAATTCGGGGAGAGACTGGTTGAACTCAATTTCAAGGAGAACTTGAGGGAGTCGACCGGTCACTCGGCAGCGCGCAGGCAGCATCCCTGAGCGGAGACCGGAGTCTTCCGGACGGACAAGCCAAGCCCGTGCCTCTTCTGGCAAGCCAATGAAACCCGGGCCAATCCCGTTCCAAACTCTGGCGCGTCTCGCATTTCCGAATGACAACGTTGCGATTGCAACGCGCCGCATTGAGGCAGGCTGCGTGATCGTACTCGACGGTCGGGAGCTGACGTTGACGCATACCGTTCTGGAAGGGCATCGTTTTGCCACCCGGTACATTGCGGCCGGCGAGAATCTCCTCTCATGGGGGCTTCCCTTCGGGCGGGCGATCCGGATCATGGAACCGGGCGAATACGTGTGCAATGAGCTGATGATCCGTGCGCTCAAATGCCGGGAAGTGGCGATGGAGATCCCCACGCGGGCCAACTTCGAGGATCGCATCGAACCCTATGCGCTCGATGAGGAGAGGTTTGTCCCGGGGCCGCCCGTGGGCCTGCATGGCGAAAGGCGCAGCTTCATGGGTTACCGGCGCGACGGGGCACGTGGGGTGGGGACAAGAAACACCGTTGTCATCCTCGGCACGACCTCACGGACCGCGGGCATTGCGCGGGAGATTGCCGATCGCCTTCAGCCGCTTGCCGCCGCTTATCCCGCAATGGATGGGATCGTGGCGGTTTCGCACACCGAGGGTGGCGACACGCAGGTGCCCAACAATGCGCTCGAAATCCACCGTGCACTTTCGGGGTTCATGCTTCATCCGAACGTGGGGGCGGTGGTCGCGCTTGATTTTGGAGTTGAACCGGTGAACAACCGCACACTGGAGGCCTTCATGCGTGCGGAAGGCGGAGGCCTTGAGCATGTGCTCCATGATTTTGTCACCCTTGAAGGCTCGCTTGCCGCCGGGTACTCGCACGTGGAGGAATGGGTGAGGGGATGCATCGCGCAGGTCGCCGCATTCCGCAGGACACCGGAGCCCCTGGACGGTCTCATCATCGGACTTCAATGCGGCGGCAGCGATGCCTTCTCCGGCATCTCTGGAAACCCTCTCGCAGGCGCCGTTGTCCATGAAGTTCTCAGGCATGGCGGAGCCGGTGTGCTCTGCGAAACGGATGAATTGGTGGGTGCGGAAGGCTACGTTCTCGAATCGGCGCGTGACCTGCCGACCGCGCGTGCGCTTCTTCAGGTGATCGAGTCCTTCAAGGAGCGGTTGTCGTGGCACGGTGTCACTGCGGAGTCCAACCCCTCCGCGGGAAACAACCTCCGCGGGTTGTACAATATTGTTCTGAAATCGCTGGGTGCGGCGCACAAGAAGGACCCCAGGTCCCGCGTGGAGCAGGTCATCGGATATGGCGAACCCGTGCGGCGTCCCGGGTTTCACTTCATGAACAGTCCAGGCAACGACCTTGAAGGCATCGCCGGGCAGGTGGCCTCTGGCTGCAACCTGTTCCTGTTTGTCACTGGAAACGGATCGATCACCAACTTTCCCTTTGTGCCGACGATCAAGATCACGACGACGACAGAAAGGCATCGGTTGCTCAGTCGCGAGATGGACGTGAATGCCGGCCGCTATCTCGATGGCGAATCCATGGAGACGCTGGTGGCGGAAACGTTGGAACTCGTGATCGCAAGTGCCTCTGGCCGGCGAACAAAGGGAGAGCGTGCGGGGCATTCGCAGGTGTCGATCTGGCGGAACTGGCGGCAGACGGACGGTTCACAGTTGAACCGGCTGCGGGCAAGGCCAAGGCCGCGGGGGACGCCGGTCCTGGAGCGCGACGCTGCGCAGGCGGCACTCGCGCAGATGTCGATCGGGTTTCCCGCAGTTCCGGCGACCGCGTGCGCGCTCGGGGATGGACGCTGGTCGACCGAGCGGGTGGGTCTCGTTTTTCCCACAAGCCTGTGTTCCACCCAGATTGCCCGCAGGGCGGCGGAGCGGATGAATGCAGGCGGTCTCGGGAAGGCGCATGGCATTTCGCGTTTTGTCGCTCCAGTGCACACGGAAGGATGCGGTTATGGCAGTTCGACGATGCACGAGTTGCTGCTTCGCACCTATCGCGCCTATGCCACGCATCCGAATGTGGCTGCCGCCCTGTTCCTCGAGCATGGATGCGAAAAGATTCCGAACGACGTGATGCGCCGCCACCTTGATGCTGTCTCAGTCCCGGGTGATCAATTTGGCTGGGCGAGCGTGCAGCTCGACGGAGGCATCGACCGCGCGCTCCTGAAAATCGAGCGCTGGTTCAGGGAAAACCTGGAGAACAGCAGTCCTTTGGCGCCGGAGCGGCGCGACATCGGATCGCTTTCGGTGGCGATTCAGACCGTTGGCGGACTGTTGCCCTCATCCTATGAAACCCTGGCATGCGTCATGTTTGGCGTTGTGGCGAAGGGCGGGACTGTGCTTATAGCCGACTCGGATCCGATATGGGAAGGAGCGCCAAGCCTGGGCCGGCTGTTTGGAAAGCCGGTCGATCCGAGCCTCCTCTACGGCGAGGTGTGCCCTGTTGCCGGCCTGCACGTTGTCAGCACCGAAACGACGGATTGGTCGGAGAATCTCGCGGGACTGGCTGCCTGCGGAGCCCATCTCGCGGTATCGGCAGTTTCGATACACCTGCGCGAGGGGCATCCCCTTATTCCGGTGCTCCAGTTTGAAGGCCTCGGTGCCGGCACCGCAACAGGCAGAGCGCCGAGCCAAATTGATGGCGTGCTCACAAGTGACATCATGCGGGACCTCACCTTGATCGCGGATCGTATTTCGGCAGTGACGGCAGGGACCTATTTCCCGGTGGCGGATTCGCTCGGGCTTACCCACTTTCAGCTCACCCGTGGGTTGCTGGGGATATCCACGTAGGAAAGGCCGCCTGGTCCTACCTCGAGATTCGGATGACGCGCGTCAGCCTTTCCGGAGGACGGCTGATGGTGATCGAATTGAGATAGTCGGTATCGACGTAGAAGCTGATCGCCGAATTGCAGTTGGTGATTTTCGTGTGTCGTCCGTCGGGGGAGGTGTAGAGCACCCAATAGTATTCGATGCGTCCCTTGTAGGTGATGGCGATGAGATCGCTTTGGGCCTGGGCCCGATGAACGCCGGCCGACAGAAGGAGAACGAGGAGCAGTAGGATCTTCATCATTAAAGGCGTTGTGTTTGCAGGATACGTTCTCCGTGGAAACCCTGCAGAATTTATCGGCACAACTACGCAGCGCTTGAGCATTGCCTCGACGAACTTTTGCCAGCCGGGCATTTCGATGCAGGGCGGACGAAACCTTGAGTCCGCCGGCGGCATCGGATGTTTGGAAGACGAAGGCGGCAGATCGGAGGTGCGAAGAGAGGAGTACTGGCAACGATGAGCCAAAGCTCTTCAGTAGATTGGCTTACATGATATTCAAGGAGGATTCAATATCGCGATTTCGATCAAGGGAAGAACCGGTCCGCGGCAATGAGGGAAGGTAGAGGGAAGACGTCACGGCTGCTGGCTCGGACCCTACGGGCAAAGTGCGCTCGATATGCAAGTGGTTGCCGTGGTCGGGTGGACTGGTGGGCTGCGAAAGTGGCAGGTCGGGTTGGCTGTGGCTTCGTCTCAAGAGAGCCATAGGGAGGCGGGTACTGATCGACCGGAGGATATCCGCGGGGCTGGCCTTTTTCTCCAGCCAGGAATCCCGTCGGGTGCAAAAGGTGAGTGCTTTTGCGTACCGCTGACATTGCGCTTGCATGATGAGGGATTCGTCAGGTTGTTCATGGTGTCTGCCGCACTCCAGCTTTAGCCGGCATGCAATTGATGTCACACCCCGCATTGAGCCGTTTGTCGCGAGGAGCTACGCACTCCGCCGCTGGCGCGCGATTTTCATCCCTGTTGCCAAGGATCCTCCTGCTGGTGCTGGCCTTGGCGCCCATGGCGCTCGTCGCGCGGCAGGCATCGGGGCTGCTGCGGAACATTCCGATGTGGGATGAATTTGAAACCGTACTTCAGTTTCTGGTGCGGTATCGCGCTGCAGACAGCCTGACCGAGGCGCTTCGTCCGTTTTTCGCGATGGCGAACGAGCACTGCATGGTGACGAGCCGGGTGATTGTCGTGCTCCTCTACGAAATCACCGGTCAGGCAAATTTCATCCATCTGGCGATCATCGGCGACCTGTTCATAGTCGGCGTGGTCGTGCTGTTTGCCCTGCGCCAGGAAACTCCGCAGGCGCGTCTGGTTGCGTTTGCCATGCTCAGCCTGTTGATTTTCCAGCTCCAGCATCATGAGAACCTCTTCTCGTCCTATGCTTCGATCGACCATTTCCTGGTCGTGCTGCTCACGACGGTGACGCTCGTGCTGTCTCTGAGGAGGGGGCTTGGATCGCTTCTGTTTGCGGGAGTGACCGCTACGATGGCGGTCTTCACGCTCGCACACGGACTGGCTGTGCTGGCGAGCGTGGCAATCCTCCTGGCGGTGCAGTCGCGTTCGCGCCAGTTGATCGGATGGCTGGTGTTTTCAGGTGCGCTCAGCGCGCTCTATGGATCGATGCTCGCGGAGACGCCGATGAGGATGTCGCCCCAGGCGACACTCGCAGGCGCGGGCAAGATTGTTGGGTATATGCTGTCGCTGATCGGCGGTGTGCCGGCAATCGGTCATGCAACCCTGGCTCCCATTTTTGGCGCCTTCTTGATGCTTGTCCTGGCATGGGCCTGGTACAGTCGGATGTGGCACCGCGAACCCTTTTTAATGGCGATGGCGGTGACGGCGGTGATCTCCGCGGCGTTGATCGCCTATGGTCGGGCGGGATCAATGGCGGTGTCGCCTCTTTCGTCGCGCTACATGGTGCAGAGCGCGATCGTGTGGAGCGCAGTCCTCATGATATTTCTGAAGTCGATCGATTCCCCCGTCCTCTTCAACAGGAGTGCGTTTGCCATGCTGTCACTCGCGGTGATCATCAACGCGATCGGGGATGCCCGGTTCGAATTGGCGGCACGCGACTTTGTGCAGCGTCGCGTCGATGCGACGCGTCACTACGATGTTGCCCAGACCATGGAGGGGAACAACCGGCGGATTTTTCCCGAGCCCGGCCGGGCGGATGCAATCCTCACCACGGCGGCCAGGGAAGGACTCTTCCGCCTGAAACCACGGGGCAGTGCGGAGGTCGAGATGGATGTCCCGCTCAAGGAGGCCCGGCTGTCCTATTACCTTGACCGGATCACAGTGGGACCGATGAGCGTTCATCTGAAGGGATGGATGTATCCCGAAGCGCAGGGTTCCTATGACTTCGACCCTTATCTCATGCTGCGATCTGAGGGACGGACATATTTCTTCCGCGGGCGGAAGGAGCATCGTCCGGATCTGGTGGCGGCAATGAAACGCGAGGATGTGGGGGAAAGTGGATTCTATTTTGTCATTCCAAAGACAGATATTCCGGCGCAGGATTTTGACGTTTCCCTGGTCCTGAAACGCGGGGACGATGCCCTCTACTCCAACACCGATCATCGCCTCGCCCTCGGCGATCCGACCGTGTCCGAGACCGAGGAATCCAACCAGGAGTGATTCCGATAGGTGCGACCTCCGGTGAGCCGGATCCATCCTACCGGCAAAATTGCGTTTGTTTGCCGGTGGCGGAATCTGCGGTGAAGCATCGCTGATCCAGGACCGGGCAGGTCGCCTCGGGCGAATTTGCCCTGGTCATGCAGGCGGCCGAATTTCAACCCGCGCCTCCCGGCGGGGAATGAACCCGCTATTTCACAATGCCCGATTGCCGCGCATATCGCCCGGTTGGGCAAAATCTATTGGGTTCGTGGCTGACTGGAGTGGCGGAATTCGGTGAGACGGTCATGGAGTCGAGCGACGATTTCAGGATGTTGGTCGGCTACGTTGCGGGTCTCTCCCGGGTCCACAGAAAGATCGTAGAGCTGGGGCGTCGGCAGGTTGCCCAGCTCGATTCTGGTGTAGGGACTCATGGCGGGTCCCTTGCCCGGCGAAAGATACTTCCAGTTGCCTTGCCTGAAGGACAGCGTGGGTCCCTGTTCGATCAATTCCTTGCGGCCATCCTTCGTTTCTCCCAGCAGGGTGGGCAGTTGATTGGTGCTGTCGGGAACGTCTCCCGGCGCGAGGGTTTTTCCCGCAAGTGCGGCAAAGGAGGCCGCGAAATCGATGTGACAAACGACGGCGTCGGAGACTGAGGGTTTCACGCGAGCGGGCCAGCGAAGGAGCATGGGAACACGCGTGCCAGCTTCGAAGCTGCTGTACTTGCCCCCGCGCCACGGACCGCTCGGGTGATGATTCCCCAGAAGTTCGACGGCGCGATCGGCGTAGCCGTCGTCGACCACGGGTCCGTTGTCGCTCGAGAAGATGAGGAGCGTATTTTCCGAAAGCTTGAGCCGATCGAGTGTCTTGAGAATCTCGCCGACGGTCCAGTCGAGCTGAAGGATCACATCGCCGCGCGCGCCCATCGGACTTTTCCCGGCGAATTTTGCGTTGGGCGGCCGGGGAACGTGGATGTCGTGGGTGGCCAGATACAGGAAGAAGGGCTGGTCCTTGTGCTTCTTGATGAAGTCGGTGCTCTTCCGCACAAATGTCTTTGCGAGATCCTCATCGACCCAGCGCGCCGAGTGGCCGCCCGACATGTACCCGATGCGGCTGATGCCATTGACGATGGTCATGTCATGGCCGTGGCTGGGATGGAGGCGGAGAAGCTCCGGATGATCCTTGCCCGTCGGTTCGTTGCCGATGGGACCCGCAAAGCTGACGGTGATGGGATCCTTTGGATCAAGGCCCACCACGCGGTGATTCTCGACAAACACGCACGGGACACGGTCGGCAGTCGCCGGCATGAGGAAACAGTAGTCGAAACCGATTTCGAGCGGACCCGGTTTGAGCTCGCCATTCCAGTCGGGTTTCCCTTCGCCGAGGCCCAGGTGCCATTTTCCGACCACGCCGGTTGCATAGCCCGCGGCCTTGAGGAGGCCGGGCAGGGTGGAACGACCGGGCTTGATCAATGCGGTGGCGTCGCCGGGCGCTATTCCGGTATTTGAGTAGCGCCAGGCATACTCGCCCGTGAGAAGTGAAAATCTCGACGGCGTGCACGTGGATGACGTTGCATGGGCGTCCGTGAAACGGATGCCTTCCCGCGCAATGCGGTCGATATTCGGAGTCTGGACGCGGGTGGCACCGTTGCAGGAAACATCTCCATATCCCAGGTCGTCGGCATAGATGACGATGATGTTCGGACGGGCGGCGCCCGAGGCGATTGTTTTCAGGACGGCGCTCAGGAGTGCGAGGACAAGGAGTGGACGGTACCGGATATGCATGGAGAGGAGGTTATGGGTTCAATCGATCTTGAAGTGAGGAACGCCTTCGAAAACGGACCTGGATCACGGGCGGGGGCTTGAGATGGGCATTCTTGAAATGCGTAACGTGCATCTGGCAGGGTTGGTGATGTGAGGGACAGACTTTCATGAGGGTGACGTTGCGGTGCACTGCTTTCAAGCTGGAGTTTGCCGCGCAACAGCGCCCAGGTGAAGCCCAGGTATTCGTAGATGGCCCTCTGGGTGCGCTCGAGTCCGGTCATGTCGCAGCCGAGGTAGTCCATGGCATTGAATCCGGGGTTGAAACGCACGGCGTAGTCAGTCGGGCAGGGGACCACCTTGATGCCCGCACCGCTGAATAATCCGACCGCCCGGGGCATGTGCCACGCGGAGGTGACCAATGCGATGCGGTCGTTCGTCCCAAGCATTTTCGCGACAGCCCGGGCCTCACCTTCGGTGTCGTAACCGGTTTCGATCCGGCGGATGCGGTCCCTGGACACGCCGAGTTGCACAGCCACTTCAGCAAGAAGGGCCGCGTGGGTGGTGCCGTGCGCGGAAACGCTCGGTCCGCTGGTCCACAGTTGTGCATGCGGGAGCGCCGAGGCGAGTCGGCAGCCTTCAACGATGCGGGCCAGCGCGGACGCGCTGAGGCGGCTGCCGGGCGGAAGCCCGGGAGTGTCCGAGTGGCCGCCGCCGAGGACGATGATGGCCTTGCATTCGGCGAGAGCCTGCGGCACGCGACCGCCGGCACTGAAGTCGGGCTGTGCATGATACCGGCTTTCGAGCGGGCGGAGAAGGAGGATGCCGACTCCCTTGTTTGAGGCGAGTGTCAGGGTCAGGATGCCAAGCAGGAGGATCGCTCTCCCTAACTTAAGCCTTGCCGGCCGGAGTGTGAGCCACCATCCCGCCCAAAGAAAAATAAGGACGACCGAGAGAGGCATGAGGAGCGAGGCGATGAGCTTCTTGAGGATGAACATGGGACGGCGGACTGCTGGCGCAGAATCGTCCGCTTGCCACAGGGAGTCGATACGCTTCGCTGTGCGTTTCCATGCCTGCATCCGATCTTCCGATCTATGAACTGGAGTCCCCGCTGGTGGCTGGGTTGCGGTCCGGCGGCCGACTGATTGTGCAGGCACCGACGGGGTCGGGAAAGTCGACGCAGATCCCGCAGATGCTGCTGCGGCACGGTTTCGCGGGTGATCGCCGTGAGATTGTTGTTCTCCAGCCACGCCGGTTGGCCACGCGCCTGCTCGCCGCGCGGGTGGCCCATGAACTCGGCGGACGCCTGGGTGATGTCGTCGGATATCAGATACGACTGGATGCCAGGGTAAGCGCGCGCACGAGGATCCGGTTCGTGACCGAAGGGGTGTTGCTCCGGCAGATGTCCTTTGATCCATCGTTGCCTGGCATAGATGTGATCGTATTCGACGAGTTTCACGAGAGGCACCTGCATGGTGACATCTCTCTGGCTCGCGCCCTGCAGATTCAGGCTGGGTTGCGCCCGGATCTGAAGATCATCGTCATGTCCGCCACGCTCGATGCGGGTGTGCTTCGCTCCTACCTTGCACCATGCGAAGTGCTCGCCTCCGAAGGCAGGAGTTATCCGGTGGTCGTGGAGTACCTGCCAAAATCGGTGAACTTCGAGCAGCGCCCGGTCTGGGAAGTCGCCGTGGAGCAATGCGAACGGGTTGCCGCCATGACTTCGGGCGACATGCTTGTGTTCATGCCCGGTGCGTTTGAAATCAACCGAACGCTCCAGGCGATCGGCAATTCGAGGGGGCTGCGTGACTATACCGCGCTCCCTCTTCACGGCGAGTTGTCCCCGGACGCGCAGGACCGTGCGGTTGAGCGGTCCTCTGCGCGGAAGATCATTGTTTCCACGAATGTGGCGGAAACCTCGCTGACCATTGAGGGTGTCACCGCGGTGATTGACAGCGGGCTGGCGCGAATGGCCCGGTTCGATCCGCACCGAGGCATCAACACCCTTCTAATTGAGAAGATCTCGGCGGCCAGCGCGGATCAGAGGGCGGGCCGTGCTGGCCGCGTCGCTCCCGGCAGGTGTGTGCGCCTCTGGACCGAGCGGGAGCATGCGCAGCGACCGCTGCAGGAATTGCCGGAGGTGAAGCGCCTCGATCTCGCGGAGGTTGTCCTGACGCTGAAGGCGGCTGGTGTGGATGATGTGGCGTCCTTCCCGTGGCTCGAAAAGCCCGACGCCAGGTCGCTGCTGCGGGCGGAGCTTTTGCTGCAGGACCTGGGCGCACTCCATACGCTTCCCAGTGCGGATAACCGTGTGCCGACTGCAGCCGGTCGAATCTCGGAAACCGGCCGCAAGATGCTGGTATTTCCCGTTCATCCCCGGTACGCGCGCATGTTGCTGGAGGCGGACCGCCGGGGATGTGTTCGCCCTGTGGCGCTCCTCGCGGCATTGACGCAGACAAGAAGCCTGCTTCTGCGCGGAGTCAGCAGGGAGGTTGAGGAGGCGCGGGAGGATGCGTTGGGCGAGGAGAAGGAGAGCGACTTCTTTCTCCTGATGCGAGCCTGGCGCCATGCGGAACGGGGCGGCTTCAGTGTCGATGCCTGCCGCCGCCTGGGCATTCATGCGCAATCTGCTCGTCAGGTCGGTCCCCTGTTCGACCAGTACCTGGAAATCGCCGCGAAGGAAGGTCTGGACTTGGCGGAGCGCGGGTTTGAAGGCGATGCCGTGCGCAAGTGCGTGCTGGCCGGGTTTTCGGATCAGGTCGCCAGGCGACTGGATACGGGCACCCTGCGCTGCGAACTGGTGCATGCGCGCCGGGGATTTCTGGCAAGGGAGAGTGCGATCCAAGGTTCGCCCCTGCTAGTGGCCGCCGAGGTCGGGGAGATCGAGGGCCGGGGCGGAGAGGTCAATGTGCTGCTGTCCATGGCCACGTCGGTGGAGGAGGCATGGCTGCCGGAGCTTTTCCCGGATGATTACCGGGAGACACGGGGTGTTGTCTACGATCCTGAAATGAAGCGGGTGGTTTCGCGAAAAGAGCGGCGATTCCGCGATCTTGTCATTGAGACGAAGGTGAGTGCGGAGGACGCGCCGTTGACGGAGGCGGCGGCACTCCTCACGCGTGAAGTGCTCGAAGGGCGGATCAGCATCGAGGCATGGGACGACGTCGTGGAGCAGTGGATCACGCGCGTCAACCGCCTGGCGGAGTGGTTTCCGGAGTTCGAGGTGAATCCGATTCGGACGGAGGATCGGGCCACCTTGATCGAGCAGATTTGTTATGGAGAGAGGGGGGCACGTGCGGTGAAGGACAAGGCGGTCATGCCGGTGCTGCGGGAATGGCTGACGGCGGAGCAATTCGCGGCTCTTGACCACTACCTGCCTGAAAGGCTGGTCATGGCCAACGGTCGCAAGTCCAGACTGACCTACCAACAGGAGGGGCCGCCTGTATTGAGCGCCCGGATACAGGAGCTCTATGGTGTGGAAGGGAGCTTTACTCTCGGCAATGGGCGCGTGCCCGTGAAGATCGAGGTGCTGGCGCCGAATCACAGGCCAATCCAGGTCACGGATGACCTGACCCGGTTTTGGAGGGAAATGTATCCGAAGGTGAAGACGGAGCTGTCCCGACGATATCCCCGGCATGAATGGCGGTAGGCAGCGCTGGGGGCATGCCCCGTCCATTGCGGACGCAACCCAATGCCAATGAGGAAGAAGCAGCCAGGAGTGTCCACTTCGGCCTTTACCCCGGGCTGAAAATCAGGATGAAATCGGGCATCGCTGAATCCACGGCATGATCGACTACAATCCGAAAAGCTGGTCTTCGCAGCTCCTTGCGGTTCGCGGTTCGATCGCACCCAAGGTGTTCTTTCGGGTGGGTCTGGTTGTCCTGTGGGCGGTTTGTGTGGTGGCTTTGCACCGTCATGTGAGGCACATCGAGATACCGCCGACGGTGCACGGCTTGATCGGAGTGGCGCTGGGACTGCTGCTCGTGTTTCGAACCAATTCCTCGTACGACCGCTATTGGGAGGGTCGAAAGGCGTGGGCAAGGATACTGAATGAAAGCCGCAACATCGCGCGATCCTCGCGCACGCTGCTGGCCGGACATCCCGCATTGAGCAATCCGGTGATCCTGTGGACCGCGGCGTTCCCCTATGCCTGCATGAACTCCCTTCGCGGGATCCGGGGACTCGGGCCCATGGAGGCGCGTCTGCCGGCTGGCGAGGTGGGCGAGGTTCTGGCATCGCCGCATGTTCCAACCGCGGTGGCGATGCGGATCACGTCGCCACTTGTCGAACACCGCCCGTCCGGCACGTTTGCGGAACGTGCAGTCATTGCGATCGACGGCATGGTTCGTGGACTCATAGAGCATATCGGAGAGTGCGAACGGATCCAGAATACACCGCTTCCGTTTGCGTATGTGGTGCATCTGCGACGCGCCCTGGTGCTCTATCTCATCACCCTTCCCTTTGCCCTGGTTGAGAGCTATGGATGGCTGACCGTCCTATATACGCTTCTGAGCGCCTATATTCTCATGGGGATCGATGAGATTGGCGTTGAGATTGAAAACCCGTTTGGGGAGGACAAGAATGACCTCCCCTTGGTGACGATCTGTGCGACTGCCGAACGGGACCTCCTGGCGCTAATGATTCCGCCGATGCAGCCAGGAGAAAACTTGAAGACATCCCCCGGGGCTGACTGAAAGCGGGTGTCGGGGTGCACGGCCGGGTTGCCGGCTTTTGCACGGATGGATCTGATCCAAGGGAAAGCGCTTGCCACACCCTCGGGTGCGTGGAGACTGTTCCCTCTACACGCAACCACGCGGACCCATCCCCGCCAGACCGCCGTCATGGACGAAAAGCCATCCACCGAGAATCCTGTCAAAAAGGATTTCAACAAACTCGATCTGAGCCAGCTCCAAGGGTTCAGTTTCGGAACACAATGGTCACAGGAAAAAAGCGAGCCGCATGGACGCGCGGACGGGCGGGAGGGTGCGCCGCGGCGCAATCCCGAACGGCGGGAGCGCGACCCCCATGGGTTGGCTCCCGGTGGCATTCCAGGCCGCGACCGCAGGAACTTTCGCAGGCCCGCCGGGGGAGGCGAATCGGGTGGTGGAGCTCATGAAGGAGCAGCCGAAGGTGCCGGCAGGGGTGCCGGGCATGGTGCCCGCGATGAGGGCCATTCGAGAGATTCGCGTGAGTTTCATCGCGGTCCGCATCGCGATGGCGGCGGGCCTGAAAACATGCGTGGCGAGAGGCGGGGCGGGCGCAGCGATCGGGGCGGCGATCGGGGATCCCGCTTTGGCGGACGTGAAGGCGGACATGCGGGATCGCGGCACGAAGACCGCGGACCCTACATCAGCCCTCATTTCACGGTCACCTTCTATCCAGAGGACGCAAGTTTTGCGGCGCTGGCGAAAACCATCCGCAGCTCCTGCCGCACGTTCGAATTGTTTGACATTGCGAAAACGGTGATTGG
>JAGOJU010000046.1 GCA_017994935.1 Opitutaceae bacterium
GGGTCGGTAGGCTGGCGAACAGAAAAAACAGGCCTGTCATCAGAAACGTCCAGCGGGCCGAGACATGCAGTCCCTGGATGATGAAAAGCGCCATTCCCAGACTCAGCATGCCTCCCATGTAACCGAAGCTCCATCCATACCCCGAAATGCGACCCACGTTCGCCGGCGTGCTGATCTCCGGAAGGAAACTCGCACAGAAATTGTCGCCCAAAGCGAAGGCGATGTTCGCCGTCACCACGATCGCAAGCGCCAGCAGCACATCGCCGGGGCCGGTGAAAAAGAGAAGGGCCGTGGCCGTTGCGCAAACGACAGCCGACGCCATCAGGAAACGCTTCTTCGCCGCCGTGAAGTCCGCCACCGCACCGAGCCACGGCGCGAAGAGGATCACGACGACCTGCGACAACGCCAGCGCGCGCCCCCACCAGCTCGATGCACCGGGGTGATCCCCGGCGACGACCCTGCTGAAGTAGGTCGCGTACACGACCGTGATGATAATCGTCGTGAACGACGAATTCGCGAAATCGAAACAGCACCACCCGAAGATCTCTGAACGCTTGACGGAGGGCGGCGACTCGGAAGCCATGGGCCACGCTCACGACCGCGTGGGCACTTTGCAAGTGCGTGCTGCGGGAACCACCCTCCCGCCGGAAATTCCACCAGAGGTCTACGATCGCCGCCTGCGCAGGTTGTAGAGCGCGAGCGCAAGCAGCGCGACCCCGAGGAAAAACAAGGTGTAGCCGCTCTCTCCGACCTGCGCTGCGGGCGCCGTTTGCGCAGCAAGTCTTGCCGGAGCGATCAACAGCAACAGGCCCCCAGCGCTTCCAACGATTCGTGAGACCGGTTTTGAAAATGAGGATGTTGCAAACACAAGAACACCCCTAGCAGGAGGCATTCCAATCTACGTGTTTCTACGAACTGCAAATCTACGTAGATATATGTACCTCTATCTGAGTCTATTACCGATAAGTCATTTCAGTTGCGCCGGGTGGGGCTTCTCCGGCATCCCATTCGGATTGTGTAAGGCATTTCGACGGCACCCGGTTTCATCACGCGTGGCGCGTAAGGCACTTTCCTAAAGATAAACAACTTATCCCGATTTCGCCTGCACCGAAAGCGTTGTCAGGAGTTCGACGCGGGTACGCGACCAACCCTCCCGCAGCGCGGTCAGGCGGTGCTCACCAGACACTCGTCGAGTGACGCACGGATCGCAGCCTCATCCATGGACTGACCGATGAACACAAGTTCCTGCCGGCGGTCGCCATGGGGCTCCACCCACTGGGCACGAATCATTTCAGGCCGGTCCTCAAGCGAGGCCTTCCCATGTTTCACCAGAGCGGCCCACCAATAGTTGAGTGTATCCACTTTTGCACGACATCCGGCAACGGAGAGAAACCCCATCTCGTCGGGCGACTCCTCCCACCAGCAGAATCCCTTTGCCCTCACAAGCCCGGGGAATCCTGCGCGAAGCCGTGACTCGAATCGCGCCCGCGAAAACGGACGCCGTGCCTGATAGACAAAACTCGACAAGCCGTGCCGCGCGGCGATGGAGGACGGCTCCCGCGCCGGCTTAAACACCGTCCCGCCGGAAAGTTTCTCCGGGCGGGGTGCGAGCGCATTCAAGCGCTGCAGCCATCGTGCACCGGACAGGGTGGCGCGAGGATCGAAGAGCCGCCGGTCCAGACACACCTCGCGCGAAACCTGCCCGTGTTCGACCGAATGCCTCTCCGCACGGAAGTTCACCCCCTCGATTGCCGCGTGCACGGCCTCGAGTTCCGCCGCCGAAACGAGGTCGCACTTGTTCACGAGGATCAGGTCCGCCGATTCGATCTGCACCAGCATGAGATCAAAAAGATCCTTGTCCGCTTCACCCGCGGCGACGATTTCGCCGACGGGATGCTTTGCGACCCGCGCATTCCAGAGACCCAGAAAATGGGCCGCGTCAACCACCGTGACGAGCGAACTCAGTATCGCGAGGTCCGCGAGGGATCGGCCAAACGGATTCCTTTGAAGGAACAGCTGGGCGACGCCGCGCGGCTCCGCAACGCCGGTGGTTTCAACAATGAGGTGATCGAACGGCTCGCCCGAAGGGCCGCCGGAGCGGCCGGTGAGAGCGAGTGCCGCAAGTGACTCCGCAAGTTCGTCCTTGATCGAACAGCACACACACCCGTTGCCGAGTTCGACGACGGGCTGTCTCCCACCCTTTCCAGCGCCGGGTTCCATCATCCGCTGCGCAACCACCCGTGCATCGATATTGATCGCAGCGACGTCGTTCACAACCAGTGCCCACCGGGCCCCCTCGCTCTGCGTCAGAAGATGATTCAGGACCGTGGTCTTCCCAGCTCCCAGGAAACCACAGAGCACCGTAACCGGTGGCCGCGACGCCTCCATCGTCATCCCCCCGCAAAGACCGGCCGGAACCCGGCCGCTTCGAGCACCCGGGCGACGTCCTCCCGCTTGTCACCCTGGATCTCGATCCTGCCTTCCTTGACGGTCCCCCCGCAGCCACACCGTTTCTGCATCGCCTTCGCCAGATTTTCCTTTTCCGCAAGGCCGATTCCGACAAAGCCCTCGATCACCGTGACCGTTTTTCCACCGCGTCCGGCCGTGGTGCGCCGGATATCGACGCGCCCCCGATTTTTCCGCATCTGCACCGGCTCGTTTTCAGGCGCGACAACGCGAGGCTGGGCTGCGGCGGCAGCCGGAAGATTGCGCCGCAGGGCATCGAGCGAGCCAAAGGGATTCTGACCCAGCGAGTCGCCGCCATCCGTGGAGAGTTTTCCGGCAGCACTCATGGGAATCGCCTGCCCGCCCCCGTGCCCCGACAGGAACCCGCCGGGATACCTCCCTCGCCACCCAGGAAGGCCACCGCCTTGGCATAGCTCCGGCCTTCCAGAAAGTGAATGAGTTGCGGGTGCAAGGCATCCCGGCCGGCGTCCATGAGATCATCCAAACGCTTCAGTCCCACGGCAATCCGCTCTCCATCAGATTGCTTGATGGCATCCATCAACTCCATTAGTGAATCTTTGATCGCCTGTTCCATAGTCGAGAAACCCGATTCTAATGTTCAATCTGTGTCGGTTAAGCGAGTTTTCAATCAGGCTCCCCAGCCTTCGCCCGCTTGCCTCTATGCCCGCAACGAACATTGAATGGATGCCTCTATCGTCAGTGCACATCCCGCGCCAGCCGGCGCGCCCCTTTCCTCTGCCCATTTTCTTTCTGAACAAATTCCATGAGACCACTTCCCCTGCCGACGCGCGCAAACGCCGATATCCTCGACGCAGCCTACTACGCATGGCTTGACAATCCCGAGGCCGTTGATCCGACCTGGCAGGCCTTCTTCCAGGGCTTCGCTCTCGGCAATCAGCAATTTGCAAAGAACGGAGCCGCCATCCGGGTCGCTGCCGAACCCGCCGATCTTTCCGACAGCCTCAAACAGTCGCAGGTCCACAGCCTGATCTACCACTATCGCTCGATCGGGCACACCCAGGCCCATCTGGATCCCCTGAGTGATCCGCCCGCACCCTCCCCGCGCCTGGCGCTGGGCGAATTCGGACTCGCCGAGGCGGACCTCGATCGTTCCTTCGATGTGAGCCACTACCTGAATCAGGGGCAGATGAAACTGCGAAGCCTGCTCGAGTCCCTCAGCCAGACCTACTGCGGCCGCATCGGCGTGGAATACGTGCACATCCAGGATACGGAGGTGCGCAACTGGCTGCAGGAGCGGATGGAGTCCACGCGCAATCAGCCGCAGTTCTCGAAGGCGCAGAAAACCCGCATCCTCCGACGGCTGCACAAGGCAGAATTATTCGAGCGGTTCCTTCACACCAAGTACGTTGGACAGAAACGTTTCTCACTCGAAGGCGGAGAAACCTTCATCGCAGCCCTGGATGCGATCGTGGAGCAGTCGCCCGCACAGGGAGTCGAGGAAATCGTCATGGGCATGGCCCACCGCGGCCGCCTGAACGTGCTGACTTCGATCCTCCGCAAACCGTTCGAGCTGCTGTTCGAACAGTTCTCGGAAAACTATCTCCCGGAAACCGTCGCCGGCGACGGCGATGTGAAATACCATCTCGGCTACGAGTCCATCCTCGACACCACCACGGGCGGCAAAGTCGAGGTGCGGCTCGCCGCAAATCCTTCCCACCTTGAAATCGTGAACCCCGTCGTCGAAGGCAAGGCTCGCGCCCGCCAGCGCATCCGGGGTGACGTGGAACGCCGCCGGGTCATGCCCCTGCTGGTGCACGGCGACGCCGCCTTCGCCGGCCAGGGCGTCGTGGCGGAGACGTTGAACTTCTCCCAACTGCCAGGCTATCGCACCGGCGGCACGCTCCACTTTGTCATCAACAACCAGATCGGTTTCACGACGCTTCCCAGCGAGGCAAGGTCCACGCGCTATTGCACCGATGTCGCCAAGATGATCGAGGCGCCGATCTTCCACGTCAACGGCGACGACCCCGAGGCGGTCTGCATGGTTGCCCGGCTCGCCCAGGAGTTCCGCGTGAAATTCCAGCGGGATGTCGTCATCGACATGTATTGTTATCGCAGGCACGGACACAATGAGTCGGACGAGCCCGCTTTCACGCAGCCCGAGATGTATCGCAAGATCGGTGCGCATCCGCTCGTCTCGACACTCTACACCGAGAAACTTACCTCGGAGGGCAGTCACACACCCGAGGAATGCGAAGCCATCAAGGCCGAATACCTCGCGGCACTGGAGTCCAACCTCGAAAAGGCAAAGGCCCGCGAGGCCGAAAAGACGGCGCGACGAAAGGCCAAGGCCGCCGATCCGCAGGCACGTTTCGCAGGCTCCACCGCCGTTTTCCAACCGGACTTCAGCCACGCCCCCGTTCCCACCGGTGTACCTCTCGCACAGATCGAGAAGGTCATCCGCGGACTCACCACACTGCCCTCGGGCTTCAACGTGAATCCAAAGATACGGCGGCTCCTCGATGCCCGCCTGCATGCGTTGAAGGAAGGCGGTCCCGTCGACTGGGCGCTGGGTGAGGCGCTCGCATTCGGCACCCTGCTGCTAGAGGGGACCCCTGTGCGCCTGAGCGGACAGGACTGCGAACGCGGCACGTTCAGCCATCGCCACGCGGTGCTGCACGATCACGAGACGCGCGAGAGCTACACTCCGCTGAAACACCTCGACGACGGAAAGCCGACGAAGTTCTGCGTCTACAATTCCCTGCTGTCCGAGGCCGCGGTGCTCGGATTCGACTACGGCTACTCCCTCGACTATCCCCAGATGCTCTGCATCTGGGAGGCGCAGTTCGGCGACTTCGCCAACGGCGCGCAGGTGGTGATCGACCAGTTCATTGCCAGCTCCGAATCGAAGTGGCAGCGCACCAGCGGCATTGTTCTGCTTCTGCCGCACGGGTACGAGGGACAGGGACCGGAACACTCGTCCGCACGCCTGGAACGTTTTCTCCAGCTCTCAGCGGAGAACAACATCCAGGTCGTTAACATCACGACCCCGGCCAACTTCTACCACGTGCTTCGCCGCCAGATGAAGCGGGATTTCCTCAAGCCGCTGATCGTCATGTCGCCCAAGTCATTGCTGCGTCATCCTGCTGCGGTCTCGCGCATCGACGATTTCACCACGGGTTCATTCCAGGAGATCATCGACGATACCGCCGCACCGCAGAAGGCCGCGCGACTGATTCTCTGCTCGGGCAAGGTGTACTACGATCTCGCCGACTATCGCGAGAAGAACAAGGTCACAGACACCTCGATCGTCCGCGTCGAGCAGCTCTATCCGCTGCACACCGATCGCCTTTCCGAACTCGCGGCCCAACACGCCGGCGCCCGGATTGTCTGGGTGCAGGAGGAACCCCAGAACATGGGCGCATGGAACCATCTCGCGCCCTCACTGGAGGAAATCTTCAAACGAAAGGCCGCGTATGCCGGGCGCGAGCCCGCCGCATCCCCCGCCGTGGGAGCGCTTGCCTTGCATCGCCGCGAACTCGCTGATTTCCTCAAGGCTGCGTTCTCGATCTGATCGCGATTTTCACCCTGCGCAATCTCAACCGAATTCCTCCATGCCTGTCCTCGAAGTCAAGATTCCACCCCTGGGCGAATCCATCAATTCCGGCGTGCTCGCCAAGTGGCACGTCGCCGACGGCGGCGCCGTGAAGAAGGATCAGCCTCTCTTCGAACTGGAAACCGACAAGATAACCTCGGAAGGAACCGCAGAGGCCGCAGGCAGGATCACCCTCAAGGTCGCCGTAGGCACCGAGGTCAAGATCGGCGAAGTCGTCGCCACAATCGACACGGAGGCCGCACCAGCCGCCGCTCCGGCCGCGCCTCCGGCAGCATCCGGTGCAGCGAAATCCGCGGCCGCTCCACAGGCCGCCAAGGGTTCCCCGCACCCATCGTCACCCGCCGTCCGCCGCGCTGCCGAGGAAACCGGCGTGGATCCCGCCGGCATCGCAGGCTCCGGCAAGGGGGGACGCGTCACCAAGGGTGATGTCCTCGCCGCAGCCGAAGCGACCGCAGCAGCCGCATCAGCAAAACCCGTGACGCCTGCCCCCGATGTGGCTCCTGCAGCAATGGTTCCGTCCACACCGGCACCGGTTGCCCTAGCCTCGCCTTCCGGAAAACAATCCCGGCGCAAGCTCTCCCCGCTGCGCAAGCGCATCGCCGAGCGGCTGGTGCAGGCCCAGCACGAGGCCGCCATGCTCACGACCTTCAATGAAGTCGACATGTCCGCGGTCATGGCCCTGCGCGCCAAATACCAGGACGATTTCGTCAAGCGGAACGGCATCAAGCTGGGTTTCATGTCCTTCTTCACCAAGGCGGTCGTGCACGCCCTGAAGGAGGTGCCCGCCCTCAACGCCCAGTTCGCGGACGATGAGGTCATCCAGAATCACTACTTCGACATCGGGGTCGCCGTCTCCACCGAAAAGGGCCTGATGGTGCCGGTCATCCGCGACGCCGACAGGCTGGGCATGGCCGAGATCGAAAAGGCGATTGGAGAAGCGGCGAAAAAAGCCCGCGACAACAAGATCACCCTGGCAGATCTGGAGGGGGGCGTGTTCACCATCACCAACGGCGGCATCTTTGGCTCGATGCTGTCCACACCCATCCTCAACGCCCCGCAGAGCGGTATCCTGGGTCTTCACGCGATCAACGAGCGCCCCGTGGCTGTCAACGGGCAGGTCGTCATCCGGCCGATGATGTACCTGGCGCTGAGCTACGATCACCGGCTCGTCGATGGCAAGGAGGCGGTCACTTTCCTCGTCAAGGTCAAGCAGGCCATTGAGGACCCCACCCGCCTCCTCCTTTCCCTCTAGTCCCTCACGGGGCGACCGCCCTGCAGCGCGGCGCGCCGTCCGCCCGCGACTTCCTTCCCGTTTCAACAGCCATGGAATCCTTCGACCTCATCGTCATCGGCGCCGGTCCCGGCGGCTACGTCTGCGCTTTCCGCGCCTCTCAACTGGACCTCAAGGTGGCGCTGATCGACAAGCGGGCGACGCTCGGCGGAACCTGCCTCAACGTCGGCTGCATTCCCAGCAAGGCATTGCTTCACTCGAGCGAGCACCTCGTGTTCGCCCGCCAGCACGCGGCGGAACACGGCATCCGGCTGGGTTCGGTCGACTTCGATCTCGCCACGCTGATGAAACGGAAGGACGCCGTAGTGAACAAGCTCGTGGGCGGAGTCTCCCAGCTCGCAAAGGGAAGGAAGGTCACGGTCTTCACCGGCGCGGCCGCCTTCACCTCGGCAACCAACGTGAGCGTGACCCCGGCCGCCGGGAGCGCCGTCGAAATCTCGGGGAAAAACATCGTGATCGCCACCGGCTCCACACCGGTTGAACTCCCGTTCCTGAAGTTTGACGGAAACACCGTCGTTTCCAGCGACGATGCCATCGCCTTCAAGGAGGTGCCCCGCCGGCTTGTGGTCGTGGGCGGCGGCGTGATCGGCCTGGAGCTGGGCTCCGTCTGGTCGCGACTGGGCAGCGAGGTCACCGTCGTGGAGTTTCTTCCGAAGATCATCGCAACTTTCGACGACGATATCGTCAGGTCCTTCACCCGCATTCTGCAGAAGCAGGGACTGAAGATCGAGGTCGGCGCCAAAGTCACGGGATTCTCCAAGGGAATCCTCACCGCCGAAAGGGACGGCAAGCCTCTTGAATTTCCAGCGGACAAGGTGCTCGTGGCCGTGGGCAGGCGCCCGTTCGCCGATCACCTCGGTCTCGACAAGGCGGGCGTCGTCCTCGACGAGAAAAAACGCATCAAGGTCGATGCCCGGCTCAGGACGAGTGCGCCCGGCATCTGGGCGATCGGCGACGTGATTGCCGGCCCCATGCTCGCCCACAAGGCGGAGGAAGACGGCGTTGCAGTCGCTGAATGGATCGCAGGAAAAGCCGGTCACATCAACTGGGACCTTGTTCCCGGCGTCGTCTACACGGCACCCGAGGTCGCCTCGGTCGGCCTGGGTGAGGACGCCGCAAAGGCACAGGGACTTTCCATCACGATCGGCAAGTTCAACTTCGCCGCCAACGGCCGGGCGATCGCCGCTGGAACAACCGACGGCTTCGTCAAGATCATTGCCGACGCAAAAACCGACCGCATCCTGGGCGCACAGATCCTCGGCGCCAACGCGGGTGAACTGATTTCCGAGATCGTGACGCACATGGAGTATGGCGGCAGCGCCGAGGACCTGGGACGCACCATCCATGCCCACCCCACCATGAGCGAGGCGCTGAAGGAGGCGGGGCTGGCGGTTTCCAAGAGCGCGATCCACGCGCTTTAGCATTTCTTTTACGGGGCACACCGCAGCCGGCTTCACAACGGCTGCCTGCCCATGGGCGTGCGGCGCGGCCTCGCTGCGCCTTCGCCGCACAAAGCCTTCGCCGGGGTTTACACCTCAATTGGACCCCGAAACAGCCGATGAAATGGACCACCCAATTCCTTCTCCACGGTGTCCACCTCGCACGAAAAACTGCTCTTCCTGGAAGTTTCGGAGCTGACGGTTCAGCTTGTCCGCGCCAACGGCCGCACGATCGAAATTTTCCGAGAATGCCTGCGCGATCACCGCGACGACATCCTTCAGGCCATCAAGGAGGCTGCGCCCAAGGAGACTTCGCCGTCCGTTTCGGTCGTGGCCGCCATCAGCCCGCCCAGGCGCTTTGCCCACCTCGGAACCGACGAGGAGTGCAAACGTTTTCGAACGCCCGACGCGATCGCGCGTGAATTGAAATTGCCCGATGCCTTTGGCGGCGGTCCCCTTGCCCTCGCGCTGTGCCGGGCGGACGACGGCAGCTCCGTTGCAGCCTCGTCCCATGGACGCTGGCTGGCCGTGGGAGCCGGGCAGGATTCACTCGCGGCCTCCCAATCCCACCTGGCTGAACTCTCCCTGCGCGACACCATCATCAGCCCCGCGATCACGAATCATCTCGGAGCGCTGCAGACAGCCTGCCAGCTTTCCGGAGCACCCAGTTCCGTCATGGCCTGGGATCTGGGCGAGGCGGACTCCACGCTGTACCTTGTAAACCGAAAGGGCGTGCTCGCCACCCAGGCGTGCCCGGTGGGGATGCAGCAAATCGCTGATGCGATCCAGGGCGAGCTGTCACTCGCTTCCCGCGCCGCAGCCACCAAGCTCTTTCTCAACGCGTTTTTTGATTTCGCAGAGACAGGCCCGAAGGTCGTCAGGCGACTCGCCTCCGGGATAAAGGCTGCCCATCATGCGCTCGGTGGGGCCCCTTCGGCACTCTTCTGTCTCGGACTTCCCGCCGACAATTCCTGGTTTGCCAAGGATGTAAGTGCCCTGCTGGGCATGACACCATGGCATCCCTCCATCACCGCACTCAGTCGCGAGCTTGGCGTGGATTTCCTCGGCAACTCTCTGGCCGGCAATCTCAGTTTCAATGCGGCAGGATTGCTGCAACTGGTCGGCAGACTCGCGGCAAAATCGGATGGCTGGCGACCTGCCTGGCAAATGATCGACATCGGCACACGGCACTCAGCGCAATCTCCGTCCACAGCGCCCGCCAACGCCACCGGCGGGAAAAAGGCGGCGGCGGCTGAATCCCGTGCCGGCCGCGCAACAGCGGAAACCGGTACTCTCGTTGGTGCGCTTCAAACCGCGACCACATCCACAGCTTCTACCCATTCCATCCTGGCACAGGCCACCGCACGTGCCACGGCCCTGACGCGCACGCCGCCTCCCGTGGAACGCCCTCCCGCAACGCAGGCAGATCCACCAAAGAGCACCGCTGCATTGGCACTGGCTGCCTCCACCAAGACACAGACGGAAACCAAGGCCCTTCTCTCAGGAATTGCCACCCATCACCAGGAGCATGCCAACGACCACAAACCGGATGCCGGCGCGGTGGTCACAGCCGTCAGGCGATCGACCGCCATGACGGTCACTCCCAAACCTCCCGGTCCGCCCGAGGGGACTCCACCTCAGGCAACGGCCACTCCGGTGGATCCACAGGAAACGACGTCTCTTGAAACAAAAAGGAAGGCATCGCGGAGCAGACTGTGGATCGCATTGATTGCCCTGATCGCCGTCGGTGCTTCCACGTGGTTCACCCTGAACATCCAAAAGGAGAATGAACTTGCGCGGACGAGGGAAACCGAGGCCAGACAGCGCGCGGCAGAGGCTCTGGCAAAGGTAAAGGAAAACGAAGAGGCTGCGAGACTGGAGACCGAGCGGCTCCGCAGGGAGGCTGAGATCGAAAGGGAGCGGGCCGTCGCCGCGGTCAAGCTGCGCACCGAGGAAGAAGTGCTCCAGCGAGTCGAAGCGGAACGCCGGGCAAACGCCCCGGGCATCCTTGTCGTGAGAACCGAACCGTCCGGCGCCTATGTCTCCATCGATGGCGCACTTCCGCAGGCCACACCGATTTCGATCAACAGCCTCTCCATAGGCACCCACCACCTTTCCATCAGCCTGCCCGGCTTTGACACCACAACCCGCACTGTTGAAATCAAACGTGACCAGACGACCGACCTCGGCCTGATCGAACTCACCCGCCAGATCGGCGGTCTCGAAATCATAAGTGAGCCCGCCGGCCTCGCATTTGAACTTCGGCAGGCATCTGAGAAACCCGACTCCCCACCAATGCGAACTGGCACCACACCAGCCACCCTCGGCGAACTGATCGTGGGCGAGTACACGGTGACCCTCCTCAGGCCAGGCTGGAATCCGGTCACATCGACCGCGAAGGTCTCGTCGCTCAGCACGACACAAGTGGTGCCCCTCTTTCCGACTGCACGCCTGATGATCACCTCCACTCCCTCCGGCGCCGCCGTGATGCGCAACGAGGAGCTTCTGGGCACCACCCCGCTTCAATTGTCCGAACTCAAGCCCGGGGACTATGTATTTGAACTTTCAATACCCGAGCACGACTCAAGCATTGTGAAGACCCGTCTTTCGGCGGGCGCCGACGCGGAAGTGACAGCCTCTCTCGATCCTTTCGACCGCATCCTCAAGATGTCCGAAATCGCCCAGGCACCCGTCGCCATCAAGACGGTCACACCCGACTTTGTGGCCCGAGGCATCCAGGACCTCGGTGAGGCTGTAGTTTCCTGTGTCATCGATCGCAACGGAGTCCCGACGTCACTCAACCTGGAGAAGGCATCCTCCGAAGACTTCGGCAAGGCATGCATCGCCGCACTCGCCAAATGGCGGTTCAAGCCCGCCACGACAAAGACCGGTCGCACAGCCAACGTGAAGGTGTCCGTACCCTTCACCCTCAGTGGACGCTGAGTTCGTGCACTTGAAAGCTATAACGTCCACTTGGCTTGACGCAGTCTCCTCAACCGCAGCTCGGCGGACCTTGATAGGTAATTCTAGACGCTTCGGCTACAATCCACGTTGACGCGTTCGCGTTGTTCGAAACAATCGGAGCTCTTCCTCCGGCTTCCGTTCAGTTTCCCTGAAACCCCAGCTGTCTGTTGCATTTCCATGGCAACGGTTAGTTTGCGTCATCAGCGAAGGCATCTGGAATAGGAAGTACAGACCGCTTCCCTGCATGCTCCAGCCCCCTCGACTGATTCGGTGGATCCTTCTTGTTTCATTGTTTTTGCTGGGTGCGATGTCCCTTTTGCGGGCGTTGATCTTTTGGACGTTTGCCTCGGACGAAATCCGCCTGGTCCACGCCTGGGATACATTCCTCCTTGGATTTCGCTTTGATGTCCGAGTGGTGGCGGCGCTTGCCTTGACGGTGATGACTCTGGGGCTGTGGCGGAGGCTGAGCCCGTTTTTGAGCAGGGTGGCTGCGGGTGGGTGGGTGGGGTTCTGGACAATCGCCCTCGCCCTCCTGAGTCTGTTTTATATCGCGGACTTCCTCCACTTCCGCTATCTGAATCAGCGTCTCAACGCCTCGGTTCTCGGCTTCCTCGAGGACGCGGGAATATCGTTCGGGATGGCCTGGCAGTCCTATCCCTTGCTTCGCATCGCGGCCCTGGGAATGGCGGTGACGGCAGGAGGAGGGTGGCTGGCCTGGTGCGCACTCCGCTGGACGACGAAGCAGGCTGAACCCTCCGGTCGGTTGCAGCGGGTGGCGTGGTTTACCGGCTTTACCATTGTCGGGCTACTCTCTCTTTATGGGCGGGCCGGGCAGTATCCCCTGCGTTGGAGTGACGCCTTCAATCTTCGCAACGATTTCAGCGCGAACCTGGCGCTGAATCCGGTCCAATCCTTTCTCAGTTCCCTCAGTTTCCGCGGGTCGCGTTTCGACGCCGACCGCGTACGCAAACACTATTCGCGGATGGCCTCCTACTTGGGCGTGACGAATCCGGATGTCGCCCGGCTGTCTTTCCAGCGCACAGTGTCGGCGCGTCCGCGGGCGACACCCCCCAATGTGGTGCTCGTGATCTGCGAATCGTTCAGCGCGTACAAAAGCTCGATGTGGGGAAATCCGTTGGATACCACCCCGTTTTTCCAGGAGCTTTGCGCCCAGGGGATCTTCTTCGACAACTGCTTCACTCCCCACATTGGCACCGCGCGTGGCGTTTGGGCGACCATCACCGGCATACCCGACGCGGAGCCCGTCAAGACCGCGAGCCGAAATCCCACGCTGGTCGATCAACACACCCTGATCGAAGACTTCAAAGGATACGAAAAATACTACTTCCTCGGCGGCAGTTCCAGTTGGGCGAACATCCGTGGGCTGCTGAGCAACAACATCAAAGACCTCAGATTGTACGAGGAAGGCAGTTATCGGGCACCACGGGTCGATGTGTGGGGCATCAGCGACAAGAACCTTTTTTTGGAAGCGAACGAAATCCTCAAGTCGGAGAAACGACCTTTCTTCGCCATCATCCAGACGGCCGGGAATCATCGTCCCTACACGATCGCAGACGAGGATCTGCAGGAGTTTTCGCGCCGCGACGTTCCCTTGGAAACGCTCAGGCAGCATGGGTTCGATTCCGTCGATGAATTCAACGCGTTTCGCTACACCGACTTTTCGTTCCGGAAGTTTATGGAGGCGGCCCGAGCCTCCGACTATTTCGACAACACCGTGTTCGTTTTTATCGGTGATCATGGAATAGGAGGAAACGCCGGTGAGCAATTTCCGCAGGCATGGACGCAACAGGGGCTGACAGCGTTCCACGTGCCGCTTTTGTTTTATGCGCCGAAGCTCCTCCGGGCGCAGCGGATTTCGAGCGTCGCCTCAATGGTCGACCTTCTGCCAACGCTGGCCTCTCTGGTGGGAGTGCCTCACCACAACGGCACCTTGGGCCGCGATCTTCTCGAACAAGAGGCCCGGGATGGAGGCCGCTCCAATGTCGCTTTCATTATCGATCATAACAACCAGTCCGTCGGAGCCATCTCCGGCGGACTCTATATGTATCGAAGGCTTGGCGAAAAGAACGTCCAGCACGTCTGGGCGGATTTTCGGAAGCCCGAATCCGCCGGAGGCGTCATGCTCTCGGAAAGTGAGCAGGCGGCCGTGATCGACGCGTTTTACGAGACCTCCCGCTATTTTCTCTTCAACAACCGCAAACCCACCTTCGTCCCGTGATGAACCGACCTGCGCAATCGTTTGCTGCTGATGCTGCCTTGGGGGGCGTTTTACGCTCAATGACTCGGCCGACTGATTCCCCTGTCACGCGATTGAAGGCTCCCGGGCGGCTGTGCCTTCGGGCACGCCTGGTTTGGGTGGGAGTCCTCCTCACGACAGCGGTCGCAGTGGGGTATCATCTCCGGCATGGGGACGTCGCAGCCCCCGAGGACATCGTGCCAAATGTGAGTGCAGTAGAGCAACGCTCGCTGTCGTCGTCGCTTCCGTATTTCTCCCAGGCGTGGGTGAATCCGATGGAGCACACGCCCTCGTCGCATTGCAGTGTGATTTCCAGCCTCCCGAGCGGGGATCTGATGGCAGTCTGGTACGGCGGAAGCAGAGAAGGAGCCGCGGACGTCGCCGTCTACACGTCGAGGTTGTCCAAAGGCGGCACCACCTGGTCTCCTCCGGTGGTTGCGGTCGATCGGGTGATGGCTCAGAATGAACTCGACCGCTACATCAAGAAGGTCGGCAACGCCGTCATTTTTCCGGATCATTTGGGCAAGGTTTGGATGATTTACGTGACCGTGACCATGGGCGGATGGTCTGGATGCGCTCTCAATCTCAAAATCTCCCACGATGACGGACGCACCTGGGGCGAGAGCCTTCGACTGAAGCTCAATCCGTTTTTGAATTTGAGCACGCTGGTGAGAAACAAACCGATCTATGCCAGCGATGGCCGGATTGGTCTGCCCGTGTATCACGAAATGGCGCGCAAATTTCCCCAGATGCTTTGGCTGAAGCCCCAAGACAACGGCCGGCCTCACTATCGGATGCGCAGCCTGCCGTGGAAACCGGGACTCATCCAACCCACCTTGGTGGCGCTGGAAAACGACCGTGTGCTCATGATCATGCGTGACGGAGGAGACGAGCGGTGCCTCCGCACCTCTTTCTCCGAAGACAATGGCTGGACCTGGTCGCCCACAGCCATGAGCGGCCTGCCCAATCCTGATTCTGGGATCGATGCCCTCCGTCTTCGGGACGGGCGAATTCTCCTGGCCTACAACGATGCCGAGCGAGGGAGGGAAAGCCTCCGACTCGCCCTCTCTTCCGATGGAGGAAGGAATTGGACACCAGGCGCCTGCATCGAGCGGGGCAGCAACCGGGAGTTTTCCTATCCCTGTCTCGTCGAGGATGGAGCCGGCCGTATCCATCTCACCTATACGTGGCAAAGGAAGAGGATCAAGCATGTGCAGTTCAACCTGGCGTGGCTGGAGGGTGCGAGCGCCCCAAAATTGACCAGCATTGCGCAATGAACAGGGAGGCCTTCTCGCTCCTTTACGTGGTTTACCTGACGGCTGTCATTTGGCTGGGGCTGCTGTTCGTGGTGAGAGGGAAAAAACGACAGCTCCTTCCGGCGCAAAAATGGGGCCTTGGCCTGGTCGCTTGCGGAGGCGTTTTCATACTGGTGAAAGGCCTCCCCCTTTGGACGCTGGTGTTCAGCTTCTATCCCAATCCCAGCCTCCCACTGATGGGTTTGGTGATGATCGCGCTGTGGAAGCAGATGACGGGCTGGACGGTCTTCCGGCCCGAAGAGTGGCGCGCCGCCTGGATTTTCGGAGCGGTGGCCGGCTCCACGCTTTACCTCCATTCGTTCATGTATGGCCCGGTGGACCTGTACTTCTTTGGATGGGACAGTGAACCCGTGATTGTGTGCACGGCGGGGTTTGGGCTCATCTTTCTGGTGAATGGAAATCGTTTCGGGATCCTCTTCATCGCGGCCTTGCTCGCATTCGGCATGGATATTTTGGGATCGGCCAACGGATGGGACTATGTCATCGACCCAGCGTACTGGCTGATTGGAATGGGAGTGACTCTCAGCAAAGGCTCCGCCTGGTTCGTCCGACGTTCGCGCGCCCGTTGGCGTTCGCGTCATGCGCTCCCCGTGAATTCCAACCGGTAAGGCAAGGATCCTGAAGAAACCCTCGCTGCCAATCGCCATGCCCCGGCTCAATTCGTGAGAGTAGCCAACTCGAAGCCTCCACCCCAGGTCCTCGGTTTGCGGGAATTCGCTGTTTCACTTTGTCGCCATTTCTACCCTTCGCGTCACCTTCGCGCCTTTGCGTCTTCGCGTTATGCCCTATACCGGTCACGACGAAGCGTGCCCTCCAGTCAGACAAGGAGGCGTAGAGCCTGTACTCAGCGGCCGATGTCGCCAAGAAACGCTTCCATGGAGGTGTAACGTGCCAGCAGGGCGCTTGCCGCGCGGCACCGCTCCGCGGATGCCAGCCCCGTGTGCTCAGCGAGAAACACGATGTACGCCGCGACATTGCGCGCGTAGTTGAGCCGCCCTTCCTCGCTGATCGCATAAAATCTCGCGCGTTGGCGGTATCCCGCGGGCGAGTGATCGCCGAGCGACTTCTTTTCCGCGCGTCCCCCGGCAGCGAGCACAAACAGGAAATTGTACTCGAACCAGAACATATGTTCGGGGCTCGGGTGCAGCGCTTCCAGCGCGACGCGTGCAGCTTGAGGCGACGAGAAGGGCTCGAGATCCTTCGCGCCCGATTTCGACAGCGCGTCCGTGATGAAGCTTCGCGCCATCTTCTGTTCGGTCGGGTCGGCGCTGAAAGCCCCCGACAGCGCGAGTTCGAGCGTAAAGCGATACCAGTCGCGCCAGAGTGCCTGATCCTCCGCGTTTCGGGAATCGAACAGGGCCCGGCCCATTTCGTAGGTGTAGCGGCCGCTCGTCTTGATCTCAAGGCGCTGTCCGGTGACCTCGCCCATGACACGATAGTTGTCAGCCGACTTCCCCGATCCGGAATGGAACCCGATGCTGGCACCGAACTCGCGGCACACCTTCCATTGCTTATCGATAAGGGTCCGCAACGCCGCATTGTCCGGATACGGCATGTTCTTCTGAAATCCAAACGCCGGAGCCACGAAGTGGACTTTCATCCCCATGACCTCGCACAACGCCAGCATGATCGCGGTCGTCTCAGGTGTCGTCAGCCCGGGTAGTTCGTCGATGGACAATTCACGCAGGTAGGCGCGTCCCACCTCGGTGGTGAAGGCCGCTGCCCGGGCTGCAGCGTACTTTTCGTCGCGGCGCTTCATTTTCTGCAATGAAGGCCAGACCGTGGCGAGCAATGCCGAGAACGCCGTGTCGTCGAGAGTGATCCCCGCCGCCTTCACGCGCGCTCTCACCCTGGCGATCAGGCCCGCATCGATGGAGCCCTCCTTCGCGGGCTGCCGTAGCGCCAGTTCGGGGGAAAGATCGAACGTGATGTAGCTCGCGAGCAGGCAGCCACGCACCAGAACGTCCTCCCGGGCATCGAATTTCCCGCCAATCGGCTGATGGTCCGCGTTGAAGCTCCACGCAATCTTCAGGTGATGAAATCCGTTCTTCAACTTCGAGAGCACACAGCCATGGCTCATGCCCTCGACGCTCTGCCCCTGGTGACCCTCAGGCACCTGCGTCCCAATGAACGGAAAGGGCACCGTGTCCAACGCACCGGCCAGCATCGCCTCCACATCGAACACCAGTTCGCGGGGAATCGAGTTCTGGTTCGCTGTGACGCCGATTCCAAGCGCACTCATCGCCCATTCCACCGCGGGCCAGTGCAACGTCGTGAAGCGGGCACCAATGCCAAGGGTCGACCGGCCGAGCTTCGCCGTCGCCGAGGGAAAAATCGTGGACGCCGCATCGTGCGTCTGCACGAGGTTCTTCAACCGCAGGAGATTCTCCCATGTTGCCGGAAAATAGCGCGCTCCGCGGATCTCCCGCCCTTCGAGCAGCGTGTCCAAGGCCACGTGCGACTTCTCCGCTGTGAGTTTCCAGGCGCAATCCCCGGTCGCACGATCCTCAATCAGGCTCCACTCCCCTTCGGCGGTCGAAAAGGCGCTCCTCGGCCAGCCCCGCACCGACGGGTGATTCTCCGAAATTGCGGCTCCCAGCGCAGGCCAATCCAGGCAGAAGTCGGGACTGATGCAGGGGTTCGAAACAATTCTGAGGGAGTTTTCCAGGAGGAAACGATTGATGGTTCGCATGGCGGGAGAACGGCTGGTGTCGAATTGAAGGGAATATCATGGCGTCAGGCATCAGCCGAGTGAAGCCAAAGAAAAAGCCGGGCTCGTGAAGGGCCCGGCTGAAACCGGCTGGCAGGCCTGAACGCCTCGCCCGCCGCCTAGTGCTCCTGCTGGACCTCGATCACCTTGTCGCCCGAAAACACCACACGAAAACGTTCATGGGTGCGACGGCTCGGGAAATTGAGATAGTAGGGGTAGAACGGATCGCCATAGCAGTAGTAACGATGGTACCAGCCCCGATACAGGAACGCACCGTCCGCCCCTTCATAGGTCGTGTAGCTCCAGATCTCCTTTGTGCCCGAAGCATCCGTGCGTGTGATGAGGCGGTCGGGCTCACCCAACGCGAGTTGGACGGCTTCCTTGTCGAACCCAAGGCCCACCTGTCCTTTCTTGATCATATCCTGCTGTTGCGGGGTCAGCCGTGCAAAGGCCGCGGGATTCCTGTCGATACGGCTCTGTGGGGTGGAACACCCCGCAGCGAATAGCGCCGCGAAAAGGGACGCCAAAAACAAACTGAGACGTGTGAAGTTCATGCTGGGTTGATGGGTTGAATGTTGGGCACCGATGTTTTCTTGAAGAGTATGACGCCCGGCGACCTGCCTTGGTTCCACGGGTGGGGAGCCCCGATGGGCTGATGCCGTTACTTGGCGTGTTGTTCCACGGATATGACGCGATCCGCGCTGAAAATGACGCGCAGCCTGGGTTCATCGGAACGATCCCCCGTACCCACACCCACGCCGACACCCACTCCACCACCACCGCCTCCAACCCCCACTCCGAGTCCGAACTTGGGCCCCTTGGCGTGATAGCTCCAGACCTCCTGGGTGCCCTCCGCCGTGGTGCGAGTCGCAACGCCGGTCGGCTCTCCCAGCGCCAGCCGGACCTGCTCACGGGTGAAACCGACCGCCACCTTTCCGTCGCGGATCCTCGCCTGGTCCTCACGCGAGGAATGGGCATAGGCCGACGGATCGCGATCAATGCGATCCTGCACGGAGGAGCATGCGCTCAACACGAGCAGACTGGACACGCTGCCTGCAAGAAACAGGGAGTGGAGGTTCATGGAAAATTATCTTTGCGGTCGATTGCTTCAGAGCGACGATGCACCAAGCCTACCTCGATTTTGGCAGGCTGCAACTCTCCGTCCGCATCCCGTTTCACCGCATCCATGAAACTCTTCACCATTGCCATTGGCTCAGATCACGCCGGCTTCCGTTACAAGGAATCCATCAAGGCCATGCTCCTCTCCGCCGGTCACACGGTGCGCGACATGGGAACCCATTCCGAGGCAAGCTGCGATTATCCTGACTTCATCCGCCCCGTCGCCGAAGCGGTCGCCCGCGGCGAGGTCGAGCGTGGCATCGTCCTCGGCGGCTCCGGTAACGGGGAGGCCATTGTGGCCAATCGGGTTAAAGGCGTGCGCTGCGGCCTCTGCTGGACCGAACAGGTCGCCATCTGGAATCGTTCCCACAACGACGGGAACTGCCTGTCGCTGGGGGAGCGCACCATCTCCGAGGAAATGGCCCACAAGATCGTAAATATCTGGCTCGCAACGGAGTTTGAGGGTGGGCGCCACCTCGCCCGCATCCGGAAGATCGACGACCCCACCTGAGCGCCGCAGGATCGACTTCGGGGTTGCCTCATAAACTTGGGGATAGGTAGCTTACCCTAGGTCGCAAATTCTATTCATATACCCAAATCATGGCACACACATCCCATACATGGAGATTCCATCGCATCGGCGGTCTTGACCAGGTTGCAGTGGAAACCGGTGAGGATCTTCTTCACCTGAAGGAACTGGATCAAAAGCTGTGGGTCGCTTTGAGCTGTCCCGTCAAGGGCCTCGAAGTCGACGAAAAGACACTGACCCTGATCGATACCGACAACGACAACCGCGTCCGCGTCCCCGAGCTGCTGGGTGCGATCGAATGGGCCGCCAAGGTGGTGCGGGACACCGGCGACCTCCTCCAGGGCGGTGAGACTCTACCCTTATCGGCTTTCAACAGCGAGACGGACGAGGGCAAGGCGGTCATTTCCGCGGCAAAGGAAATGCTCGCGGGGCTCGGCGAGGCAAATGCCACCGGCATCTCACTCTCGCAGGCAGCCAGCCTCACCAAGGTCTATGCAGCGACCAAGTTCAATGGCGACGGTGTCATCACGCCCGCATCGGCCGGTGACGACTCAGCGACCAAGGCGCTGATTGCCGACATCATTGCAACCCACGGCGGCGCTCCCGATCGGTCCGGTGCGCAGGGGATCACCCAGGCGCAGATCGATGCCTTTTATGCCGATCTCGCAGCCTTCTCCGATTGGAATGCAAAGGGATCCACTGCCGACATTCTCACGCTGGGGCCTTCCACCGCCGCCGCCAGTGCCGCCGTCAAGGCCGTGCGCGTGAAGGTCGACGACTACTTCGCCCGCGCACGCATGGCTTCCTTCGACAGCCGGGCGCTTGCCGCGCTCAATCGCTCGGAATCCGAATACCTCGCCGTCGCGGCCAAGGACCTCTCGATCACCGCCGAGGAAATTGCCGGCTTCCCGCTCGCACGCATCGAGGCAGGCAAACCGCTTCCCCTGGTCGACGGTGTGAATCCCGCCTGGGCCGGCGCAGTCGCCGCATTGCTCAGTGACGCCGTCACACCGGCCTTCGGCAGCGGAAGAACCAGCCTGACCGAGGCGGATTGGGCGACGCTCAAGGCGAAGGTCGCCGCCTACGACGCTCACTCGGCAGTCAAGGGTGGATCCAGTGTGGAGAAACTCGGGCTCGACCGGGTCAGGGCTTTGCTTGCCGCCAACCAGAAGGAATCCCTCGGGAAACTGATTGCGGCAGACCTGGAACTGGCGGACGAGTTTGCAGCCGCTGCCAGCCTCGAGAAAGTCATGCTTCTCTCCCGCGACCTGCGCACGATCGTCCGGAATTTCGTCAACTTCACCGATTTCTACTCACCCGATCGCTCGGCTGTCTTCCAGGCGGGAACGCTCTACCTCGACAGTCGCAGCACGGAGTTCTGCGTCCGCGTCGACGCCCCGAGCGCGCTTGCCGTGATGAGCAAGGCCTACATCGCCTACTGCGATCTCAAGCGCCCAGGCGAAACCATGAAGATCGCCGCATGCTTCACCCAGGGTGACAGCGACTATCTCTTTGTCGGCCGCAACGGTTTGTTCTATGACAGGCAGGGGCGTGACTGGGATGCAACCATCACGAGCATCGTCGACAACCCCATCAGCATCCGGCAGGCGTTCTTTTCACCGTACAAGAAGTTTCTCCGAATGATCGAGGAGCAGGTCGCGAAGCGCGCTGCAGCTGCGGATGCCGCATCCAACGCGAAGCTCGCGGCAGCAGCGGACAAGGCTGCGAATGCCGACAAGGCAGCAGCAGCCGCAAAGCCCGCCGAGCCACCCAAGAAGATGGACATCGGCGCCGTCGCCGCTGTCGGCGTGGCCGTCACCGGCGCGGTCAGCGTACTCACGCTCATCATCGGTTACATCTTCGGCATGAAGGCGTGGCAGTACCCGCTGGCCTTCCTGGGAATCATCCTCCTCATTTCCGGCCCTGCCATGCTCATCGCCTGGCTGAAGCTCCGCCAGCGCACGCTCGGCCCCATCCTCGAAGGCAATGGCTGGGCGATCAACGGCCGGGTCAAGATCAACATCCCCTTCGGCACACGTCTCACGGAGCGCGCCGTCCTGCCGCCAAACTCCACCCGCTCGCTCGACGACCCCTACAAGGACAAGAAGGCCGCCAGCCGGCGCAGGGTGTTCCTGTTCATTCTTGTCCTCATCATCGCTGGAGTGGCCGCAGTTTGCTGGCACCGACGCCGCCACGGCCATTACTTCTGGCAAAAGCCGCCCGCCGCAGCTCCCGCAGCAGCAGCCGAACCTCCCCCGCCCCCAGCACCCGCTCCGGCCGCTCCCGCCGCGAAGTAGACTGATCCGCCCCATTTGAGGTCACCCCCCAACCCGGGAGGGGCACGCTCCGTCGTGCCCGGGTTCGCCCATCGCATCCCAACGCCAGCCCTTTCGCCATTCGATCGTAATCGTATTCCATTGTGACAATGACGATGCCTCAGCTCTTGCCAACATCTCGAATCGATCCGGGCACGACGAAGCGCGCCCCTCCCGGGTTGAGCTGTTCCAATCCGGATCGTACCTGCCGGAATGCTGGTCAAATGAGCCACGATCGGAACTCTTGACCACAGACCGCGTAGACCGGCGCGACTTTGCTACGACGCCTGAGCCTCGCGCCAGATCTCCTGCAGGCCGAGACGGTTGATCCACGGAGTCAGGAGAGTGACGTCGAATCCAGTGATCCGTTGGATGGCGCGAATATCGACGAGATGTTTGGTGGACCGGCCTTCACGATAGAATTCGAGTTTTCTGATGACCACGTACTCAGGAGGCGCGACGGAGAGATCCACCCCTGACACCCATTTCACCCGGCGGCGCAAGGGAAATGCCCAGGCGTGCAGGGGGTCGAATCCCACGAGATAGATATCGGCTTTGTAGCCGGTTTTGAGGTGGATGATGTTGAAATGCCCACGCTGAAACCGTGCCTGCTCCGTGCGGATGACTGATTCGGGGGGCACGTAGAACTCCGCTCCAGAAAATGCTGCCAGCAACCGGCCACGCCCCGCGTCGTTGAGTTGCAGGACGACATCCAGGTCGTTGGTGACACGCGGCTGTCCGTAGAGAATCGCTGCGGTTGCACCGGTCACCATGTAGGGGACCTCCGCTCTTTCCAGACGCAGCACGAAGAGCGTCAACTCATCCGGTTCGGGCATAAAGGATATGCTCGACCACAGCGTGGCGGATCTGAGATTCGGTCCAGTCGGGATGGCGCTCCCGCAACCCGGCGGTCAACAGCTCGCGCATGCTTCGATTCATGCGCAGGGCCTGCAGGAGACGGTCTTGCGGAGACATGGCGCGGTAGATGTCCGCTTGAATTTCATCGGCAACACGAACGTGCTCGGGCTCAACAGACTCGTGGGACATGCGACAAAACTAATCCCCGGTGGATTCGATTCAAGCCAGCACAGGTCAATTCGCGAAGCGAACTTCGGCAGAAACTGACGATGGGGACGCCAAACCCATTGTCCCGGTACGCCACTGACTGCCGCAGAGGATAGCAGCTTGGTGCGGTTTGACCCTTTCTGGTTTCCGAGCAAAACCTTCCATCCAGCAGACCCGCCCCCTCAACCTCACCCCCAATCTGAAAGGGCATCCAAGATGCCAGTCAGACACCATTCAAGTTCGCATTGACTTCCCCCAAAACCCGGGAGGGGCACGCTCCGTCGTGCCCGGGATCCCCCAGCGCCTCTCAACGCCAGCCCTTTCCCCACCTACATCGTGATCATGTTTCAATGCGACAATGACCATAAGCGTCGCTCCAGAATCGCCCCTGCCGATCTGCCGTCACGTTGCGCCCCTTCACAGCCACCACGGCATCCGTTGCCGCGGTAGGAGTAGCGGTACGTATTCCACGTGCTGGCATTCGCAGGATCGGGCAATTAGGGTCAGGGGCAAGGCGCACCAGCGCCGCGCAGAGCGCCAGCGAACGCGGCGGTTGAGGCGCGCACGGTGCCAGCCGGGCGCAGCGGGGTCCCCGTGGGGCTGACTCGGCGGGCGCCGACGTGACGCAGCGCAACGAAGTGAAGCGGAGGAACGACGGCGACGGCGCGGGTTGGCGGAGCGCCGCGTTCCGCGCCCGATCCTTCGGGCGCACGCCGCCGCCCACGGGGCAGCACTCCACCGGACTGGAGCGACAACGGAGCGGAAGGAGGAAGCAGACGGCGTGACGGATCGGAGCTTGCGGAGAGCTGGTGCGAGGTGTGCCGCATGTTCCGCGTTGTTATTGTGAGCGCGAGCGAACGGCTAAACGTTTCGATGCCGGATAAATCCGCCGGGCATTTCAACACTACTGCCGTCCATGTATTCGACCAAGTAGAGGAGCGTGCCGACCGGATAACCGACCGCCTGCGACTGAAGCTCGCTTTCCACGACTCGCCCAGAGATGACCCAGGCAAGTTGTGACGGTCGGAACTTCGCCGGTGCGTTTTCAGCAATCGCAACGTTCTCGTTACACTCAAATTCAAGGTCGGCTTCGGACATGGTTCGTGATCCTCAAGGAACGGCTGCGTTGGCTGGAATCGTCCACCAGAGCGGAGGCAGATGCGAAGGAAGCATTCGCACACCGCGATAAACCAAATAGCCACCGCCGACGACTGCGGATCGGGCAAATAGGGTCAGGTTAGTTGTGTCCGTCAAGTTCTGCAAAAAGGGATCGGTGGTTTGAGGGTTTGGTGATTTAAAGAGGATCTTTGGGATGGGGTGCAGGGGAAGGGGCGTCAGCTCCTTCCTCGCTGTGGATTGGTTTATGCGGCTTGGGTTTGCGTAGGGCGTTCGTGGACGAGCAGGCCCATGTTCAAGTAACGGTTCTCCTCGACCCATTGTTCGTGGATCTCGATGGCGAGGGCCCGAGATAGGCGCAGGCAGGAGGCCTCGTCGGGGAAGATGCGCACCAGCAAGGTCCTGCGTTTGAGTTCCTGATTGAGACGCTCGAGCATGTTTGTTGATCGCAGGTGCTTGTGGTGCTCCCTGGGTAACAGGAAGAAGGTGAAGGTCTCCTCGATGTTGGCCTCTACCCAGACACAAAGCTTGGGGTGTTTCTCGCTCCAGCGTTCCAGCCAACGGGTCAGATCAGTGCGCGCCTCCAGCACCGCGTGCCGTTCGTAAATCCAGGTCAGCTCGGTGATGCAGTCGTCGGCGTGGCGGCGGCCGAGCTGGTCGCGGGCGTTGCGCAGGAAGTGCACGTAGCAGCGTTGCCAGCGGGCTTCGGGCAGGACTTCCATGATGGCGCGCTTGAGGCCGGGATGATCGTCGCTGACGACCACCTGCACCCCGTGCAACCCGCGTTCCTTCAGGCCAAGCAACTGAGTCTTCCATGTGCCCGTGCTCTCCTTGGCAGCTAACTCTACGGCGAGAACCTGGCGGCGACCGTCCCGACCGACGCCCAGGGCGATCTGCACGGCCCGGCTCTGCCCCAGACCGTCCTCCCGCACCCGTTCGTAACGGGCATCAAGGATCAGATAGGCGAAGGGCTCCTCCAGCCGGCGGTTGAAGAAGCGGTGCAGCTCCTCGTCGAGTTTGGCATTGATCGCACTGACGGCGCTGGCGCTAAACTCGTGCCCGCAGAGCTCTTCGGTGATCAGCTTCACCCGGCGGGTGGACACCCCCTGCACATACATCGTCATCAGCGCAGCCACCAGCGCTTTCTCGCTGCGTTGATAGCGGGCAAACAGCTCCGTCGAGAACCGCCCCTGCCGGTCCTGCGGCACCCGCAGCTCCAGCTTGCCCACCCGCGTGATCAAACTGCGTCCATAGTAACCGCTGCGGTAGCCTTGCCGCCCGCTGGTGCGCTCACCCTTGGCCGCTTGCAGACTCTGCTCCATTTCGCACTCCAATACCTCCTGCAAGATGGCCTGCAGGGCGCCCTTCAGCGCCCCATCTTCGCTCAACAGCTTCATAAGCTCTTGTTTGCTCAATCTCACGGTGTCATCTTTCAACTTCGGTCGGGTCATGGTCGTTTCTCCTTCGTTGGTGGTTTTTGGCTTTTGCACCATACCACCTACCATGACCCGGCTTTTTGCTGAACTCTCCGGACACTACCGTCAGGTTATGTGGATTGTATTAAACAACTGAGAAAAATGGGCATGTGCGCGAGGTTAGGACTGGAGCATTCTACGGAGGTAAACGACTTCATTTCGGCGTGAACTTCAGGTTGTGATGACTGAGTACAATCTACATGCCCCGACCCTCTTCTGCTCCCTCTGCCTCAAAATAGAAGGAAGATCCGTCTGACTGTTCTTTCTGTTCGGTCATCTCACGGGGGGTTGGTCTTCGGGATCGAACTAAAGAGTCAACAACTGACGTCTTCAGAGCTAGCCCCCTTTTTTCGATCCGTTAGAATCGCCTTTTGCTCTTCTCGAAAACTCTCGGCTGGCAAGAATCCCTCCGTAGACATAAAAAAGTAATGCAGGGTTGAACTGATTTTTCTCGATGAGAATGTAGAGGAAAAATGCGACAAACGCCATTGACATCATGAAGCAGAACTTGCTCATTATTATGTTCACATGTTTCATGCTATTCGCACTTATCGGAAAAAGTCTTCTCACTCGCGATCAAGCTTGTCATTTGCCGATTGAGGTATTCGATATTCTGCTTGGCTGTTTGCGCCACTCAAATACTATCTAGATGGCCTACATAAGAGTCGAGCACAAGTAGGCTTGCGCTGATTGCAGTCGCTGAGCCGGCAATCGAGGGATAGAAGCCCACTACAATTGCCCATGTCTCCGGATTTCCAATAGTCGTTGTTGTCGAAAACCCAATTCCGGCGCAATTTGATACAGTCATCTGAGGTCTGCCGCTGATGGACTCTTCTGTTGATCCCATAAAGCTAGGTAACGGGCGCCAATAGCGGGTCAAGTCGTGTGCCTTGTACTCAGACATTCTTTCCTGAATCCACACCGAAACCAAGCGGGATCACAAAAGAGGGGCACGTTATGTGATTTGTATTTAACAACTGATAGAATTGGACATGTGTGCGAGGGTGGAAATGGAGCATTCTTCGGAAGTAAACGGCTCTATTTCGGCGCGGATTTCAGGTTGTGATGAGTGAGTACAACCTACATGACCTGGCCCTTTATGACTGCCTCCTGCTCGTCCGAAAGATTATACAGGCGTTTGAGCACCAGCACCCGGAGCATCACTTCCTCAGACCACGGCTTCGGGCCGCATGCCGCCTTCCTCTCCGCCCCGGCCCGCCAAATCTTCTGCGCCACCGCCACCAAGGGCTCCCATTGAATATGACGATCCAATTCCACCAGCCGATCTCCATGCTGCGTCAATGACTCCAATGCGACGTGATCACCGAAGAACGTATATTGATTTGTGCCCATCGAGATACAAGATGAACCGTTATTATTCATTTGTACACCAATAAGATAGAGAATTTAGGAGTTCCCTTTATTGTTGGCTGCTCGGGCAGCCGGTTCGATCCCTAAGATCTATTTTTCGAACTGACATTCGACCTTCTTTCCACAAGCGACGGACATTTGATCAATGACTTTGAAATAGTCTTTCTTACCGACCTCGAGCACGATATGATCGCCACTGTTCCATCGGACCCGTGCCGGGTGATAGCCTACATATGTCAAAAGCGTTCGCTCATTTGCACGTCCCTTTCTACCGACTAATGGGATTAGTTTAAGGATCATTCCAGGATGAGAGGTTGGACCGTTATCCTGTCTAAATTGAACGACACACCAGTGGCCATCAGCGGACGGATGGCGGCTGATCTCAGTGATGGTTGATCTGCCCGCAAGAGAGCAACTGCCTATCGCGAACCAGGTTGACAGCAAACAGACTAGTATCGTTTTCATTACTGCCTAACTCCGACTTCGCTGCAAGGCACCTGAATCTTCTCCATCCTTAGTCCTCGCTCGAAAAAGCCCATTCCCATAGCGGTAGTCATCCCATCTATTGGTTCATCGCCATAAAATGGTGGAGTGCCTCCCGTGAGCCCTTTAATCCCTGTTGGCTGCTGGGTTGGATCAGCGCCGGACAGTCTCAATCCGGCCTGGCGCTCAAGCATGTCGTAAGAAATGCCGTAACTCGCACCTGTATAGCCGTAGATAAAGTTTCCGATATGTTGATAAGCCGAATCTCCACCAGTTATTTTCGGATCGTAATACTCATCTATGTTCTGCTCATAGAAGCTCATCAAGTTCACTCCTGGAAATGTAGACGATGACCCAGGTCGAGCAAGCGCAGCATCGGATATGGATACGACATCCAGATATTCAGGGACCCCCATTTTAACACCATCGGGCCGCACCGCAACAAATGCCTCGCCAGATTTTGGGTCAATCAAAAGCAGTGCATAGCACGGCTCGGGCTCTGGATCCTTTGGGGAGGAGCCTCCACCACTTGAAATTCCGCCCAATTCTGGAAATGGGAAGCGCCCTAACCTCGAGCCAGCAAAATCGAATCCACCTCCTCGTTTCTCCTTAACCTCGAAGGGGTCCATATTGACTGTATCACTCTTTTTCCCAGTCGGTGCATTCTCATCTTTGTAACAATTTTCCTTGCGATCCCATGCAAATCCAAGTGGATCAGGCAAATAGGGTCAGGTCATGTGGTTTGTATTTTACGACTGAGAGAAGAGCGCATGTGTCCGAGGCTGTCAATGGAGCATTCTTCGGAGGTAGACGAATTGATTTCGGCCTGGATTTCAGGTTGTAATGACTGAGTACAATCTACATGCCCCGACCCTCTTCTGCTCCCTTGCCGAACTATTTTGTGGGATCGCACGCATGTCCTGCAAGAAATACCCGCTTCATCGGAGCAGCCAGGTCCCTCGGAGTTGTTCCATCATCATCGGCGCTGTAGTTGAGTATTGATCGTCCGTTCAAAAATACCTGCATTGCGGGAGAGATGGTAACATCTAAACTATCTCCAAGAGCACCAGTGTTGAGAATTCGGTAATGGCGAATATCAGCCCTTCTTCTTCGATTCGTTAGTATCGCCACGTGCTCTCCTGGAAAACTCTCGGCTGGTAAGAATCCCTCCGTATATATACAGAAAAAACGCAGGATTGAACTGATGTCGTTCGATGAGATTGTAGAAGAACAATGCGACAAACCACATCGATAGCATGAAGCACACCTTACTCATGATCATGTTCACATGTTTCATGCTATTCGCATTTAGGTCAGGCAAATAGGGTCAGGTTATGTGGTTTGTATTAAACGACTGAGGGAAGACGGCATGTGTGGGAGGTTAGAAATGGAGCATTCTTCGGAGGTAGACGACTTGATTTCGGCGTGGATTCCACGTTGGGATGACTGAGTACAACATATATGACCTGCCCCTTTGTGACTGCCCCACGGAATTTCACAATCGACTACCTCCTCGAAGAGAACCAGATTATCGTGAGTACAAGCATCCAGATCGGCCAAGTTGCTACGAGCAGAATCCATATGCTGTCAAACAGGCAATCGAAATTGGCCCACAATACCGTCTCCCGAGATTTCCTGGGGAAAAGCACATCAACCGCAATCAAGAAATGTAATATCACACCGATACCGAAATACACAAATATCACAAGATCCTGATTCATCTTGAGCCATCAGCGATCTCTATTCTAATCATCATATTGATGGAAACATGGCGCACCGTGGGCAACACAAGTTGTCTGCAGACCTTGACCAGGCAGATGTTGCCAACAAGCGTCATTCGAGCTTATAGTCCATTTATTAGTACATCAAACAGATACCTCACATATTCATTCGAACAAGAGACGGAGACAGAAACAAACCAAATGGAGAATATGATCATGGCAATAGCAACCGGACATCCGATTGCACGGGGGCAAGAAACGGGGTCAGGCCTTGGGGTTTGGGGTTCATTGAAGTTTCTTCTGCAAGGCCGCATCGGGCTGGCGCGTCCACGCGTTTACCTTGCGGCTGACTTCGTGCAGGTTGCCCATGTGCA
>JAGOJU010000047.1 GCA_017994935.1 Opitutaceae bacterium
GGAGTTTGGCGAGCCCGGGTTTTATTTCTGCGACCATCCCGATGCGGGCTGCAATCCCTGCGCGGAGATCAGCCTGCTCCCGATCGTGGACTGGGACCTCAGTCCCGAGGAGCGCTCCTCGCTGTTTCGCCTTGGTTACCACGGTGAACTGCCCGGAGCCACGCGGCTCTCGGGATTCCAGCACTGCAACCTGACCACGATCAATGGCAATGCGGCCACCACCGAGAAGGCCTTCTACCAGGCATGTCTTGCGGCCACCGCCATCGGCACGCTGCAGGCTGCCTACACCGACATGCCCTACCTCGGACCCGTCACGCGTCTCATCAACGAGCACGACGCGCTGCTGGGAGTTTCCATCTGCGGATTCATGGACAATCCGTCGGTGCTTTTTGACCCGCGGATTCTCGAGCAGGGTGCACGGCTGTGCCGCGCAGCGAACCGCCTGATCGCCGGGCTCATCGACATCCGGCCGGCGGCCAAGATCTGCACCACCAAGCCGGAGGGGACCGCCTCGCTGATTCTCAATGCGGCCTCGGGCATTCATCCCCATCATTCCAGGCGCTATTTCCGCCGCGTTCAGGCCAACCGGATGGAGCCGGTCTACCGCTTCTTCAAGTCAACCAATCCCCAGATGACCGAGACCTCAGTGTACAATCCGGCGACGGATGATGTGATCACGTTCCCGGTTGAGGCGCCGAAAAAGGCGATCCTGCGCAAGGATCTCACCGCGGTTCAGTTTCTCGAGCTGGTGAAACTCGTGCAGCAGCACTGGGTCATCGCCGGCGCAAATCCGGATTCGCGCTCGCCCAACCTGAATCACAACGTGTCCAATACCTGCACCGTACGGGAGGACGAGTGGAACATGGTGTCCGACTACATCTGGACAAATCGCGAGTTCTTCACGGGCATTTCGCTTTTGCAGGATGCAGGGGACAAGGCCTATGCCCAGGCGCCGAGGGAGGAGGTTACCGTCGAGACGGATGTTCACCGCTGGAACTCCCTGAAACCGCACCGGGTGGACTACACGCAGATGCGCGAGGCGACGGACGAGACCGAATTGAAGATGGCCCCCGCCTGTGTCGGCGGCGCCTGCGAAATCGTCTGAAGCCGCCCGCCGCCTGATCAGGGCGCAATCCACCAGGACCCTGCGCCTTCCGATCCTGGGCAGGTCACGACCGGGGAAACTGCAGCCAATTCAACTGGCACGCTGACTCACGCAGATTGGAGCCGGAGGGCACGCTTCGTCGTGCCCAGGGATCGCCCCTCCGCATCTCAGCGCCGTTCCAATCGCCAAATCCGTTGAGTCGAGATCCGACGTTCATTCCCGGCATGTGTTCGCTTGGAAACTGAAACGAAAACCGGGCACGACGAAGCGTGCCCCTGTTGCGGGGATGTCCATCGTTGCCAATCGGCTTTCCGCTCGACCGGCTGGGCAGTTCTCTGGCATTTTGCACATGCTTCAGACCATGCCTGCACTGCGTTGCCAACCCCTGTTCGTGTTCATGTTTCTGAGTTTGCCGGTGCTGCTTCCTGCACAGGCAAATTCCTCCGCACGGTCGGTGTCATGGCTGGATAGTTTCGCCCTGGCTGCCAGCTCCACGGTTGCCCGCACGGAGAATATCAGCCGCACCTTCAATGCACCCAACCGCAAGGATGCCACCACCTATGATGTCACGGTCAACGGCGGCACACGGCGACAGGTCAGCGGCGATACGATGCTTGGTCTGGCAGCGGACGTCGGGGCCGTCTGGGAACCCAGTTTCGATCGCAACAATCGTTCCTTCTTCGGCGCACGCACAAATGCCCAGTTGAAATTCGGACTCGGTCCGTTTGCCCCGGTTCTGCAGGGCGATATCGGCCTGACCTATCAGGCCACCCGTCTCGGCTCCGCACGCGGGATCACCACGGATTGCGGGCTGCGCGCCTCCAAACGCATCCACCCCGCGGTGCGCATGAGCGTCTTCGCGCGCTGGACGGACCACGCGGCCAGAAGTCCGACCTTCGACACCACCCAGTTCACAAGCGGGATTGATGTCACCTGGGACTTCGCCGAACAATGGTCGCTCTCCGCCTCGGCGGGATGGCAGGACGGCGACGTGGTTGCCAATGCGAGTCCGCTTGTCTGGGCAGCCGCCCTGGCGGATGTCGGCAATCCGCGCGCAACGCACTACTATCGGTCGGTGGATCGGGAGGTCACTGAGCTCTACGGCCCGGGATGGGTTTCCTACAAGAACGACGTCCGCACCGATCTCTGGTCGGCGGCCCTCGGTTATCGCGCCTCGACCGGGCTCACGCTGGAGCTTCGCCTGTCGGGCCTGTACGTCGTCAACCGCGTGGATGCGAGCTATCCGTCCCGATCCTGGGGACTCTCCGCCTCCTGGCATTTCTGATGGTTTTCCGAAAGATGCACTGCCTCCGGCTCCCGACCTTGTTTCCAACGATGCTCCTTGCCCTCGGCATTGCCGCCTCGGGGCACGTTTTCGGGGATGTGCCCGTGAGCATCAGCGTCAGGACTGCCAAGGGCGATGCGGTCGCAGATGCGGTGGTGGCGCTCATTCCGCTCGATTTACCGGCGCCTGAGGCTTCCGGTGCCGCAGGTAGTTCTCGTGAGATCGTGCAGAAAGGGGAGCAATTCATCCCGTATGTCACCGTGGTGCAGGCGGGCACGCGTGTTGCATTTCCAAATCGGGACTCGGTTCAGCACCATGTCTACTCCCTCTCGAAGGCGAAGAAATTCGAGTTACCGCTTTACGATCCCGGCCGGAGCGAATCCCTGATGTTCGATGTTTCCGGGACCGTCACACTCGGCTGCAATATCCATGATTGGATGATCGCCTATGTGATCGTTGTTCCCACGCCGTATTTCGCGAAAACCTCGGCGGACGGCACCGCCTCGGTGTCCGCACCCTCGGGACGCTATCGCGTGGAGTTGCTGCACCCGCGGCTTTCAAAGGCAATTGAGCAGGAGATTCTGCTCGAAGAAGGCAAGGCTGCCACGCGCGCCTACACGATTGCGTTGAAACCCGATCGCCGCATTCGTCGAGGCTCCGATGCAAAGTCAGGCGGCTATCCCTGATGTCGTGACCAGACGCCCGGCAATGGCGACGAAATCTCCGGGCTGCGATGGCGTGACCCGGCATCGGATCGCCGTCCGGCCGTCGCGTCCGTCTGCCGGGAGAATCCACCGCTAACCCGCCATGTTCCGCTTTCGTTTCCGTCGATTCAGCCGCCGCCTGATGTTTCTTCTGGTGGGATTGATGGCGCTGGTGCAGGCGGCCGTCTTCATCGCGATTTCAACGGCGAATCACCGCAACGCGGTAGCGCAGATTGGGGAGAATCTTCGGACCGGTGCGCGGCTATTCCGAAATGCCCTGGACGAACGCATCGAATTCCTCAAGGGAGGCGCAGCCCTGATGAGCGGCGATTCGGCGATCAAGTCGCTGCTGATCCGCAATCCCGATCCGAAGACGCTTCGTTCGGTCCTGATGAGCTACACGGAGCGCGTGAATGCCCGGACCATCGGCCTGTTTTCCCCGGACGGCGAACTGCTCGGTTCCACCAACGACCTGCTGGGCGCGCCGCAGGCGGCACCGTTTCGCACGCTGATCGAAAGGGCGGCCGCCAGCGAGACCGAGACTGCCAGCGGTTTCTCCTACCTTGCGGACCAGCTGCAGGTCCTGGTCGTTGTCCCGCTCTATGCACCCAGACCCGATGTTGCAGCATGGTTCGGGCTGGCCTACCCGATCGACGCGGCGTTTGCGCAATCCATACAGGATCTCACGCGCCTGGAGGTGACCTTCAGCTCGAATCCCGGCGAGGCCAGCCCCAGGGTGCTCACCACCACGCTGAATGCGGAGGCGGCGCGCTCGCTAGCCAGGGAACCCGTTTTCAGCTCGGCGGCGCAGGACTCAGGTGCGGTCGTGACACTCGCCGGCGAACCCTACGTCACCCTGTATCAAGGGCTCGCGCTGCTCAACGACAAGCCCGCGCGCCTTGCGCTCCAGCGGTCGCTCGTGGCCGAGCTGGAGCCGGCGCGTGCGCTCCAGCGAGTTGTGCTGCTGATCTCCGTGGGAGCGTTGATCGCTGCATCGCTTGCCGCCCTGTTCCTGTCGCGCAGCGTCAGCCAGCCCCTGCAGGCACTGGCCGCGCACACGCGCAAAGTGACCGCGGGTGACTACACCGCGCAGATGCGACTCGACCGCATCGATGAATTCGGTGCGCTGGCCGAGGCGTTCAACCACATGACCACCGGCCTGGCCGAGCGCGATCGCGTGCGCAACCTGCTTGGCAAGGTTGTCTCGCCGGAAATCGCCACCGAACTGTTGAAGTCGGACCTTACCCTTGGGGGCGAGGAGCGCGAGGTGACGATCCTGTTCTGTGATCTCCGCAACTTCACGGGCCTGAGCGAGAGTCTCGCCCCCGCTGATCTGCTCGCCCTCCTGAATCGTTATCTCGACTGCATGAGCGTTATCATCGAGCGCAATGGCGGCGTGATCGACAAGTACATCGGGGATGCGATCATGGCGCTCTTCGGCGCGCCGATGGTGGCGGACGACGCAGCCCGCCGGGCACTGGAGACCGCCTGTGAAATGGCCCGCGAGCTCGAGAGGCTGAACCACGACCTCGCAGCCGACGGATCCCCCGTGCTTTCGTTCGGCATCGGCATCAATACCGCCCGGGTGATTGCCGGGAACATGGGATCCAAGACACGTCTCAACTACACCGTGATTGGAGACGGTGTGAATCTCGCGTCACGCCTGGAGTCGCTCACCCGCGATCCGCAATACGCCACGCCCATCATCTTCAGCGAGGCCACGCTGCGGTCGATCCCGCATCCCCCGCCCGTGCGCGAACTCGGCTTGGCAGGTGTCAAAGGAAAGTCCCAGCCCGTGAGAATCTACACGCTGTCCGATCCGGCCACTGCCTACCTGCCGACCGGAAAGTGACCGGCCGATGATTTGCCGGCAGACAAGGGGGAGAGCAGGCCTCGAAGTGGTCGGGGAGCCGATCCTTGAACATCAATGCCACAACGCAGCGGGTGGGCGCCGTCGTGGGGTTCCTCGAACTTTGGAAATATGGGGACGGGTTGAGAACGCACGATTCGGAGCAAATAGATGGTAGCACAAAGCTAGGAGCTGGGAGCCAGAAGGACGATTCAAACAGGTCTCACGCGGAGGCGCGGAGGAGATAAATAGGGACATGTTAAAAACGGATTTCTTCCGGAGGGATGGTCGAAAGTGTCGGCGGGTAAGCGAAGGAAATGTAGGGGCCGCTCCTCGCGAGTGGCAGCCCGTCAAGGGTGGGATCCTCGGTTCCTGGGATCCAAACCTTCATAGGCCCTCGAGGTTAAAAGCCTCGGGGCTTTTGTTTCATCACGGCGGAGTTTGGCGGGGCTACTTTGCGGCCGGCACTCAGTTTTTCGCTGCTGAGGCAAACCACGATTTTCCGGACGCGGCGCGATGTCGATTTCATTGTTCCGCAGAATGGAGGCATCCTCTCTCATTGGCAGAAATACTCAGGAGCTTCGCCTTGGCCTTCTGCTGTTTCTCCGCGAACGCCGTGAAATCCACCACGACATGCTGAGGATTCCCGGCCGTAGATTCGGAATTTGCCGGGAGCGAAAGCTTCGCCGCTTCCTCCACCGTAAAGGCCCAGACTCCGGCGGAAAGGCAGCCGGGCTGCGACACATAGCGGTGCCACGAGGCGGCTGCGGTGACGCCGTCGCCGTCGTCAACGGATAGGAATCCCTGGTCTTTTGGAAACGGCCAGAAGGCGATGCTCGCGACTGTTCCATCGTCCTTAACCCAGTTGGGATGAACTTGCCGAAGCAGGAGCGTCGTCGACTTCATAACCGATACTTCAGGCGTAGCGCCTGACGAAATCGTAAACGCCGTTAAAGCTTTCGGCACCTTCCAGTTTTAGCTCTAGGTCATCGGTGTGCGCCGTCTTCACATTGACCGCCTGCAATTCGGCTCGCCGCTCCGGAAGATGAAATTCCGCCGACACGATCCACACGCTGAGCTTCCATTCCAGAAAAACACCGCCTTCCGGGCTGGGGCATGCGAAGGGTAGCGGGATATCGGGGGGTAGTGAGGCTGTGAGCTGATCGGTCAACCACTCCAAATCGGCCGCCGGAGGCGCCTTGCCCGCGCCTTCCATCCAGCCATCCTTAATCCTGCCTAGCGCGTCGATCTGAGCTTCTAGGTCGAAATTGGGGCTGACTTCGAGATGCTCGGTGGTGCCTACTTTCTGGAGTTTGTCGTAGGCATCGTAGATCCCCAGACCTCGCAGAGTGGCACGAGTGCGAGGACGACCCGCAGCTTCACGAACGATGCTCTCTATCTCAGGAGAGAAAGGTGCCTGAGTAGCAGTCCCGTCGTCGAGCCGGAGGCGGAACGATGATTTGGCCCAATCCACTTCTTCAACCCGTCCCGCAATCTCAACTTCCTTCAGGTAAGTTTTCTGAGCAGCAAGGACGAGCTGCTTGCGCCTTTCGGGATCGAGGCGCGCGGGCTTGGCCGCCTTGGCACCGGCCAAATCGACCGATTCACCCTCGCGGAGTGACCGGCCTACGACATTGAAGTAATCGAGCAGATTCTTGGGGAAGGCCTCTGGCAGGGGCTGATTTTCAGAGGAGGCCCTCACGCAATCGGAAATCAGGTCGCGCGCTTGCTCGAAATACTGCGCATTGCTGCCGCCCGGGAGCAACATGCCGGCGGCGGCAATCCATGAAAGCAGGGGCTTGGCGCTGCCTTCGTCCACACGTTCGAGATGAAGATTAAACTCCTTCTCGAACCCTTTGGGAACCCGCTGCCGCCCCTCGTGGCTGCGTATGTAGAGATGCTTGGCGAGTTCGATTACCAATTCTTCGTAGGCGGCGAGATCACGCGCCACGTCCACCGGCAACGTGTGCTCGGCAAAGCGGGGACCATCAAAGCGCGGTTGGAGAAACTCGGATTTCACGACTGAAACAGACTATTAAAGGGAAAGTTAGTGTGGTCAATCATGTCATACCCTGCCTTCGATGGTGCGGATGGTTTCGAGGGTTTGGAGCTGGTCGAGGGCGCGGCGCAGCGGGTGGGCGCCGTCGTGGAGTTCCTCGAACTTCTGGTGCAGGGTGGTGAGAAGGTGGAGCAGGCAATCCTGTCTGGGTTCCTCGGAAGGAATGGTCGACAGGATGGTCTGCTCTACGCTGGAGTGCTCATGCTTTGCCTTCGATGATGCTGAAGGAATCAGGCGGAAGCCCCCTTAGCGCTGTTGCATTCCTGGCAACCTACCTGCCCGTTTTCGACTGTGGTCTTCCCGCCTTGCGACCAAGCCACCTTGTGGTCGGCCTCCCACGCGTCCCACTCACATTTCACTCCGGAGCACTTTAGCCGGATCTGGCAAACACCCCCATCCCGTCGGAAGATGGCGAGCCGTTGTTCGTTGGAGAACAAACGCTGGTTGTCCTTCTGCTCGATATCTGGCACTGCCCCAAAAAACTGCCGGAGCAGGAACTCATGCCGCCACTGAATCGAGTCCTGAGCGTCAGTGCTGTGGCTCGTGCGCTCCTTGTAAGCCAGCAGTTCCGGGTCACATTGGTCAGCAGGAAAGACATCTTGTGCACGCCGGCTTGTCTCGAATGCCAAGAACCATTCCCGCAGCGCATCCTGGCGGCCTTGGATAACATATTTCTCCAGACAGTGCGAAACCAAGGTGTACAGCGAAACGACGCTGAACCGTTCCAATTCCGGGGTCTTTTCCGTGAACGCTTGAGAGAGATATTCGAGCACTTTCCGGATCTTCCGCGCCTTTGCTGAACCAGAGTCAAAGTCCACGTTGGACGCATACATGGCGTTGAGGTTGGAATTGCGAATGTGGCAAGGGCCTCCGTTCAACTCGATAGCAGTCATCTGGGCGGCCACCAGATCGTGAGTGAACCGGGTATTTGCAAAGCCGCACCGGGAGAAGAAAGGGTGTTGCACGAGATCCTTGATAAAGGTGCGCATTTTGCCGGGCATGGCATTGCGCTTCTCCTGGGCCTTGAGGGTCGTGCCATTCTGAAGTCGCAAAAACATCTCACGAACCTCGTCCTCGCTGGTGTCACTCAAAACGATCACATCAAGGGCATAGTTGTCGAATCGGAGGCGGAGGTCTTCCGGCAGATCGGCGTATTTCAGTTTGGCTACGACCACGCCGTCGATGTCATCAGCATCCTTTGGAAGCGCGAACTCACCGCCATGAAACTCAAAAATAGTGCGAAGGCGTTGCTGGCCGTCTACGACCTCGTATTTCTCTGGAGCCTTGCTGACTTTGCGCCAGTAAAGCTTGGGGATGTCGTAGCCACGAATGATCGTGTCGATCAGTAGCTGTTTCTGGCCGAGGCTCCACACCGCCGGTCGCTGGAAATCCGGGTTGGTGTCGATTCGGCTCTTGAAGCCGCAGACAGAGAGAATGGGCCAAGGTTTCTTGCTGATTTCCATGATTGAGCCTTTCTATGCTTCGCTTTCGACGATGCGGACGGTTTCGAGGGTTCGGAGCTGGCCGAGGGCGCGGTCGCGCTGGCGGCAGGGCTTGGAGTGGGTGATCGCGGTTGCGTGGAGGCGTGAATTCATACTTTGCCTTGCTCCGTGATGATGGCAAGGAGGTCGGGGCTGTCGGTGGAGAGGCGGAGGAGGCGGTTGCGGACTTTTGATTTGGGGGCGTTGAGGGTGCCGTGCAGGTGGGTGAGGAAGTCGCGCTGCTGGGCGGCGCTGGCCTCGGGGTCGTAGGCGGCGAGGTGCGGGGCCACGGTGTCGTGGAAGAGCAGATCCCGCTCCGCCATGTGCTCGCGGAAGTAGCACTCCATCACGCAGGCGTCGATGAGGTCGTCGAGGAACTGGGAAGGCGCAGAAGACTCTGGGAGTCGTGCCGACGATTCGAGAATCATCACCAGCCGAGAAAGCAAATGAACGACTTGCGGGTCTGTCTCGCAAACCGGCAGTGCCTTCAAGTCTGCAACCGAAATTCGCGGAAATGTGTCAGTGACAAATTTGTTCGCCGCATAGGGATAAACGAAAGACAACACCGACGAATTAAGTAGGGCGCAGAGAAACCGGCACATTGGCTCCGTTCGATCGGTGGGAATGATGCATAGAACTGTTTTATAATAGGCCAGCTCCGCTGCTGTGTATGCCGCGTAGATCCGTTTCGGTGGATGCGCGGTTATTTCACGAACAAAGATTCTGGGGCCAACCAGCCAATCTGGCTCTCGATAGTCATGAAGCCACTCACCATATCGAATCCATTGGTCTGGTTTCACGCGGACCGAGTATCGCCCAACCTGGCTGCCTCCCACTTCGAGCAAGTGCTCTGGTGTCGCCTTCGATGACGAATGGAACGCACGTGTTTCAACGACTTCATCGGCGTGCTTCGTGCGGTTGTAGGCTTGGCAACCAATCGAAACCCGAGCCAGCGAATCCAGGCGTCGACTGTCTCGAATGATTTGGCTGGCAAGCATGCCACCTGAGGAGAGCGAGCTAGTCGCAAAGGTGTATGCTGGCGGCTTCGTCCACTCGGCCTGTTGGACCGTCAGCCTGGAGCTAAATTTGATCTCCGCGATGTCAGCGAGTGCGCTTACCGTTATGGACGTTGTGTGGCCAGGTGTGATCTTTAGGGTGGATATGATCGCGTTATTGACGACTGCTGCCTGAAAAACATTCGGCTCGATGGTGATCACTTCACGAACACTCGTTTTCCGAAGCAGAAACGAGCGTAGCTTGCTAAAGTATTTCTGGGTGAGCCAAGGATTTGGAACAATGTAGGTAAGCGCTCCACTCTCCTTCAGAAAGTTTATCCCAGCCTCGATGAAAAGAGCATAGAGGTCGCACTTATACTCAGCCACCTCGTAGCGCGCTAGGAACAGCGCCCGCTTTCGTTCATCGGCCACATTTTTTGTGAGGACAACGTAAGGTGGGTTGGCAATGATGATGTCGAACCCGTCTTTCAACTTTTGCCCGAACATCCAATGCGGATCGAAGAAGTCGGCTGAGGATTGCGGGTCGAATGGATCCCATTCCGCCACGTGTTTGGCCTTCTTGGTGACCTCGGCGTTCTTTGTTGCCCCCAAGCCATTGACGATGGCGTCTGCCAGTTTCAGGCGCAGTTCCTTGATCTTCTTTTGCAGACCCAATTTTTGCTCCCGCCGCTGGATCGTGAAATGACTGCGGTAGCAGCCCTCAATCTCTTTTTCGATTGGCTCAACCAAAGCTTTGATGAAGAGGTCCGGCTCGGGAATTGGCAGGCCGACGAGGGTATCCGCGGCGACGAACTTGGTCTCTAGATTGGGCAACGGACGGATGCCGTGGTTGTCCTTTTTGTTGCGGTTGGTCTTCTGGTCGCAGACGAGGGAGATGAAGAAGCGGAGCTTGGTGATCTGGATGGCGATGGGTTGGATATCCACGCCGTAGAGGCAATTCTCGATGAGATAGAGTTTGCGGCCGTAGTCGTCGTTGTTGTCGGCAAAGGCGCGCTCGAGTTCCTCACGCATGGGAGCGGAGTCGAGCTTGGCGAGCTGGGTCTGCTTCCAGCGTTCGTTGTCAGGGTCGAGCTTGCCGAGGATGAAGACGAGCTTGTGAAGCACGCCCATGGGGAAGGCGCCGGAGCCACAGGCGGGGTCGAGGATTTTCACCTCATCGATGGCGGTGATGAGGGCGGAGACTTCGGCGTCGGAGAAGGCGTGGGCTTTCTCGGTGTAGGCGAAGAGGAGGTCGAGCCCGGCCCTGGCATCCGCCTCTTTCATGCCGGCCTTTTCGGTGAGGCTGCGGGCGAGGTGGGCCTTGAGCGACTCGTCCACCATGTATTCGACGATGGGGCGCGGGGTGTAGAAGGAGCCGGTCTGTTTGCGGGCGGTGGTCTTGGTTTCCTCGTTGTAGGAGGCGAGCAGGTTCTCGAAGACCTTGCCGAGGAGTTCGGGGTCGAGGGCGATTTCCTGGTCGATGGGGGTGTTCTCGACGATGGTGAATTTGTAGCGGTTCAGGATGGGGATGAGGCCGGTGACTTTCTCCGCCTTGCGCTTTCTGTCGCCATAGGCGGTGGACAGGTCAACGGTCTCGCCGGAATCGAAGAAGAGGCGGTCGGGGACGTGGGGGCGTTTCTTGGGGTTGCGGGAGAAGCCGTCGAGGTAGCGCTTTTTGTTGGTGTCGTCCTCCGTGCGGTCCAGGCACTCAAAGAGCCCGCCGTTGAGGAAGGGAATGTCGGCGAAGAGGGCGAGGGCTTCCTCCTGCGGCACGGCAAAGAGCTTCTCGTAGCGGTAGAGGTTGTTGACGTCGTAGGTGGAGCGGTTTTTGGGGAAGCCCTCGTCGGTGGCGAAGGTGCGGTAGGGCTTGCCCTTGCTGTCCTTGCCCATGCGCTGGTTGAGCGTGGCGAAAAAGAGGTTTTGCAGGATGGCGTGGTAGTAGGTGGAGCTGGTCTCGCTCTCGGGATCGAAGCCCTTGAGCAGTTTGGCGAGGTTGGCGGGGTGGAAGAGTTTTTCCGGGATGAGGCCGTCCTTTTCCTTGAGGAACCAGCAGAAGATGAGGCGGGTGAGCAGGCGGATGAGGCCGGTGGCGCGGCGTTTTTCGTCGTCGGGTTCGAGATCGGCGGGGAATTCGACCTGCGGGAGCGCCCAAAAATACCAATTGGCGAGTTCCTTGTAGAAGCGCTTGTTGAGCAGCTCGATGTTGAAGATCTGCTCCCAGGCCGCGTGCAGAGTGTCGAAGTTGTTGATCGGCAGCTTTTGGGGGTGGACGAGATTGGGAACGGCAAAGGACGCGAGGATCTCGAGGTGGCCGCGGTGAGGCTCGGTCAGGGTGATGTCGCGGATGAGGGTGACCTTTTCGAGCACATCGCGGTCGGGGTGCAGTTTGTTCCGGCGGCGGTTGATGACGGCGATGGAGAGAACGGGCGCGCCGGTGGCATCGCCATGCCGGATAAGCAGCATGACGGGCATGGGGAAGACGCGATTGATCTGGCGGGCAATGCCCGTGAGCTTGCCGCGTGGGTAGTTCTTACCCGTGAGCTCGATGGCGAAGAAGAGGTAGGACTGGAGGAGACCCGGCTGGATGGTGGTATCCTGAAAGAGGCTGCGCGTGGCCGTGAGTTCCTCGTCGGTAAGCTGGAAGAGCAGGTGGACGGATTTCCACTGGTCGCGCAGTGCGGCGGGGTGCGCCAGACGCCCCTCGATATCGAACCGCTGGCAGAAGGCATCGACCGAGCCGACGTCAATCCTGCGCTCGGAGGCGTAGCCGAGCACCTTGAAGAAGGCGCGGGCGGCGTCAGCCAGAGGTTTGGCTGTAAAGGCGGCGAGGGCATCGGCAATCGCGGGGGGGAGGTCGGAGGGCGTGGCGGGCATTTTCAGCGGAGTTCCTTGAGTTCACGTTTCAACTCTGCGGCGAGTTCAGCTTCGGAGGGCAGGTGGAGTTGATAACGGCTGGTGAAGATTTTTTTCGATTGCTCCGGGCCGAAAAGGTATTTCACCACCGCATCGTTTTTGTCGGTGCAGAGGATGAGTCCGAGAGTCGGGTTGTCGCCATGGGTGCGGCGTTCCTGATCGAAGTAGTTCGCGTAAAGCTGCATCTGGCCTAGGTCTCCGTGGGTGAGCTTGCCGACCTTGAGATCAATGAGGACGTGGCACTTCAAAACGGTGTGGTAGAAAACCAGATCGACATAAAAGTGATCGCCCTCGAGCGTGATCCGCTCCTGCCGGGCGACGAACGCGAAGCCTTTCCCCAACTCAAGCAGGAATGCTTGAAGGTTGTTGATCAGCGCCTGCTCCAGGTCCGATTCCACGAGGCGGTTTGATTCCGGCAGACCGAGAAATTCTATTACGACCGGGTCTTTGAAAACATCGGCTGGCGTGGCGATTTCCTGCCCTTTGGTGGCCAGCTTCATCAGCCCGGCCTGGTTTTTGCTCTTGGCAAGGCGTTCAAAGAGAAGGCTGTTGATCTGGCGTTCCAGCTCCCGGGCGGACCAGTTCTGCCGGACGGCCTCGATCTCGTAGAAAGCCCGCACGTCGGGGCGATCCACCCGCATCAGGGTGCGGTAATGGGTCCAGGAAAGATTCGGATTGAGCCGCCCCGGCTGCCATTCACCGGATTCCGAACGCAGTGCGTTCGAAATCTTCAGCAGGTCCGATTCCGAACGCGGTGCCTTGGAGCTTGGGAGCAGCGCGCGGGATTTTCCACGCGGTGCGTGGAATAAGTCGGGGCCCATCAGGACAGGGTATGTCCTGTAGAACTGCTTCATGTAGAAAAGATTCTGAATCGAATATCCAGAGCCAAAGTCGGTGCGCAGCCGCTTCGACAACCCAGCCACCAGGCGTTTCCCGTAATCCGCCCTAAGCTTGCCTTGCTGCTCTCCCTCGACGATCTCCCGCCCGATCAACCAGTTGGCCATAACCTGGGTGGTGTTGACGGTGCGGGCGACGCCGGTGCGGGCCGACTCCAGGATTTCCCGGATGCGTTGGTAAATTCCGGAAAGTTCTTTTGCTGGAAGCTCAAGATTTGGTTTGGCCGGTTGCTTTGGCATCATTGTTCATTCAAAAGCACGAGCCAGGTGACGAGTTCGAAGGCGGAGTCGGCTTGTGGTTGTTCGTCGGCGAGGGGCAGGATGAAGTCGCGGCTGTGCTGGAGGCTGTCAGCCAGACGTTGTTGGAAGGAGGTGGAGATGGACTCGACCGCACTGGCGATAAGCCTGGAATAGGCGCGCATGTCGCCGCCCTGCGCGGTCTGCCGGTCGAATAGGCGGCAGAGCTCTTCATAGGGCTCGGCTTTGCCGAGGGCGAGCGAGCGAAACAGGTTCAGCACGGTCTTGGCCTGGACGAAGGCGAGGCGCACCTCGCCGGTGTCGTGGACATAGACGAGGTAGTGCGGGGCGAGGGGATTGATTCGCTCGTTGGCGGGAGCCGCCGCGTCGATTTTCTGCCGCAGGCAATAGATGACCCCGGGCTGGGCCATCGGAATGTCAGCGGCGGGCGGGACCACGGCATAGAGGCCGAGAGGGGCGCGCTCCAACTCGGCTTTGTGGGCTTGGAGAAAATTCAGGAGATCTTGGCGAAACTCATCGAGGGAAAAGTCGGTGAGCGAGACCGAGTCGTCCAGATCCTCGAGGTCGAGCACCTCGTCCTTCAGGCGCTTGAGCTGGCGGTCGCGGAAAAGCAGGTCGTCCTTGATGAGGTCTTCGAGTTGGGTGGTGTCGAGCAGGTTGTCGGTCTGGCTGGCCGCCAGGTCCACGAGGGCCATGCGCGCCTCGACGCGGTGCTTGACGTTCAGGTAGCGGTCGAGATCGGCGACGGGCCAGAAGTTGACGAGTTGGACGGAGTCGTTGCGCGAGCCGATGCGGTCGATGCGGCCGAAGCGCTGGATGATGCGAACGGGGTTCCAGTGGATGTCGTAGTTCACCAGCAGGTCGCAGTCCTGCAGGTTCTGCCCTTCGCTGATACAGTCGGTGGCGATGAGGAGGTCGATCTCTTCGCGCTGGTTGGGAAACGCGGCCGCCTGTTTGTCCCGCTCCTTGGCCACCGGGGAAAAATTCGTGAGGATGTCGTCAAAATCCAGGCGTCCGAGCGAGGCGTCGTTGCCGCCATCGCCGCAGACCAGCCCGGTGTGAATCTTCAGATCCCGGCGCGCCCAAGTGGCGATGTTTTCGTGGAGATAGCGGGCGGTGTCGGCAAAAGCGGTGAAGACGAGAACCTTGCGGTTGGTTTTTCCGTCGCGATTGGTCGTGGGGTGGCTGGCCTTGGCGGCGATGAGCTGCTTTAGCTCGGCCAGCTTGCCATCGCGCTTTGCGGTGACGGACTTGGTCTTCTCATGCAGAAACTGCAGCTGGGTCCGGTCATCACGCACGGCCTTGAGCCAGTCCGCCAGTTCGAGATGCCCCAGGTGGATGCGCCGGCGCCCGCCGATGGTGAACTCCTCGTCCTCGAAGTCGGGATCGTCGGGGGTGAGCGTGTCGTAATCCAGGTCGGGATTGTCATCCTGATGCTGTTCGAAGGCGATGATCCGTGATTCCAAATCGTTGATCTTCCGGATGGTGCGCTCCAAGGTGAGGCGGAAGGAATCCACCGAGCTTTCCAGGCGCTTGAGAAAATTGATCTTCATCATGGCGATGAGGATCTTTTCACGGCCTTCCTGGGTGAACCCGCCGAGGATTTTCGCCTGATAACTATCCCTGATGCCATCTGGCAGGTCCTTCCGCAGGAAGCTCGTCGGGTGGTAGAGCGCCAAGCGCAGCGCGCCGATCTTGGCGTCTAGCTGTTCGAAGGAGAAATAGCGCTTCTCTGAATCAATCGGGGCGTGAATGGCCTTGGGTGCGGGCCGGTGGGGGAAGCCGCCCAACCGCCGCATTTCTTCGGCGTAATGGCTGCCAATCTGGCGGCGCGAGCGGGCGAGACTGAGGCCGTCGAGGAGCTTGAAGAAGTCGCCACCGATGGCTGCGATCAAGTCGCGGGTCTTGCGCTGGGCAGCGGACCGTTTCGACCAAGTGGTGAAATGTCCCTGGGCCAGCCGGGTGGTTTCCTTGACGGAGTTGATGCCCAGATTTTCTGCAAAAGCGGCATCGGCGGTCGCATCTCGGGCGACGTCGCCGCCGGCGATGAAGGAAATCTGGTTGCGGAGATCGGCCAGCTGGTTGTTGACCGGCGTGGCGGACAAGAGCAGCACCTTGGTCCGCGCGCCGGCTGAGATGATGTCGTCCATCAGCCGCTGGTAACGGGTGCGGCGCTCCGCCTCGTCCCCCGGGCGCTGTGTCGCGAGTTTGTTGTTTCGGAAGTTGTGCGACTCATCGATGACGACGAGGTCGTAGGCGCCCCAGTTGAGAATCCCCAGATCGAGTCCATTGGACTCGCCGATGGTGCGGGAAAGATCCGTGTGGTGCAGCACATGGAATCCAAAACGGTCCGCCTGGAAGGGATTGAGCGCGGTGGGCTGGGTGTATTTTGTCCAGTTGCGGCGAAGCTTCTTGGGGCAGAGGACGAGCACCTTGTCGTTGCGCAGCTCGAAATACTTGATGACGGCGAGGGCGGTGTAGGTCTTGCCGAGACCGACGCTGTCGGCGAGGATGCAGCCGTTGAACTGTTTGATCTTGTTGATGGCGGACTTCGCGCCGTCGCGCTGGAAGGAGTAGAGGGCTTTCCAGATCCCGGTGTCCGGCAGGCGGAGCTGGCGCAGGTTCTCGTCAATCGACTGCCCGTCTTCGATGAACCTGCGGAAGAGTTCATAGAGGGTCTTGTAGTAGACAAATTGCGGCGACTGGTCGGCATAGACCTGCCCGAGATAGTTGAGCACTTGCTGTTTCACATCCTCGACGCGGGAGGTGTCGTTCCACAATTCTTCGAACCACTCCCTGAGATTGTCGCGGTCGCGGTCGTCGCGAACGATGAGGTTTAGCTCAACGTTGTTGTTGGCGGAGGCGAGACCAAGCCCGCGGGTGGTAAAGTTGGAACTGCCAAGGATGGCGGCCGACACTTCGCCGCGCCGAATGTGCGACATCTTGCCATGAAGAAACCCGTCCTTTGTGACCGACTTCACTTCGGCCTTTTCACGTATCCAGGTCGCACAGGCGTTGGCTAGATGCCGTTGGCTCAGGCCATTCGCCAGAGAAAGACCATCGTCCCTGAGAACATAGGCGGCCCCATCCTTCTTGTCAGGGTCGAGGGTCTTGATGAAGGCCGCCTCGCCAAAGAGGAGCCGGATCCTGCCGAGCTGATCCAGTTCATTGCGGAGCTTGCCGTAGGCGTAGATCGTGAAATAGGCGGTTACCAGGTCGAGGTCAGCACCCGCCTTCAGCTCTTGCCGCAGGAAATCACCCACGCTGCCACGCGAATGGTTGTCCCGAATACCGGAGTGTGAGAAGCCAGGGGACATAAGTTTTCCGCCGACAACAACGTATGGTGGTAGGAGCGGCAAGTGTGGAGCTTTCGCCGCGGGTAGGTGACATGCTTCGGGAATTTCGACCGGGTGAAGCAATCCCGGGTGTTTGCCTGTGTTCAGGACTGCGCACGGAGAAGCTCCATGATCCGGCAGGCGCTGGCCCGCTTCGCGAGGCTGGCACCTGACTGCGCGATGCGGTACGGTTGCGGGAGAAAGTGATGGCCATGTCCGACTCGAAACCAACCGTCCTCATCCTCTGCACTGGAAACTCCTGCCGCAGCCAGTGCCGGCACGCGTATCCCGTGATGCGACGATCGACCGGCGCTTCATCGCGATCCCTTCCTTGGCGGCAATACGAGCTGGGCAACGCGACTCGGCGGGATTGCGGCGAGGTGTTCGTCGCGATGGACAAGTATGGCGCCATGCAGCCTAGCCGTTGCGGCAATCAGGGCATCTGCAAGGGGCAGCCTGGCCTTCCCGGCGGATCGCAGTTCCTCCGCTTCTACTGCGACTTCCTCGGTAATGTCCAGCACGGTGACCAGACTTCGGTAGAGGTCGTAGAGTTCTGTTCGTCGTGAGGGATCTGAGATTTTTTCGCGAAGGCGGGTCTTGATCTCGACGATACACAGGGCGGATATGCCAACAGTATTGGCGCTGTCCTCCCAAATGGCTGTCACCTGCGCGCTTCCAGGCTCGCCGAGGGCATGTGCGAGGAATGCCGAGGAATCGAGGACGTGGGTGATGCTCATTTGAGCTGCTTGCGGCGCTCCGCATCCTCCCTTGCCCGTTCGGCATCAAGCTTTGCCACCAAGTTTTCCCGCTTGCCGACATGCGGGGCGAGCACCCCTTGAAGCTGACGGGCAAGAGCCCCCCGAGTCGGATGGATTCTTACGCTCATCACCGTGGGCTCGTCGGTCTGTGCCCACTCGAGGCGTGTTCCGGGTTCGATACCCAATGAACGCGCAATCTTTACTGGAATGCTAACAAGGTTTTTGCCTGTAACCGTCGTAATCATGGAATAATTCTATCCCTGGAATCTGGCAGGAGTCAATCCGTGAGGAGCAGAGTTCCTGTTCATCTGTCCCTCAAGGGATGGGTCCTCTTCCGCCCATGCTGACAGCGGCCGGTCAACTCCAGGCGTGAATCCGGCGACAGGTTTCGGCGCGGAAGGGGATTCCAACCTGGAATCGAATATCGACCTGCGACGGCTCGGACATGAGTGTGGGCTTGAGTGGCGGATCCGATCCCATGTTGCAGGCGTGGCAATCCGGGCACGGCGCGCCGTGCGACCGCTCCTCCGTGCGGGAATGTAAGGCGGGAATGGCTTTTGTTTCTGCGTGGGTTCCGACATGCTGGCACCCATGCGTGTCCAGCCTTTCCCCAACCTGCGAGTCGTTGTTCTCATGTTGACCTTGGCGGCCTCGACGGCGGACCTCACTCATGCCGACTCGAGGTTTCCCTTCCCGATCCCGGGCGATGATGCGTCGCCCTCCTTCACCAATCTGGCGGCCCTCTCGCCCCGGCCAGCGGGAGCGGAGGGATTCGTTCGCATCCGCGACGGTCATTTCCAGACAGACTCGGGGCGCATCCGGTTCTGGGGAGTCAATACGACCTTCGACGCAAATTTTCCCGGGAAGGACGATGCGGAAAAGGTTGCCGCTCATCTCGCAAAACTCGGCATCAATGCGGTGCGCATTCACCACCACGACGGTTCGCCGGCTCCGCGCGGCATCTGGGGTCCCGTGACGGATGGGCAACGAAGGTTTTCGCCGGAACAGGTGGATCGTCTCGACTATTACCTCGCGCAACTGCATCGCCGCGGGATCTACGCCAATCTCAACCTGCACGTCAGCCGTTCCCTCAACGAGGCGGAGGGTTACTCGCGGGAGGGACTTCCCCGCAAGACGCGCTACGACAAGTATCTCCTCTATTTCGAGCCGCGCGTACAGGCGCAGTTGAAGGAGTTCTGCCGCAATTACCTTCTGCACGAGAATCCCTACCGCGGGCTGCGACGCGTCGACGATCCGGCGATCGCGATGATCGAGATCACCAATGAGAACTCCTTCAGCAGGACGGGCCCCGAGCTCGCCGCGGAACTGCCCGAGCCGTTCCGGGGCGAATTCAAGCGACAGTGGAACGAATGGCTGGCGCGCACCTACCGCACCACAGCGGCCCTTCGGCAGGCCTGGATCGCTGGCAATCAGACGCCAGGCAGCAACTGGGTCGTGCCGCCCAGGGAGCAGAGCATCGAGGATCGATCGATCGAGATTCCAACGGATGGTTGGAGCGGTCGGGCCCGCGATGACGCGAAACGTTTCATGATTGATCGGGAGGAGGCGTTTTTCCGCGACATGGTGGATTTCCTGAAGAAGGAACTCGGAGTCCGCGTGCCCATCACCGGGTCGCAGATCACCTATCTTTCACCCAAGGTGGTCGCGGACACCTGCGACTACGCCGACGTGCACGCCTATTGGCAGCATCCGCGCTTTCCAAATCAGCCATGGGATCCGGCGGACTGGGTGATTCGCAATGTCGCGATGGAAACGAATCCCGCCGCAGCCTCCATTCTCGAACGTGCCCCCTGGCGGCTGCTCGATCGTCCGTTCACGATTTCGGAATGGAACATTCCTGAGCCCAATGACCATGCGGCCGGTGCCGTGCCGTTTGCCGCGCTGGTGGCGTCGCTGCAGGACTGGGACGGGGTTTTCTTTTTCCAGTACGTCAACGACGGGAAGCGCTGGTACGGCGACACGATTTCAGGCTACTTCTCCTTCAACGGCCAGCCCGCGAAACTGGCGCTGCTGACCGCCTGCGCGCAGCTTTTTCGGCGGGGTGATCTCGCGCCGCTGAGCGAGGTTGCTGCCGGTACCTTTGACAGGCGGGTACCCTCCACCCTGGGCCTGAGTCGTCGCGTGGGCATCGATCCCAGGGCTGCGCAGGCCTCCCGTTTCACCGAACCGTCGGACAAGCGCCTCGCGAGTCCCGACGGGCGCGTGGTGTGGGATGCCACCATCCCCAAGCGCGCACACGTGACCGTGAACACCCCGGCAACACGCGCCGCGTGGGGACTTGTCGGCAACCAGCGTTTTCACCTGGGCGGTGTCGAGATCGCGGTCGGAGCGGCCGAGCGGAATTACGCGGTGGTGGTATTGACAGCCATGGATGACAAACCCCTCGAGACAACGGCACACGCTCTTCTCACGGCAGTGGGATCCGCCGCCAACCGTGGAATGCAATGGAATGAGGCGCGAACATCGGTCGGCCGCAACTGGGGAACCGGCCCGGCTGAGGTGAACGGAATTCCCATGGAAATCACGCTCCCGCGAAGTGGAGCGCGTGTCTTCGCCCTCGACGGCCGCGGACAGCGCACGAGTGAAGTAAGCTCAAGCGACAACGGCAAGGCGGCCCGTTTCAAACTCGGACCCGCGCAGCAAACGCTGTGGTACGAAATAGTCTGGCAGACCGCCGGCGAGAGGGTCGGGCCCTGAAGCATGCTGCTCGCAGCGCAAAAAGAGGCACTCAGGAGTCTTTGCGCAAGATTTTGGAATACAGAGGGATAGGGTGTTCGGTATCCGCTCACCTTTGGGGTCGATTTTGCGGTCTCTGCAACTTTTTTTGAGCCGGGGTGTTTTCGAGACAACTCAACCATAGAACATGAATTCTTCGAAACTGTCTCTCACACTCGTTGCCATCGCCGTCCTGGGGATCGCCGTCAATCTTGCGGGCGTCGTGCTCGACTTCTTCTCACCCCTTGCCTTCGGCGCGGTGGTGATTTCCTGGGCGCTGCTTCTCGCGGTACGCGACTATGCCCCCCGGGCACCGGTTCTTCGTCCCGCACGAATCCCGGCAACGCCGGCGCCCTTGCGTTATCCGCTCGCTGCCTGAGCTGGTTCAGCGGGTGGCACTCATTTCGACCCGCAAGCAGTCGCCCACACGCATCCGCGCAGCGACCTCAAATCTCGGCCCGGGGGTTGTCCTGATTGAGGAGCTCCCGGGCTTTTCGTTCTTTTTTCTCTTCCTTCGTCTGCTGCACGCGTTCTTTTGCCGGAACGGCGAACTGGGATCCCGTCAGCACGCAGCCGGGGCGGCCCGGCACACAGTCGGTCTTCAGGCGCAGGCAATAGTCGCGTGCGATGTCAAAATGCGGACAGGAATAGCTCATGGATCAAATTCGAATCCTCGCGCCGGTTCGAAATCCAGCACGCTAAGGCGCCGCTCGCGTGCATCGATCTCACCGCTCCACACATGAGGTTTCCCTGAACCTCCGGTGAGGAGATGAACGCTCACCTGGTGTTTGCCGGGTGATAGAGGCAGGCGCAGTTCGCCGGCGGACGCACCGTCCGACTGCACTCCCTTTGGCTTGAAGCGGTGTTCCTGTACCTTGCCATCGATATCGAGCCGAAGCGTGACAGGTGAGCGCGCCCGTTTTGTCGGGAGTTGACCACGCATGTGAATGGGTCGGGTGTCCTCGGCGGCCGGCACTGCGGTGGCTGTGCTGCCGTCGAACCATTCGCCGTAGGCGCGAAACATGACGATGAATTCCGGATCCGCAGACTCAGGGTTCCTGAATCGTGCGCTGCTTGCCACGAGCAGCAGAGCCAGGCCGAGCGCCGCAACTGCGACGCCCGTCAACCATCCTGCAAATCGGGGTGTTGAGACTTCTGCCGGCGATTCTGCCTTGCAGAGGGCCGCCGCCGTGGAAGCGAGACGCTCCGGACGCAGAGGGTCGAAATTCACATGGGCGACGCGCCGCGGGTCGGCACGGTTGGGCCGGAGTTCGGGTTCACGCGTTCCTGCGATGCGTGCCGGCATCCAGCGATTTCCTTCGCGCCCGAAGGATTCGCTCGATCCGCAACCCACGATCAGCACGGCGGTCGCCCCCTTGGTGATGAGCCGCTCGATCAGTTTGGGCTCGACCCAGCCCGAGCAGGGAACGGGGCGGATCTCGTAGTCAGGAATGCGACGCGACCAGGTTTCGCGGTCAAACAGCTCCCAGCCTCCGTCGCTTTGCGTGCAGACGAAGGCGAGTGGCTTCGGAGTGCCGCGCGCGCGCTGGGTGGAGACGAATTCCTCCAGCTCCTTCCCGACCCTGCGCGCATCGTACCAGGCCATGCCGATCGCCTGCGTGTCGCACGATCCCGTGCAGATTCCGCATCCGATGCAGCGGTCGGGATCGATCTGCGCCTGGGAGGGGAACGGTTTCCCATCGGTCCTCGGAACCATGGTGATGGCTCCGAAGGGACAATCCTGCGAGCAGAGCGTGCAGGAGAAGCAGCGAGAGATTTCCACCGCTGCCTGAAAACTCGCGCGCGACCTTCGCCGCGCCATCCACCAGGGCACCGTCAGGAGTCCGAGGGCAGCCAGTGCTCCCGTCAGCCAGAGCCCGGGGCCGCTCAGACGCGTGCTCAGCTGCAGAGGCCAGAGGAACCACCAGTCCAGGCTGAATGCGACGGGCTTGGCCGCGAGCTGGGCCTGCGCGGTGTTGGTTGCGGGGAGGATGAGTGACGCCGCGAGCACCGCGCCCGTGAGCCAGATCATGAGACTGCGTTCGGGCAGGAGTCGGGTGCGGCTGAGCCGTGCGAGGTGCAGCGCGAGGCCACCGGCAATCGCCAGCGGCAGCGCCATGTGGAGAAAGAAGACGACGAAGAACAGCAGCGACGGAACGGTGTGATCCCTGTTGAAGAGCGGCAGCATCGGTTCGCCGAAGATCGGAAGCACGTCGAGAGCCTTCATCGTGCCCTTCGCCACGAGCTGGGCGCGATCGTCCCATACGAGCCAGTAACCGGTCCAACCGATGAACCAGATCAGGCCCAGCATCGCAAAGCCGCTCACCCATGCGAGCCAGCGCGCACCCGCGAACTTTCGTGCCAGGAAGATGCGCAGCGCGTGCAGGAGGATGAACAGCACGGCAACGTCCGACGAATAGCGATGCACGCTGCGAACGATGCCGCCGAGGGAGTAGGGACCAAGGGCATCAAGGGAACTCCACGCCGTTTGTGAGCTTGCGGAGTACCAGAAGAGCATGAGCACGCCGGAGAGCGTCGCGAGCAGCAGCATGGCGTTTGCTGCGGGACCGAGTTGGGCGAGCGGATTGAGCGAACGGGGCCATGCCCTTTCAATCAGGGTGTCCAACCGTGTGAGAATGCCATCGCCGGCCGCCAGCAGGCGCGCAGCCCTCACCGGAGGCAGCGGTGGTTCCACGACCGGCGTCGGGCCTGCGCTTAGCGTGTCGGCCAACTCCTCGCAATCGATGTCAGGGTGAGGATGGTGACTCATCGGATTGCGTGGGCGGCCTCAGGGCGGGCGCGCCTCGACGGAGGATTCATGCCTCGGAGTGCAGGGAGTTGGCGGTCGGTGGACATCAGGGATTCCGGGTGTTGGCTGCGCGGGCCTCACGCAGGAGGTGTAGAAGTCCGGCGCGCAGCCAGGCGCGATGGCGAGGATCGAGTGTGAAGCGGAAGGCGACATGGCCTTCGGAGTCGATCAGCTGGAAGAGATTGGCGTGGTCAATGATTCCCGTCTCCGGGTCGCGTGTCGCCGAAAACTGCAGGCGGGTGAGCACGTCGCGCATGACAACCGGGTCCCGGGCGCTGGTGTAGCGAAATTCCGGATACGCAAGCCCCTGTGCCGTGGCCATCGCGTCCATGATGTCGGTCGTCTCGTATTCCGGATTGAGCGACAGCGCGACCACGCTCAGATGGGCGCGATCCTCCGCGGGAAGCTCGAGGAGGACGGCGCGAAGCTCCTTGAAGATCTCGGGGCATGCGGTGGTGCAGGCGGCGTAGACACCCGTGACGAGCACCACCCGCCCGTGCAGGTCGGCGAAGCGGAAGGCCTCACCCTTCTGGTCCACAAGGGACGTGTCGGGCACGGGCAGCTGCACACGGATGCGGTCGCCCGGAAAGGGCGGCAGGGTCTGGGCGGCGCGGCTGTCGATCGCGGCGTACCACACAAGCCCGGCGACAGCCGCTGCAACGGCGCCGAAGCCCGCAGCTCCCGCCAGGCGATGCCGCCACCAGGTTTGCAGCTTGAGGAGGGATCTCCGCGAATCGCGCCAGAGCAGCAGCGCGACGATGACCACGAAGAGCGGCTCGAACAGCATCACCGCGACAGCTGCCCATGACACCCCTCCCGTGCGTGGATCGCCCCGGTAGCACCAGAGCTGGAAATCCCGCACAAAACTCCCGATGGGGCCGTCGCCGGTGGGACCGAAAACGGTGATCAGGAGAAACGCCTCATAGGCGATCAGGGAACTGCTGAGAAACACCAGCAGACCGGGTCCGGTGAAAAACCGGCGGGCGGCGGATACAGCGCCACCCGCCGGCGCCGGAGCTACGTCCGATGCCTGGGCGGGCACTAACATCGCGCGTTCACCTCACGGGCCATACGTCGGCGAGCGCCTTCCAGTTGGCGAAGTAGTAGACCACAAAGCAGGCGAGAAACACGAAAGTCAGCACGATGGTGCCGCGCGTGGCGGTATGGCTGTTGGCGAGCGAGCCGATCTGTGCGCCTGCCTGAATTGGAGGTGTGCCCCAGTCGGCCATCGGACGGCCGTTGTTCCTCTGGCCGAAGAACAGCGTTCCCACACAGAGCAGCACGAAGGCGAGCAATCCGATGAAGGCGAGCACGCCGCCGATCCCGAGCACGCCGAGCCAGAGATGCACGGCGGGACCGTACACTCCCTGGGCGTCGACGTCCCAGCTCCGGCGTGAGGCTCCCAGCGATCCTGCGAAGGACATGCCGAAGGCGAGCAGGGTGATTCCGATTCCGAACAGCCAGGGCTGGATCCGGGCGAGACCGCGCCAGATGAAGTCGCGCTGGAATATCAGCGGGATCACATAATAGGCGAGGGCCATGAAGGCGAGAGTCGTGCCTCCGACGACGGTGACGTGGAAGTGGCCCGGGATGCGCAGCGTGTTGTGCGCGATGATGTTGATCTGCTGTGTGCCGAGGGTGACACCGGTGATGCCGCCCAGGAATCCGAAGATGATCACCGAGAGGACGGTGCCGGAGAGGGCGGGATTCCGCCACGGGAGAGCGACGACCCAGCCGAACAGGCCGCGGTTGTAGCCCCTTTCCCGCATGGCGATCTCGACGCCGCCTGGAACGGTGAAGCCGTGGATCATGGAGGCGAGCACCGCGAGGTACATGGCGTAGGAGGTGTTCCAGATCTTCCATGTCGCGCCCACGCCCGGATCCACGAGGAGATGGTGTGCCGAGGCGAGATTGATGAAGAGGATGTAGAGGGCGAAGGCCGTGCGGCAGACGGTCTCGTTGACCGGTTTTGCGCCGACGATGACGTTGGAGAGCAGATACCAGACGGTGACCATCGCGCAGACATTGACCTGTTGCGATTGATGGCCGAGTCCCCACCAGATCATGCGGTACCAGATGGGATCCGGCTGCGCCGTCCAGCCCATGGAATAGGTGAACGTCGGAATCATCGCCACGGCGCCGTGCAGGAGTGTCACGACCGCGATGATCGCTGCGGCAAGGGCGCCAAATGTCACGATCGGCATGGACCCCTCGTAGGCGCGGTCGCGCTTGGCGACGTAGAGGGTGGCGAAGAAGTTGAACACGCCGACGAGTGTTCCGACGGCGACCAGGATGATGCCGAGGTAGAATGCGGGGTGTGCGAGAAGCGGCAGGTACGAGGTCATCATGACGTCGGCCTTGCCGACGAGGATGATCCAGTCGACCATGATGGCGCCTGCGAGCATGAGGAGGAATCCCACCCAGGCGACCTTGCGCGAGTACAGCTTTGCGTTGAGCGGCGAGGTGCAGGCGAAGTAGAGGATGGCGACCTCGAAGAACAGGATCCACAGGATCAGCATGTTGATGCCGTGGAAGGTGATGATCCGGTAGAACCAGTCTGCGGGCAGCAGGTGCACGGTCTGCCAGCGGGTCAGCGCCAGCAGCAGCGCAGCGATGCCGCCGAGCAGCAGGAAAACAATGCCGACGACGGCGTGGAGCTTGATGAAGCGTTGTGCGGCAAGGCAGACGCCGAGACCGGTCGTGTCGCACACGCGTTTGGGTGCGTCAGGTGCGGCCAGCGAGTGCGGGCCGACAGGGAGGGTGGCGGAAGCGGTGGTCATGGGAGACGGGGCTCGGGGTTATTCAACGAAGATCTTGCCGGTCATGGCGTGGTGTCCGATGCCGCAGAATTCGTTGCAGACGATGGTGTATTCGCCCTTTGACGTGGGCGTGAGCGTGAGCACGTGATCGTATCCGGGCACTGCCTGGAAGTTCATGTTGAGAGGCTGGAGGGAGAAGCCGTGCTGGAGATCGAGCGCGGAGAGATGGATGCGGTAGGTTTCACCCAGGCGCAGGCGAAGGGCGGGATACCACTGCCACATGCGCCCGATGAGATAGGCGTCGCCGCCGGGCGGAGGCTCGACGATCGGAAGTTCCGCGGCGAGGGCGTTGGCGATGGGATTCTTGAATGTGCCGACGCGGTTGGCCTCGACGAATTTTTGCGTGCGTTCGAGGAAGGCGTCGGGCTTGACGGTGTAGGCCTCACCGGTGCTGTTCTGTTTGCCGCGGAAGTGCCAGTAGGGCATCATCAGCGACATCACGAAGCACCAGACGAGGGCCACGCCGATCCAGAGCTTCTCGTGGCCGGCGGGCGCGTGGAACCAGGGAGCGGTGAGTGGGCGCAGACTCATGTTGAGGAGGGTTTAGGGCAGTTGTGCGGGTTTGGTCAGGAGCAGTTCGATCCAGCCCCACACAGAGTAGGAAAGGACGGGGATGAGGACGCCGAGGATCAGAAGCAGCCAGGGGTTATCGAGCAGCCTCTGCCAGGGGTGTTTTTTTGCTTCGTTGTTCATGGGATGGAATGAGAGAAGGCTGATTGCGCATGGCGCCACCGGCTGATGCGGCGCACCATCACGGTGAGGAAGAAGATGCCGCCGGCCACTGCCACGAGTCCGCCGATGCCCATGACGCTAAGGCCAAGGTATTCGCCGAGCGTGCGAACATGCTGCTCTGCGCCGTATTGCTTGCGTCCGAGCCCATAGGCACCGGCCCAGGCAAATCCCAGGCCGAAAACCGCCTGGCCTGTTCCGAAAAGGATCAGCTGCAGGCGCGCCCAGCGAGGCTCGGAACCCCCGGCGCCGGTCGGGGCCACGGAGGTGCAGAAGTCATAGGCGGCGGCCATGAGTGCAATTGTCACCGCGCCGATGGCACAATGATAGTGGCCGGGTACGAGCGTGCTGGAGCCGCGGATCATGGCCCCCAGGAGAAATCCCAGCAGCGTGAGGATTGCGCTGCCCGCGAGCCCGGCAAACCGGTGATCCCTGAAGGAGAGGCTGTCACGACTGCGCCACACGTGGAGGAATCCCACGGCCATCGTAACGATCACCACCGGGAAAATGGTCCAGCGCATCAGGTGCGTGGCCATGGAGAAATAGAGCGTTTGTGTCGTCCCCATGAATGCGAGCAGCGGCAGGATCGCCTGTGGCAGCACCAGCGCCGCCATCAGTGCCGTGGTCGTCGCCGGTGACAGAAGCTCAATTCCGGCCCACCGGCGCAGCAGGTGAATCCAGAGTGCCATCATGGCCGCGACATTTCCCACCTGCAGCACATGCCCGCCGCCCCAGAAGAGCAGTTCGTAGTAGGCTGCAGGCAAGGTATTCGGCGTGGTGAGCCACGACGCGACAAAGGTCAGAAGCGCGAGCAGGTTGGCTGCTGCGGCGGCGCGCAGGGCCATCACGACCGCGGGAGCCATGGCCTTCGCATCGGTGCGTGACGGCGTGACGAGTGCCAGGGCGAAAAACAGGCCTGCTCCTGAGAACCAGCAGATCAGGCCCGCAAAGAACATCGGGTGATCGATCACCGGCACGTAGTTGGAAAGCACCGGCATCGCTCCCGGCATAAGCGCACCCGACAGCAGCCCCGCGAGCCCCATTCCTGCGAGCGTCAGGGCCGTGACAACCCCGGTCCGGTGCATCCTGGGTCCGAGGGCGAGTCCGAGGAATGCGAGGGTGCCGGCTTGAAACCAGACGACGATCGCGAGATCGACATGGACGACGAGCGCGCGTTTGAAAAACAAAGGATCCGTGAAGAGCCATCCGAGGAAGGGAAGGCGGCCCACCACGAGCATCAATGACAGCAGGCCCGCCAGGACAAGGCTGCCGATCGCAAAGAGAAACCACCCCCGGGCCGGACCTTCACGGAAGCCTTCGCGCCCTGCGACCGACACCGGACGGGTGGCGGGTGCGGGCGCATTTGCCGGCGGGGAGGAAAGGGAATAGGCGGTGGGAGGCACGGCGTGGTTTACCGTGGAGTCTATCGGAGGTCGAAGCGGCTGGCATTGACGTAGATCAATGTTTCCTCACACCCATTCGGGTAGTGTCCCACCACAGCCGATGAGTTTCCCCACCACATCCCCGCTCGCCGCCGCTGCCGATGTCGATGTCGCCGACAGGATGTCGATTCCCGGGGCACTGCTTGCGCTGACGAAACCACGAATAGCGTTCATGTCGGTTGTGACGGCAATGGTTGCCTATGGCACGGCGCGACCGGAGTCATCCGTGACGCTCGCGACCCTGGTGGGTACGGCATTGTCGGCGGGAGGCGTGCTGTCCCTGAATCAGTGGTGGGAGCGAAATCTGGACGCCCGCATGCGCCGCACCCAGGGCAGGCCGCTTCCGCAGATGCGGCTGACTCCGGCGACCGCGCTTGGCTGGAGCCTGGCTCTTTGTGTTGCAGGGGTGCTGCTGCTTGCACTTGCAGTCAACCTGAATGCGGCGGGTTTGGCGGCCCTTACGATTGTGACCTATGGCCTGGCCTATACGCCGCTGAAGCAGCGGACACGTTGGGCCACGGAAGTCGGAGCGATTTCCGGGGCTCTTCCCGCACTGCTTGGCAATGCCGCGGCGGGACATCTCTGGGCTGGTCCCGGAGTTGCCCTTGCGACGATGCTGCTGTTTTGGCAGATGCCGCATTTTTTTGCCATCGGCTGGCGGCATCGCGAGGATTACCGTGCGGCGGGTTTCATGCTCAGGCCTGCGATTGATTCCAGCGGCGCCAACACGGCGTGGTGGTCGTTCGGATACGCGGTGCTCCTGCTGCCCGTTTCCGTCGTGCCGTGGTGGATGGGCGCCATGGGTGCAACCTATGGGGTCATTACGCTTGTTGCAGGAATGGGGTTCCTGTTCCGCGCATGGGGTTTTGTCGTTTCGGCCGATCGCGATTTTGCTGCCCGGCGACTTTTCAGGGCATCGCTCCTATATCTGCTGATATTCCTGATCGCTCTGTTGTTCGACTGGGTTCCAGCCTGGTCCGTGTCAGCGGGCGTACCATGAGTGATTGATGCCGATGCCCTGAAAACACGAACCCAGGTCGAAACCCTGACCCATTGTTCAGCCCATGCCGCGCGGAGATGTACAATTCCAGGAAATACACTCACTGTCCACGCACTCATGAAAACCATCCTTGCCCCGATTGATTTCTCTCCCGTCAGCAAACGCATTGT
>JAGOJU010000048.1 GCA_017994935.1 Opitutaceae bacterium
AATGTCGTGCGCGCGGAGCAGATCAGTTTCCCTTCGCTCGGCTGGACTGCACGCACCTCCACCGGCACGGCGATCGATCCCTATACCCTCGACAACTTCCGACTCAGGACGGCGACAAATGATCCGGTCGATGGCAAGGCGAACATGAAATCGGCCTATGCCGACCTTCAAAGGCACTTCGATGAATGGTCGATTCCGGTCGGGGTGAAGGTTGGAGTCGCGGTGCGTGAGGAGGGACGCGACAACCGCCGCATCAACGAGACCTACACCTATGTCGGCGCGGATGGCATCGCCAACACCGCCGATGACGCGGCGGCCCCCTTTCTCGATGCGACTTACTCCTCATCCGAGGGCCCCGGTTTCGGTTATCCCAACATCCAGTGGGTTGATCCTTACAAGCTCGCCGAAATGTACCGCTCCAACCCGAGTTATTTCACGCTCAACACCGTCACCGCAGAATCGAATCGCATCAACAACTCGGAGAAGATCGACGAGCGCATCAGCTCCGCCTACGTGCAGTTTGATGCCAAGCTGATGGACAATCGCCTGCGCCTCGTCGGCGGTGTGCGCTTTGAAAAGACCGAGGACAAGGGTGAGGGTATCCTCACCAACCCCGACGCTGTTTGGCAGCGCGACGCGAGTGGAAATTACGTTGATGGCAATGCAACGACCCCTGGCATCCAGCGCGTGCGCCGCGCGGATGCGGGTGCGGCGGGATCGATGGAAGAGCTTCGACTGACGAGGCAGGAGCGAGCGTACAAGGCCAGACGTGAGTACGATGGCTATTATCCGAGCCTGCACATCACCTACGACCTCACCCAGCGTTTTCTCGTGCGTTTTGCCTACGCCAAGACGATCGGACGTCCGGACTATGCCAACATCATTCCATTAGCCGACATCAATGAGGACGACACCGATCCCGAGGCGGTGGGCCTGATCACGATTCGCAACACGGCGCTCCGTCCCTGGGAAGCCGACAACTGGGACCTGTCGCTTGAGTACTACGGTGACAAAGGGACGGTGTACTCGGTGGGCGGGTTTCAAAAGGACATCACGGATTTCTGGACCGCCACGGCGGCAGGCGCGATTGTCACACCTGAACTGGCCGCTCAACTCGGGCTCGAGGATCGTTATGTCGGCTGGGGAATCAGCACGCTTACCAACAGTGGTGACGCAAAGATCTCGGGAGCGGAATTCAATCTGATCCAGCCACTCCGGTTCCTGCCAGGTATCGGAAAGTATTTCACGATCAAAGCCAACGGCACGCTCCTCCACCTCACGGGCGACAACACGCCCGATTTCAGGGCCTTCATCTCAAAAGCCGGCAATCTCAGCGTCAGTTTCAACAAGAGCCCGTGGGTCTTCAACGTGAACTTCAACTACCGGGGGCGCCAGAAAGGCACCTCGATCACCGCACCTGCCGCCCAACTCAGCGCGCAGTACGGGGGAGCTGCAGGTGGTTTCTTCGAATACTACCAGCCGCGCTACAACATCGACCTGAGCGGCGAGTATAAATTCAGCAAAAACTTCAGCATTTTCGCCAGCGCCCGCAACATCCTCAACAAGGAGCAGGTGATCCAGCGTTACAGCGAGGTATCGGCGGCATACGCCAGCAACTACCGCCTGGAGGAGTTCGGTGTGAACTACAGCATCGGTATCAAGGGCCGCTTCTGATTCGCGGAATTTGCGGAGGGGCACGCATCGTCGTGCCCTTCATGATCAGAAAGCAGCGGCGGCCACCCATTTCCGCCTCTGCCGGACGCCCGCGAGCCTGCGAGATCCGAGCCACCTCGAAGCTCCAAGGGCAACGCTCAGGCAGGTCAGTATCCCGGTGAGAATGGCTGGAGCTTTTCGTTTTCAAGCATTCAATGGAGCGGGTAGAAGATTTCCCCATGACCAGGCATCTTGCCCTCCTCCTGCTGATCGTTGCCGCGCCTGCAATTCCGTCCCGCGTCACGGCGGAACCCGTTCCCGGGTGGGCGGAGTATGCGCGCATTGCCGGGGCCATCGTGGCTCCAACATTTCCAAACCGGGACTTTCCCTTGAACGAATTTGGAGCCGATCCCAACGCGGACGCCACTGCTGCCATTCAGAAGGCAATTGAGGCGTGTCACCTTGCGGGCGGCGGACGTGTCGTGATCCCTGCGGGCACCTGGAAAACGGGTGCGCTTCGCCTGAAGAGCAATGTGAACCTGCATGTTTCCAGGGGAGCCACGCTTCTCTTTTCCTTCGAACTCTCGCAATACCCCCTCGTCTTCACGCGCTGGGAAGGCGTGGAGTGCATGAACTTCTCGCCGTTCATCTACGCATTCGAGCAGGAAAACGTCGCCGTCACGGGCGAAGGCACTCTCGACGGTGGAGCTTCCTTGGAAACGTGGTGGGGGTGGAATCGCAAGAGCGGCAGCAAACCACCCCTGCAGCGGGCCGCGCGTGACAGGCTCATTGATATGGGTGAACGAAATGTGCCCGTGGAACAGCGCGTGTTTGGCCCCGGTCATTTTCTCAGGCCGAATTTCATCCAGCCTTATCGCTGCCGGAATGTGCTGATCGAGGGCGTGACGATCCTCCGTTCCCCGATGTGGGAGGTTCATCCGGTGCTGAGCGAGAATGTCACCGTTCGCGGGCTGACAATCCGGTCCCACGGTTCGAACAACGACGGATGCGACCCTGAATCCTGCAGGAATGTGCTGATCGAGAACTGCGTGTTCGACACAGGCGACGACTGCATTGCGATCAAGTCGGGCCGGAATGGAGACGGACGCCGCGTGGCGGTGCCGACGGAGAATGTGATCGTGCGGAATTGTGTGATGAAGGACGGACACGGCGGCGTCGTCCTCGGAAGCGAGTGCAGCGGGGGGATCCGGAATGTGTTTGTGGAGAACTGCGAAATGGACAGTCCCCATCTCGACCGTGCGCTTCGATTCAAGAGCAATGCCGTGCGCGGCGGGGTTCTCGAGAACGTCTTCATGCGCAATGTGAGGATCGGCAGGGTCGCGGAGGCAGTGCTCACCATCGACCTTCTCTACGAGGAGGGCGCGAGAGGGGACTTCAAGCCGGTCGTGCGGAATGTTCACCTTGAGAAGATCACGAGCACGCACAGCCCTCGGGTGATGTATGTGCGCGGATTTGAGGGTGCGGTCATCGACGGCATCCATATCAGCGATTCAACGTTCACTGGCATCACCGAATCGGAAGTTGTCGAGCACGCGGGTCTTGTCACGCTTCGTAATGTCACCATCCTGCCAGCCAAACCGGCCAAGGGACTCAATTCCGTGCCGGCTCCCGCCAAGCCATGAGCTCCCCCGTGCCCGCCCCCACGCCTCCCTTTCGCTCAGCACATGTCCGCTGGGTCATATGTGCACTACTCCTGTTTGCGGCGACGATCAACTATGTCGACCGGCAGGTCATCGGAATCCTCAAGCCGACGCTGAGCGAGGAATTTGGCTGGGGCGATGAACGCATCTATGCCGGCATCGTGTTCAGCTTCCAGCTTGCCTACGCGATTGGCATGCTGCTGGCCGGACCGATCATCGACCGCATCGGGTTACGGCTGGGATTCGCGATCGCAATCTTCATCTGGAGTGTGGCCGCAGTCGGCCACGCCTTTGCGCACAAGCTGCCGGACTTCACACTGCCGGCGCTGATCATTGATCCCAAGCTTGGCCTGGCCTTTCTCACGCTCTCCGGCGCAGCCGCCGGATTTGCGCTCATGCGTTTCCTGCTGGGCCTGGGTGAGGCCGGAAATTTCCCCGCCGCGATCAAGACCGTGGCTGAATGGTTTCCGAAGCGGGAGCGCGCCCTTGCCACGGGGATCTTCAATTCAGGCACCAATGTCGGCGCGCTGCTTTCCCCCTTACTGGTGCCCTGGATCACCAGCCACTGGGGCTGGGAATGGGCATTCATTTTCACCGGTGCTGCGGGTTTCATATGGCTGGTGTGGTGGTGGTGGTACTATCGCTCTCCTGAACACCATCGCTCGGTTTCGGCCGCGGAACTGTCACACATCCAGAGCGACGCCCCCGAGGCCACCCAGACGAAGGTGGGATGGGTTCGGCTGCTCGGCTTTCGTCAGACATGGGCCTTTGCCCTGGGCAAGTTTCTGACGGACCCGATCTGGTGGCTCTACCTGTTCTGGATTCCCGATTTCCTTCATCGCAGCTACGGGCTCGACCTCAAGACGATCGGGCTTCCCCTGGTGGTCATCTATCTTTTTGCCGATGTCGGCAGCGTGGGCGGGGGCTGGATTTCATCCCGCCTGTTGAAGAAGGGCTGGACTCCCAACGGCGCGCGGAAACTCGCCATGCTTGTCTGCGCGCTTTGCGTGGTGCCGATCATCTTTGCGACCCGCGCGGCCAATCTCTGGGTGTCCGTGCTGCTGGTCGGTATCGCCGCTGCCGCCCACCAGGGATGGTCGGCCAACATCTTCACGCTGACCTCCGACATGTTTCCCAAGCGCGCGGTCGGTTCGGTCGTCGGCATAGGTGGCATGTCGGGCGCGGTGGGAGGCATGGTGCTCGCCCTGGTTGTCGGTGAGGTGCTCCAGCGAACCGGCAGCTACCGCATCCTGTGGTTCATGGCTGCCTCGGCCTACCTCGTGGCCCTGCTGGTCATTCATGTCCTCGTACCCAAACTCACCCCGGCAAAGGTCTGACCGTGCGACCGGCATGAAGGGAACGTGGTTTCGCGCCATTGCGTCTCTTCTGATCGGCATGGCATTCCTGGCGGGGGTGTGCTCCGGGCATGCGGCGGTGACGTGGAAACAGGTGCTTCGCCAGCCGAAACCGTGGTATGCGACGCAGGCGGCGGTCACCGTCGGCAAAGCGGTGCTGAGCTATCAGACACGTTCCGGAGGCTGGCCCAAGAATTGGGACATGACGCAGCCGCTCTCCGATGCATTTCTGTCGCTCAGGGATTCCGAGCGGGCACCCACCATCGACAACGGCGGGACCACCACACCCATCTACCTCCTCGCTCGGATCTATTCCTCCCAAGCGCAACTGACCTCATTTCGCGAGGCTGCCGAGAGGGGTATCGATTACCTGCTTGAAGCCCAGTATGATTCCGGAGGCTGGCCCCAATTTTTCCCGCTGCGCAAGGGCTACTATTCCCACATCACCTTCAATGACGATGCCATGGTGCACGTCCTGGAACTGCTTCGCGATACCGCCAGCGGAGGGAACGATTTCAACTGGGTGGATGTGCGGCGGCGCGAACGTGCGCGGCAGGCGGCAGAACGGGGTGTTGCCTGCATCCTGCGGTGTCAGGTGGTGACCGAAGGAGTGAAGACTGCCTGGTGCGCGCAGCATGATGAAGCCACGTTTGCTCCTGCAGCGGCGCGTGCGTTTGAACCCGCCAGTCTCGCGAGCGCGGAAAGTGTCGGCATCCTGCGGTTCCTGATGCAGCAGCCGGCGCCCTCACCGGCGATTACCGCTGCCATTGAGGCGGGCGTCGCATGGCTGGAAAAAGTTAAGCTCACCGGAATCCGCTGGGAGCGTATCCAGGCGCCGAATCTGCCGGGAGGAATCGATGCCGTGGTCGTCCGCGACGCCGCAGCCCCGGCGCTTTGGGCGCGGTTCTACGACCTGGAAGCAGATCGCCCGATTTTCATCGGTCGCGACGGAGTCATCCGCTTCAGCGTGTCGGAGATCGAACACGAACGCCGCGTGGGCTATGCGTGGTACGTGAGCACGCCAAGGAAACTGCTGGAGACCGACCTTCCCGAGTGGCGGAAAAGGCGGAGGCTTCCTGGCAATTCTTGAAGAACATCAAAAATTGAAATCTGACTGGTCCGTCTGCGCCGCCTCCAGGGGCGCCACGCATTCCGGTCCTTCGTTTTGTGGTTTGTTCACCCGGGTGCCCACTTTCCATGTGTGCATCTTTCCGGCTGGAAACGTGCTGCAGAGTCGGAGAAAATCGGGTTCGGCGAGAGGCCCTGGGTGAAGCCATTCCCGGGCGCGATCGGATTCGAGGATCACGGGCATTCGTTCATGGGGAAGTTCGAGGAGGAGCTCGTTTGGCGCGGTGGTGAAGAAGGTAAATGTGCCGGGACGCAGACCCTCCACGGCCTCTTCGAAGATACCGGCGAAGAAGAACGGCCGTCGGTCCGTGAGCGTGTAGTAGTTTGCCTGCCGCGGAGCCTTTCCGGGCTTTTCCAGCTTGGGCCATTCATAGAACCCATCTGCGGGCACGAGGCAGCGCCGCTTCTGGATGGACTGGCGAAAGATCGGTTTCGAAAAGGCCTCGCCGCTGCGCGCGTTGATCGGTGCGAGTTTCGGCCTGGCGGATTTCTCCCAGAACGGCACGAGCCCCCAGCGCATCGGTTGCACGGCGAAAGCCGCATCCTCGTTGCGGCAAACCAGCGCCATCGTGTCCTCGGGATGAATGTTCCAGCGCGCCGTCTCCTCGCGCCAGAGATCCGAGCCCTCGCAGATCCACCGGATGAGTCCCCGAAGCGCCTCGGGATTCGTGATGGTGTAACGCCCGCACATGCCACAAAGCTATCCGCCGCGGGAAAACGGTCAACGCTCCCTCATGGCGGAGGGTGACACCCGGGGTCAGTCCAATACCGTGACGCGGACCGATAGCGAACTGGGAAAGTGGAGCAGGTTTTGCCTGATCCTGCTCCATGGGCCTCTGCCAGGTCGTTGCGCGTGGGAGCGTGGTCGGCCGGCGTCCGGTCGGCTGGGGCCTACATTCCCAGGAGGTCCAGGTTCTTGCGGAGTCCTTCGAGGGAGAGTCTAGTCCATGATTGACGTGTATCAGGGTCTCGGGCTGTCGGGCGGTGATGTGCTGGTAAAGTTGATCGCGTTAGCACCGCGGCAGAAGGTGGGGAATATCAAATCACCACTCTGCAATCGGACCATAGTTGTCGATGAGCTCGTCAAATGTCAGCTGCCTATGTCCGGGGTAGGGCGTTGGCCATACTGTTAATCACAGGTGCAGGCCGGCCCGGCCGCGAACTTCAAGGGACGACTCGGTCTGGAATTCCGCCTGAATTCGGATGGGCCCGCTCATGGCGTCGGAGCCAGGTAGTCGTGCACCACCTCGCCCGGCACGAGGGTGAATTCTCCCTTCCAGAAATATCCCGGTCCGGCCTCCACCACGGGCAACAGATGAAGCGGTGCCTGCATGTTGGGTCGGATCTCGACCGAACAGGGGTCCGCCCAGCATTCGCCGATCTTCACGTCCGAGAGGCGGCGACTCGTGATCTGCCGGATGGCGGGACGCCCGTCGATGTGATGAATGACCTTGTAGTTCAGGTTGAGGGCAAAGTCGAAAGTAAGCCGCTTCAGGTCGGCAAGGTCTCCGCGGTTCTGCTTGTACACCATCGTGCCCGTGAGAACATCGATGCCATTTCGCTCGAGCACACCCACCACGAGGTCGCCGCGTGCCTCGACCCGCGGGTTTGCCCATTTCTTCGGCTGGCCGTGAACCTCGCGCCCCTGCGCCAGGCCGCCGTCGGAATTGAGAAAAAGAAACGGCGAAAATCCGCCCCGGGCGCGGCCGGGAAGCTCGGCGCCGAGCATGACATTGCATTCGCCATAACGACCGAGCCACTCGACATCCCCCATGTTGTAGAGATGGACAAGCACCCAGTCGCTGATGGGCACGAGCGGCTCGGGCATGAGCCGACGGATGGCCGCAGGGGTCGAACGATAGGCGAGTGTGAGTACGGTGACGTCACGAAACGTGAACGGAAACGATGCCGACAGCGGCGCTGCGAGCGGGGTGCTCCACGCTGCGAGCGGGTCCTTGAGATATCCGGGAGAAAACGGAGCGTCAGACATGGCGGTTAGATGCGATAACGTTCAACGACCGACTCGCGTACGGTGACTCCGAGTCCGGGGGTGTCCCTCACGGCGATGGCGCCGTTGACGACCAGCCAGGGGTCCTCGACGAGTTCGTGCTGCATGGGATTGGGGCGGGGCTTGTGATCGAAGGTGAGTCCGTTGGAGGTGGCTGCCTGTACCGCGATGCCGGCCGCGGTGCAGAGTGCGCTGCTCCAGGTATGCAGGGTGTAGGGCTTGTTCTCAGCCTCGAGCATCCGGGCGATGGCGAGGGTGCCGGTGATGCCGTGGGACCTGGCCGGATCCATCTGCACGATGTCAGCGGCGCCATGGCGAAGGAGGCGGCGGTAGCCCTCGATATTCCATTCCTGCTCGCCGGTTCCGATGTGCTGGTCGACCTGGGCGCGAAGGGCGACATGGCCTTCGAGGTCGGTCGGCGGGAGAGGCTCCTCGATCCAGCGCAGGCGGAACGGTGCAAAATCGCGACAGCGTTGGACGGCGGTCTTCACATCCCAGCGGGTGCGTGCGGCGAGGGCATCGACCACCAGATCGACCTTTTCGCCAATGGCGCCGCGGCAGGCGGATACCAGGGCGATGTCGCGTTCGCGGTCCTGCCCGAACACATTGTCGGGCCGCGACCCCCAGCCTCCCTTGACGAACCGGTAGCCTTCCGCGGCAAATGCTCGGAACTCGTCAAGATTCCATTCGAAGCGATCGAGGTCGAAATGAATGCAGGCGCAGGGCACCACCTGATCCCGCAGCCTGCCGCCGAGGAGCGACCAGACCGGCTGCCCCAGGATGCGGCCTTTCAGGTCCCACAACGCGATGTCAACCGCGCTGAGCGCGAGCGCGGCAATACCCTGGGGGCCGTACCACCAGACGTGACGACGGAGCCGGTCGTGAAGGCCGAGCACATTCTGTGGGTCCTGGCCGATCAGGAGCGGGGCGAAGTCCTCGGTCACGACCGCTTCGGTGGCGCGGCAGGCACCGATGAACATCGTAATGGCCTCGCCCCAACCCACATGACCGCTGTCGCTTTCAATCCGCACAAGCGTCAGCAGGCGCGGGCGATTGTGGTCGTGAGGCTCGGGATATCGAACGGTGACGGGACGGACGGAGATGATTTTCACGATGAGGTGTCAGCAGGTGTGCTGGAAGCCGCCGCAGACATTGATGGTTTGTCCGGTGATGAAGCCGCCGCGATCGCTGGCCAGAAAGGTGATGAGATCGGCGACATCGTCCGGTGTGCCGAGGCGCCGCAACGGCGTGGCCTGGGTCCATCCGGCGACGAGGTCGGCGGAGGTCTTGCCTGTCAGATTGGCGAGTTCGCGGAAGCTTTCCTCCCACAGGGGTGTAAGCACCACCGCAGGGCAGACGGTGTTGCAGGTGACGTTTCTGGGGCCGTAGGCGAGGGCGAGCGATTCCGAAACGCTGGCGACCGCGGCCTTGGCAGCGGCGTAGTGGGCGGAAAGGGCGCGGCCCTTGCGGCCTGCATTGGAGCCGAGGTTGATGATGCGTGCCCCGCGTTTGGAATCCACCCGCTCGGCAAACGCCGTCCCCAGGAAAAAGAGTGCACGAAGGTCAATCTCCAGCACTTCGTCCCACTCCTCCGCAGTGATGCCTGCCGGCCTGTTGAAATGACAGACACCCGCGGAGTTGACGAGCACGTCGAGGTGGGAGCCGAACGATGCGGCCTCGGCAATGACGCGCTCCGCCGCCTCCGCGGGCCGCAGGTCGGCAACGATTGTGCAGTGGGGCGATGCGCCCGCGGGAGGCGCCGGGAGTGCGGCGAACGCTGCGGCGAGATTGGCGGCATTGCGGTCAATGCCGATGATGCGTGCGCCGCCGGCTGCAAATTGCCTTGCCGAGGCGAGACCGAAGCCGCTGCCCGCGCCGGTGATGACGACGGTGCGGCCGGTGAAATCGTAGGGACAGGTGGATGCCATGGAGTGAAACTCAACCGATCACAAGCGACGGGTGGCGCTGGGCGACGGCGGGATCGTAGAGGGGCAAGATCAGATCGCTTTCCCGCGAAATGCGAGCGTAGAGGCAATGGTGCTCCTCAATCGATTCCGAGAGCCCGAGCGGGATGCGCTCCTCGTGGTTGCGGTAGTGGAAGATCGCATCCGTGAGCGCGACGCGTCCGGCGGACGTGGGCACGACGAAACACATGCTCGAGCGGTGGTGGGCGCCGCAGAACCACGCGCGAAGGCCGGGCAGCGGTTCGCTGGTTTCATCCGGCAGGAACGAAAGGCGGGGCGCGGCTTCGAAAATGAGATGACGAAGCACGTCCGGCGGAAAGATGATGTCACGGGGAAGCTGCGGAACCTCGGGATCCGGCGCGTGAAAATCAATCCAGCCGCGGCGCGAGAGATGGATCCGGGCCTTGGGAAATTGATCGAGACCGCCCGTCGCATAGGAGGTGAGCGGAGTCACGAGCACATCGGTGATCTGCTCAGGTTCCACACCGCGTGTGCGCAGCGCGGGAACGATGCGCTGCTGGGCGCCTACAAGCGGAATGTGCCCGACCTCGCCCGTCGCCGCCTTTGCCCATGAGGTCCAATGGTCATGCAGGCGCTGGAAAGCGGGGCCCGACGGGAATCCGGTATTGAGAAGCGCACGCCGGCCCTGACCTTCGATGAGAAAGGCCCAGAAGGTGAGGGGCAGCCAGCCCGCCAGCTGGGTCATCCAGAAAACCTCGGCAGCGGGGACGCGGGTTTCGCCCATGGCGAGCGCGGTGATGCGATAGGTTGCGGGAGTGCTCATGACGGAAACGGACTCAGAGTTGGGCATTCCAGCCTCCGTCGACGGAGATGGTGGCTCCATTGACATAGGCGGATTCGACGGCGGTGAGGAAACGGACAGCGGATTTGATGTCGCCCGGCGCGCCGAGCCGCCCGACCGGGCAGTGGGCCTTCAGCCACGGCTCGACGGCCTGGCGGTCCCGTGAGGCTGCATCGTTGATGTCGGTATGCATCCAGCCGGGGGCGATGCAGTTGACGGTGATGCCGTATTGGGCGAGTTCGAGGGCCATGCCGAGCGCGAGCAGCTGCAGGCCGCCCTTGGTCGCGCAGTAGTGAGTCTGGGTGGAGTTGGAGCGGAATGCGCCCACACTGGTGGTGAAGACGATCCGACCGCCGGTGCCCTGATCCTTCATGACGTGCGCAGCCTCCTGTCCGACATAGAAACCGCCATCGAAATTGATGGCGCGGTGCCGCTGCCATTCCTCGTCGGTGATGTCGAGAAACGGTGCAAAACGGCAGATGCCTGCATTGCTTATCGCGATGTCGAGTCCCCCGAGCAGCGCAGCGGCCGCCTGCACGGCGCCGCGGGCCGGGGTCGGTTCCGCGACATCCGCATCGATGGCGTGAATGCGCCCGGGATAACGTTCGCCGAGGCGTTTGACCTCGGCATCCGCCTTGGCGGTGTCGCGATGATGGTTGATGACGACGGCGCAGCCGGCCTCGAGGAGCGCCTCGGCAGCGGCGAGGCCAAGCCCGCGTGAACCGCCGGTAACGAAGGCGCGTTTTCCAAAGGGAGTCATGGCGGGGGTGGAGGGTGAGGTTTGGAGTTGATCATGCCGTCCGGGACGGAGACGGCGAGCCATTGGAAGGGACAAAATCCGCCAATTTTGCCCCGGCATCCGCCACCGCTTCAAATTGGGGCGTGCCTCGGCGGTGGGAACCGGCAACCTGCCGGTGTTCAATGCCCCGCGCCCGACGCAATGACTTCTTTTATCTGCCGCTCGGCGGAGCGGATATCCGCCGCGAGCTCTATGTCACAGGCTGGGGGGTGGCCGACTATGAACCCGGCGAGGCCTATCCAAAGCCGGGTCACCCGGAGGACTATGACTTCCGGTGGGAGCGAGGCCGGGTGCTGGGCGATTTTGCCGTCGTATTGATTGCGGAGGGCGAGGGGGAATACGAGGACCGGAGGGTTGGACGCCTGCCATGGCGTGCAGGAGAGGTGTTGCTTTTGCCTCCCGGTCAGTGGCACCGGTACCGTCCCCGGGTGGAATGTGGCTGGAGGGAGGAGTGGTGCACGGTCAACGGCGGGTATCTTCATCGCCTGCAGGCAAAGGGGATTTTTCCTCGCTCGGCGCGTTTGCGGCGCCTCGATGATCCGGCGGCGTGCCGGCGGGCTTTGGCGCGCCTTCGGTCGGCAGCGGGGAAAAACAGCCTGCTGGTTGAAAGCCGCGTGTTCGAGGTGCTTGCGCATGCACTTGAGGACAGGGCAGCCGATGGGAACGAGGCGACACCTGCGGTGACCGGACAGCCTGCCGTCGACCGCGCGCTGGAGTTCATCTGGCTGAACTGTCACCGCCCGATCACGGCCGCGTCGGTCGCGCGAGAGACGGGCACCCCTCTGCGCACGCTCGAGCGTTATTTCGAAGCGTCGCACGAGCGCAGTCCTTCGGAGGAGATCCGCTGGTGCCGGGCGCAGCGGGCCACGGTCATGTTGCGGGAGAGCAGCATGAGCGTGAAGGAAGTGGGCTATGCCTGCGGCTTCGGCGGAGCGAAAGGGCTCACCCGTGCGCTTCGAGCGATCCATGCGCGCGCGCCATCGGACTTCCGACTCGCAGGAGGGGGCGGGAAGCGGTCATGAGTCGCTGCAGGGAAACGGGAACACCGATTGCTTGAAATCGGATGGACATATCCAATTCGGATGACTCGTGTGCAACAGCTCAGGCAGTGGTGCCGCAGGCGCCCCGCCGATCCGAGGGATTGTCGGCAGCCCTGGCTGTAACCGGAACCCCTGGACGGCGTCATATCCCTTGGTCGTTCTTACCATACTGCCATGCAACCCCCGCTTACTCTCACCCAGGCCTGGGAACCCCTGCCGAAAGCACAGTGGAATGAAGACGCCGCGCGTCACCTCCTCAGGCGCACCGGCTGGAGTGCCCATCCGGAAGCCGTCGCCCGAGCGGTGAGCGAAGGGCTTGCCGCAACGCTGGACAGGCTTTTTCCCGAGGCAGCCCCGCCGTTTGCCAGACCCAGGCTTGTCCGGGACGAACTCGAGCGCACAGCCGAATTCCGCGAACGTACCCGGTCTGCGGCTACGGAGATGCAGCGGCGCGAAATCCAGCGCGAGCATCGGGAGGTCTCCCGCCTTGCCAACACGGAGCTGTCCCTCCAGTGGCTGCAGCAGGCCGCCACGCCCGCCCATTCCGCCTTTGAGAAATGGCTGCTGTTTCTCGGTGATGTTTACGTTGTCGGCGCCGAAAAGGTCCGCGCCTCCAATCTCATGTTCGACCACTATGAGATCCTGCGCCAGGGAGCCTTGGGGCCCGCGCCGGTGCTGACGAAAGCGGTCTCCCGCTCGGTCGCGATGATCCTCTACCTGGATCTCCAGCGCAGCGTCAAACAGGCGCCCAACGAGAATTTTGCCCGCGAGTTGATGGAGCTGTTCACGCTGGGACAGGGCAACTACACCGAGAATGACATCAAGCAGGCAGCCAAGGCCTTTACGGGATATCGTGTGGCACGGGACGGCTTCCGATTCGACCGCAGGCAGCATGACGAGGGACCCAAGACAGTGTTCGGCAAGACCGGACGCTTTGGCGGGGATGACGTCATTGACCTGATCTACCGGCAACCCGCGGCGGGCACGTTTCTCCCCCGGGAGATGACGAGATTCTATCTGACGGACGATGTGCCGGAGGCGGCTTACTTCGCTCCGATCGGGAGCTGGTGGAAGGATCAAAATTACAATCTTCGCGCACTCTGCCACCGTTACTTCTCGTCAGCCGTCTTCTATCATCCGGCCTATCGGGCCAATTACATCAAGAGCCCCATCCACTACCAACTCGGCCTTGTCCAGGACCTCCAGTTGGATGTCGCACCGGTCGCGCGCTCCACGCTGGTGCCACTGCGTCAGATGGGACAGCAGCCATTCAATCCCCCCAATGTCCGCGGATGGGTCGGCGGCAAGCTCTGGATCAACTCATCGACCCTCGCCGCCCGGCGCCTGCTCGTGCAGTCGCTTTTCACCCCGATGCCCGAGGACCGGATGAACGCCGACGAGAAAGCTGCGCTCAAAGCTGCACGCGAGGCGGGACATACGCGGTTCGCGGTGGAAGACGGATTCCTGCAGACCTTCGCCGGCTCCAGTGTCGATGCGACGGTGGACCGCATGATTGCCCGTTTTCTTCCGTCCGAGCCCGAAAAGGAATACCGCGCGGCCCTGCGAGGTTTTCTCAAGGGCGAGCCGCTCCTCCCGCGCCTTCGCGGGGCGACCATCGCCGTTCTCGAAACTCCGGAGTATCAGCTTTGCTGAGACACGTCACTCACCTCCGAACCCGGCATCTGAACCATCGCCATGAACAACCTGCTTTCCTCGAAACTGCCCGCCACCCGCCGTGAATTCCTCCGCATGGGAGGCGGCGGCGTGGGCCTACTCGCGTTCAGCCGTTTTGCACCGGCGTTTCTTGTCCAGTCTTCGCTCAATGCGGCGCCTGCTCCCGAGAAGGATCGTTCAATCCTCGTTCTCATCCAGCTCGCCGGTGGCAACGACGGCTTGAATACAGTCGTCCCCTATGAGGACGCCAACTACTACCGGCTGCGCCCCACCCTCGGCCTCAAGAAGAAGGACGTGCTTCCCATCAACGATCTCCTGGGTTTCCACCCCGGTTGCGCGGCGCTCGGCAAGCTGGTGGGCGAAGGCAAACTCGGCATTGTGCAGAACGTCGGCTACCCGAATCCGAACCGCAGTCATTTTCGCTCCACGGAAATCTGGGAGTCGGCCAGCGACTCCGATGTCAATGACGCCACGGGCTGGATCGGCCGCTATCTCGACAACACCTGCTCCGGCCGCCCGGACTCAAAGGGGGGCGACCCGGTTGCCGTGAATTCCGGCAATGAGCTTCCCCAGTCGTTTCTTGGTGAAAATCCCCATCCGACCTTCACCCTTTCCGGCAATCTCCGCCGGGGCGGCGGACGCGGGAACCCAACGCTTACGCTCCTGAAACGCCTCGCTGAGGCTGATCGGGAGGGCAGCGATACAAACGAAGGATTCCTCCGGGCGACGATGATGGATGCCCTTGTCACCGAACAGCGTATCCAGACCCTGCTCAGCCGGTACAAGTCCGAGGCCGAGTACCCGGGCAACCCCTTCGCGCAGTCCTTGAAGAATGTCGCTGCGCTCATTGCAGCGGGTCTGTCGACGCGCGTGTACTTCGTGTCGCTCGGCAGTTTCGACACCCACGCGGGCCAGCAGGGCACCCATGAGCGTCTGCTCACGACCCTTTCGGAAGGCATGGCCGCGTTTCAACGTGATCTCGATGGCAAGGGACTCGGTCCCCAGGTGCTAACCATGACCTTTTCGGAGTTTGGCCGGCGTCCGAGCGAGAACAAGAGCGCCGGCACCGACCACGGCACGGCTGCGCCCCTTTTCGTGATGGGATCGAAGATCAAGGGCAGCGTGCATGGCACGTCTCCCAAGCTTGATCTGCCCGTCAACCAGGATCTCACGTTCAGCACGGATTTCCGCCAGATCTACTCCACGGTTCTCAATCGCTGGCTCGATTGTCCGAATGACAGGATCCTCGGGCAGAAGTTCGAGATGCTGAACTTCATCTGAGGCAACAGCACCGGATTGGGTGAGCGGGCAGGGGCGGGCTTTCGGAGGCCGGATGGGCCTTCGCCGCCGTACCCCCTGGAATGCTGGCTGGCAAGAATTCTTGCAGGCGGGGCGGGCCAGGCCATCTCTGCGTTTGACTTCCGGGCGCTATCCGAAAACAAGCGTTCATGACCACGTTTCAAAAATACGCTGAAACCGCTGAACGCATCATCGGAAATCGTACCCCCGCGAGAATTGCGTATGACAACGAAGTGCTACGTTGGAGGCACATCACGGGCGGCGATACTCGTGCGGCCATTCTCAAGGCGAATCAGAAACATCCGGAGGAAGCGCTTTTGCCCGACGATTCGGATTTCGAAGAGATTGAGGCGCACTATTCGTATTTGGCGACCCATGCCGAGATTGTCCGCAATCTGAAGATCAAGCTCGCGCACCAGAAACGATAATCCCGGCATCCCGCGGGCGAATTGCCCATCGGGAATGCCGGTCTGGCGGTCACCCCATCGGTCTGACAGATCGCCGACCCCATGAGGTACCTCAAGCATCTCTATCTTCAGGTTCTGCTGGCCATTGGCTTGGGCGTGTTGGTCGGCTGGCTGGATCCGGAGCTGGGGGTGAAGCTCAAGCCCCTGGGCGACGGCTTCATCAAGCTCGTGAAGATGCTGATTGCGCCGATCATCTTCTGCACGATCGTGTCCGGCATTGCCGGGATGGGAGACCTCAAGAAGATCGGACGCCTTGGTGGCAAGGCGCTGCTCTACTTTGAAGTGGTCACCACGTTCGCCCTGGCGATCGGACTTGTCGTGGCGAATGTCCTGAAACCCGGTGCGGGGATCAACGCGGACGTCGCGACGCTCGACGCGGGTGTGGTCGCCAGTTACACGAAGGCGGCGGCATCGCAGAGCACGACGGATTTTCTGCTGCACATCATTCCTGATGCCTTTGCAGGTGCGTTCGCACACGGTGAAATCCTCCAGGTCCTGCTGATATCGATCCTCTTCGGCTTTGGACTGGCCCGCATGGGCTCGGCGGGCGAGGCGGTCACCTCGCTGATAAATCATGTCGCCCAGGCATTTTTTGCGATGGTCGGCATCGTGACCAAGCTGGCGCCGATCGGTGCCTTTGGCGCGATCGGATTCACGATCGGCAAGTACGGCATCGCCACGCTGCTTTCGCTCGGCAAGCTTCTCGGCTGCGTTTATCTGACGAGTGCGCTCTTTGTTTTTGTTGTCCTCGGGATCATCGCACGCTCGCGCGGATTCAGTCTCTGGCGCATCCTGGTGTACATCCGGGAGGAGCTGTTGATTGTCCTCGGGACATCGTCCTCGGAGTCGGCCCTGCCGGGGCTCATGACCAAACTCGAGCAGGCCGGCTGCTCGCGGTCATCGGTCGGGATTGTCGTTCCGGCCGGTTATTCGTTCAACCTGGATGGCACGTCGATCTACCTGACGATGGCGGCGATCTTCATCGCACAGGCGACAAATACAGACCTGTCACTGGCCCAGGAGATCGGGCTGCTGGGCATCCTGCTGCTGACGTCGAAAGGTGCGGCGGGTGTGACAGGCAGCGGGTTTGTCACGCTTGCCGCGACTCTGGCCGCGACGAAGAGCATTCCGGTGGAAGGGCTCGCGCTGATCCTCGGGGTGGACCGGTTCATGTCCGAGTGCCGGGCGATCACCAACTTCATCGGCAACGCGGTTGGCATGTTTGTCATCGCCGACTGGGAGAAGGACATCGATTTCAAGAAGGCCGCTCCTCTGCTGACGCGGGCGCGACGAAAGCGCCTGGCGAATCTTTGCGAAGGCTCGGACCGGATTAAATCAAATTAGCACCCGATCGTTGTTGACGCGCGAGCAACCCATGTGATTGCCCCAATCGATGAGGCACAGATCGCTGCATTGACGGGGCACGGTTGATTGATGTTTGGCCACCGAGCGCTTTTCTTTCTCTTCCAAAAGAACTCTCTGCGCCAGCAGGCAATTGGGGTAGCCGCAACCTGACCCTGTTTTTCCCTCTGGCGCACTCGGCCGCGACGAGAGCGGCGCATGGGTCGCCGAATGCCCGGCGATACCTGGTTGCGTCAGCCAGGGCGCGACCAAGTCCGAGGCGCTCAAGAACGTCCGCGAAGCGATCGAGCTTTGCCTCGAAGTCCGCGCAGAGCGTGGCCTGCCGCTGACCATTGAAACCAATCACGTCGACGTCTCCGTATGATGCCCAGCCTGTCCCGACTCAGGGTCGAAGTCTTAGGGTCATGTCTTACATTTTAACTTGGCTGTGAGGATGGCGGCGGCCGAGTTTCCATTTCCTGCAAGTCGCGCTCCAACTAATAGAGCGATTTCCGAATCCGCGTGTGGTTGCCGATGAAATTCAACAGGGCATCCCCCGTCCGCTTTCGAAGTACTTCGATTCCAAAGTTTGCCACGCGAGCAAGTTCGCGGATGTCTTGCCGGTCTTGAGCCGAAAAACGCGCTACCTTGGAGACTGCCACGTCCAGCGGCGCCAGCACCCTCAGGTGCACGAGCCGCTGCTCATTGCCGATGCCTTCCCAATCCAGCGAGTCCGTCCCGAAATCCTCATGCAGCAAGGCGAGGGAGGTATTGTAGTTACGATCGAAATACAAAAAGGCGCTCGACACATCCCGCTTGCGGTATTCAAGCACCAGCTTTTCGTCCTGCGGCAGGATGCGGTGAGAAAAAGAAGCGTTGATGTCTCCCGTAAAACGAGTCCCGCAATAGTAATTCACTGCCAGGCCCCCGCCAGGTACATCTGAACTGGCTTTCCTGAAAAGCCGCTCTCCCGCAGCTCCCGATCCAATCGGTCGAGAAAGAGGGCCAGGGCGGACTGAAGTTCAGGATACGGCGCAGGCTTGTCGAAGCCGCATTTTCAACATGCCTTCGAACCGGGCAAAATCAAAGCGGGTGCGTCTCGCCAGTTCGGGAAAACCCAGCGCTGTCGCGAGACGTTCGGCGACTTCACGCAAAGCGGCCGCCTGTCCAAACCAGTTCGTATGGGCCAGAAACAGCGCCGCGGCCGCGAGCGTCTCATCGGACAGTTGGTCACCTCCGCGCCAGTCCTCCTGGCGAAAAGCGGAGTGTTGCTTCGCGCAGAATTCCAAAAGAAGGAGTTCGTCGATGCGGTCCATCGCGTCGCATCGACTTGGTCCCCGTGATCAGAGGAGGCAACTGAAAATCCTTTCCTGCAGGGCGCTGGTAAGTTTCTCCGAGAGATGCAGAACTCGACCCGCGGCCCGGATGCGCTGGGCGAGTTCGACGAGATTCATGGCTGAAGGAAAGAAACGGCTTCGAAGCAGCCTCATGGCTCACCCAGTGCACGCCACAACGCAAGCCGACTTTGCCCGGCAGGAAGCCCCGAAGGATCGATGGCGGGGCGCACTTGTATTCCTGCAATCCGCCCGCATTCTACCATGCGATGCCGCCAAGGAAACGCCGACTCGCTCGCTCCGCCATCATCAAGGCGCTCACGCGTCTGGACGAACTGTGCGCAGCCAGCCACAGCCGGATCGAAATCGCGATCTATGGCGGGACGGTGATGATGCTGGCCTACAACTGTCGCGAAGCGACCCAGGATGTGGACGCCATTTTCGAGCCGCCGGAAGTCGTCGTTCCCTTGATCAAACAGGTCGCCCGCGAGCAAGGGCTTCCAGACGATTGGATGAATAACGGGGTGAAAACCTTCGTTTCGGAACGTGAAGAGAAAATCGGTTTCCCCGAAATTCGAGCGCCCAATATCGTCATCACGCGGCCCTCACCCAAGTATCTTCTCGCCATGAAATGCATGGCCGTACGACTGCCGACGCCATTCCGTGATGGCGACATGGGCGACATTAAATTCCTCCTGGCGGAGCTCGGCATCCAGTCCATGGAGCAGATCGACACGATTGTCCGGGATTATTACGCGACCCGAACACTGGAAAATGGCAAACGCTGGCTGGTCGCGAAGTTACTTCAGGAGATGAATCATGAAAAAGCAGCGCGGAAACCTTAGCTGGCGCCGCCCCCATACGCTGCGCGAAGTGGTTCGCGACGCCGAGAGCGTAGAGGACATGGGCCTCAATCTCGCGGAGTTCCTCGACCACATCAACTCGCTGCTGCAGAAGAAGGCTTCCCGGACCACGCTGTACGCCGCCCTCCGCGGGGAACCGCCCCCGACGGGCGACGCTGTCCAAGACGCCTACCTTGCGGCTGTCGCCGCCCATCTCGCCACCCTTCACCGGCTGCCTCGGCCTGCCTGGGTAGACAAGGCCAACCGCCGACTCGACCGGCCCTGGTTCGCCCTCCCCGACCCCTGGGCGCGCGCCTGGCTTCTTCGCGACTCACCGGCCGCTTTCCGCGAACGCAATCTTTTCACGACCGAGTGCGCAATTCAGCGCGTGTAGGAGGATCAGGCGCGCTTTGCAGAAAGGCGACCAGGATTGGGAAAACGCGAAGGCGCGAGGACGCGAAGGAAGATTCGGTCACGAGGGACCGGGGTCCACCCACTGACCTCAACAAACAAACCTTAGGGTCAGGTAGCATGAGTGGCAGCGGCGTCAGGAGGGACAGGGCACCTCATATCTCCCAGCGAAACGCCAGAGAACGATAGCCCTGATAGTCGAATGAACCAGACTGGGCACCGCTTGATGCCGCAGTCAGCAGTTGTTGCTGTAGTGGAGCAACACGAACTCCGAACAGCACACCAGAGATGGCGAACGCGGCAAGCGCCCACGCTATCCAGTCTGTCTTGAGGACGGGGAAACCGGCCATTCTTGCCGCAATGAATCCGGTAACGATGATTCCGATGACTCCTGGGATCGTGAACAAGCGGTCACTGCGAATGATCCCGGACATGGCATGAGCGATCAGCTATGGATCCCGACTCTTCGCGGCGTGCGCGTGCCAGAACAGGCCAGTCACGATGTTTCCGAGGAACATGATGACGAAGAGAACGTGACGAAGCTTGATAGAGAGGTACATGAGATTCTCCTGTTGTGTCTAACTTCAAAGATGGGTGACGGTCACTGGGGCTGCCCGTTTGAGGATTCCCTTGCGCTGGATCGTCGAGTTGGAGGCGATTGATCCAAACGATCGCCTTTGCGGTATTCTCAGTGTCCCGCGCCGGCCTGGTGTTCCTGGATGTACTCCTGCTTGAGGCCGAGCTTTTCCGGGGCGTGAAGGACGAGCATCTTCATGCGGATGTCCGATGGTGCGTCCGATGCCGTGGCCTTTGATACGACGATCATCAGGACGATCGCCAGCGGCACGGTCCAGATCGCGGGTTGTTCGCAGAGGATGCGGATCAGCGGATTGGCAGTCCAGAAGGCGGTCATGTTGACCATCTTCAGGTCGCTCACATTGATGATGGTGGTGCAGAACAGCGCGGCGACACCGCCCCCCAGCATGCCGACCGCTGCGCCTTTCATGGTCATGCCGCGCCACCAGACACTCATGAACAGGAGAGGGAAGTAACTCGCCGCTGCGATGGCGAAGGCCTGCCCCACCATGAAGTTGATCTGCAGCGCCTCGACCTGACAGCCGAGCAGGATTGAAATCCCGCCGATGCCGATTGCGGAGAACTTGAACATGCGCAGGCGCTGCTCGGGTGTCGATTTCGGCCGCAGGATGCGGCCGTAGATGTCGTGCGCGACCGCGCCGGTCATCGAGACCAGCAATCCGCTGAAGGTGCTCATGAACGCCGCGAACGCCCCTGCGCAGGTGATGCCGCTCAGCACGCTGCCCCAAACACCGCCGCGCTCGTTGAGGATGCGGGGGAGTTCGAGGACAATCTTGTCGGTGCCCTTGGCGCCGGCCCCCGCGTAGAGCTCAGGCAGGAGGTTGCGCCCGAGCACGCCGAAGATCGGGGGGAAGACATAGAAGATGCCGATGAGAATCATGACCCACATCGTGGTCCGTTTTGCGGCAGCCCCGTCGGGATTCGTGTAGAAACGCACCAGGATGTGGGGAAGTCCCGCCGTGCCGCACACGAGCGCGATGATCAGCGAGTAGGTGTAGAGCAGCGAATAGGGTCGCGCCTGCTCCTGGCTCAGTCCCGCCGCCTTGGCGGCCTTGGTTGTCAGCGGACCGAAGGGAGCCAGCCAGCCGGCGTCGGCGGGGGCCTTTTCGACCAGCGCCTTGCGGTTCACGTCGTGTGCAGCCTGCGCGGTTTCAGCCAGGCTGGAAATTGCAGCGGAAGGCGAGGCGGATCTCGACGGCAGCGAATTGGCGCCGAGGTGCGTGCCGTAGAATCCGTAGACCGACATCAGCACGAACACCGGCACGCTGATTGCGAACATCTTCGCCCAGTACTGGAAGGCCTGCACCAGCGTGATGCCCTTCATGCCCCCGAGTGCGACGTTGAGGGTGATCACGGCTCCCACCAGGATCACACCGATGGAGTAGTGCATTCCGGGAAAAATGTAGGCGAGGGTGGTGCCGGCTCCCTTCATCTGCGGCATCGTGTAGAAAAACCCGATGAAGAGAACGAAGCAGACCGCAATCTTCCGGAAGAGCGGAGAATCAAACCTGCCCTCGGCGAAATCGGGAATCGTATAGGCGCCGAAGCGACGGAGCGGGCCGGCGATGAAGAGCAGCAGGAAAAGGTAGCCGCAGGCGTAGCACACCGGATACCAGAGCGCATCGTAACCCGAGGACATCACCATCCCGGCAATGCCCATGAACGAGGCGGCAGAAAGGTATTCGCCCGAGATGGCGGAGGCATTCCACCCGACAGAGACTGAACGGCCGGCGACAAAGAAGTCACTCGCCGTACGCGAGGTCCTCGCCGAAACAAAACCCATCCAGATCGTCACCACGACCGTGACGAATGAAAATGCGAGGATCCACGGATCGACGTTGCCGAGAAATGCCACGGGCAAGCCGCTGGAAGCGAAGAAAAAGGGGAGCGTGTGCATCGGTCAGCGTCGGGTGGAGGTCTTGACGTTCACGACCTCGTCCTCCTCCAGGGCAATGGAGCGGCGGATGAAGATCCAGGAGATCACCCAGACGAAGGGAAAGAACAGCACGCCCAGAATCAGCCAGCTCAGCGTGAAGCCTGCGACGCGCATCGCCATCAGGTCCGGGGCGAAATAGTTGGCGAGGGGAAGCCCCGCCAGCACGATCAGGAATGCGGTGGCGCACGCCACGGAGAGTTGGAGTTGCCGGCGCATGAGCGTACGCAAGAACGAATCGCTGTGCACCGGGTCTTCAGACGACGGGGGCGTGTGGGGGGACATGTGCGTCGGAGCTTGAAGGACGGGAGCGTGAGTGCAAGGCCGGGAATATGAGGCACATTTTTGCCGACAGGAGGCACTTGCGCACTTACAGATGCGGAGGGACACGACTCTTCGTGAGACCCCTTCGATCGACATGACTCATGCCAACTTCCAGCGCGCGCGCCGCCTTTTGGGCGCGCTTCACGACTGCATCCATGCGGCGGTGACAGCGGCCCGCGTGCGGCAGGCGGCGCGATTGAGCCGGGTGGTCGGCGTAACACGGGCGGATACGATCTATCACGTCGATCGCATCGCTGAATCGGTCATCCTCGCCTGGTTCGAGCGCGAATGGCCGCGGGCCTGGCCGGTGGAACTCGTGATGGAGGGTTTGGACGAGGGGGCTGATGCCACCACGTTTCCGAGGGGAACGCCGGTTTCGAGGACAGCCCTCAAATGCATTGTCGATCCCATCGACGGCACGCGGGGGTTCATGCACGACAAACGCAGCGCCTGGGTGCTGACAGGTCTCGCGCCGCAGCGGGGATCCGGGACAACGCTTGCGGACATCGTTGTGGCCGTGATGACCGAATTGCCGGTGGTGAAGCAGACCGCATTCGACCAGCTTTCGGCGATGCGAGGAGAGGGCGCGCGCGTCGTGCGGCGCATGGGGATCAATCGTCCCCGGAAGCGCATCCGTATGCGCCCTTCCCCGGCGCGTAGTTTCGACGATGGGTTCGTTTCCTTCAGCCGTTTTTTTCCGGAAGGGAAAACCCAGCTAGCGGAAATTGAGGAGAGGTTTTGGCGTGAGCTGAAGGTCTGGGGCCGCGGGGGTGGTGCTAAGGTCTTTGAAGATCAGTACGTCTCCACCGGAGGGCAGGTGTACGGGTTGATTGCGGGACATGATCGTATGATCGCCGACCTGAGACCGTTGACACCAGGCATGCGCGGTTCGGGCGTTCGGATGACATGCTGTCACCCCTACGACATCTGCACGGCACTGATCCTCCAGGAACTTGGGGGCGTGGTCGAAGACCCATGGGGAAGGCCGCTGCGAGATCCCCTCGACACCACGACCCCTGTTGCGTGGGCGGGCTACGCCAATCGCGCCCTCGCCCGTCTCGCCCGACCCGCGTTCAGGAAGGTATTGAAGCAGCAGCATGGGTAATCACGTGCTGATGGGGCGCATTCCTCGGAAGCGAGTCAGGGCCGGGTAACCTTGGAAAACCGGAGGGAGAGCTGGATGAATTGGGCTCTGGGTTGCGGAGAGACGATTCGCGGTTGCGAATGGCGCGTGGGAGGGTTGGGCTGTTTCATACACTTGATTCCACATGTCGTTCACCCTTGGCATTGATTACGGGACTAACTCGGTTCGTGCGTTGATTGTGCGCTGCTCGGATGGGGCGGAGTTTGGTGTGGCGGTCGTCGACTATCCGAGTGGAAGGCAGGGTGTCCTGCTTGACCCAAAGGACCACCATCTGGCGCGGCAGAATCCGGCCGACCATCTCTACGGACTGGAGAAGAGTGTGCGCGGGGCGCTCGCGCAGGCGAAAAGGAAGAAGGGCTTTGATCCGGGCAAGGTCGTGGGCATCGGCGTGGACACGACCGGTTCAAGTCCGATCCCGGTCGACAAGGCGAACGTGCCACTCGCGCTGCACTCCCGGTGGCGGCGGAATCCCAATGCGCAGTGCTGGCTGTGGAAGGACCACACGGCGCATCGCGAGGCGGCGGAAATCACGCGACTCGCTGCGGAGATCCGGCCGCAGTACATCGCCAAGTGTGGCAACACGTATTCATCGGAATGGTTCTGGTCAAAGATCCTGCACTGCCTGCGCGTCGATCCGGACGTCTTTCTGGCCGCGCATTCCTGGGTTGAGCTGGCTGACTGGATACCCTCGGTGCTTGTCGGGGTCACCAACCCGCTGGAGATCCGGCGGGGCGTGTGCTGCGCGGGACACAAGGCGCTCTATGCGGAGGACTGGGGAGGCCTGCCTGACAAGGAGTTCCTGACGTGCCTCGATCCCGCGCTTGCGGACCTGCGGGACCGGCTCTACGAACGCGCCTGGGATGCGAGTCACGCCGCGGGTGCGCTCTGCCCCGAGTGGGCGCGCAAACTGGGATTGAAGCCCGGTATCCCGATCGCCATCGGTGAAATGGATGTGCACTACGGGGCGATCGGCAGTGGCGTTGCCGAAGGCACGGTGGTCAAGGTCATCGGCACGTCGTCATGCGACTGCGCAGTGGTGTCTGCGGAGAAAACCGTTCCGGACATCCCTGGCATCTGCGGGATCGTCAAGGGGGCAATCCTGCCCGGTCACTATGGAATCGAGGCAGGCCAGTCGGCGGTGGGCGACATCTTCAAATGGTATGTGGAGGGGGTGCTTGGGGATGCGAAGCTTCACGGTCCATTGACCAAGGAGGCTTCGCGATTGAAGCCGGGGCAGAGCGGATTGCTTGCGCTCGATTGGAACAACGGCAACCGCAATGTCCTGGTGGATCAGCTTCTCACCGGGCTGCTGCTGGGCCAGACGCTGTATAGCACGAATGCCGAAATCTATCGTGCGCTAATCGAGGGCACGGCGTTTGGTGCGCGCGCCATCATCGAGCGGATTCGTGAGTACGGGGTGCGCATCGACCGCGTGGTTTGCGCGGGAGGCATTGCCGAAAAAAACCCGCTGCTCATGCAGATCTATGCCGATGTGACGGGTTGCACCATGCTTGTCGCGGGATCGAGTCAGGCGTGCGCCCTCGGGGCCGCGGTGTCCGCTGCCGTGCTGGCCGGTGTCCATCCGGATTTTCCTGCTGCGCAGAAACGCATGACATCGCTGAAGAAAGTCTCCTATCGCCCGAAACCCGCCGCGCAGAAGGTGTATGGCCAGTTGTATGCGCTCTACCGGCAGCTCCACGACAGTTTTGGCGGCGTGAATCGCAGCGCGGACCTGTCGGGGGTGATGAAGCGCTTGCTGGAGATCAAGGATACGCAACGCTAGACAATCCGGAGTCACCCGAAGCGCCATGCCATCACTCGCGACACCGTGCATCTGGTTCGTCTGCGGATCGCAGCACCTCTACGGCGAAGGTGCGCTGCGCCAGGTTGAGAGTCATGCCCGCACCGTAGTCGAAGGCCTCATCGCGTCGCGTGGGCTGCCGCTTCCGCTCGAGTACCGGGCCCTGCTCACCACGCCGGACGAGATCACGCAGGTCTGCATCGACGCCAATGCGACACCCGACTGCGCGGGACTTGTGGTGTGGATGCACACCTTTTCGCCGTCGAAAATGTGGATACGCGGGCTGACGCTGCTGAAGAAGCCGTTCCTCCATCTTCACACCCAGTTCAATCGCGACCTGCCCTGGGGATCCATCGACATGGATTTCATGAACCTCAATCAGGCGGCGCACGGGGACCGTGAGGCGGGGTTCATGCACACGCGCCTGCGTCTCGGTCGGAAGGTCGTCGTGGGACACTGGACCGACCGCGAGGTTCATGAGCGGATCGCTGCGTGGATGCGAGCGGCACACGGCTGGCATGACCTGCAGGGCGCGCGTTTTGTCCGGTTTGGCGACAACATGCGGCAAGTTGCGGTGACCGAGGGCGACAAGGTTTCCGCCGAGATGCGGTTTGGATTTTCGGTCAATACGCATGGCGTGGGCGATCTTGTCGCGAAGGTGGGCGCCGCCACGCGTGCCGATGCGAGCGCCCTTTGCGCGGAGTACGAGCGCACGTACAAGCTCGCCCCCGCACTTCGGAAAGGCGGTGCAAGCCAGGAGGCGCTTCTCTACGGAGCACGCCTGGAGCTTGGAATCAGGGCCTTTCTGGAGGAGGGCGGATTCAAGGGGTTCACCACCACCTTTGAGGATCTGCACGGGCTGAGGCAGTTGCCGGGACTCGCGCCGCAGCGTCTTATGGCCGACGGTTATGGTTTTGCTGGTGAGGGCGACTGGAAGACCGCGGCATTGTTGCGTGCGATGAAGGTGATGGCGCGCGGATTGAAAGGCGGCACCTCGTTCATGGAGGACTACACGTACCACCTCTCGCCCAAAGGGCACCAGGTTCTCGGTGCGCACATGCTTGAGCTTTGCCCCTCGATCGCGGCGGCGCGGCCCTCGCTGGAAATTCATCCTCTGGGGATCGGCGGGAAGGAGGATCCCGTGCGACTCGTTTTCGATGGGGCTTCTGGTCCGGCGCTGAATGCCTCGCTCGTGGACCTGGGAAACCGGTTCCGGCTGATCGTGAATGAAGTCACGGCCATCAAGCCTCCGAGATTGCCCAAGCTGCCGGTTGCGCGTGCGGTTTGGGAGTGCAAGCCCGACTTCAAGACTGCTTGCGGCGCTTGGATACTCGCGGGCGGTGCGCACCACACGGGTTACAGCCAGGCGGTCACGACGGAAATGCTGGAGGATTTTGCGACCATCGCCGGGATTGAAATCGTGACCATCGACGCGAACACGAGGCTATCCGAATTCAAGCAGACGCTGCGCAACAACGAGGTGTATTATCACCTGGCACAGGGCGTCCGCGCGTGACCGTTGCAAACGAAATGATGGCACCACCCTCGAATCACAACCCTCCCTCCTCGTAATCGTGGCCTCCCCCTTCAAGGAACTGAAACGCGAGGCCTACGAAGCCAATGGGGAGCTTCCCCGGCGCGGCCTCATCAATCTGACGTTTGGCAACGCCAGCGCTATCGACCGAGCGCGGGGCGTGTTTGCCATCAAACCCAGCGGGGTTGCGTACGATGAATTGCATGCCGGTGACATGGTTGTTCTCGATCTCGAGGGAAAGCCTGTCGAGGGAGGCTTGCGGGCGTCGTCGGATGCGCCGACCCATCGGCGGCTTTACCTTGGTTTTGCGGCGATTGGCGGGATTGTACACACGCACTCGTCGTATGCGACGGCCTTTGCGCAGGCGGGGAGGGTGATCCCGGCACTGGGAACGACACACGCGGATTACTTTTCCTGCGATGTGCCTGTCACCCGGAGGATGAAAGCGCAGGAAATCGCCGGCGCTTATGAATGGGAGACGGGAGCGGTCATCCTCGAGCGATTTGCGGCACTGAAACTCGCCCCGCTGGATTGTCCGGGAATACTCGTCAATCGTCATGCCCCGTTCACCTGGGGCGGTACCGCAGCGAAAGCCGTCGAGGTGGCAGTGGCGATGGAATGCGTTGCGCATCTGGCTGCCGTGAGCCTGCAACTGTCGCCGAGACTCACGCCCATCGAAACCCGGTTGCTGCGAAAACATTTCACCCGCAAGCACGGCGCGGGCGCCTACTACGGGCAGGCGGACGCTGGCAAGTGAGGCGCGCAGCGATACCCGCTACCTGCAAAAGTGGCCTGCTCAGGGTTTGGTCTGTTCGACCGAGGTGACACGTCCGTTGAGAAATTCCACGCGGATCCGTTCCTCGGAACGCTGGCGATAGACGTCGGTCTGGACCGGCTCGAAATAGACCAGGTACCGCTTGTTCTGGGGATCGTAGATGACGATTCGGCGGAAACCTGCGTGCACAGTGCCCGCGTATTCCTGCCAGTAGACATTGTAGACCCAGGTCAGTTTTTCTCCCTTGGCGGTGGTTGTGGAGCGGCGCTCATCCGGATTGCCGAGTGCGATGTAGACCAGGTCGGCGGTATCGCCGACGGAGATCTCGCCCTTCTTCAGTCGCTGCTGGGT
>JAGOJU010000008.1 GCA_017994935.1 Opitutaceae bacterium
GTCCGTGATAGCGCAGTCGCGGGCAACCGGGGAACGCAGCCACCCACAAATTCACCGAATGTATACCTCGAGGTAACAGCCTTCAGGTAAGCCATGGTTGTCCGTCGGAGGCACAATTCGCCACAGTGATCGGATTCCTGGAGGTGCCTGCGAGGGCGACTCGAGGTGGGGTTGTCGTAGCTCAGGCGGGACATCTCGAACCGGGGCGTGTCATGGCTGCGGGGCGTGAAGGTTGCGATTTGTGATCAACACCTCACGACCTCAGGTGCTTCACGAATTCGGCCTCAAACACCTCGTAGACGAGGCTGCGTTCCTCCATGGAAACGACATCGATGGATCCCTCTTCCGCATAGGCGAAAATCACGCGGGATTTCCCCGCGCGGAGCCGGTAGCATCCGGCCAGGGTCCCCTCCAGGGCGCGCAGGTCGCCGCGCTCATGCCGCAGGTCCTGCAAGGTTCGCTTGAGCGTGCGTCGCTGCTCCGGGACCAGGCGTTTCGCAAAGTCGATTGCCTGGATCGCCGTGCGCACGTTGCGGGTCATTCGGGGATGTCGTCGAAATGCCCGAATCTCGTTTTGCCGGCCCTGTGCTTGGCGATCGCCCGCGCGGCGGCCGGATTGGCCATGACCTCGAGAGTCTCGGCCACCGCTGCCATCCGTTCATAGCTCATGACGCAGGCCACCGGGACATCATGACGGGTGACCGTCACGACCCGGCCCGTCTCGGCGGCCTTGATGAGGGAGGGGAAGTGGTTCTGTCCCTCTGAAATGCTAACGGTAGATTTCACTGGAAAAACGGCAACTGAGAGGCCGCGGGCGTCAAGCCCTGACTCTCCCGGTTGCGAGCAAGTCCCTCAGGTGAGACCCACTTTTGCAATGGCAGGCGGTTTTCTCCGAGGCCGTGTAGCAGCGCTTAGCATCCGACCAAAGCCCCATCGGAAATTTCATCGGGGACACCTTGTGCAAGGCTTCGCTGGGTTCAGCTCCCCGATGGTGTAGCCACGTGCATCCCTGGAGGGCCGTTGCCTGGAACTGGCAGGGATCAAGGTCCCAGGATCCGCTGAAGCTCGGCTTCAAGTTTGTCGCCGTGCGTCTCAGTCGTGATGAGGCGGCCGTCCCGGCCGAGGAGGAATGTGGCGGGGATGCTGCGGATATTGTATTTTAATCCGAGTGGATTCTTGCCGGGGCCCTCGTGGAACCAGTGTGGCCAGTTGAGTTTTTCGTCCGCTATGAATTTCTCCAGCTTCGCGCGATCGGGTGCGCGGTCGAACGAGATGCCGATGACTGCAAATCCTCTGGCGCCCCATTTTGCGAGCGCTGCTTTTACATAGGGGAGTTCCTTGATGCAGGGGACGCACCAGGTCGCCCAACAGTCGATCAGCACGACTTTGCCGCGGTAGTCTGCCAGGTCGACCTTGGTGCCGTCGGTCGCGGTGAAGGTCAGTTCCATGGGCGTGGACCGGATATGGTGGAGCTCCAACTGTCCCAGGCCATATTTGGCGAGGTCTTCGCTCTCGCTCGCAGCCAGTATCTTGAGGTGTGCCTCCACAGCGGCTGGCTCCAGCTTCTCGAGCCAGCGCACATATTCCTGTTCAAGAAATGTCCGGTAGGCAGACGCCGGCACGCGTGCCGCAATGAGATCGATGCGTTGGCGCAGGGCGCCGAGGTCGGCATGGCCTGTGTCGTCGACCTGGATTGCGATTTCGTTCTTGGCGCCGACCCACTGGAGGCCGGCCCAGACATTGTCGGGCCAGGCCTTCTGCTTGAGCACCTCGGCAATTGCACGGCGGAGGTGCATCTGCCATTCGGGGCGCAGAGTGGCGCTTCGCGGATCTTCCGCAATCCATCCTCCGAAGCTTGCGAGGTTGAAAAGAATTCCCCCCACTCGCCGTTCCTCAGGAAACTTTTCGAAGAACTCAAACGCCTTGCCGGTAACGAGCTCGAAGTCCACACCGGTGCGCCCATCAACGCGGTTGCCCATGCCCCGGGCGTGCTCGGACCAGATGGCGGTTGCGACGGGGTCGAGCACCGGGCGGGCCTCCTGGGCAAACAAGGAGCTGCCACTGATGCAGGCCAGGAGGGCAAGAGCACTACAGGGTTTCATGGATTGGTCGGAATAGGTGGCGGTGACGAAGTTTCGCCCTGGGTGAAACAGGATTTACAGATGCTTCTTGATCGCCAGCGTCACGTAGCGCTGACGGGGATCCTCGAAGCGGCTGTAGGGGCTGTAGACGTCGGTGCGGAACGCCGGCTCCTTGTTGAAGACATTGCGCACGCTCAGCGTCCACTTCGTCGAGTCAAACCAGCGCTTCCATCCGCTTCTGCCGCGAGCGGCGGGCACGTCGTAGGAAACCTGCAGATCCCAAAGCGTGGCTGAGGGGATCTTCGCTCCATCGAGTCCCGTGGCGGTCGGATAGACCACCGTGGGTGTCGTCGTTGGAGTGCTGTAGGAATCGATGTAGGAGACGGTGACCCCGGCGGTCCATCGGTTGCGCTCGAGAAAAACCGAGCTGTTTCCACGCCATTCGAGCGGACTGCTGGCGGTGGTGCCCGTTGTGCCGACGCGCTCGATGATGGGGTTGACCGGAAGGATCTGGTCGCGGAACGAATCCGTCCAGGTCAAGCCGGCCAGTGTGGTGAGCTTGGTGCCGGCAGCGATCTCGCGAGTGTAGCGGAGTTTGGCGTCGATCCCCGAAGTCTTGGTAAAGCCCACGTTCACCGGGCGGTAATCGATCGATTTGACTTCGCCAAGCCAGCCTTTGGCGAGGTCGTCGGCCGTCTGCGGAGCACGGATGACCCGACCCGGATAGGAATCCGGCGAAGCGAGAATCGCCGAGGGTCCCGTCGGTATGAGAATCGCGTCGATCTTTTCGATATTCCAGAAATCGACGGTGAGTGTCAGCCCTGACAATGCCCGGGGCGTTAGGATGACGCCGTAGTTCCAAGAGGACGACAGTTCGGGCCTGAGGTCAGGATTGCCGCCGGAGATTTCCTCATGGACGTAGTTGTATAGAAGGTTTCCGCGTGCCGGATCGGTGAAGGGTGTGATCGCGTTGGGGTTGATGCGCGGGCTCTCGTAGTTTGATTGGTCGGGCGGGAAGAATCCCTCGGAATAGGATACGCGGAAGGCTACGTCCTTGATCGGGGCGACGCGTAGCCCGACCACGGGACTCGTCGCGGCGGTGGAATCGTCGGTATTTTCCCAGCGAATGGCGGCGTTGAGTTCTGCGGATTCAATCGGAATGGGGCGCCACTGCGGGCTTACGAGGGGGATTACGCTTTCAAGAAAAACGGATTCGGTGCGGCGGCTCTGATTGGCGGTGGTGTTGCTTGGTCCGATGACGCCGGTGGGAATGGCCTGACGGATTGCCTCGCTCACGCTGACTGTGGAATTTGTGCGGTACTTGCTCCAGATGACCTCGGCGCCCGGCGAGACGATGAGTTTTCCAGCGGGAAGATCGAATACCTCGCCGACCGCGCGCAGGTTGACCTGTGAAAGCCAGTTGTAGTAGGTGTAGTCGCGACGGTACTCGAGGTATTGCGCCATCGCGTCGCCCTTCGGGTAAACCCGATGGTCCGCGAGCGGATTGTAGAGCGCGCGACGTTGAGCCTGGTTCAAGGTGCCGACCGCGGTGCTGGAGACAAAGGTGTTGAGATTCTGGTTGGTGTTGATGCCCGTCGAGTGGCTGCGGCCGTATTCACCCGTGCCATCGAGTGACCACTCCCATCGCTCGCTGAATCGGCCCTTGAATCCGAGCAGCGCCCGTGCTCCCTGGCGCTCCTGGAAGAGCGATGGATCAGGCAGGTCGACAGGATCATAGTAGACGAGGACTGGTACGCCGACGAACCCAGGGGTCACGTTGGTGCGAAAGGGGTTCAAGGGATCGGTGGCCGAGAGACTCATGGAGGCCAGATTCATGGGGAAGGTCATATTGGAGCGGAAGTAGGTCACCCCCGCCTCGGCATACATGGAAAGCCGGTCCTTCATGAACTCGTGTTCAAGCTGCGAGGTTAGGCTATAGCGGTCTTCCGGGCGATAAATGATCGAACGGTTGTAACGATCGCCGAGATTGGCCCGTCCGGCACTCGCCACAAATGAGGCAGGCGTGAGTGCCGTTCCGTCCTGATTGCTCGGGAGTCCCGCATAACGGACGCCCGTCGCTCCAGGAATCGGTAGCGTGCCGGTGGCGGAATTGACCAGGATCGTGCCAGGCATGCCGTTGAAGGCCTGGAGAATGTATTGCTCGTAGGCCGAGCGGCCGCTGACGAGCGACGTCGTGTTTGCCGGATAGCGGGCCAGAAGATTGTCGAGAAAATTGCGATCGCCGTTGTAGAGCGGCGCGCTGTGCTGGTAGTCCACGGTGAAAGAAAGCTGGGTCTTGCCTCCATTGAAGGTGCGTCCTTCGAAATAGGTGACCTGGTAGCGTTCCGCGCCTCCATCGGTGCTCGTACCGCCGCTGACCGTGAGATCGCGGCCGGCGTAGTCGCGACGCAAAATGATGTTGATCGCACCTCCGATCGCTCCGCCACCGTAGATTGCGGAGGCCGACGCAGGCAGGATTTCGATGCGTTCGATGGCGGCGACCGGGATACGGTTCAGATCGGGGCCTGCGGTGAGATTGCCTCGCTGCAGGCGCCGGCCGTTGAGAAGGATGGTGGTCTGCAGCGACGAAAAGCCGCGGAGCTTCACCTCGGAGTTCTGGTAGGTCGCGCCGCCGGCGAAAGCGGGATTCAATGCCGCACCCTGGAGCGATTGGCTGCCGTAATCGCTTGTCTGGCTGACCACGCGGAAGAGTTCCTCCATCGAAGTGACTCCAAGCCGATCGATATCCGTGCGACTGATGACGTCATAGGGCAAAGCTCCCGCCTCGTCGGTGCGCAGGATGGTCTGGTTGGCTAGACCGACGATGCGATTGCCGAGCACCTCGAATTCTTCCAGCTCGATGGCACCGGCCTCATTTCTTGTTGTCTTTCCCGGGTGGACGTTCGACCCGACCGCCACCCGCTGGCCGTTTGGGTCCGGCTCCCTCCGGATTGCCAATGCACCGGTTTTGTCATCCTGCATAACGACGAGACCCGTTCCCGTGAGCATGTGTTCAAGTGCAGCCAGTGTATCGAACTCTCCTTTGACAGCCTGGGTGCGGACTCCCCGCACGGTCTCGGCAGCGAACAGCGTTTCGCGGCCGGAGATTTCCGAGAATCGCTTGAGCATCCGGGCGGCATCACCGGAGGGCAAATCGTAGGCTTTCTTGGATTCGGTGGCCGCAAGTGCGGGAAGGATAAGCAATGCGCCGAGTGCGATGCCGCGGAGGAGGGTACGGGACAGGAGTGTGAGCATGGTGGATGGCCGGTGTGCAGCTATGTAGACGAACCGGTCCGGGAAAACCGTAACCATCCCGCTGAAATCCAGGCGCGAACGGTCAGCGCCCTTGCCGCAGCTCGGTGCGGTCCGAGCCTACCGCCTCGGCGCGCACACCCAGCGTGGTGCCCAGAAGCCGGACGAATGCCTCGACATTGTCGGGGCGGAAGGTGCCGCCAATTCGCAGGTCTTTCAGCTCCGGATCCCCTATCACAATCTGGTGCCGGTTCAGCCGATTGAACTCCGCAACGGCTTCAGCCAGGGGAGTCTCGTGAAACTGAAGCCGGGGCGCCTGCCAGGCAAGTTCACTGACGATTTCTTCATTTGTCACCGAAGCGACTGCCGGAGCCTCAGCAACCGCCAGTGGTACGACGGCGCGTTCCCTTACGGACACCAACAAAGGCGCCACCGTGTCGGACGATCCTTGGGCGACTTTCACCCGGCCCTCTGTCACGAGAACCTCCACGGCCTGGTCGCCAAGGCGCACGTTGAAGGCTGTGCCGACCGCGCGAACCTCGATGCCCGACGCCTCGACGACAAACGGACGCGCAGCGTCCTTCCAGACGCTGAAATGGGCTTCGCCGCCCATGAGCCTGACACGACGCTCGGCGTCCGAATATTGGACGACCAGACGGCTGCCGTCTTTCAGTTCGACCCGGGAACCGTCGGGCAGCGCCAGTCTCTCGTTGACGTGGAGATAGTTCTTCGGAGCAGCCTCTGGTGCGGACACCGGTGGGGGCGTCCGGAGGAACAGGCCAACCGTCACGGCAGCGGCTGCCGCCAGGCCAATTGACCATAGCCAAAGGCGGGGGCGGCGGGAAGGGGCGAAGAGATGCGGGTTGGGCTCGGTATCGTGACCGGGTTGCCATTCCTGAAGCTGCATCATGCGTCCTAGAGCCGCGGCATGTTGGGCAACCGCTTTGGAGTGCCGCGGATCGGCGTGCAGCCACTGCAGGTAGGCGTCCTGCTCGGCCGCGCTCAGGCCTCGATCGCGACGGGCCAGCCACAGGGCGGCAACCTCCGCGATAGCGTCCGGGATCGCGGCGTTTGGATGATGGGGAGGCTCGGGCTTCATCGTGTCATCGCCCTCCATTCGCGAAGAAGATTGCGCAGAGGCGGATGCCCTGGGCGAACTGCTTCTCGACCGTGCTCAGGGAAACACCCAGCTTGTCCGCGATCTGCCGCTGCGTCAGTCCATAGGCGGTGCGCAGGGTGAAGACCTCGCGGCAGCGGCCTGGGAGGGACTGGATGGCCCGCGTCAAGAGCTCGAGCTCCTGCTGTTTGCTGACGGTTTCGACGACATCGGTGCTGTCCGCTAAGACGAACGACGGCGTATCTTCCGTAATCGGTTCGAAATTCACGACGCGCTGGCGGCGTACGGCGTCGAGCGCCAGATTGCGCGCTGCGGTGAAGAGCAGAGCGCGGGCGGAGCCGACCGGGCCCGCCTCGCGAGCCCGGATCAGACGCACCATGCTTTCCTGCACAAGATCATCCACGTCCGGCAGGGTGGGGAACCGGGCGAGCAGCCACGAGCGAAGCGCGCCGCCGTGCGGCTGCACCTCGGCAGCGAACCATCGCGCATGTTCTGTTTCCAGGGGAGGCATCCCGGCACGCTCACCCGCTTTCGAGCGAAAATCGAGCAAAGAGAAATGAACTTTCCACGTGAAAGGTCAGACCGGCTCATCAACGCGATTTCAATACCGCGTTTGAGTGCGATTGGTCTGTTCGTGCCGCTTGTGTCGGCCTGTCAAAGCCCCAGCAGCCGCCGCACTTCGGCTTCGAGCTTTTCGCCCCGGGCATTGGTGGTTGCGACCTTGCCCTGCTGGTCGAGCAGGAACATGGCGGGGATTCCCTGGATGAAATACTTGGTGGAGATGTCATTGTTCCACCACTTGCCGTCGAAGTATTGCGGCCAGAGCATGTTTTCCTTTGTTGTGAAGTCAGTGAGCACCTTTCTCGCAGCCGTGAGTTTCCTTTCCTTCTGTTCCGGAGTGTCCTTCGGCGTGAGTTTGGCGTTCTCCAGAGCGATTCCCACGACATCAAAACCCTTGTCGTGGTATTCGGAGTAGACCTTCTTCACGTTGGGCAGCTCGGCGATGCAAGGGCCGCACCAGGTGGCCCAGAAATCTATCAGCACGACCTTGCCGCGCAGATCCTTCAGATCGACCTTGCGCCCGTCCGCGGCGGTGAAGGCGATATCAAGCGGGCGGGACATCACATCGGCGAATTGCACTTTCTTTTTCGCGTGGGCACGTAGGGCATCGCTTGGACTTTTTTCAGCCAACCTGACCCAGGCATTTGCGGCTGCGGATTCATCATAGCGCGCCAGTGCACCCAGGTAGTCGTCTGCGCGTCGAACGATTGTATCAGCGAGGTCGGTGAATTTTGCCGCGTGGGCTTCAAAGCGCGGAAGGAACACCGAGTAGTCATAGGTCAGGCCGTTGGTTTTGGCCTGTGTCATGGCGCGGAAGTCCTTGGCGAAGGCACTCCAGTCCATCTCTTCCCGGGGGCCGGGCGGGACGTCGGTAGCAGCAGCCATCGCCTGCCGAAGTTCCGCCAGCTTGGCAGTCCACTTTGCCTTGGCCGTCTCGTCGATGACTACCGCCTTCATGCCGACGGTGGCGAAATCCGGGCCGATCTCCTTCACGAAATAAGGTCGGATGCCCGAGCTGATGAACTGGACGATCTCCCAGCGGCGTGGATCGTTGGGGTAGGCGGCGATGAGGTCGAGGCCGCGTTTGCCGATCTCCTGCTGGGCGGAATCGGACCAGCGCAGTTGAGCAGCGCGGTCCGATGTGTCGAGCCCGCTCGGAGGAGTAGGGCGCTTGGAGGATTCAAAGTCAGCGAACGCCCTATCGGCGTCCGCCGATTGAGCTGGAAGGATGGCCGGGAGCGCGAGCGCGACGATCAGGGATCCGAGAAGTAGGGGTTTCATGCTTCGAAATAATGAGGGAGGATTCACACGTTTTTGCAAACCTGTCGGTTTGTCACCCGCCATGAGGCAATCGCGAAGGTGTGGCACTGTGAGACTCGTGGCTCGTCTGGAGCGGCTGCCGTGCGGGTTCTATGCGCATGGAAAGGCCGCGTGATGGGTTGGAGTGAGGCGAAACCGAAAGGATCGTTCAGAGCCCAAGGGCTTTGCGCACTTGAGGTTCAAGACTTTCGCCGCGCGCCTCGGTGGAAATTACGCGGCCGTCTCGTCCGATCAGAAACACGGCAGGGATGCTCTTGATTTTGAACTTTTGGGCAAACTCGTTTTTCCAGCCGAGATTGTCGTAGTGCTGAGGCCAGGGCATCTGCTCCCGTTCAAGGAAGGCCAGGAATTGTTCACGTGCCTTCACTCCGGATTGGATCCCTTTCGTGATGCCGCCGCCATCGAGCGAGACACCGATGACTTCAAAACCCTGCGAATGATACTTTGAATAAACTGCTTTCACATTGGGCATTTCATTCATGCAGGGGCCGCACCAGGTGGCCCAGAAGTCCACCAGCACCACCTTTCCCCGGAGCTTCGACAAGTCGACTTCCTGTCCATCGGCGGCAGTGAATTTCATTTCGATGGGCTTGCCGTGGTACCCGTTCTTGTCGATCAACGCGGTGGCCATGGAGGCAACGTCCGGATTCGCTGAGTCGCCCGCCAACTTACTGAGTCGTGCTTGGAGCATGTCAGGGGCAGCTTCGCCAAGCAGTTCAAGGAAGCCGCGCTCGAGATAGGACCGCGAACGTGCTGCCGGTGCGCGAGCGCCAAAATCGTCGAGCAGCGCTGCCAATGCCTGGAGGTCAGGTGTCTGACCCGCGTGGTAGGATGAGCGAGCCCTTTCGATTGTGTTTTGGATGAAGAGAGCCCGTGCTTGTTCTGCGATGTCAGCACGCGCATCGAGTGCGACAAGAATCTCTTGCAAACGGGCGCGATCACGAGCCTCGGCCGCCACCCTGGCGGTTTCTTCCGTGTAGACCCGCCAGCGCGCCATCTGGATGGAACGCAGCATGACCTCCCACCGGCGGGAATCCTGGGGATGGGCCAAGAGGAATTTCTCCGTCAGCAGATCCAGTTCAACGGCCTTGTCCCGCCAGAACTGTTCGTTTTGTTCCTTTGTCAGACGTTTTCCGGCCGAGGAAGGACTCTGGCGTTGGACTTTCTGCCAGTTCGCGTAGTCAGTGTCAGCGGTTGCACCAGAGGTGCTTTGGGCTCGAGTGCTCGCAGACAGCAGCGACATTCCGATGAGAAAGGGGAGAAAAAAACGGAAGATCATATGCGGAGGTGTTCGTGTGAGTGGTTGGGAGGGTAAACATCTCGCTTGTCTCAGAGGGATTTCTTTATTTGCAGCGATATGTAGCGCATCCGAGGATCGGAGTAGCGGCTATAGAATCCGCTGGAATTCCATGGGGGCATACGGTTCAGCACGTTCTGCACGTTGAGTGTCCACTGGGTGCCGCGGAGCAGACGACGCCAGCCGCCCGTGGACAGGTCATAGGGAATTCGGTAGCCAAGTTGCGCGTCCCAGGTGACATCACTGGCGATGTGGTCTCCATCGGCGCCGGTTCCATTTGGGAATGCGGGCGAGGGAGCCGTTGTCGCTGTCTTGTAGGAATCGGTGTAGCGGGCTGTGATGCCCGCCGTCCAATTGCCCCTGAGCCAATACACCGAAGCATTGCCGCGTTCCTTGAGGCCGCCTTCAGTTGTACCGATTGTATCAAGCGGCTCTGTCAACGGCGTGATGACCGTAAGGAACTTGTCCGAAAACGTAGCGGTGGCGCGCAGTGTGAACTCACCCAGATCCGCGAGCTTGATCGGATAGGTCAGATTGATGTCCGTACCGCTTGTCTCGAGTCTTGATACGTTGATGAAACGGAGATCCACACCTGTGACTTGGCCAGCCCAGCCCGGTTGATCACCGGGCAAATTTGGGCCGCGAATGACACGATCTGGAAAGAATGCCTCGTTAAGGAGCATTTGCTGCAGAGTAGGCGCGCGGATCGCATCAATCTTTTTTGTGCGCCAGTAGTCAACGGCCAGGCGCAGGCCTTTCGCGAAGCGGGGTGTGAAGATAACTCCGATATTGTCTGAAGTTGAAGTTTCAGGCCGAAGGGAAGGATTGGGACCGGAAATATTGGTAAGCGGGACGTTGACCTGAGTCAGACCTCCACGTCTTGGATCCGAAAACGTGAAATTATTGGTTACCGAGGTTGAAAAGGCGTAGTCGGAAAGAAAGAGGTTACTTTGTTCCGGCGGGAAGAAGCCCTCGGTGCGTGAAACGCGTACAGCGATGTCGCGTGTCACTGCCAGCCGGAGTGCCGTGGCGGTGGTGGTGGCGGCCTTGGAGTCGTTGGCATTCTCGTAACGTCCGCTGAGATTCAGATCGAGGGCCTCGACGGGAACCGGCCGGCATTTCTTGCTGAGCAGCGGAACAATTGCTTCGCCGAAGAGAGCATCGGTGCGTCGGCCTTGCTTTAGAAATGCGATGTCCCGGGCAAGGTTGGCCCGCCCGCCCATGATGTCGATCAACGGCTGAGGCATTTCGTATGGGCGCTTGCCTTCGTATTGCCACCAATACGCCTCGGCTCCCGCTGAGCCCTTGATCATGCCTGCCCGCCATTCGTAGAGATCTCCGGTTAGCCGGGCGATCAGATTTGACGCATACTGCCAATAGCGTTGGCGGCCTACGACATTGAAGTAGTCCTCGTTGATGCTGGCGGGCGCGGGATGAACGTTGTGGTCAACGAGCGGATTGTAGAGCGCCCATCGTTGGGCAAAGGTAGTGGGGTTTGAGAAGGTGGAAAAGTAGGATGCGAGAATGATATTGTCCGCGCCGACCTGCGAGTCGCCGGCAATTGCCGTGACCTCCGATGTGCCATCGAGAGTCCACTCCCAGCGTTCCCCAAGTTTGCCTTTAATTCCAAGGACTCCCCGGTAGGATGTGCGTCGCATGTCCGTCTCGCTTGCCCTGGTATCGACTGGCAGCATGTTTAGGACTACCGCGCGGCCGACGAAACCGGGCGTGACGCCAGTGCGAAAGGGATTGAACGGGTGAGTGGCACTCAAGTTCAAGGTCGTGCCGCTCCCGAAAAATCGTGGATTGTGGATTTCCTGTTCCTGCCGCGTGAAGCTGACTTCGCCGTAGAGGGTAAGCCGATCGTCTTTTACAAGCTGATGCTCTACGTTGACTCCCGCGGAGAGCATCTTGGATGGGGTATAGATGAAGTTGTCCTGATAACGGTCGAAGGTAGGTGTAAACTGTCCTGCAGTTGCGACGAACGAAGCGGGGGTTAGGGCATTGGCCTGGGCATCTGTCAGGCCGGAGGGAACGATAGCGTAGCGGACACCCGGAGCGCCAGGGATGCCCAGCTCGCCGGTGGTCGCGCTCAAGCGAATGACACCCGGCATCTGGGTAAAGCTGCCGATGGCAGCTTCCGTCGTCAGGCGCGAAAGCGCGCGGGTCAACATGCCTTTGCGCTGGGCAAAGGAGAGCGCCCCGCGATCTCGATAGCTCAAAGTAAACGTGCCTGTGGTTCGGCCGCCGTTGAGCGAGAATCCGTGCAGGTAGCTCGCATTCCATTCTGTCGAACCGCCATCCCAGCTCGTCGCTCCTGTAAACGACAGTTCGCGGCCTTGGTAGTCCTTGCGAAGGATCACGTTGATCACACCACCGATCGCGCCTCCGCCATACATGGCCGATCCTGATGAAGGGAGGATTTCAATGCGCTCAATCGCGCTGATGGGAATGCGGGTGAGGTCACCGCTTGCGCTGCCAACCAGGTTGGGGAAGGAAGCGCGAGCAATTCGACGGCCGTTGATAAGGACGGTGGTCTGGTTGGCGTCGAATCCACGCATGCGCAGGTTCGATGACAGGCTGCTGGAGCCGACGATCTGCACGACCGAGGCTTCCTGATTTGGGGTGCTGTATGTCGTTATTGCCGGAATATTGCGGAAGACCTCCTCAATATTTGTCACTCCCATGCGCTCGATATCCTGTCGACTGACAATTTCATAGTGCAGCGGTGCGTCGCGGTCGGTGGGTAGCAAACCTTTGTTGATGAGGCCGTCTACCCGGGTTTCCACCACCGAATATTTTTCCAACTCCAACGCACCGGTGCTTGTGACACTAGTGCGGTCGCGTCGGCTGCTTTCCGCGGGTTCTGTTTGAGTGTTTGGGGCGACATCCCTCCGGATCGCCAGTGCCCCGGTTTTCTCATCCTGGACGACGAGCAAGCCGGTGCCGGCGAGCATCTGCTCGAGGGCTGCCAGTGTTCCAAATTCCCCCTTGACGGCCTGGGTGCGCACGCCACGCACGGTCTCTGCGGCGAACAGGGTTTCGCGGCCGGAGATTTCCGAGAATCGCTTGAGCATCCGGGCGGCATCACCGGAGGGCAAGTCGTAGGCTTTCTTGGCTTCTGTGGCCGCAAGGGCAGGAAGGATGAGCAAGGCTCCGAGTGCGATGCCACGGAGGAAGGTTCGGGACAGGAGTGTTAGCATGGTGTATGACCGGTGTGCAGCACTGTAGACGAGCCGGCCCGGAAAAGCCGTAACGAGCCCGTCGAAATTCCAGGCGCGAACGGTCAGCGCCCTTGCCGCAGCTCGGTGCGGTCCGAGCCTACCGCCTCGGCGCGCACACCCAGCGTGGTGCCCAGAAGCCGGACGAATGCCTCGACATTGTCGGGGCGGAAGGTGCCGCCAATTCGCAGGTCTTTCAGCTCCGGATCCCCTATCACAATCTGGTGCCGGTTCAGCCGATTGAACTCCGCAACGGCTTCAGCCAGGGGAGTCTCGTGAAACTGAAGCCGGGGCGCCTGCCAGGCAAGTTCACTGACGATTTCTTCATTTGTCACCGAAGCGACTGCCGGAGCCTCAGCAACCGCCAGTGGTACGACGGCGCGTTCCCTTACGGACACCAACAAAGGCGCCACCGTGTCGGACGATCCTTGGGCGACTTTCACCCGGCCCTCTGTCACGAGAACCTCCACGGCCTGGTCGCCAAGGCGCACGTTGAAGGCTGTGCCGACCGCGCGAACCTCGATGCCCGACGCCTCGACGACAAACGGACGCGCAGCGTCCTTCCAGACGCTGAAATGGGCTTCGCCGCCCATGAGCCTGACACGACGCTCGGCGTCCGAATATTGGACGACCAGACGGCTGCCGTCTTTCAGTTCGACCCGGGAACCGTCGGGCAGCGCCAGTCTCTCGTTGACGTGGAGATAGTTCTTCGGAGCAGCCTCTGGTGCGGACACCGGTGGGGGCGTCCGGAGGAACAGGCCAACCGTCACGGCAGCGGCTGCCGCCAGGCCAATTGACCATAGCCAAAGGCGGGGGCGGCGGGAAGGGGCGAAGAGATGCGGGTTGGGCTCGGTATCGTGACCGGGTTGCCATTCCTGAAGCTGCATCATGCGTCCTAGAGCCGCGGCATGTTGGGCAACCGCTTTGGAGTGCCGCGGATCGGCGTGCAGCCACTGCAGGTAGGCGTCCTGCTCGGCCGCGCTCAGGCCTCGATCGCGACGGGCCAGCCACAGGGCGGCAACCTCCGCGATAGCGTCCGGGATCGCGGCGTTTGGATGATGGGGAGGCTCGGGCTTCATCGTGTCATCGCCCTCCATTCGCGAAGAAGATTGCGCAGAGGCGGATGCCCTGGGCGAACTGCTTCTCGACCGTGCTCAGGGAAACACCCAGCTTGTCCGCGATCTGCCGCTGCGTCAGTCCATAGGCGGTGCGCAGGGTGAAGACCTCGCGGCAGCGGCCTGGGAGGGACTGGATGGCCCGCGTCAAGAGCTCGAGCTCCTGCTGTTTGCTGACGGTTTCGACGACATCGGTGCTGTCCGCTAAGACGAACGACGGCGTATCTTCCGTAATCGGCTCGAAATTCACGACGCGCTGTCGGCGTACGGCGTCGAGCGCCAGATTGCGCGCTGCGGTGAAGAGCAGAGCGCGGGCGGAGCCGACCGGGCCCGCCTCGCGAGCCCGGATCAGACGCACCATGCTCTCCTGCACAAGATCGTCGACATCCGGAAGGGTGGGGAACCTGGAGAGCAGCCAAGACCGAAGTGCGCCGCCATGCGGCTGCACCTCGGTCGCGAACCATTGCGCGTGTTCAGTTTCCAGCGGAGGCACCCCGGCACGCTCGCCCGCTTTTGCGCGAAAATCGAGCACGGAGAAGCAGGATTTTTTCTGAATGATCAGCCCTGATGCAAGTCAGCAGGCGATGGCAAACTGCGACTCGTGGAGACAACGGCCAGCCGTGCGATTGTCATCGGGGTGGAAGCGCGGGAACCAACTTTACAGCCATGCGCGGGGCTTGGGGGCATGCGGGTGCAGATGATTCGAAGGAACACACTGCGTCCCGCGCTCAGAATCGGAATGTGCTGGTGAGGAGGAATTGGCGTTCCGGTGAGGTGCGGATCGCATTGACATGGCCGAGGGGATCGATGGAGACGGGGATGAAATCATTGTTGCCGCCGCCGACCAGATTGCGGGCGTTGAGTTGAAGCGTCCAGTCGACCTTGTTCTTCCAGATCCGGCGGCGATAGGAGGCGAAGGCGTCGGCATTGAATTCCCCTGGAGCAAAGAAGGGATGTTCAAGATCATTGATGAGAGCATCGCCCTCTCCTTCCCGTATGGCATAGCCAATGGCCGCTTTGCTCTGCCAGCGGCCAACTGCGCCAATCATGACGCCCTTGAGTCGGCCTGAGGTAAAACGGTAGCTCGAGACGAGATTGATACGCCATTCACGCTGCTCCTGGGAGCGCTTTCCATCTTGTGCGATCTCGTTTTGGACCGGGCTGATGGCAACCTTGCGCCAACGCGTGAGAAAGGTGTCCCCTTCGGCCAAACCAGGTGCATCGGATACGTTGGCAAGGCCAGATGCTATGATGTTTTCCTCAACCTTGCGGACGAAAGCGAGCACACCAGGAAGTGTGTTGCTCTGGACCGTTTGCTGCTGAGCGAGATTGAGCACAATATTCCAGCGGTCGGTCAGGGAGCCCACGAGTTCCAGCTCCATGCCTTTGGCAACAAAGTCGAACGAGGAACTGAGCCCCTGGATGCCTGGGCCGGAAACTGCGCCCGTGGTGCGGTTGAACTCCATGCCAATCGCACTGCGGAAGGGTTCGGGTGCCAGGCTGAGAATGGCATCATAGTACTTGTTCCAGTCGTCGGTGAATCCTGCGGCGGCCGCACCCGGAATTTCAGTTACCTTGCGGCCCGCGTGTTCCCATTGCGCAGCGCGAGCGAGGTAGTTGTTTGCACCAACTCCAATCCACGCATTGATCGGTGCCATCCCAGTATTGTTGCGGGCGCCAGTACTGCTTGTCTCGTACCACGTTGCGTTGATGGAAAGGCGGCGATTGAAGAGATCGAGGCCAAAACCATGCTCCTTTGTCACACCGGAGGGATTGGGAAGAATCTCATTGTAGAGGTTGCGGGCGATTCCGGCGGGCTCAAAGGTTTGTGATTCAAAATAGTGGACGCGTAAGTCGGCACCAAACGGCAGTTCGAAGAGGTATTTCTCTGGGAATCGTGCAACAACGCTCTTCGTGCGCGTACGCCCTTTCTGCGAAGAGGAGGGGGTGTCCTGAAGAACCAAAGTGGCTGGGTCAAAGGCTCCGCTCGGCAGGCGCTCATTGCCTGCGGGAATAATCTCGTAATTGCGCACATTGTCCGAGCGTTCGGCAAATATGGTGACAAGATGACCATCGAGCATGCTGCTTTGGAGGATGACCGCGGTGGAATCCACCTGTTGCTCGCTAATGTTGGAGCCGTGGTGTGGCACCCACATGGCATAGGCCTCCGTTTCCCGGATCTGCCTCGCAGTGTTGTCCCAATACGCAAGACGCACTTTCTTGTTTGGTACGGGAAGAGAAACGCGTGAAAGCGGAAACTGGGTGATGCGTACCTGATCAGCGCTGGTCGTGTTGAGCATGCTGTCGCCAACGTAGATATAGGAGTTAACGGTCCTGCGACCATCATTGAGGAGCTGTCCAAATGTAGCCTGGGAGGAGAAATCTACAAGGTCACTTTGCCAGTTGAGAGTTTCCTGGTATCGACGGCTGTTGGTGCTCGTTTCCTGATAGAGACCACTGAGAGTGTGATGTCCCAGCCAGCGCCCCCATGTTTTCCCGAGACTCTTGTTGAAATCGTGCGTTGCGAAGCCGGTTGCCCGAAAATTTTCCCGACGATTGATCGTGTCGGACTGGCTGTAAGTTGTCGCGGTAACAACCGGGCGACCAAGGTTGGGGTTGGCGAGCATCGCCGGATTGTTACCGGTCGAGGGCATGACTACCGAGACCGGCAAAGCCTCGGAGATGTCGATGCTGATGGCACGGGCAAAGCCGGTATTGTAGGGCGCATACCGGTAGCTGTCCATTTTTTGACGGTTGGCTGTGAGTTCGAATCCGAACGTATTTTGGAGAAACTGTTGTTCGAGCGTCACCTCCTGGACATTGAACTTGTCACGAATGGTGGCGGTGTCTCCGGCATAGAGATGTTTCACGAAATCGAAGGTATCCCTGTCGAGCAGCGTTGGGTTGTTGAAACCGGGCAACTGGCTCATGTGCGAGCTTGTGATACGCCAATCTTGCGTGCCACGACCACCCGGCCAACGAAGGCGTGGCATGACCGCATCGTAGCCACCTACGGCGCTCGGCTCGTTCGGATTGGCATGCAGAAAGGCGGCGCCGATGAAGACAGGGATGGTATTTGATGTTCCAGCAACGGTGCTGATGCCCGTGGTTCCGTTGCGGACAATGGTAAGCGGTCGCCAATTGCCGCCATCCGCGACAGTACGGAAAAGCGCAGGAATGTCGGCGATTGAGTTGATGCCGGGATATTTGCCAATGAGTTCGTAGTAGGCGGACACGTCGTGCCACCAGCGGTAGTTGTTTGTGGGCGGGAGGATGTCCGGCGGATTGCGATTGATGCGGCCATGCTCCAGATAACCGCGAACGATCGTATCACCAAGAAAGGCGTTGGTCTTGGCTTGGTGCACCTTGATGTCCCAGGAGCCAAATACCCGGCGATCGTTCCTGAAGGCCTCCTCCTGGCGGTAGAGTTCGCGCTCGTTCAAGGCGGCAAGGCGGAAGCCCACGCGCCCGCTGGCAAACCTGCGATTGATGTCGAGTGTCTCGCGATGGCCGCCGTAGTGGGAGATCCGCACCTTCACCTCGTTGCTGTTCCGGCGTCCAGGCATTTTGAGCGAGTTCTCGATGATGCCTCCGGGTGAGCCGAGTCCGAAGAGCACGGAGTTGGGGCCGCGGGCGACGGTGACCTGTGAGGTATTGTAGGTGTCGAATGGAATGCTGGTCTGGAAATAGCCGCGCGTGAGTTCGGCCGATACGAGTCCGCGTACCCGCTGCGGCGTCGAGACTGCATCGCGCGAGCCGTTGGCATCAAAAAAGGCATTGTTGCCCGCGCCGCTCTGATCGAGTGCTGCAAAATTACCCAGCGGACCTGCGACTTCGACGTTTGGCACAACAACAAGCGCTGAACCGGCATCGGTCGCACCGAGGTCAGAAAGCAATTGTTCGGTGAGAATCGACAAGGGGGCGCCCACGTCGGCGACATCGGTGCGAAGCCGGGTGCCGGCAAGTGTGGAGGTTGCGAGATAACTGCCGCTTGTTTCGGTGACGGTGAAAGGCGAAAGCTTTACCGTCTCGTCGAGCGTAGGTTCAACGGAGGATGTCTCGTTTGCTGGGATCTGGCGGATCGGAACAGGGGCTCTCCGGATCGCCAGCGCCCCGGTTTTCTCATCCCGCACAACGACGAGACCAGTACCGGCAAGCATCTGCTCGAGGGCCTGTGAGGGAGTGAGCTGGCCTTTGACGGCGTTTGTGGTCACGCCCCGCACGGTTGATGCGGGGAACATGATTTCGACGCCGGCCTGGCGGGCGGCCTGTTTCAGTGTGGCGATGGCCTCACCTGCGGGAACGTCGAAGTTCTTCTTCGTCGTTTCCGCGGCGTGGATCGCACTGAAGGTCGCGCAGACGGGCAGGAGGCAGGAGAAAAGAATTCTTCGGAGGATTGGGGTGCAAGATAACATGTGGGGGCCGAGTGGTTCGCCTCCAAGACGTGGTTGCCGGACAATCACACTAAAAGGATTTTTTGTCGCCGGCCGATTCTTGCCGGAAATTTACCGCCCCGAGTGGAGGGTGATGACGTCGCCTTGGCGTGTCGCCTTCACACCGGCCGTCATTTCAAGCAGTCGAACAAATCCCTCGACGTTGTCTGAATTGAATGATGCCACGATAGGCATTTTGAGTAGGGCGCTATCGACGACCGCCATCTGAATTCGGTTGGACTGATTGAATGCAGCCACGACTTCGCCTAGCGGCGTGGAATTGAACTCAAGCAGTTGTGGCCGCCATCCGAGTTGTCGGTCTATGTCGTTGCGGCTAGCGGTCTGGACCGGCACCGGTGCGGGCGGGCCCACGGGGACTGTGACTTGTTCACCTTTTCCGAGTGAAGGGCTTTCGCCTGGGTTGGCAACGGCGAGCACGGAAGCGCCGGTTGTTGCGTCATCGACACGCACCCGGCCCTCGGTGACCAGTACGTGGACCTTGCCGTCGCTCAGCCTGACATTGAACTCTGTGCCGACGGCGCGCACGTCGATGCCGGCGGCGCGGACGATGAAGGGACGGTCCGGGTTTTTGGCCACGGTGAAACTGGCCTCGCCCTGTTCGAGGCGCACGCGACGCTCGCCTGCGGTGTAAGAGACCTCGATGCGGGCGCCCGTGTTGAGGTCCACCAGGGAGCCGTCATCCAGCACGTGGCGTTCGTAGGTCTTGGCGGCCACGGTCAGATGGGTTGTCCCAGCCTGCTGGGGCGGGGTGTGGCCCCACCACACAAGAAGTGCCACGCATGCGGCGGCGAGGGTGCCAAACCATGCCCAGCGAATGATCGGGGCGCGACGTGTCGGCCTGGCCAGCAGATCCGGATTTGGCTCATCGCTGTGTTCGGGATTCCACTCCGCGAGCAGGTTGAAGTCCTTCCATGTTTGCCGATGGCGGGCAAACCACTCGCCGTGGCGCGGGTCGGCGGCGAGCCATTGGAAAAACGCGTCCTGCTCCGCAGAGGTGAAGCCGCGATCCCGCTTGACGAGCCAACCGGCCGCCTCGCGACCGATGCGGTGGGCATCGTCATTCGAAGGATGCGAAAAAGGGAAGGTACTCATTGGTCACGCTCCTGTCGGCACCGGCGCATGTAGTCCGTGCACTTGTGCAGGCCGATGGTGAGTTGTGCCGACACGGTGTGCTCGGACAGACCGAGTTGCCGGGCGATATCCGATTGGGACATGCCGTAGACCTTGCGAAGGGTGAATATCCGGCGACACCGGTCAGGGAGCGTTTGGATGGCCTGGGTGAGAATCTCGAGTTCCTGGTTGCGAGCGACGGTCTCGGACACGTCGATCGTCTCGTCCAAAAGGTTCAGTTCATCGACTCTTGCCGGGTCGTTCTCACCCGCCACGTGCCTTCTCCGGACCTGGTCAAGGGCGAGGTTGCGAGCGACAGCGTAGAGAAAGGCCTTCGGCGATTGCATCGGCCCCTTTTCGTGCGCCTGCAGAACCCGCACGTAGGCATCCTGCAGGATGTCGTCAGGTTCAATACGTGGGAACCGGCTCTGCAGCCATGCGCGGAGCATGGGCTCATGCGGGAGCAGGTGCGTATGGAACCAGCGAGTCTGTTCTGAATCCGGCGGCGGCACGACGTTGGTGAGTCTCAGGAGAATAATGGGGCGGGGCAAACGAAATGCCTGTCCAGCCAAGCTCTAAGACGTACCCAGCCTGCAAATACACCAAAAGGATTTTTGTGTTCCGTTGCGAGCGGCATTGTGCCTGTGGAGATTCCTTGCGGATGGGTTCACCGACATCGGAGGCCTACGTGCGCCTGGCAGCGCAGAGGAGAGCAGGGGGGGCTCGGGAATTGTCGCACCCGTTAATACGTGGGTTGGTTTCGGGGTGAAGGTGCTGTATGCTTCAATGAACCCACGGGCTCACATCAGCCGCCTTTGCATCGGACGCGACTTGATGACACCGACCCGGCTGGTTTGAGCCCTCACCACCCGTTCTCATGGACAGCATCTCACCCATTCATTGCAAAACGCTGCGTCATTCAGGGTGGACATGCAGCCCCCGGGGCGCTGCCGAAGAGGCCTCTGCATGGCGCAATCACGGTGGCAACTCAGGAGCGGTCTGCCTGCGCCACCTGCACGCGCTTATTTTGGGGCTTGCCGTCGCCATTCTTTCAATTCCTGCGGTGCAGGCACAGTCCGATTATCTGCTCATTCCCGGACACGGGCTCACCAACCGGACTGACGGCAGGGCTTCCAATGCGGTCACCATCGGCGAGCTCATCCGGGAATGCCAGTCCACCGGCCCATGGATGCGCTTCATCGAACGCGAATACGACTGGGCGGAGTTGCAGGACAGCGGAGCTGGAAACACGCCTGGTGAATTCAAGCTGGGCAATCCCGGCATCGGCCGGATCGTTGCCGAGGCGGTCGCGTGCAGCCAGGCGGGCCTGAAGTTGCGCGTCATGCTCACACACAAGTTTTCCTCGCTTCCCCAATTCCTCACACGCGGATGGAAATATGCAACGGGTGACCAAACCACGGATCCCAAGGAGACCTCGAACATCAAACTGGATAAGCCGGAAGTCCTCGGGTTTCTGGAGGACTTGTATCGGACGGTCATATCCGAACTCGGGAAATCCCCCGGTGCCAGCGAGGCCTTCTACGGTTTTGTGATCCAGGAACATGAGGTCGGCACCAGCAACTACTGGACCACCGACACGAGGTCCTCCTGGATCGAGAACCTGAAGGCGTTCCACCTCTGGCTGGCGGGCAGGGAATGGCGTCCCGAATTGAACGCTTGGACATGGGTGGACGGGCGCCTGCGCAACTTCTCGCCAGGCAGCACCCATCCTCACCGTCTCTTCTGGCAGATGGTCAACTCGCCTACCACCGAGGTGAAGACGATCATCGCCCACCTTCTCGACAGCGGGAAGATCGGGATGGGCGGCGGTATCTGCGGTCCGGATACGTTTCCTCGCGAACCGGGACCCACGCCCTCGCATGGCGGCGCGCGGGGTGCACTCTTCCGCTGCTACGAGGAGATGCGGGCGGTGCGCAACGTTCTGCCAATGTCGCTGCATGTCTACCACCTGAATTACTGGAACCCCTATGTTCACGCGGCAAAAAACGATGTGAACATGAATGCCCAGGCAAAGGACATGGATCCCCTGATCGCACCCCAGCCCTTCTGGGGCCGACAGCCGGAGCTTCCCTCAGTCAATGGGGCAGCCAACGGAAACGCGGGAATCGGTATCGCCAATTTTCTGGGCTGCGTGCCGGAGGATCAGCAGGACCCCGACAATCTCCGCGTCAACAATGTCGTTTGGAGTTACGTGAAGAGCATTCCGCCGGAGGCAAGGTATCAGAATCCATCGGTGGCGGAATACGGCTGGCCGGATGTCAGGGACTGGATGAGGAATGCCGGCGTCTACGCATCCGGACGGCCGCTGGACAGCACCTCGCAATTCGCAAGGGCGCCGGACGAAAGCGGAGCGTTTGCCGGGGGATGCAATGCCATCACTCCATCGTCGATTCGCTCCGCCCCCGCACAGCCATCCCGGCTGCTCAATCTTTCCACGCGCGGCTCCGTGCGGACAGGCGACAACCTCATGATTCTCGGGTTTGTCATCCAGGGATCATCGGCGAAACGACTGCTGGTTCGCGCCGCGGGTCCCAGTCTTGGGAATCTGGGTGTCAAGAACTTCCTCAGTGATCCGGTCCTGACTCTCAACCGACAGGACGGAAGTGTCGTCAGTGAAATTGCCTCCAACGACAATTGGGGCGCCAGCGCCGGCGCCGCCGCCATCAGGACGGCAACCACAGCCGTCGGGGCGTTTCCCTTGCTCGAGGGAAGCGCCGATGCCGCATTGCTCGTCGATCTCCAGCCAGGACTCTACACGGCCTTGGTGCGGGGCGCGGGGAGTCTCACCGGAATTGGCATCGTTGAGCTCTACGATGCGGGTGACGTCGTATCCGATGCGAGGCTCGTCAACATCTCCACGCGCGGATTCTGCGGTATCGGCGAAGAGATCATCATTCCGGGATTCATCATTTCCCCAGGTGCTCCGAAGACGCTGCTGATCCGCGTGGTCGGTCCGACACTCGGTGACGCACCCTTCAACGTTTCCGGGACCATGACGGATCCGATGCTCACGCTGCACCGGCAGGAGGCAAACGGCTCGAGCACGGTCATGCTGACGCAGAACGACTGGGGAGATGCATCCGACCCGACCGCAATAGCGCAGGCAGCTGTGTTGGCCGGCGCGTTTTCCCTCGCTGCCGGCAGCGGCGATGCCGCCATCGTCGTCACGCTCGATCCCGGTGCCTACACCGTTCATGGTGCCTCCGAGGACGGCGTGGGAACCGGTGTCGTACTCGTGGAAGTGTACGCCCTGCCCTGAGCTCCCGTTCGAAGGTCCTGGCTGCGGCGGAGACGCCGACCCGGGGCGAGGGGCCGCGCCTGCTTGCTTTTCAGGCATTTTCCGCTAGGCTCGCTCTCCTGTTCTTTGAGTCTGCGCCCGAATGGTATCATTTGCGACTCACCCAAGACTTTTGGGGGTGTTCTGGATTCTACCCTTGGTTGGAGCGCTCCGCTGCCTGTCGAGAGCCGTGGGACTCTCGTAAATCCCCCCGCGAAAACAATAAATGGCAACTTCGAAGAAATGCCCCTGGCTGCTTAATTGACAGCCACGTGTGCCCGGCGACGCCTGCTGGCCGGATCACACGTCGACAGCAGGCATAGTCTGTGTGGTCGTCTCTGACGCGCAAACCGTATCTTCATCCAGAGCCTAGCCGACGACGCGCGCGTGTCATCACTTGTCGAAGGCGAATCTCAAATGGCACTACACAGGTAGACGCGGATCGTGAAGGTCAGGGGCACCCGGGTTCAACTCCCGGCACCTCCACCAATTTTTCTCATCGAACAGGACGCCGCATCTATTGCCGCACGCGTTGGCTCGCAACGAGCAGGCTCTCCACCCAACCTGCAGCTGCCGAAAATGGAGCGACGTGCATCGCGAGACCTTCACGCGACCAATCCGAAGACATCATCAGCAAATCCTGAAACAGTCGCGGATGTGCGGCCGCACTATTCGCGATCAACCTGCTTCGTTTGAGCGATCGATCCAGATGGAAACATCGGCGGGCGGTGTTTCGCGCTGTCCGATCAGGTAGGTGGCTCCCGGTACGGACGGGCAGACGTGGGGGCAGTCCGAAAAATTGGTGGCGACCCAGAAGCCGTGCTTCCACTCGACAAAAAAGCCGTCCGCCAAGTCCTCGATGCCGATGCCGGCAGTCGCGTAGACCTGGCGAACCAATTCAGATTCAAGAGTGCCGCCATCGCTGTCCACTCCCACATAGGTGACGCTGCCCTTTCCCAAGCGCCGCGTGGAGGCGGCAACACGATTGGAATAGAAGTCAGACGAGTAGTGCGCCAGCGCGTCTGTTCCCTCGCGGGGTGCGAGAATTTCAGCCCAGGTGTTCCAGGCATGGGTGGACTTCGCGGTCCGGACCTTGCCCTCAACCGGTTCGGGAAGCGTGTCGAAGAACTCTATGTCGGCTCCGATGAGATCGAGCAGGGGCGCGGCCCACGGGCCTTCCCAGAGATGTCCGCGCCGGTCCTTGTGTCCCGTCCGACACGAAAGCACGAGGTGACCTCCGTCCTCCACATAGCTTTGCCAGCCGGCGATCCACGTTTCATCGACCAGCTGGCAGGCAGGGATGACAACCACCGCGTAGTTCTGCCATCCCGACATTTGAGTGATCACGTCCACGGGCGCACCCACCCGCTTCAGCGCCTGGTGGTACTTGAGCAGGTGGGTGTAGGTGTCCCAGCGCGTGGTCTGCCTGTGGTTTTCGACATCCCAGAGGGATTCCCGTGAGTATACGATGGCAGCCCGGCGTGCGTGGTAGTGCGGAGGCGGCGGCGCGTCAGGGCGTGCGTGTGATCGAAGCCGGACAAGTTCGCGTGCGACCTGCGAGAACTGTTTTCCCCCGCTGCTGGGGGTCACGCCATCCGTACCGACCAGGCCGTGGTGATAAAGTTCGGCGCCGGAAAGCGGTTGGCGGTAGCGGTAGGTGCAGACGAACGAGGCTCCGCCTGCGAGGGCTTGCGTCAGCCAGAGTCGCACGGCTCCGGGTGCAGGCTGGGGATTGACGTCACCCCAGTTCACCTGGCCTGGCTGCAGTTCCATGATGGCGTGCCTGCCATTGAGGCTGCGCATGAAGTCGCATGCGAAACCGAATCCCGCCGCGTTTCCCGTACGGAAACCGAGCGGACCCTTGTTCAACAATCCGTGCACCGGATAGATCGTCCATGCTGTCAGATCAAAATCGGCGGAGTTCAGCGACGGGTCGATTGCGGGATAGTGATGGATGAAATTCGTGGTGATCCATTGCCGGGTACCGCTGTATCCACGCAGAATCCGGCACTGGTTCCGGAGGTAGTCCGCGGCCATTTCCGAATACCAGCGCTGGGCATCGAGCTTCTGATGTGGATTCATCTGGGCCACGTTTTCAGGGGGACTTGGAATCCGGATCTGCTCGAACCGTTCGTAGTGCTGTGACCAGAAGAACGTGCCCCAATCCCGGTTCAGAGAGTTGATGTCGCCGTACTTTCCGTGCAGCCAGCTCCGGAAGGATGCCTGGCACGCCTCGCAATGGCAGGGATCCTTGCCGTAGTGGCAAAGCTCGTTGTCCAATTGCCAGCCAGCAATCCGGGAATCCGCACCAAAGTGTCGCCCGAGTTCGTGGGTGACGCGGGCGGCGAGTTCCCGATAGGTGGGCACGTTCCAACAGGCGTGCTGGCGCGTGCCGTGAACCTGCCTGCACGCGTGGGCATCGACCATCAGGACTTCCGGATATTTTCCGGTCAACCAGACCGGTGGTGCAGCGGTTGGAGTGCAGAGCACGATACCGAGTCCCTCAGAGTGCGCGAGGGAGACTGCGCGATCCAGCCAGGTGAAATCGAAATGACTCTCGGACGGCTCCAGGAATGCCCATGAAAACTCCCCCATGTGCACGAACTCGAGGCCGAGCTTTCTGATGTTGGCGAAGTCGCGATCCCACTGATCGGAAGGCCAGGCCTCCGGATAGTAGTAAGTGCCCAACTGCATCAGAATACCTGGGGAAAAGCGAAAGCCGGAAGCATTCATTCGCGAGAGAGATTGTCCCTGCCAAACGATGACGTCAAAGCCTCGCCGATCGGTTCCCCAGACCCCTTCCGCCCTTCAGGCGAGTTTCTCCGTTCGGAACGCGGCATGGCGGGTGGGCGGCGTGCCGCGCACCGCGGCCTATGGGCTGCGGTATCCGAGAATCCGGGCCGGGAGAAAGAGGATTGTCCGGACCAGGGCGAGCAGTGCGGCCATGGCCGAGCCGATGATGCGGAACGGAATGGAGAGCAGCCAGAGCAAGGGCCAGAGAAGGAGGACCAGCACCGCCAGGGGCCAGCAAAGTGCGAGAAGGAGCGCCCAGAGTATCAGTGTCAGCAGAATCTTCATTTGCCCACGGATAACCCCGGAGATCGCTCAAAAGTTGCGCGAAAAAACAGGGCTGGATTGAGCCTGGCAAGGACTGATCGAGCCCGCCCGTCGCATGCAACCTCGCTGGCCCCAATCGGGCGCTCAGAAGCGAGTCGTCAGACCGAGGCGGAATCCTCCGTGGCCCCCAATGTCAATGTCGGCTGTCCTGCCCGCGAGCGTCTGTTCGTACTTGCCGAGTTTCTCAAAGGTGACTCCGAGGAAAAATCCGGTGCGCTGCGTGAGCCACCACTCAGCATTCACCTCAGCGTAGGCACCGTGGAGCAGTTTGCTGTAGGTTTCCTCCTCTTCGAAAGGAATCGAATAGGTTTCACTGATCACAAGCGATTCCTTCGCACGAAAAGTTGTCCCGAGATATGCGCCCGCGTAACCCGCGCTTGCAGTAAGAGAGAAACGCTCTCCGAAGGGAATGCGGATCATGGGACCTACCCGGAAGAGGAAGTAGGCTCCCTTGATCTGCCAATTGCCGTCGATGTCCGCACCGTCCGCCGTTTGCACGACATTTCGCTGAAACGGTATGGATTCCAACGGTACCGTGGTTTCGAGATTTCCGCTGTAGACCGCTCCATTGGCCCCGACAAAATCACCCGATGATGGTGCGGTATACGGAGCGGAAGGAGGCGCGGCGATTCCAGACACACGGTAGTAGTCGGTGAGCACAGTGAGGTCCGCCTTCACCCGGCCGGATTCCTTCGCATTGATGTCGGTCACCCCCGCGCCAAAGAGGAAACCCCAATCGATCCGGCCGATCGAGCCGAGTCGTCGGCTGGCGGTAAGCTCAAAACCGGGGCCTGCTCCCGAATCCGCCAGCATTGAGGCACCGGAGGTCTTCGCAACATAGTCGTGCATCGCAATCACCCCGGGCGACGAAATCTGGGAATCGGAGGAGTATGACCAACTGCGGGTGCGGCCCGGTGTGTAGGAAAGAAAGTCGGCGCTGACCTGGGTCTTGTTGCCCGTGCCACCCGGGTCGCTGGCATCCGGGATCTTGTTTCCATCCGCGTCAAAGATTTCCGCACGGATCGAGTAGCGACCGAACGGCGAGCTGATCGTCGTGCCATCAGCGTTCTTCTCATTGCTGCGCAGCGAATCGGCGTGAACGGCTCCATCCGCGTAGGTGCGATCCACCTCTCCGGCTTCGGGACCTTGCGGGGAGAAATTGGTGGAGACGGAACCGAGGCTGCCAAAGCTCACATTGGCACCGCCGATGAAACGAACGCCAACCGAGAACGAGGTGTTCCGGATCGGGCGAAATTCGACTGGGATGTCCGCGTAGTTGATTTGCGCGTGCGCTGAGGCGAATAGCCCGGACGCGGCCACGAGAACAAGGAGGCGAATGGATTTCATGCAGTTTGGGACGAAAGTGGGACGTTGGGGGACGGCGTTTGTTTCATGCAAAGTCGATCTGCCGTCAGCGGGCTTCGCCGAAAGCGATACGATTCGAGTAGGCCGTGGAAGCGGACGTCATGCGGAAAAGGGTTTGAGGGAAAAAGATACCTGGGTGCACGTCAAGCGGGGCGTATCCGTTCTATTCGAGCGGTCGGGAGGGGGTGAAAGGCGCACGGTCTGCCCGCAAAAGCTCGTGGATGGCAGCTGCGAGTTAAGCGAGGAACGATCCCGGGAGACGTTGGGATGGGGTGGCGCAAAGATATTCTGCGCTTGGCGTTACAGATTTCGCCCGCACAAAGAAAGGGATCATGCCGTTGCCATCCTCATCTCCAAGCCGCGACTCGCAGCGCGTAAGTGGCTGGAAGAGGTCGGTTTTTGAGATTCTGGGAAGGATTGTGCACCTTTGGGGAAGAAGCCTCCGGTTCGAGGTGCCTCCGGAAGACGAGTTTGCGTTGAAATACCGGGAAGTGCCGGTGGCGATAACGCTCTGGCACAATCGGCTGTTCCTGGGGGCAGAGATATTCCGGCGCTTCCGCACGCATCGCCCGGTGTATGCACTGATCAGCGCCAGCAAGGACGGGGCGTGGCTGGAGGCGTTCTTCGAAATTGTGGGGATGCGTGCGATCCGGGGATCAAGCAGCAAAGGGGGACGTGAAGCGGCGACTGCCTTGATCGACGTGCTGCGGCAGGGAAATGACATTGGAATCACGCCGGACGGACCGCGGGGCCCCTGTTATGAGGTCAAGCCGGGCGCCTTGATTGTCACTCGCCGCGCGGAGGCTCCGATGCTTCTTCTGGGCGGGGCTTTTGAGTCGGCCTGGCGGCTTCGAAGCTGGGATGGTTTCTACCTGCCGAAGCCGTTTTCCCGCGTTCGCGTTACTGGAGAGCTGGTTGACCTCTCGAAGGCGGGTGATCGCGCCCATAGTGTCGAAGTTCTCGCCGCCCATTTGAAACGAATGAATCCAGACGGATGTCACGTTCCCTTTGATGTGATCTGAAGCGTGTGCCATGAACCCGCTTTTCGGAAGTGAAGGATCGGCAGACGTGAACCCCAGCGGGAGGCAACTGCTGGTCCTCGGTGCGGGCTATGTCGGCGAGGCGGTTTGCCGATGGGCGCTTCAACATGGAGTCGTCACCAGCGCGGTGACGAGAAATTTTGCGAATGCGCAGCGGCTGACGGGGCTGGGAGTGCAGTGTGTGGTTGCGGACATCGCGAGCCATGACTGGCACACGCAGGTGCCCGAGACGCCTGATTTTGTGGTCAACTGTGTGAGCTCGGGAAGAGGGGGGATCGAAAGCTATCGTCACAGCTATCACGACGGTATGGCCTCGATGATAACCTGGGCACAGGGATGCCGAAGGGTGGGCACGATGGTGTACACGAGCAGCACATCTGTTTACCCGCAGGGTGGTGGAGTCCGGGTCGATGAGTCGGCACCGCTTCAGCCCCCTGCATCGGAACGCGCTGGGATTCTCGTGGCTGCCGAGGGCATTGCGCGAACCTGGCCTGGGAGGGTCTTTATCCTCAGGCTGACGGGCATCTATGGTCCCGGGCGGCATCATCTGCTCGACGCGTTGCGGGCCGGGGAGGCGGTTTTCCCGGGCAAGGGTGGACATCGGTTGAACCTCGTGCATCGCGATGACATCGTTTCCGCCGTATGGCAGGCGCTGACTGCGGAGCCTGCGATTCCGGGGCAGGTCTTCAATGTCACGGATGACGAGGCTGTGACCAGGGCCGATCTTGTGGGCTGGCTGAGCGCGCGCCTGGGTCGTACCATGCCGTCGTTTGAAAGCCACGCTCCCGGTGGACGCAGGAGCGTCGTGCCCGAACGAACAATCGACAACGCCCGAATCAAGAGCGTGTTGGGATGGACTCCCTGCCATCCGAGTTTCCGTGAAGGTTACCGGCAGATACTTGGAGCTTGAAGCCCGGGCCCGATTGTTTGTCTCTGGCACTTTGCAACGTTCAACCTTCCACACACTCCCATGGCCGGCGTAGGCAAACTTCTCAAGCAAGCACAGAAAATGCAGAAATCGATCGAGGGCCTGCAGTCGCAGCTCGAATCGAAGGAACTCGATTTCACCGCCGGAGGTGGAGCGGTAAAAATCCGGATCAATGGCGCAGGAAGGTTTCTCGCGCTGACGCTTGATCCGGAATTCCTGAAGGAGGACGCGAAGATTGTGGGTGAAACGATCCTGCAGGCGGTACAGGATGCGGCCAAGCAGGCGAAGGAATTCAATGATGCGGAGATGCAGAAGGTCACGAGCGCGTTTCAGATGCCAGGGATGTTCTGAACCCATTGTTTCCAGCCGTGCATGCCCGGCAACCGGCTATGCCGCCAGGGCCGCAACAGCAGGCCTTTCCCTGATCCCTCCCCGCCACTCTCATGGCCACGGCCTTTGAACACCTTCAGCACCTGCTGAAACAATTGCCGGGACTCGGCTACCGTTCCGCAGAAAAGATTGCCCTTCACCTCCTCGTTGAAAGGCCCGAGCGTCTGCCGCAACTGGTCGAAGCGTTGCAGGATGCCGCGCGATCAGTCCGAAGGTGTGTGTCCTGCGGCAATCTTGCCGAGGGCGAACGGTGTGCGGTCTGTGCCGATGAAACACGCGATCGTGGTGTCGTGTGTGTCGTCGAACAGGTGCCGGATCTTGCCGCGCTGGAGCGGAGCGGAGCGCATCGCGGGGTCTATCATGTTCTCCACGGAAAACTGTCGCCCATTGCCGGTGTCGGCCCGGAACAGCTGAATCTCGCGCCCTTGCTCGAACGGGCTCGAAGCGGCGAGATCCGCGAACTCATCCTTGCACTCTCCAACGACGTCGAAGGTGAGGCCACGTGCCATTACCTGACCGCACAGCTTCCGGGAGACCGCGAAGTCACGGTATCGCGCATCGGGTTCGGGCTGCCCAGTGGAGGTGGTGTGCTTTACGCGGATTCAGTCACCCTGAAGAACGCGCTGGATGGCCGGCGTACGTATTCCTGAAGCCTCACATGGTGACCGACCTGTTCGGTCACCGGAGGCGCGGGACTACTTGAGGATGATGTCCTTCACGGACCGGCCGGCCGGGATCATTGGAAGCACGTGCTCGGTGTAGGGGACAATGATGTCGAGGACATACGGTCCATTGTGATCGAGCATCTCCTGGATGGCTTCCTTGAGCTCGCTCTTCTTGATTATGCGCCGTCCCTTGATGCCAAAGCCTTCGGCGATTTTCACGAAATCCGGGTACAGTCCCGCGGGGTTGTCGGGCCCCCCGACATTCTTTTCGTCGCCCAGGATCGTGTTGCCGCGAACGCTGCCATAGAAGCGGTCCTCCCATTGCACGACCATGCCGAGGTGCTGGTTGTTCAGGATCATGGCCTTGGCGGCGATCTTCTCGATATGCGCGGTGGCCAGTTCCTGGATGTTCATGACAAAGGAACCGTCGCCATCGATATCGATGACCTGCTTGTCCGGACAGGCCACCTTGGCACCGAGTGCCGCGGGATATCCATAGCCCATGGTTCCGAGGCCGAGCGAGCTGATGTAGCGACGTGGCTGGTCGAAACGATAAAACTGGGCTGCCCACATCTGGTGCTGCCCCACGCCGGTCGTGATGATGGCATCACCCTTCGTCAATTCATAGAGTGCCGCCACCGCCTCCTGGGGAAGAATGTGCGGACTCTTGCCGAAGCCCGCCGAGGAATCAAAGGGGTACTCTTTCTTCCAGGTCGAGATTTGCTCCTGCCATGGCTTGGTGTCGGGCGGAGTGAACTTGGCGGCCTTGGCCAGCTCGACCAGACGGCCGAGCGCATATTTGATGTCGCTGAGGATCGGCAGGTGGACACGTTTGTTCTTGTTGTGTTCGGTCGCATCGATGTCGACGTGGACGATCCTGGCGCCCGCAGCAAACTTGTTGACGTCACCCGTGATGCGGTCGTCGAAACGCGCACCGAAACAGAGCAGGAGGTCACACTGGTCAACCGCCCAGTTTCCGAACGCGGCACCATGCATTCCAAACCAGCGCATGGAGAGCGGGTGCGTTTCAGGAAAGCCGCCGACGCCCATGAGGGTGGTGGCTACCGGCACGTTTGTCGCCTCGGCGAAAGCCTTCAGCTCCCGGTGGGCTTCGCCGGAAATAATGCCGCCACCCGTATAGAGAACCGGCCGTTTTGCCTCGGCGATCAGGGCGAGCACCTGGCGCAGCGCATCGTCCGTTGCATGGTGAACCTCGCTGATGAGCGGGTTCTTGAACTCGACGGTTGCCGGGAAGACCGGCTGATAGCGCGCCTGCTGGACGTCCTTCGGAATGTCGATGACGACAGGGCCGGGGCGACCCGAGCGGGCCAGGTGAAAGGCCTCCTTGAAGATGCGTGGCAGGTCGTGCACGTTGAGCACGAGGTAGGAGTGCTTGACGATCGGGAGGGTGATTCCGAAGAAGTCGGTTTCCTGGAATGCGCTCTTTCCAATGAACTTGGAGAAGACCTGCCCCGTGATGGTCACCAGCGGGGTCGAGTCCATGTAGGCATCGGCAATGGCGGAAACCAGATTGGTCGCGCCCGGACCGCTGGTGGCCATGCAGACACCGACTTTTCCGGTGGCGCGGGCATAGCCCTCGGCCGCAAACGCGCCGCCCTGTTCGTGGCGCGGCAGGATCACCCGGACCTTCCCGGATCTTGCAAACGCCTGGTGAAGTTCCTGGGATGCGCCGCCCGGATAGGCAAATATCGCATCGACTCCCTCGCGGACGAGGCACTCGACAACAGAATCAGCACCGTTCATTTCGCGGCCAATTTCAGGTTGAGGAAACGCGGAGGGCGAGGTCGTGGATTTCATTGATATGCGTGAAGACGGAAAGGGTAAAAATTGCCCGCATGCCATCCGGCTTGCAAGAGTGAAAAATGGCGCAGGCCGGTGGCGTTGACGGATTTCGCAAGGGCGACCGCGCACCAGAGAAAGTTCTGGTCATGCCAGGGCCGCCTTGTCTCGTTCTCTGCATGATCAAGCTGCTCTTCATCGGTGACATCGTCGGTCGTCCGGGCCGGGAGATCGTGATTTCGGAGGTCGGTGCGATGCGGGCCGAGCATGCGTTGGATTTCGTGATCGCAAATGCGGAGAATTCGGCAGCCGGCGCGGGGATCACCGCAACGATTGCCCGCACGTTGCTTGCCGCCGGTGTGGACGTGATCACGTTGGGCGACCACGTCTGGGATCGGAAAGGTTTTGAAAGCGAAATTGGCGGACTCGATCGCGCCTGCCGCCCTGCAAATTTGCCGCCCTCGTGCCCGGGCAGGACCCACGTCATTGTCGAGCAGAAGGGATTTCGCCTCGCCGTGCTCACCGTCCTGGGTCGCCAGTTCATGGGAATGAAGGCGGATTGTCCCTTCCGTGCGGCGGATGCCCTCGCGGCGGGCATCGCGTCCGAATGTGCCGCCGATGGCATTTTTGTGGAGTGCCACGCGGAGGCCACGAGCGAAAAGCAGGCGCTGGGCTGGCACCTCGACGGAAGGGCGGTGGCGGTCGTGGGGTCGCATACGCACGTCGCAACCGCAGACTTCGCGGTGCTGCCCAAGGGAACGGCATTTGGGTGCGATGCGGGCATGACCGGTTCGCACGAAAGTGTGCTGGGACGCGAGATCGCTCCGTCCATTGCGCGATTCATCGATGGGATGCCGAGGCGACTGGAGGTGGCGGAACGGGATGTGCGGCTCTCGGGGGTCATTGTGGAATACGATCCCGCTTCCCGTAGGGCTGTCCGCTGCAATCCTGTCCAGCGCCGTCTGGAAAAATGAAAAAGCCGCACCGGTCGGTGCGGCTGCAAGGCAGAGACAACGGGAATTTTCTACGTCGCTTTCGTGAAATTCCGTTCGGCGGCGTCCCAATCGACAACGTTCCAGAATGCAGCGACGTAGTCCGGACGGCGATTCTGGTAGTTCAGGTAATAGGCGTGTTCCCAGACATCGAGACCGATCACCGGCTTGCCTTCGAAACCCGCCACCGCCTTGCCCATGATAGGGCTGTCCTGATTGGCGGTGGAGCCCACGGAAAGTTTCCCATCTGCGCCGACCGCGAGCCACGCCCATCCGGACCCGAAGCGGGTCGCGGCGGCCTTTCCGAACTCCGCCTTGAAGTTGTCGAAACTTCCGAAGGCGGCGTGGAGAGCGTCGGCCAGCCTGCCCTTGGGGGCGCCGCCCTTGCCCGGACCGAGGATGGTCCAGAAGAAGGAGTGATTGCTGTGCCCGCCGGCGTTATTTCGGATGGCACCGCGGATTGCCTCAGGCACCTTGGAGAGGTCGGCGATCAGAGTGTCGACCGGAAGTGCGGCAAGCGCAGCATGGTCCTTGAGCGCATTGTTGGCGTTCGTGATGTAGGCCTGATGGTGTTTCGTATGATGAATCTCCATCGTTTTCGCATCAATGTGCGGGACGAGGGCATCGTACGCATAAGGCAGTTTGGGAAGTTCGTAGGCCATAGAGTATTCCTTTCTTGTTTTCTAATCGAGTGATCCAACAAACCAGAGGGCAAACAGTTGCCGCTAGTCGCGACGACGTCAACCGCCTTGCGCGGATTGCGCCTCGGGAGAGTCCAGATCGGCGGACTTTGAATCGCGCCGCTTCATCTGGAAAAATGCCTGAAGCAGGGCGCGACACTCCTCTTCGAGCACGCCGCCCTGGGTTAGCTCAAGGTGATGGTTCACCTTGGGCAGGTCATTGAGATTGGTTGCCCCCCCGAGACAGCCCATCTTGGGATCCGGAACGGCGAAGCAGACGCGTTTGACACGCGACATCAGCATGGCTCCGGAGCACATGGGGCAGGGCTCCTTGGTCACGTAGACGGTTGCACCTTCAAGCCGCCAGTCACCCAAGGCCGCAGCTGCCTGGGTGAGGGCCAGCATTTCCGCGTGGGCCGTGGGATCCTTGGCGCCCTCGACCGTGTTGTGCGACGCGGCAATGATTTCGCCGTGACGCTCGATCACACAGCCGATGGGCACCTCGTCCTGCCGCCAGGCGTCGATGGCCCCGTTGAAGGCGAGACTCATGAAGTAGAGATCGTCGCGCTGCAGTTCGGACGGGAAGCGTTTTTCAAACGGACAAGGGACGTGTGCGCCTGCTTTTGGCATGTCGGATGCGGAAGTCTTGACGGGAGGCCAATGGAGTAAACCCTTGACTTAACGCGATCATTTTGTCCTTTTACGGGCCTCTTTTTCCAAATTTTCCGCATGATTCATAGCAAAGCACCAAGGGTTCGGACACACTGACATGGCCGACGACAAATCGATTGAAGTTGAAGGCAAGATAGTTGCGGTGCTGCCGGGCACAATGTTCAAGGTGCAGCTTGCCAATGGGCATGTTGTTTTGGCTCACATCTCCGGCAAACTCCGGAAAAATTTCATCAAGATTGCCGCGGGTGACAGCGTGAAGATGGAAATGAGCCCGTATGATCTCGACAAGGCGCGCATCACGTACCGCATGAAGGATGAGCGTCCGGCGATGAGCAGACCGACGCCCAGGCGGCGTTACTGACCCGGCGAGATGAGTGCTGCCCGTGCGTCTTGCGCCCCGCTGCACTGGAAGGGGTGCGAATGCCCGCGAAGCGCACGATCGTGGTGACACCCACCGACGCCATACCTGCTTCGTTTGGCGAGGCGGCGGAGGCGTACCTCGGCTTCCTGCAACTCGAGCGGGGATTGTCCTCTCACTCGGTTGCAGCGTACAGCCGGGACATTGCCCAGGCTGCGACCTTCCTTGACAGGAAGCGCGGGTGCAGGAATTGGCGGACGGTATCCTCCAAGGACCTTTCCGCGTGGGTGCAGTCCATGAGCGCGCATGAACTTTCCCCGGCGAGCCTTGCAAGAAAGCTGTCTGCAATCCGCGGGCTGTATCGTTTCCTCGTGAGGGAGCAGCTCTGTGCATCGGACCCGACCGAATTGCTCTCCTCACCCCGGCTCGTTCGCCCGCTGCCGGGTGCGCTCAACGCCGAGGAAATCCAGCGGTTGCTGGAGGCACCGCGTTCAGGAGATGCCCATGGCCTGCGCGACAAGGCCATGCTGGAGCTCTTTTATGCGAGCGGCCTGCGGATTTCCGAACTCACCGCGCTGACGATTCAGCAGATCGATCTCGAGCACGGTCTCGTGCGTGTTTTTGGAAAGGGTTCCAAGGAGCGGGTCGTTCCCATGGGCGACAAGGCTGTCAGCGCGATCACGGCCTACCTCGAAGCGGGTCGTCCTCACTTCGTCAAGGCATCGCGCACGCGCAGTCATCTCTTCCTTAGCGAAAGGGGCGGACCGCTTTCCCGTGTGAGGCTGTGGATGCTGGTCAGGCACTATGCCCGGCTCGCCGGCATCAGACGCGCGGTGAAGCCCCACCTGCTGAGGCACTCCTTTGCCACACACTTGCTCAGCGGGGGCGCGGATCTCCGGGCGATCCAGGAGATGCTGGGGCATGCAAATATTTCCACCACCGAGATCTACACCGCTGTTGAACCGTCGCGGATTCTTGATCAGCACCGTCGGTTTCATCCCCGGGGCAAAAGACACCCGGCTGAAACCGGCGCTCCCAAGAAAACCCCTTGACCGTATTTGCGGGCACTCCGTGATCGTTTTCCTTTGAACCCAGTGAAACCAATCGCCTTCGAGCTGAAGTCCCTCACACGCATATGAGCGATCCCATCCGCCACGAATGCGGCATCGCCCTCGTGCGACTGCTGAAACCCCTCTCGTACTACCAGGAGAAGTACGGCACACCGCTCTGGGGTTTCTCAAAGCTGTTCCTGCTGATGGAAAAGCAGCACAATCGTGGCCAGGACGGCGCCGGAGTGGCCTGCGTGAAGCTCGATGTGCCCGCGGGTGAGCCCTTCATGTTCCGTGAGCGGCAGGTCAAGGCGAACCCTCTGGACAAGATTTTCAAGGCGCTGCTGAAGCAGTACCAGGACAAGGTCGCTGCGGGGACAATCCATCCGGAGTTTCCGGACACGGTGAAGAAACATTTCGATTTCGGCGGCGAGCTTCTGATGGGCCATCTTCGCTATGGAACGAGTGGCGGGTACAACCTGAGCTCCTGCCATCCGTATTTCCGCCGGTCGCCCTGGCCGACCCGCAATCTCGCGCTCGCGGGGAACTTCAACATGACCAACACGGGTGCCCTGAACGACTCGCTGATTGCGATGGGGCAGCACCCGATTTTTGCGACGGACACCCAGGCGCTGCTGGAGAAGATCGGGTTCTACCTAGATGAGGAGCACGAGGATCTCTATCGATTCCTGCGGACGAGAAACATGGACGGCGGGGAAATCTCGAAGCGCATCAGCGAGGACTTCGACCTCGGCAGGGTCATCACCCGCGCTTCAAAGGATTGGGATGGCGGGTACGCGCTGGTGGGCATGATGGGGAATGGCGATGCGTTTGTCGCCCGCGATCCATCAGCGATCCGGCCCTGTCACTATTTCCAGAACGACGAGGTCATCGCTGTCGCGTCGGAGCGTGCGCCGCTCATGACCTCCTTTGATCTCGCCGCCGAGGAGGTTCGTGAGGTCGATCCCGGCCACGTCCTGGTGATAAAGAAACGCGGTGAACTCAGGTCCATCCGCTTCACACCGCCGCTTCCGCGGACCTCATGTTCGTTTGAACGGATCTATTTTTCGCGGGGCAATGATGTGGACATCTACCTTGAGCGAAAGGCGCTCGGAGCCCGGCTCTCGGACCAGGTGCTCAAGGCCATCGATCATGACTGGGCGAACACGATCTTCAGCTTCATTCCGAACACGGCGGAGGTCGCCTACTACGGTCTCATGTCCGCTTTGCGGGAGATCCGCCGCGACGAAGTCAAGGCCGCCATACTCGACGCGAGCCGCAAGGGACAGCTGACCGACGCGCTCCTCGACGACCTCATCCTGAGGAACTGGCCGCGCGGGGAAAAGGTCGTGGGCAAGGATGTTAAGATCCGGACCTTCATCGGACAGGAGAATTTCAGGAATCAGCTGGCGGGGCATGCCTACGACATCACCTACGGATCGGTGCGCCCCGGAAACATTCTGGTGTGTGTGGATGACTCGATCGTGCGGGGCACGACACTGCGTCGTTCGATCCTCCGCATGCTGTCGCGCCTGAATCCGAAGAAGATCGTGATCCTGTCGACCGCGCCGCAGATCCGCTATCCGGACTGCTACGGCATCGACATGTCCGAGCTCGGCAAGTTCATCGCCTTCGAGGCTGCAGTGGCCCTGCTCAAGGAGCGCGGCCAGGGGGATCTGCTCGAGGAAATCTATCGGGCCTGCCGCGACGAGGTCGCCAAGCCTGCTGGCGCCGAACTCGAAAATCAGGTCCGGCGCATCTATGAACCGTTCACCCCCGCAGAGATTTCCGCGAAGATCACGGATCTTGTGCGCCCCAGGCGGATCGACTGGAAAGGCGAGACGGAGATCATTTTCCAGACCATCGAAAACCTCCATCTCGCCGTGCCGAATCACACGGGCGACTGGTATTTCACGGGCAAGTACCCGACGCCCGGCGGGTATCGCGTCGTGAATCAGGCCTTTCTCAACTACTACGAGCAAAACGAAGGCCGCTCCTACTAGGAGTCGTCACGATTTCATGAGCCTCAGTTACGATTCCTCGGGAGTTCGCTACGACCAGCTTGATCCGTTCAAGCGCGCCTGTCAGCAGGCGGCGCGCCGCACCAGCGGGGCGCTCGCTGCGCATACCTACCGGGAGCCGGGAAACACTCGCGGGGAGAGCGCCTACCTGATGGAGGCGGACGACCATTTTCTCGCGCATGTGGAAGAGGGACTCGGCACAAAGAACCTCGTGGCGGATGCGATGCAGGCCGTGTCGGGAAGGTGTTTCTATCGCGAGATCGCCATCGATACCGTGGCCACCATCGTCAATGACCTGATCACCTGCGGCGCGATGCCCATTTCCGTCGCCATGCATGCTGCGGTGGGTGATTCCGGATGGTTTGCGGACGAGCCGCGCATGAGTGCCCTGGTAGATGGCTTTGCGGAAGGCTGCCTCCAGGCCGGTGCTGTCTGGGGGGGAGGGGAGACACCGACGCTGCGGGGAATGGTTTCTCCCGATACGATCGTTCTCGCCGGATCCGCAGTCGGCAGGATCAGTCCCAAATCCCTTCGCATCACGGGCAACGTGAAGGCGGGCGATGCCATCGTCTTCCTTGCCTCCTCGGGTGTGCAGACGAACGGACTCTCCCTGTGCCGGCTGATTGCCGAGTCGCTGCCGGAGGGTTATCTCACACCGCTCGCACATGGGGATTCCCGGACATACGGTGAGGCGCTGCTTGCGCCCTCCGTCATCTATGTTCGTTTCGTGAAGGCCTGCCAGGAGGCCGGAATCCCGCTCAACTATGTGGCCCATGTGACGGGTCATGGCTGGAGAAAACTCATGCGGCTGGAAGAGCCGTTCGTCTACGAGGTCCATGTCCCGCGGCCGATCCCTCCGCTGTTCCGGTTTCTCATGGAGAAGGGGCCGATCGCGCTTCGTGAGGCCTACGCGACCTTCAACATGGGAGTCGGGTTCGCCGCCTATGTGGATCCCTCGTTTTCCGGGAGAGTCCTCGAGCTGGCGGCGGCCGCCGGGTACGATGCGTGGGTGGCCGGAAACGTGCGCAAGGAGGGCGCCCGCAAGGCGGTCACGATCCCCTCGCTCGGACTCGCTTATGAAGGCGATACGCTTCAGGTGAGATAGACCGGACAAGTCGCAACCTACCGTCCGGAATTGCGGCGCCAGTGTGCTCCGGGTTTGCCCCGCGGATGATGGGCGGGCGGGTTGCGAGGCGCGGGAGGAGCCGCATCGCGTCTCGGGTTCGAAGGCCGGCTGCCGTGACGTTGCTGCGGGCGCGGAGCGGGACGATTCGGCCGGCTAGTGTCGATCGCGGGTGATTTGCCACCCAGATAGGCAAACGACTCCAGGGTGAGCTGCGGAATTTTCTGTCCGATGAAACGCTCGATGTCGCGGACGTCGCCGGAGTTTTCGGGCGTGGCCAGTGTGAAGGCGTCGCCCACCGCCATCGCGCGTCCCGTCCTTCCGATGCGGTGGACGTAGTCTTCCGGGTTCTCAGGCACGTCATAGTTGATCACATGGGAAACGCCGGCGACATCGATTCCTCGCGCCGCGATGTCGGTTGCGACCATGATCTCGTAGCGCCCGGCCTTGAAGCCCTCCAGCGCCTCGACCCGCTGGTTCTGGGATCGGTTCGCATGCAGGACGGCGACCGAATGGTTTGCCGCCTTGAGGCGCCGCGCAATGCGGTCGGCCCCGTGTTTGGTGCGCGAGAAGACGATGACGCTTTGGAAATCGGTTTTCGTGAGGAGACCCAGGAGCAGGTCGAATTTCTGTTCGTGCAGAACTGGGAAAAGTGCGTGTTTGACCGACTCATTGACGGAGCGGGCGACGCCGATTTCGACGCGTACGGGATTGGAGAGTGCGAACCGCGCGACCGCCTCGATTTCGGGAGGGACTGTTGCTGAGAAGAATAGCGTCTGCCGCTTTTGGGGGCACATCGAGACGATGCGCTTGACGTCATGGATGAAGCCCATGTCGAGCATGCGGTCGACTTCGTCCAGGATCAGCACTTCGAGCTGGTCGAGTCGCAACGCCTTTTCCTGGAGGAAATCCAGGAGGCGGCCGACTGTGGCGATGACGATGTCGACGCCGTGTCTGAGTTCACTTCGCTGACGACCGTACCCCACGCCGCCATGAAGCACGGTTGCGCGCACATCGGTGAAGCGACCAAGATCGCGGAAAGACGTTTCAACCTGGGCTGCCAGTTCCCGGGTCGGCTCGAGAACGAGGACGCGTGGCTGTCCGGGCTTGTGCGGGCCGAGCCGGTTTAGCACCGGAAGGGCGAAGGCAGCGGTTTTCCCGGTTCCCGTCTGCGCCGATGCGATGAGGTCGCTGCCGGACAGAATGACTGGAATTGCGCGCAGCTGGATGGGCGTGGGATCGACGTAGCCCATGGCTTGAACGCCCCGGACCAGACTGCTGTGCAGACCAAGTTGAGTAAACGGCATGGTGCAGCCTGCGGGATCGATCCGGGAAACGCGAGCGAATCCCTGGGATGCCCCTTCCATGGTCTTTGGCTTCAGGGATTCGAGGGGAGTGCGCGAGGAGCGGCGAGGATGGAGTGCCAGCAGGCTACGAAGAGCCGGGGCTGGCGCATGTCCGGCCGGTGATCGACGCAGACTTGCCGTGGGGCGCAGCGCAAGAAGACGAGTTGGACGAGTGCGTTTCCGTAACATTTTCGCCGGCACTCAGCATGACGGAGGCTGGTTGCAGAACGTAGCGAGCGCAGCGGATCTTTCTGCGAGTCAAGCCTCACGACGTGCCCTCTTCCTCTTCGCTTCCCGCTTCGCGAGGAAATCACCGACTGCGAGGCCGCCAAGGACTGGGTTTGCCCACTAGAGGTGCACTGCGCATTTTGCACCGCGATCGACTTTCAACGAAAAGATATCAGGCCGCGCGTAGTGACCTATGGGATCGAAATCCATTTTGCTTTTGACCAGCTTCGCGTTGTCCAACTCGGCATATAATACAGTTGCCTCGTCGAAAACCGGGCCGGCAAGGATCTCGCCGAGCGGTCCAACAATCACGCTGCCTCCCCGCATAACCGCTTCGTCCGGATTCTTGACGAGCACGCTTCGATAGTTGTCGCCGAATTCTCTCCGTCGGATGAACTGGGCGGCACTGAGCACGTAACAACGCCCTTCCAGGGCGATGTGCTGCATCGAGGACAACCAAGTGGGCCGGTCATCCGCTGTCGGGGCACAATAGATTTCCACGCCTTGCGCATACATGGTCGAGCGTAGCGCCGGCATGTAGTTTTCCCAACAGACCACGGCGGCGGTTTTGCCGACATCGCTCTCGATAACGTCCAAAGTTGATCCGTCTCCAAAACCCCAGATCAGCCGTTCGGCGGCGGTTGGCATCAGCTTTCGCCGCGTGCCGACCCTGCCTCGCTTCGGGTCGAAATAGACGACCGCGCAATAGAGTGTGGATCCACCACGCTCGACGATCCCGAGCACTACAAACACGTTGTGTTGACGCGCCGACTTTTCGATCTGGCGCAATTCAGGCCCGTTCAGTTCGACGGCACCCTGGAAATAGCGGAGAAATTCGTCGCGACCTTCCGGCAGGCGCTGCCCAACTGGAGCATCGAAGGTCAGGCCCTTCGGATACGTGCCAAGGAAGGCCTCCGGGAAGAGGACAAATTCGGCTCCGTTGCCTGCTGCCTCCCCGATAAGCCGGCAGGCTTTTTCCGTCGTCGCCGCGGCATCAAAGGGAACGCTGCTTTCCTGCACCACGGCAACTTTGACTTTTGATTTCATTGGATCGTAAGGGGCCTGGATTCGCTCAGGTGATGTCGGTGTCTCGTGTCTCCGGCACCACCAGGAAACCGACGATCGCGGTGATGCCGGCGACGAGCACGGGATACCAGAGTCCTGCAAAGATGTTGCCGTGATAGATTGTCAGTGCCGACGCTATGAACGGCAGGAATCCCCCGAGGAGACCTACGCCCAAGTGGAAAGGGAGTGACAGCGACGTGGTTCGTATCCGGGTTGGAAATAACTCCACCATGAAGGCTGCCATCGGGCCATGAACCATGGCGGTCATGGCCAGCAACCAAACGATTACCGACACGGCACCCGCGTAGTTGGTTTTGGCCGGGTGAGCCCTGAACCCAGCCGTCGCCAAGGCGTTCGCGTAGGCTGTTTCTTCGAAGCCCTCAAGGCGCGTCGAACCAACCATGGTGACGACACTCGAAGCTGCCGGATCGGCGATGAATTTGTACGAAAGCCCGTTGCGGATGAAGAAGTTTCTCGCCTGGTCCGATGCGGATGCTGGTTTGTAGAAAATCGAGAACGTGCCCGTATTTCCAGAGATGGTAATCGGGGTTGACTTGGCAAATGTGATGAGCTCGGGGTTCGTGAATTTGGAAAGCGCCCGAAATGACGGAACAATCGTGAATGCCGCAAGGGCGAGACCCGCGATCATGAGGCGCTTTCGTCCGATGCGATCGGATAGCGCGCCACACACAATGAATAGGGGAGTGCCCAGAATCAGCCCGACCGTGAAAATCGAATAGCTTGTTTTGTAGTCCACCTGCAGAATTGTCTGGAGGAAGAACAGCCCATAAAAGTGGGCCGTATACCACACGACCGTCATGCCTGTTGTGACACCAAAAAGCAAAATCAGCATCCGTTTGACGTTGCCCATTTGACCAAAGGCTTCTGCAACCGGCCGCGCGGAGGCCCGGCCCTCCGCTTTCATCTGCTCGAATACCGGCGACTCCTCGAGTTTCAGCCGGATGTACACTGAGATCGCCAGGAGTACGATGGACGTGAGAAAAGGAATTCGCCAGCCCCAGCGTTTGAAGGCCTCCTCACCCACCAGGACCCGACACGCAAGGATGACCGACAACGACAGCAGGAAGCCGACCGTGGAGCTGATCTGTAGCCAGCTCGTCACGTAACCACGGCGGCGGCGCGGAGCGTATTCAGCCACATAGGTTGCGGCGCCACCATACTCGCCACCGACGGCCAATCCCTGTGCCAAACGAAGACACACCAAAATGGCAGGTGCCCACATCCCAACTTGGTGATAGCTGGGGAGGAGGCCGACAGCAAAGGTCGATACTCCCAAGATCACCAGTGTGATCTGGAAGGAGCGCTTGCGGCCGATCCGATCGGCGAGTGCGCCGAAAACGAGGGCACCAATCGGCCGCATGGCGAATCCGGCACCAAACGTCGCCAACGCGGACAGAAAAGCGGCCGTTTCGTTTCCTGGAGGGAAAAAGTATCCGCTGAAGAACACCGCGAGACTGCCGTAGAGGAAAAAATCATACCACTCGAAGATCGTGCCAACGGATGCGGCGACGATCGCAAGCCTGGCCTTTGCAGAATGATCTGACGCGATAGCATCAGGCGCGATTTCGACGCGTGGGGAAGGGTCCATCAGTGTTTTGAGCTTTGCCGTTTTGTTGGACGCAAAGGTTTTGATCCGGGATAGAGGTGGTGCGATCCGGTGTTAGGTACCAAACTATCCGGGGTGATAGGTGACACGTTTGTTGGTGGGGATTGGTGGTTTGGGAGGCAAGTAAGATTTAGTGGGAGGGGTCAAGGGAGGGTCTCGGCTCGCCCACTATCTTGGATTGAGCGGAAGGAGGCTGGATGGCCTCGGCCTTCAGGTCGCGGTACATTCGATCGTGGGAGCCCTTGTCCTGCAGCGAGGCCGGCCGGTTGAACTCGACCTCGAATACGTGTCACCTTTCGCCTCCAATAGAGTGTTACCTATCTTTCCGGATTGAACCGTCGGAGAAACCCGCGCCTGCCCTGGGCCGGGAGGAAAACGAGCATTTTGGTCGACGCTGGCGCGGGCAGGGTGGCGAGACTGGTCGCCGCTAAAATTCGCACGCAACAGCTGCCGCTCGCGCAGTGGTTTCGTTGACCTTCCCGCGCGCCGTCCATTTCCTCCATGCCACAATGAAATCGATCTTCCTTTTCGCGGGCATCCTCTTGTGCGCGGCAAGTGCGGCCGCCGGGCCGGACGGCCGGGTGTTTTCGCTTTTTCCCGGGGCGGAGAATATTGGGAAATGGGAGCCATGGACACCGCGCGCAGAGATTTCGCCGAAATTCTCGATCGATGAGCACGGTGGCCGCAACGGCGGCCGGGCGCTGCGGATCGAATCACGCAGCATCGCCGAAGTGGGCGGCTGGCAACTCACGCTCAACCGCATTCAGCCGGGCCGGACGTATCGGTTCGCCGCCTGGTATCACGGAGAACGGATCGCGAACCAACCGCGCTCCGTCATCGCCCGTCTCGCGTGGCTCGATGCCACCGGACGTCCGTTTCGCCGCGGCGTGCATCCCCCCGAGTATCCGGTCGCGACCACGAGCGAGTCTGGCTGGACCCGGCTCGAACTTACCGTTCCAGCGCCCGAATCAGCGACGGGACTCGATATTCAGCTCATCCTCGGTTTCGCGCCGGACGCAACACTTTGGTGGGACGACGTGACCGTGACCGAAGTCGCTCCGCCCGTTGCGCGTTCCGTGCGGGTGACGACCGTTCATTTGCGCCCGAGAGGCGCGGCTTCCCATGCCGAGAGCGTTGAGCAATTCTGCGCTCTGTTGGAAAAGACCGCCGCAGACAAACCCGACATCGTCTGCCTGCCCGAAGGCATCACACTCGTCGGTACCGGCGGCTCTTTTGCCAACGCGGCCGAGCCTGTGCCAGGTCCTACGACCGCGCGCCTTGGCCGTCTCGCCAGGAAACTCGGATCCTACATCGTGGCGGGAATCTACGAACGCGCGGACTCAGTCATCTACGACACCGCCGTTCTGATCGGTCGCGACGGGGCGCTCGTTGGACGCTACCGCAAGACTCACCTGCCGACCGAGGAGTGGGAGCGTGGACTCACCCCGGGCGACAGCTATCCGGTCTTCGACACCGATTTCGGTCGGATTGGATTGCTGGTCTGCTGGGATGCGCGATTCCCTGAGCCCTGCCGCTCAATGGCCGCGCAGGGCGCGAAGATGATCCTTTTGCCGACGTGGGGCGGCAGCGACCTCCTCGCTCGCGCCCGCGCGATGGAAAATCACGTTTTTCTCGTCTCCGCAGGCTACGATATGCGGAGCCTCATCATCGGTCCTGCCGGAGAAGTGCTTGCCGAGGCGACAGCCGCGGGGCCCGCAGTGACTCGCGAGATTTTCCCGGACCGAAAAGTCTATGAATTCTGGGTGGGCGACATGGGTCCACGGACCTGGAAGGAACGCCGCGGCGAATTGCCGCCTGCTGCGCCGAAATGAACCTTTCAGGTCCCAATTGGAGGTAAGGAATCCGCAATTTCGGATCGCGGAATTTGCGGTTCCAGTTGGCAATGCGACAACGTGTTTCCACCTGTAGCGCAGTGGTACTGATCCACTCGTGGGAGCGCCTGTCCTTCGGCGCGGCTGGTCGGGTGAACTCGACCTTGATGCTTTGTTCGATCCGCCACACACTCAAGGCGGAAAGCTGCCCCAGCCCGACCGAGGCGAAGGGCGTGCCGAGATCGACCCGGATGACCTCCGGCAGGTCGGTCTGACGCATGAGCGCCCTGAAAGCATGCCCGGTGCCGTGCAAGCGACGTTCGGCCATGATCCGCTTCTCGATGGCATCAGCGGTGTGCTGCGGAAAACGGTGCGGCTGACGTCTGCGCGCAGCCAGCGCCTTCAGCCCGTCGGCGGCGTAGCGCCCCAGGTACTCATATGCCTTCTCCCGGCTGATGTTGAAGGGCACGCACAGCTCCGTGACCGTGAAGCGATCGGTCTGCGCCAGACTCATAAAACGAATGATCTATTCCATCGGAGTGACATTTTCCCATGGCAGCCCTATCATATGTGTCACCTTTCACCCCGGATAAAGTGTTGCCTATCTCTCCGGATCGCACCCAACCGATTGACATCTTTCCTTACGGGAGGGGCGCGCTCCGTCGTGCCCGGGCTCGCCCAGCGCCTCCCAACGCCAGTCTTTTCGCCAGTCCATCACGATCGCGCTTCCTTGCCTATCTCTCCGGATCGACCCGACAGATTCGCGATGCAGGTGAACACGTCCGGATTGTGGCCGCGCAGGGTGAAGTGAAGCTGGATTTGGGGAGATTCATGGTTTCACGCGGAGACGCGGAGGGCGCGGAGAGGGACCTTGGGGAAACGAATTGGCATAACACATCCCCGGATGCGTGGGCACCGGTGCCAAAGGTAAATCCAGTGCAGTCTCCATGACTTTCTACTCTGCGTTCTCCGCGCCTCCGCGTGAGTCTCCGCTCCCCTTTCCTCCCGGTTTTTCGATCCAGAACGCCGAAGCGTGCTCATGGAATCAAGGTTGGGAAATCAGGGTAACAGGCCGGTTGCCTTGCGAGCGGGGCGCCCAACGGCCTGCGCGCTCGACGATTTGCGCCAGGTGGCCGCCCACCGGCTCACCTGCGCCGGGGCGGTGACGCTCTGGCAGACGGGCATCGTTCCCCTGACGTCGCGCATGCGGTTTGGAAGATTGTGCTCTCGTTTGGCGGGGGTTTGCGCATGCTCGGGACATGGAGAAACGTCCGTTCAACGAACTAGGCCTCCCGCCGGAGGTGCTCAAGGCGGTCGACAAGATGGGTTTCGAGGAGGCGTCGCCGATCCAGACGGCGGTGATTCCGCTCGCTCTTTCCGGCCGCGACATCGTCGGCCAGTCTTCCACGGGCTCCGGAAAGACCGCAGCGTTTGCCATTCCCGCCATAACGACGGTCGACTCGCATGTGCGCGGGGTCCAGGTGCTGATTCTCTGTCCCACGCGAGAACTCGCCGTGCAGGTTTCGGAGGAGGTGGGGAAGCTCGCCCATTTCAAGCGGGGGCTTCATTCGGTTCCGATCTATGGCGGACAGTCCTACGAGCGGCAGTTCCGCGCGCTGGCGGCCGGGGTCCAGGTGGTGATTGGCACGCCCGGGCGGCTGCTGGACCACATGGAGCGAGGCACGTTGAAGCTGGACGGCCTCCGCTTGGTGGTGCTCGACGAGGCGGACAGGATGCTCGACATGGGATTCCGCGACGACATCGAGCGCATCCTCTCGGCGGTGCCGGGGAACCGGCAGCTGCTCTTTTTCTCGGCGACCATGCCGCGTGGGATCCAGGAGATGATCAAACGCTACTCGAAGGATCCCGCCTGGGTGAAGATCGAGTCCGTCACACAGAATGCGCCGAAGGTGGAACAGGTCTATTTCGAGGTGGAGCGGCGGTCGAAGGTGGAGGTGCTCACGCGCGTGATCGATCTCCATGATTTCCGCTACGGCATCATTTTCTGCAGCACGAAGATCATGGTGGACGAACTCGACGACCATCTTCATTCGCGCGGGTATGCAACCGACCGGCTGCACGGTGACATGAGCCAGGCGCAGCGCGATCGCGTGATGGAAAAGTTCAGACGCCGCGGATTCGAGTTTCTGGTGGCCACCGATGTGGCGGCGCGTGGCATTGACCTCGATGACCTGGAGGTGGTGTTCAATTTCGACCTGCCAAATGATGCGGAGGACTACACCCATCGTATCGGGCGGACGGGACGGGCCGGCAGGGAGGGCAGGGCGTTCACCTTTGTCTCAGGCCGGGAACTCTGGAAGCTGCAGAGCATGGTCCGGTTCGGAAAACTGAAGATCCGGCGGGAGAATGTCCCCTCGCTCGACCAGGTGGAGGAGGCGCGGACAAACCTGTTCTTCGAGAAGCTGCGCACGACCCTGGATCAGGGTGTGTTCAAACGACAGGACCGACTGCTTGATCGCCTCCTCGAGCAGGGCTACCCGAGCACCGACATCTGTGCGGCGCTGATTCATCTGTTGCAGGGCGGCGATTCCGCAGGGGATGATGCGCCGGACCCAAGTGGCGGCCGGAAGCCGACGCCAAAGATTCTGGACAAGGCAGCCGCCCAGGAACGGGAGCCGGGCGGGCGGGAGGAGTCCGTTTCACACGCGCCGGACCCGAAATGGAGTCCACCAATGCGGACCGGGCGCGAACCGGGCTTCACGGCGGTTTTTCTCAATGTCGGCAGAAAGAACCGGATCACGCCAGGGGACGTCGTGGGCAAGATCGCAGGCGTCACCCGGCTCCCCGCGAGCGTCGTCGGGGCGATTGACATCCGGCAGCGTCACACCCTGGTGGATGTATCCGATGAACACCTACAGATGGTCCTGGGAAAAATGAAAGGCATCCGGATAAAGGGGCAGTCCCTGGCTCCCACGCTCGCAACGGAAAACGATGCGGCGAAGGACTGAGCCGGCGCACTGCGACGGATCGTTGTCCGGGCTACTTGATCAATCGATAGGTGAGCAGCAGGGAATCGCTGTGCGGGAGACGGGTGGCACTTTCGAGTTTCAGGCGAGCATCCGCCTGCCGGTGAAGCAGGGGCACCCCCTGCCCAAAGAGACAGGGCTCGAGAGTAAGGATCAGGGTGTCGATGAGGCCACTCTCCAGGTAGAGCGAGTGGATCTGGGAGCCACCCAGAACTGCGCACCTTCTGAAGCCGCGGGCCCGGAGCCGATTGACGAGGGTGATAGGGGAGTCGTTCGTGAACTCCAGCTGGCCGTCCACCGCATCTGCCAGCCAATCCTGAGGACTGCGGGTCATCACGAACCGAGGGAGGGAGGCGGTCAGGCGTGTCCGTATCGTTGCCCTCGCCGCCTCGTAGGTCAGGCGTCCGAAAATCAAGGCATCGAATGTGCGGAGGATGCTCCTGAAGTGCAATTTGTCTGCCTCTGAGGTGAACGCACTGCCGGGCACTTCATGCTTTGCGATAAACCCGTCGATCGATTGTGCCGCTATGACCGAGATTTCCATGACACATAGGGATGGGCAATTCACTCCGGGACAAATGCATTCGCATTTCATGGTGCTCCCGGCATCCGCTCCGAGGCATGAGGCTTGCAGGGAGCGCGCGATGACTCAATTTTCGCGGGACATTTGATGAAAAAAGCGCTGATCACAGGCATAACGGGCCAGGATGGCTCCTACCTTGCCGAGTTTCTTCTCTCCAAGGGATATGAGGTCCACGGAATCATCCGCCGGGCTTCGACGTTCAATACGAGCCGGATTGATCACCTCTATCGTGATCCCCATGTGAATGGCGTCCGGATGTTCCTTCACTACGGTGATTTGGCGGACTCCGTGCAGATGGTGAAACTTCTCTATCAGCTTCAGCCGGACGAGATCTACAATCTGGGGGCGCAGTCGCATGTGCGTGTGTCCTTTGACATCCCCGAGTACACCGGCGATGTCGACGGGCTTGGGGCGCAGCGCATCCTGGAGGCAATCCGCGAAGCCGGCTTGGTGAAGAAGGTCAGGTATTACCAGGCGTCGTCTTCAGAGATGTTCGGCAAGGTGCAGGAAGTTCCCCAGGTCGAAACGACTCCCTTCTGGCCGCGCTCTCCCTATGGCTGCGCCAAGGTCTATGCCTACTGGCTGACGGTGAATTACCGCGAGAGCTACAATCTGCACGCGAGCAATGGCATTCTTTTCAACCATGAGAGTCCGCGGCGCGGCGAGACGTTTGTGACGCGGAAGATCACCCGCGCCGCGACGCGCATCAAGGTCGGGCTCCAGGAGTCGATCTATCTGGGCAACCTCGATGCCCAGCGTGACTGGGGTTACGCGAAGGAATACGTCGAGATGATGTGGCTCATGCTTCAGCAGGACAAGGCGGACGACTACGTCGTGGCCACCAATGAGACTCACAGCGTCAGGGAATTCTGCCAGGAGACATTCGGGCTGCTCGGGCTGGACTGGGAAAAGCACGTGAAGTACGATCAGCGGTATGAGCGGCCGGCGGAGGTGGAACTCCTGATTGGGAATCCTGCGAAGGCGGAGCGACAACTCGGCTGGAAGCCGCGCGTCCGTTTCAAGGAACTCGTCAAGATCATGGTCGAGGCGGATCTTGAGCTGGCCAAACGTGAGGCACAGATTGCAAAGCTTCCGATGCCCTGAACGGACGGGGATCGCGCGCGCTCCGGCATGAAACTCTTCATTGCAGGTCACCATGGAATGGTGGGATCCGCCCTGGTCCGGCGTTTTCGCAGGGAGCCGGGTTTCGAACTGATCCTGCGGTCCCGGTCGGAAGGGCTTGATTTGACCAACCAGTCGTCGGTCGAATCGTTCTATGCGGCCACCCGGCCCGACGTCGCGATCATCGCCGCGGCGAAGGTCGGTGGTATCCACGCGAACAATACCTATCCGGCTGAATTCCTTTTCGAAAATCTCGCGATCGCGGCAAACACGATCCAGGGCGCCTTCAGGCACGGCGTTCGACGCCTCCTCTTTCTCGGCAGTTCATGCATCTATCCGAAGCATGCGCCCCAGCCGATGCCCGAATCCTGCCTCCTGACGGGTCCCCTCGAGCCGACCAACGAAGCCTACGCGATCGCAAAGATCTCCGGTCTGAAGCTTGCCCAGTATCACCGCGGGCAGCACGGCGTGCTGTATCATTCGGCGATGCCCACAAACCTTTACGGCCCGGGCGACAACTATCACCCGGAGAACTCTCATGTGCTCCCTGCGCTCATCCGCCGGTTTCACGAAGCCGCAAGAGCCGGGAGACCGGAGGTCACCGCGTGGGGAACCGGTTCACCCAAGCGGGAGTTCCTCCATGTTGACGACCTTGCCGATGCCTGCGCCTTCCTTCTGAAGCTCGAAACGCCGCCCGACTGGGTGAATGTGGGAACGGGCACCGATGTCTCCATCAGGGAACTCACGGAGGCGGTTGCACGCGTGACGGGATTCAAGGGAAGGATCGCCTGGGATGCCTCCAAGCCGGACGGGACGCCACGCAAACTTCTGGAGGTTTCGCTCCTTTCGTCACTCGGCTGGAAGGCCCGCATCAGTCTGGAGGAGGGATTGAAGGCCACCTACGATTCATTTCTGGATGAGTCGGCGCGAGGGGTTCGTCGCAGCTGATCCTGATGCGGAGTACGACGGGACACCTGAATAGGGGCGTGCCACTCGGGGACTTCCGATCGCTTTGGGCTCGCGGGATGGGGTGTCGTCCCTCTTTTGTCCCATGATGAATGACGTTCTGCTGATCGTTGCGGCCCTGATGGTGCTGCGCCTGCTGGGCGAACTGGCGTTGTCGCTGCTCAATTGCCGCGAGGTTATTCGTCACCGCCCGAACCCGCCTGCGGCGCTGCTCGCGATCATGGATGTCCCGACTTTCCGGAAGGCATCGGACTACACGCTGGCCAAGGAAAGATTCAGCATCTTCGACGACATTTTCGGCTCACTCGTGCTGGCGTTGGTTGTTTTCGGCAGCATCCTGCCACTGTTGTTTGCAAAAATGGCTGCATGGTCGCCTGGGGCGGGGAAATGGGATGACGCACTCTTTGTACTCGTTTCCGGCATTCTGGTCAGCATTCCGGGCCTGCCGATGGACTGGTGGGCGCAGTTCCGCCTGGAGGCGAAGTTCGGCTTCAACAAGAGCACGCCGGGGCTATGGATTGCTGACAGGCTCAAGGCGCTGCTGCTCGCGCTTGCGATCGGGTTTCCCCTTCTCTGGGGACTGCTGTCGCTCGTTGATGCCGTGGGGGAAACGTGGTGGATATGGGGATTTGCGCTGTTCTTTGTTTTTCAGCTCCTGATGCTGGTTCTCTACCCCAAGCTCATCCTTCCGCTTTTCAACAAGCTCACGCCGCTGGCGGACGACGGCTTGCGCACGCGCCTGATGTCCCTCGCGGACAGGACGGGCTTCAAGGCCAAGGCCATCGAGGTAATGGACGGATCCAAGCGCTCCGGTCACTCGAATGCATTTTTCACTGGATTCGGGCGGTTTCGCCGCATCGTCCTGTTTGACACGCTCATCGCCCAATTGACGCCCGAGGAACTGGAGGCGGTGCTCGCACACGAGGTCGGGCATTATCGGAAGGGCCACATTCCGAAGATGCTTCTTGTGTCCGCCGTGATGCAGTTCATCGGGTTTGCGCTCATTGCGTGGCTGGCCCGATCGCCGTGGTTCAATCCGTCGTTCGGATTTCCCGAGGGCGAACTCGCGCCCGCTTTCCTGCTGTTCGGCCTGCTCAGCGGGCTCGTGACGTTCTGGTTTTCGCCTGTGAGCAACTTTTTTTCCCGGCGCCACGAATATGAGGCGGACCGTTTTGCCCGCGATGCGATGAACGGTCCCGCGGCGATGGTGGGCGCGCTGCACAAGCTGGCTCAAAAGAACCTGTCGAACCTGACACCGCACCCGTGGTACAGCGGATTCCATTACTCCCATCCGACCATGGCGGAACGGGAGCGTGCGCTGATGGCGCCGTAGGTCCGGGAAATGCGCGGAGCCGCGTGTGGATCCGTGAAGGGGAGGGTTGGAGTGAAGGGACGAAGCCTACTGTTTTTTGCAGCGCTCCTCGCGTTTCAGAATGCGGGAGGTTTCACGGTGGCGACCTACAATGTCGCAAACTACACATTGGCCGATCGCAGGGTCGACGGCACGTATCGAAAGGCATATCCGAAATCCGAGGATGCAAAGGCGGCCCTGCGCCGCGTGTTGCGCGCAATTGATGCCGATGTGCTCCTCCTTCAGGAGATGGGCACGCGCCCGTTTCTCGAGGAACTGCGCGAAGACCTTGCCGCGGAGGGGCTGAAATACCCCTTCGCGCACGTGGTTTCGGCGGCGGATCCGGATCGTCACCTGGCGGTGCTGGCACGGCTTGAGCCGGACACCTTGAGCGAGCACACGGACCTGACGTTCAAGTATCTGGAAGGACGGGAGTCCGTGAAGCGGGGACTGCTTCAGCTGGACTTCCGATCGGGCGTTCTGCGGTTGAGCATTTACGGCGTGCACCTGAAGAGTCGACTCACCGATGCGCCGGAGGATCCGGAGTCGGAGCGCCGGCGTGTCGGTGAGTCGACTGCAATCCGGAACCGGATTCTGGAGACGCAAACGGATCCGCAGAGGGACCTTTTCCTGATTCTGGGTGACTTCAACGATCACAAGGCGTCGCGAACCGTGCGCGCCTTCCTGCAGCGGGGAAAGACAGTGATTTCGGAAATCGTGCCCGCTGCCGACCGGAACGGGGATCGATGGACCTACCACTTCGAGAAGCAGGACACCTACGACCGTGTCGATCTGCTGTTGGCTTCTCCTGCGCTGAAGTCGCGTATTTTTCCGGATTCTGCGCGCGTCTGGGAGGGACCGGATGTCGCTTTGGCGAGCGATCACCGACCGGTTGTCATCAGCCTGGCGTGGCCACCGGCGTTGAGGTGAGGTGGCTGCAGATCAAGAGCCGGTGCGGTAGTGCCCGGCTCGAACGAAGCAGCAAACTCAGGCTACTGGACGGAGACAGGAATCGTCAGCTCGCCGGTGTCGTAGCCCTTGAGAAAAAGGCTGCCGCTGCCCGGGCGACCGCCCTGGACATTGATCGTGACGCTGACCTGACCCTCGGGCACGAGGACCTCAGGCATGATGACGCTCTCCGGAACATCCGTTGTGATGTCGAGGAGAAGGCCGCCCGGAGGGGCGGCATTGGGAAGCGTGAAGGTGAGCGTCTGGATCTGACCGCCGCGCAGGGAGAGCGAGGTCGGCATCACGCTGACCGTGCCGCTGTCGACCCTGAAAGTTCCCACAGGAGAGTTGCCGTTTGCTCCGCCGATGGAAACCCGGTAGTTCCGGTTCGGTTCAACGGCGGGAACAAAGACTCCGAGGGCGTTGGGCGACTCGAAAACCGTCCGGGCCGGTGTGCTGTCGAAATAGACGACATCCTGAGGCGTGAAGCCGCGCCCGAGAACACTGACCCTCGCGCCGACGGGACCGCGATTGACCTCGAGGGACAGCACATAGCGGCCGACGATATCGAGGGTCCGGACGGGGGTGTAGGCTTCGCGGGGAGTGACGATTCCGTTGCTCTCCACCTGGAAGTTGACGAGGTAGTAGTAGGCGAGCTTGGTTGTGCCGGGGGGAAGCGGATATTCGAACTCGTAGATATCCTGGCCAAGGGCGCTCGGCTTCATCTGGTAGTTCTTTCCTGCGACGATGACGAGAGGCGTCACGCTGCCGGCGACGATGGCCGAACTCTTTGGCGACGCCCGCATGGAGAACGTGTAGATCTGGGAGGGATTCTCGGCCAGCGTCGACGGAGTCAGGTCGATGATCTTAACCTCGTCGCATCCGGTGAACAGAAAGAGGCTGAAGGCCGTGGAGAGCCCGAGAAAGATTCGTCTCGCGTGAAAGAAGCTGCTATTGTGCATTGGTTGTTTAGGAGAAAAACCGGATGGGAACGCAACACAAAGCCCCGGGCATTGCAATGAGTGAGTTTTTGCGGGCACGAGAAGTGGGGGAGGGTGGAAACTCCGCCCTGCCGGGCTTGTATGTTCATGTGCCTTTCTGTGCATCCACTTGCGATTTTTGTGCCTTTTACCAGGTGAAACCCGATGCTCGGAAAATCGCTGAATTTTTCGACGGGATCCGCAGGGAGGCAGGCATGGTGGAGTGGAGCGAGCCGATCGGAACGGTTTTTTGGGGCGGGGGGACACCCGGGCTCCTGTCCCCTGACCAGATGCGGCGCCTTGGAAGCCTGGTCCGGACGATCAAGGGAGTATGCGACGCCGCGGAATGGACGGTCGAACTGGCGCCTGGATCAGTCACCGTCGAACGGCTTGCGGCTCTCAAGGAAATCGGGGTGACCCGGCTGTCGATCGGAGTGCAGAGCTTCCAGCCGGGGCTCCTGGATGCCCTTGGACGGAGGCACACGCGCGAGCAGGCCTTGCGCGCCTATGACCGCGCCAGGCAGATGTCGTTTCGCAGTGTGAGCCTTGACCTGATGTTTGCGCTCCCCGGTCAATCGGAGAAGGACTGGCTGGACGATCTTGGAGAAGCAATCTCCCTGCAGCCCGATCACCTGTCCACTTATTGCCTGACTTTTGAGGAGGACACCGCCCTTTGGGTGAAGCTCTCGCAGGGGAAGGTGAAACGGAGCGAACAGCGTGAAGCGGACCTCTATCTGGCGACGTGGGAGCGCCTGGGAGCTGCAGGCTTCGGGCAATACGAAGTGTCGAATTTTGCCAGGCCAGGGCATGCGTGCCTTCACAACCTGAACACCTGGCAGATGCACGAATGGGTGGGGCTGGGTCCCTCGGCGGCCTCGCAACACCGGGGCATCCGGGGAACGAACATCGCCGACCTGCATCAGTGGCGACAGAGGCTGGATCGCGGCGAGAGAATGACGGAGGATCGTTGCGTCCTCACCGACAGAAACCTGCTGGAGGACGCGCTGATCTTTGGACTGCGCATGAATGCCGGTGTCGACTGGCGACAGCTCTGCGAGCGATTTCCGGGTGGTCTGGGCGCACCTGATCGAGGGCGAGCGATTGGGGATATTGTCGAGCGACTGGAGAGCGGGGGACTGCTCAGGATCGAGGGGATGCGCTGGGCGCTGACTGATCGCGGGCGATTGCTTGCAGATTCGGTTGCCAGTGAAATCATGGATGCATTCGAGGTGGCGGTCTAGTTTGTGGGGAGTGCCAAGATGCGGGAAATACCGAAAGCCCTGATGCAAATCCTGTCGGCGGCCTTCGTCGCAGCGATGCTCGCTTCCTGCCGGTCGCCAAGTCACGAAGCTGAAGGCCATGATCCGCTGATTGCCCGTTTCTTCGTGGAGTCACGTGCGTCAGAGTACGGGCGGCCTGTGACGCTTCCCCAGAGCGGCGTGTTCGTTTCGATCGATCCGAAGCCGGTGATCATGGAATTCGACATCACCGATGCGGAGGTCGCCGAGGTGGCGCTCGGGAAGTGCCTGCTTTTCCGGCTCACGCCTGCGGCTGCCCGGGATCTCTATCGGTTGACGGGATCGGCGCAGGGCAGGCGGTTGGTGCTTTCGCTCAACGACCAGATCGTGGGTGCGAGGAAAATTGACCGCCCTCTGGAGGATGGCACGATCCTGGTTTTTGTGGAAAGGCCCGACAGCGAACTTCCGGACATGGTGCTCCGGTTGAAAAGAACATCCGGGGAAATTCGGAAAAAACTCGCGCGCTGAGAAATGGCCATGACGCGATGGATCATCGCCCTTTGCGCGGCGATCGGGCTCGGTTCTGCAGCAAGCTCGTCGCAGCGGATGGAACTTGTCTGGCCGACCCCGAACACCGCGTGGGCGGAGGGCAGGCCGTTGGATTCGTTCATCCAGCCTACCTCATCCGGTGATCCCCTTTCCGGATGCTTTGGCTGTGTGAGAACGGGCGGGGGACAGTTTCACGAGGGAATCGACCTGAAGCCGCTGAAGCGGGACCGGCGTGGTGAACCTGAGGATCCCGTCTTCGCGGTCCTCCCGGGTGTCGTGCGACACATCAACGCCAAGGCCGGCGAGAGCAGTTATGGTCGCTATGTCGTCGTGGAGCACCTCGGAGCGACTCCGGCAGTCTATTCGCTCTATGCGCATCTGGCGCGCATAGCGGATGGGTTGAAGGCGGGCGATGTGGTCACCGCCGGTCAGACCTTGGGCCTGATGGGGCGCAGTGCCGGCGGTTATGTCATTCCCCGGGAGCGCGCGCATCTGCATTTCGAGTTCGGGCTGATGATCACGCGGGAGTTCCAGAGCTGGTACAACCGCAGGAAATTCGGCAGTCCGAACGAGCACGGGCTATGGAATGGAATGAATCTCATGGGGTTTGATCCTCTGGAGTTCTTCCGGGAGCAGCGTGATGACAAAGTGGATACATTCCTGCAGCACCTGCAGGGCATGAAGGCAGCGGTGACGTTTCGGATTGCGACCCACCGGTACCCTGATTTTGCGCGGCGCTACCCGGATCTGGTCGTCAAGCCACCGGAGGGCCTGGTTGCGGGTTGGGAAATCACGACCAACGCCACGGGCCTGCCGTATCGCTGGCGAGCGCTCGGGCCCATGGAGGTAGCGGGGTATGGGAACAATGAGGTGAGGATACTCGAGCACGATGCCGGCATCGCGAAGGCGGTCCGCTGCAAGTCGCTCGTTGTTTCGCAGCGCGGACGCCCGGCGCCCGGCAGGGATTTGCTGACGCTTATCCAGCAGCTCTTTGGGGTGGATTAGTCGCGCAGGAGGTCACGCAGGTCCGCAAGCGAGAGGCGCGACGAGGTGGCATCGCTCGCCTCAAAGACACCCGCGAGCAGCGCCCGTTTCTCCTCCTGGAGTGCAAGCACCTTTTCCTCCACAGTGCCGGGGCAGATCAACTTGTAACTGGTCACCACCCGATGTTGTCCGATGCGGTGGGCGCGATCGGTGGCCTGCGCCTCCGAGGCTGGATTCCACCAGGGGTCAAAATGGACGACGGTGTCGGCGGCGGTGAGATTGAGCCCGGTACCGCCCGCCTTGAGGGAGAGAAGGAAAACCGGAATGTCCGGGGAATTTTGAAATCGGTCGACTTCGGCCTGGCGTGCGCGCGGGCTCATTGTGCCATCGAGGCTGGCGTACGCCAGACCCTGTGCATCGAGTTCCTCCTTGAGCAGGGCAAGAAGGGAGGTGAATTGCGAGAATACGAGGAGCCGGTGGCCGTCGTCCAGCGCCTCTGACAGGAGTTCACGGAAAGCCTCCAGCTTGGCGGAGGAAACTGAGGAATCATCACCGGCCGGCACCGGCGGCGCGGCTTCGCCGAGGAGGCGCGGGTCGCAGCAGACCTGACGGAGGCGGAGGAGTTGGGTGAAGGTTGCCAGACGAAGCGCCTGTTCCGATGCACCGGTTGATGCCAGCCGATCGAGGTGGCGCTCCGTCTGCTCCTTCACCGCGCGGTAATGGGCGGACTGTTCCGGCGAAAGTTCGCACCAGATGACCTGTTCAATCCTGGCGGGAAGTTCTGCGGCCACCGCACGTTTTGTCCGGCGGAGGATGTAGGGTGCCGTCTGCGCGCGCAGACGTTCATCAATCCAGTTTCGTTCCTCGCCGCGTGTGCCGGCGGGCACCGGCTTGAGGTACCCGGGCATGAGGAACTCGAAGAGCGAGCGCAGGTCGTCGAGAGAATTCTCCAGGGGAGTGCCGGTCAGGACGCAGCGTCCGCGACTCTTCAGCGAGCGCAGTGCCTGCGCATTCTGGGACCGGCGGTTCTTCACGTGCTGGGCCTCGTCGGCGACGATGCAGGCAAATTCGATTTCAGCCAGTGCCTCGCGGTCGCGCACCAGGGTCCCGTAGGAGGTGAGCAGGATGTCGAATCTGCGCAGGTGTTCGTCCCGGGTGATGCGGGCGGCGCCGTGATGCACCTGCACCCGGAGATGGGGGACAAATTTCGCGCACTCCCTCCGCCAGTTCTCGAGCAATGAGGCCGGGCAGACGACGAGGCATGGAGCAAAGGGTGTCCCTCCTGCCAGCGAGTCGGCGATCGTCGATGAGATCATCGCCAGTGCCTGGAGCGTCTTTCCGAGTCCCATCTCGTCCGCAAGGATTCCCGCCAACTGGTTTCGCCGGAGGTGGGTGAGCCAGGCTGCACCGAGGTGCTGGTACGAGCGCAGCGCGCTGTTGAGAGGCTCGGAGAGGGGGATTGGCTGCAGGCTGCTGAGGTTTCGCAGGGATTCGCTTCGGGCTTTCCAGGTGGCAGGAGGTTCAAATCCCGGAGCGAGCCCTTCCAGGATTTCCTGGGCCTCCACCAGTTGTGCATTTCCGAGCTTGTGCACACGGCGCATCGCAGGAGCGTGTGAGTCGGTCTCTCCGGACAGTGCGCGCTGCGCCAGCGACAGTTTTTTCAACTGTCCCGGATCGAGCAGATAGACCTTCCCCTCCGTCTCGACATATCCGCGATTGGAGGCGATGGCCGCCTGTACGAGGGAGTCGTCGGCATGCCCAACACGCAGCCCCAGGGTGACCGTGAATTCGCCTCGCGTTTCGATCGCCTCCGCTTCGATGCCGGCTGGATGCAGGTGGGAGGTGTTCCGGGTGAAATTTTCCGTGAACCTCGTGTGATAGTCGTCGCGGAGCGTCGGGCCGTGAGCGGCGAGAAAGTTGAGCACGCGGTGACGGTCGCGGAGCCACCACTTTCGATTCGCGGGTTCCAGCGTGAAGCCGGAGGATTTGAGCAACTCGAGTAGCGGACTGTAGGAAACGTGTTCCCTGGACGGCAACGTGACGCACAGAAAGTGCCCGGAACCGTCCACGAGGGCGGGTGAAACGCCTGGTGACGGCGGGACCGTTCGGGCGACGGGCGATGCCTTTTCCGGTTGCCGGACGGGCTTGGGAGAACCCGGAAGGTGCGAAGGGTTGGCGGGGTCGGAGTCTTCCCCCAGAAATTCACTCGCTCCACGCAGCAAGTGTCCGACCCAGGCCAGCGGGCGGGTGGGGTCGCCCATCCTGTAAAAGACCGCCATCCCCTTCAACAGGGTGATCAATTCCCGCAATTGACTGCGTTTGAGCTGGAGAAAGAGTGCAGGAGCGGGCTTGGCTCCAAATCGTTGCAGCGCTGCAAGAGCGGGGAGGAACTCGGCCCTTGGCGCGCTGTCGAGTTCAAGTTCCACCTTGACGGGTATCGCATTGCGCGCCGCGGCAGGCTCAAGATTGGGTGGAAGAAGGACTCGAATCATGAAAATAAAGTGTGAATCCCCGGAGGCAGGTCGCGCGTATAGAATGCGGGCAGCTTCAAATCAACCGCGCTTCATCCTGTGTTCCATCTCCTTGATCCATACTGCATGAGAAACAAAAGCTTCCTGCTCGCCGACCTGGCAAGCGTGGGTCTGAAACGATCGGACCGGCAAATGTCCGATGCTTGCAAATTGCGTTCAGCCTAGTTGCGTCGTCCTGTGAATCATCGTCTTCGTTGGAGCTGGATTGCCCTTCTTGTCATTGCGATCGCCGGAGCCTGGGTGGCGACAAGGCGCGGACACGATCGCGCAGCCGTTCAGCATGCCTCGGTGGCACCTGAGCGTCCCGAGTCCCTTCACCAGCCCGCGGCTTCCCCGCCGGAGGAGAAGGGTGTGCCGGCGGTGCTTGGGAAGATTGACGATGCAGCCCGGAAAACTGCTGGGGCACGTTCAGGTGTTGTGAGCAGGCGCTTTCCCGGCGGCAAGGTGAGGGAGGAGCGTCTTGAGGCACTGGGACCCGGGCGCGAGCGTTGGTGCCAGTGGATAGAGACCGATGCTCCGTTTCCCAATGTCAGGGCGGATCTCGTGTTCCAAACCAAGGACGGTGCGGTTTCCCTCGTGGAGGAGACCTACTATCTTGCGGACAGCGTGCTGGTCGAGCGTCCGGCGGATTTGTCTCCCGGGGAGTTTGCAGAACGCCTCGAACGCCTCGGACTGAAGCCGGTCGCCCAATATGGATTCTCTCCGGCGGTCCGGGTGTTGGTGCCGCAACCGCTGCATCTCGACTCCGTTCCCGAGACGCTCCTGCGTGTCTCGACGGGCGAACCCGCGTGGAAGGCGCTGCCCGATCACCTGGCGTTTTCCGACTCGAAACCCAATGACTATGATGCGCGGGGACTCTGGAGCCTCGAAAAGGTGGGTGCACCGTCCGCATGGGAGGTGACGACGGGATCTTCCAGTGTGATTGTGGCCACCATTGATTCAGGAATCTCGGTGAACCATCCCGATCTCGCCGCGAACATCTGGTTGAATCCGGGGGAATCCGGAAACGGAAGGGATGATGATGCCAACGGACTCGTGGACGATCTTCGCGGATGGGACTTTGCAGACAACGACAATGATCCCGCCGACCAGAACGGTCATGGCACGCACGTTGCAGGGATCATCGGTGCGGTTGGAAACAACGCCACCGGCATCACCGGCGTGGCGCAACGGGTGAAGCTGATCGGTCTGCGCGCGGGCAACAGTTCGCTGGCCACGTCGGCCATCATCCAGGCCCTCGATTACCTGACCAATCTCAAACTGCGAGGCGTGCCGATCGTGGCAGTCAACAACTCCTACACCTCCTCGTTTCCCAACACGCTGCAGCGCGAATCGATCGTGCGCGCGCGGGATGCGGACATTCTTTTTGTGGCCGCGGCAGGCAACGATGGGCGGGATATCGACAATACCGGTTTGCTTTATCCGGTCGGATTCGGCCTTTCAAACATCGTCGGAGTCGCTTCCTCGAATCTCAACGATTCGCTGTCGGACTTTTCGAACTGGGGCCTGAGCAGCGTTCATCTTGCCGCTCCCGGAACTGGAATTCTTTCCACGATTCCCGGCAACCTCTACGGCGTGAAAGATGGCACTTCAATGGCCGCGCCCATGGTTGCCGGGGCCGCGGCACTCCTGCGAGCGGCGGAGCCGGCGCTGGGAGCGACCCAGTTGCGTGCCCGCTTGATTTCCTCGGTGAAGGCCCTTCCGGGTTTTTCGAATCGTGTTGTGAGTGGTGGACGGCTTAATCTGCAGCGCCTGGTCAACCCGACGGCCATGACACCCGCGATCACTGCGCCATTGCCGACTGCGGAGCTCTATGCGATCGACAGCATTGTACAGTCCGTGGTCCTTGAAGCTCGTGGGGCGAAGCTCCTTGCGGGTGAGGAACAGGGCGAAATTCCCGTGACATGGGCGAAGGTCTCAGGTCCTGGTAGTGTGTTTTTTGCACCTCTCGCCAACAACCGTGTCAGTGTGTCGTTCTCGTTGGCCGGCCTCTATCGTCTCATGGCAAGCGCATCTTCGGGTGGATTGGATGCGAAGCTTTACCGCAATGTCCTGGTCGGCACTTCCCTTACGGTGAATCCATCCCAGCTTCTTGCCCAATGGAATTTTGACGAGACATCGGGAGAGCCGCAGGACAGTTCCGGGCAGGGACGCCATGGCGTTCTGCTTGATGGGGCAACGCGGGATTCGGGGCCGAACGGCGATGGTGCCCTGCGTTTCAATGGAAGCGTGTCGGCCATGAAATTTTCGGCACCCGGCCCCAATCAGGTAACCCTGGCTGGCTGGATCCGAATGGATTCGAGAGGCAACAGCGTTTTCCCGCGCCTGCTCCATTTTCCAGCGTACTACCTTTTCCCGGGAATGGATTCGTATCCCAATTCCGATGCCAACATCGGCACGGTGAAGTTCTTGGCCAATTGGTCCGGGGTTGATGGGGTTTGGTATTCGCCCCGAAATATTGTCGCAGAGGGCGCGTGGTACCACCTCGCAGCCACCTACGATGGAACCAAGGGTACTCGCGAACTCCCGCGCCTGTACCTCGATGGAAAGGAGCTGGATGTGGCGGCGCAGGCGGGGGCGGAAGGAACGATTGATTTGACGACAGGCGACGGCTATCTCGGAAACAATGCGGAACGAACGCGCGCTTTGCAGGGGCGTCTGTCCGATGTGCGCATCTATGGACGCCAGCTGGGTGGTGAGGAAATCGCCCTGCTTGCAAAGGCCGGGACTCTGGAGTCGCTGAAAGCCTGGGAGGTTTATGTGAAGTCGGTGTCGGCGACACAATCCGTCGTGGGGCTGCGGTTGCCTGACGGGCGCCTCCCGTCCGCGAGCATGAGTGCGGTTTGGCAGAAGATATCCGGGCCTGGCGCACCGACGATCATAAGCACGAACAACACCGAGGCCACGCTTGGGTTTACCCAAAATGGACCTCACACGGTGACAGTCGATCTGTTTGAGAACGACGCGATGGTCCGGCGGGAAGTTGCCATTACGCTTCCAGGCTCGGCGGCAAATCCTGTCGCCCCAGGATTCGTGCGCGCTCCGGCAAGCCGTGTTGCTGCCGTGGGAGCATCCATCACGCTTGATTCCGAGGCAACCGGAACGCCACCCCTCTCGTTTCAGTGGTTCCACGACGGAGCCCTGATCAATGGTCAGATCCTCTCGCAGTTGACGTTGACGGCGCTCAAGCTGGCTGATTCTGGAAACTACACTGTCAAGGTGACCAATATCGCGGGATCGGCGACCAGCGCGCCTGCGCAGTTGACGGTGCTGTCTCCGCCGGCGATCGTGACGCAGCCGGCGGACAAGCTGGTTGCCGCGGGCACCACCGTGGAGTTTTCAGTGGTTGCGGCGGGGAGTCCCCCCCTGACGTATCAATGGCTCAAGAACGGCACCGCCATGGTCGGATCCACGAACCAGACACTCGTGTTGAGCAACGTCTCTTCGGCGAATGACGGGGACTATACCGTGCTTGTCTCGAATGCAGTGGGAAGTGTGACGAGCAATGCAGCGAATCTTGAGGTGCTGCAGGCGCCGACGATACTCCAGCAGCCGGCGTCACAGACAGTGCTCGCGGGTCGCACGATCATCCTGGACGTGGCGGTCGGGGGCTCGGTGCCGTATACGTTTGCGTGGTACAAGGACGGCGTGCTCCTTCCGAATGAAACGCTGCCCAGCCTGAGATTCACAATCATAAGGATGGAGGACTCGGGCACCTACACTTTCAAGGTCAGCAATGTGGTGGGATCGGCAACGACCACGCCGATCGTTCTGCGAGTGGTGTCTCCTCCTGTGGTGACACGCCAGCCTGCCACTCTGGCGCTGCGTGTTGGGGGAACGGCGACGTTTTCGGTGGAGGTGAGCGGGACCGCGCCCTTCACCTACCAATGGCAGAAGGATTACGGAAACATTCCCGGCGCGACAAATTCACAGTGGGTGATTCCGTCCGTGGGACAGCAGGATGTCGGAACCTACACCGTGATTGTCACGAATGAAGTTGGAAATGTGCGAAGCCAGGAAGCGTACCTCGCAATCGTGCCGACACCGAGGATCACCCTGCAGCCCCAGAGCATGACCGTCGCGCAGGGGAGTCCCGCGTTCCTGGAGGTCACGACTCCTGATGAGCCGTCGACGTTGTCCTACCGATGGTGGCGCAACGGCGAACTCGTGGCGGGAGCCAATCTGCCGAGGCTGGATCTGGCATCGGTTCAGTCCGCCCAGGTTGGAATCTATCAGGTGGAGCTCACGAATTCCGGGGGGACAACGTTGAGCCGTCCTGCGATCGTCGGCATGACCATCCCCACAAAGACGGCCGGTACGGTGGGGACGCGCCCCGAGTGGCAAAACATCGTGCACGGCAATGGAAACGTGTACGATCAGCATGTATTGGAGGGAGCGGCTGGCTCGCTGACCGCAGATGCCGGACAGATTTCGCGGATATCCTTCATCGATGCGCAGGGTGATATTGTGCAGGTGGAGATGTCGGGTCAGGGGACGCTTTCCCTCGCGCTCGCGAATGCCTCGGGCCCGGCTGAAGCCGCTTTGTACAACCAGCCGGGAGTGCTGTACATGAAGGGACAGGCAACGCTCGTGCTCACAAATTCCAACGAAAACACCCATGTCGCGGTCTTCTCGGTCGGGTCGGTGACAAATCCCGCAGTGATCAAGCCCGGGACGCCCTACGAAGGCTGGGCGAGTCTGCGTGCACTGGCGGTGCTCTCGGCAGTCAACAGGATCGGAGGCATCCGACTCGGCAATGCCCGGTTCGAATCAAGCGTGGGCGTCACCGGCCTATGGGCTCCTGGAGTCAGCTCGCAGAACGTCTTCCTGAGTGACATTGCCGCTTACTCCGAGGCGACACCCGTCCTCGCGTTGTCGGCGTCCACGGAGGTCGGTGTGACGGGCGGGGGGCTTTCGCAACCGAACGGAAAGTCTATTTTTGCCGAAGGCCTCAGCGGACTGCGCATGCGTGCCGGCACATCCTCCAGCGGACAGATCATCGGTCCGAGCGCCCTCCTGGGGCGCATCGTGCGCGATGGTGTCGACATCACCAACAGCATCGTGTTGCCTGGTCAGTAACCGAAGGCCGCGAGGGTCAGCTTCAAATGATTGTGGTGTCATTGCGCAAATTGGCACTCACAGAGATATCAATCTTGACGCGGGCGAATGCCGAACTGGACCGCAAACATCAGGGACTGACCTTCTCGGTGAATCCCTCGGTTACTTCTCCGCTCAGCACCTGGCTGATGCGTTCCATCAGGTTTTCGCGGGCGAAAGGTTTCCGGAGGAAGAGCGTGGATTCGTTCAGCAGGTCGCCAAGCGCAGATTCGCGATCCGAGTAGCCGCTCATGAGTATGACGCGGATCGCGGATCGAAGGCTGCGCAGCTGTTTCAATGCACCGACGCCGTCCAGACCCGGCATCGTGAGATCGAGAATGACGAGATCATAGGTTTCGGGTCGTCGATGAAACAACTCGACGGCCTCGATTCCGTCGGAGGCGGTTTCCACGGAGAATCCTTCCAGCTGGAGAATCTCCGCGGTGACGGCCCGTATCTCCGGTTCGTCGTCCACAAGAAGGATTCTCAGGGCGTGACGCTGGGCCTCTGACAGATGGGGAGCGGGGCTGGTCGGAGGAAGGCCTGATCCAAGGGGAGCGTTCAGGAGAGGCAGGCACATCCGGAATGTCGACCCCTCCGACAGGACGCTCTCCACAAAGAAGCAGCCGCTGTGCGCGCGTACGATTCCCAGCACCGCTGCGAGTCCCAGGCCGCGGCCGGTGAACTTGGTGGTGAAGAACGGATCGAAAATCTTTGCAAGGGTTTCCTCGTTCATGCCGCAGCCGGTGTCCGACACCTCGAGGAATGCGAACTGTCCTGCAGGCAGGTTCTGGCCGATGCAGGCCTGCTCCAGCATATCAGCCGTCAGCCACGTGCTGCCGGTCCTGATTCTAATGATCCCGCCGTAGGCCGGAAGCGCCTCCGAGGCGTTGATCACGAGGTTCATCATTATCTGGCTCATCTGCGCGTGGTCCACCTCGATGACGGACGAGTGAGGGGACAGGTCCAGTTCCAGTTGGGCGAGTTTTCCAATCGACAGTTCCAGCAGTTGCGTGGTCTCGCGCACGAGCCTGTTCAGATCGGTTTGCTGGCGGGTGACCGGATTTCGTCCGGCATAGGCGAGCAACTGGTGGCAAAGGTCGGCAGCCCGGAAGGAGGCCTTTTCGATCGCCTCAAGGTGCTTGTCGCTTTCGGAACCCTCATCGATGGAGTGCCTGCAGAGCTGGGCGTTCGCCAGGATGGCGGTCAGGATGTTGTTGAAGTCGTGTGCCACGCCACCCGCGAGCACGCCGAGACTCTCGAGTTTCTGGGTTTCCAGCAGCTTGTCCTGAAACTCCGCCTTGGATGACTCGTCCTCCTTTCGGGCCGTAATGTCCTGGAACGATCCGTATAACCTCACCACCTTGCCGTTGCAGTCCCGCTCCGCCCTGCCGATCGATCGGACCCAGAGCGAACGTTTCCTGGCCGTGATCAGCTGAAGTTCCAGGTCGAAGGAAGATCCGGATTCGATCGCCTGTCTCGCCGCTTCACGGATGATCGGCTGGCTCTTTGGCGCATAGAAACCGATTGCCTCCTCCACGGTTGGATAGGGCTGGGCGGGATCCAGATCATGGATACGAAAGGTTTCATGCGTCCAGAAGAGTGACTGGTGGGCGACATCGAGTTCCCATCCGCCCACACCCGACACTTCCTGGCTCTGCCGAAAGAGCGATTGGCTGCGCTTGAGTTCGTTTTCGGTGCGCTTGCGCTCGGTGATGTCGCTGCCTGTTCCCACGATCCGTAGCGGCCAGCCGTGGGGATCGCGGCTCACGATTTTTGCGCGGTCCATGAACCAGCGCCACATGCCCATCCTGTCGCGAATACGGTATTCAAATCTCGAATACACCGGATGTTCCGGCTCCCGCATTGCCTCGAGCCGCTCCCGGACGTAGGAGAGATCGTCGGGATGGACGATCGCAAGGAAGGCGGCCTCGCTGGTGAGCCCATCGGCCTCCGTGTACCCAAGCATTTCGAGCCAACGGGGACTGCGCTCCACGTAGCCGCTCGCAACATCGAAGTCCCAAAATCCGTCCTGGCTTGCCTCGAGAACGAGGGCGATGCGGTGCTGGCTGGAGGCGAGATCCCGGGATTGCCGGTTCAGACGGGATACGGAATGCCGTTCCCAGATCCATGCAGCGATGGCGCCAGCCAGTGCAATCCAAAGAGGGAGCGTGTGCAGGTCAAAAGGAAGCCCCAGCAGCGCTAGCGGCGTGGAAGGTGCAGGAAGTTCATCCGGATGGAAGGCGGACTGGCCGGCACCGATCTGGGCAACCGCAGGCAGCATGAAAAAAGCAATCGCGGCACCTCTTCGGGTGCGGCTCCGCGCGCCGACTGATATGTCGAAAATTTTTGCCCATGGCTTCGCCATCCAGCGTAACAATCGGCACTCCGGCACGGGGCTGAAAGAATAGGTCCTCGGCTCGTCGTTGGATTGTCCGGGGGGCCAGTGGAAATATCGGCAAACTATCTCGTTATTACTTGCCGGGCAATTACTTGACGCTCAAATGCCATTGCAGGGAGTTGCGGGCACCTACTGCGATGACCTGGTAGTCGCCCGGGGGCAGGGTCCCTGCGGGGGCGGTGAGGCGCAGGGGAATTTCACGAGTGCGGGATCGAAGCTCGCCTGCAAAGGATTCAAAGCCATTCAGGAGGATGAGCTCCTTGTCCTTCAGGTAGAGGAAGGACGACGCGAGACCCAGGTCGAGTCCGGGGAGGATGCACTCGATATCGATCGTGTAGGGGAGGAGTGTGCTGCACGTCGCGGCTGCGTTCACCGCTCGAATGGCTTCCGGAAGATTCGGCACCTCGATCAAGGTTTCCTTCAAAGCCGCTGGAATACCACCCGGTGCAGGTCCTGGGCTGGCCTGGGCTGCCGACGAAGGGATGGGGCGGTCGGCGGGACGTTCGGCAGAAAGCGGGATGCGATGGTATCCGGCTGCCAGAAGCCGGTGAACGTTCGCGCGCTGCTTGAGGTCGTTGTAGGGTTCAAATGGGCGTGCCTGCTTCCGATAGTGCAGCGAGATCCAAGTATACGGGACGATTGCCAGCAAGATCGCGAGAATGATCCACCGCATTGGCCATGGTTTGGAAGCGGGACGGGCGCACATGGAAGCAGCCATCCACGCAGTTGGCGGGAACGGTCGCAATCCTGTTTCAGTGCCAATCGAACGGAAGGAGGGTGGACACTTAACAATTGCTCCCGGCTGGCGCACCCGTTTCGTTGCCTCATTCCATGACATTCTGGTCCCGGTTTTTCATTCCCACGCTCAAGGAGAGTCCCGCCGATGCGGAAATTGCCTCGCACAAGCTTCTGGTGCGCGCCGGACTGGTGCGAAAGCTGAGCGGTGGACTCTACACCTACATGCCGCTCGGGCAACGCGTCATGCAGAAACTGACGCAGATCTGCCGGGAAGAGATGAATGCCGCGTCGGCGATCGAATTGTGGATGCCGCATGTGCATCCGGCCGAGAACTGGCAGGAGGGGCCGCGCTGGGCCGCTGCCCGGGAGATCATGTTCCGCGTGGACAGTGCGGGAGACGGCAAACGGGGACCGCGCGAACCGGAGTTTGTCCTGGGCCCGACCCACGAGGAGATCATCACACCGCTGGTGAAGAGCGAGATCACGAGCTATCGGGACCTTCCGAAGAACTTCTACCAGATAGCGACAAAATTTCGCAATGAGATCCGGCCGCGGTATGGGCTCATGCGGGCGCGGGAGTTCGTGATGATGGATGCGTATTCGTTCGACGTGAATGATGACGCTGCCGTGAAGAGCTACTTTGGCATGAAGGCGGCCTATGAATCGTTCTTCCGCCGCCTGGGCATCCTTGTCATTGCCGTTGAAGCAGACACCGGCGTGATGGGAGGAAGCTTTTCGCATGAATTCATGGTGCCCGCCGAAGTGGGTGACGATGACATCATCTATTGCGAGGAGAGCGGCTATGCTGCCAATCGTGAGAAGGCCACAAGCGCCCTGGTGCCCGCGGACTTTTCTGATGTGCCTGCGGAGGGAGAGGTGGAGGCATTTGACACGCCCGGTGTGGTGACGATTGCGGCGCTCTCGGAGGCACCCTATTCGGTGCCGGCCGCGAAGCAGTTCAAGACACTGATCTACATTGGCGATGGCAGGCCGTTTGTCGTCATCCTCCGCGGCAACGACGAACTTGAGGAGGCCAAACTCGGCCAGCTCGGCTTCGCGATGTTCCGCCCCGCGACGCCCGAGGAAATCCTGCCCGTGATGGGCGCGAGGCCGGGAAGCCTGGGTGCCGTGCGAGGCACGATGGCAAATCCCTCCGCACTCGCCGGGATTTTTGCCGACCATGCCGTGCGTCTCACAGGAAACGGGACAACCGGTGCCAACCGGGACGGCGTGCATTTGCGAAACGTGAATGTGAAGCGTGACCTCGCAATCGGGCGTTTTGGCGACTTCAGGAAGGTTCGTGCAGGGGAGCCGTGTCCGAAATCAGGACTGCCGCTCAAAAGCCGCCGCGGCATCGAGGTCGGTCATATCTTCAAGCTGGGGACAAAGTACTCGGAGAAATATGGTGCGGCCTACACGGATGACCAGAAGCAGACCCACCTCATGGTCATGGGGTGCTATGGAATTGGCATCAGCCGCACCCTTCAGGCCATCATCGAACAGAGTCACGATGCCGACGGCATCATCTGGCCGTGGCAGGTGGCGCCCTTCCACGTCCTTATCTGCGTACTGGACCCTCAGGTGCCGGAGGCGATGGAGCTTGCGCGGTCCCTCGCCGGGGAGGCGGAACGGCACGGTGCCGAGGTGCTGATCGACGACCGCAACGAACGTCCCGGCGTGAAGTTCAAGGATGCGGACCTGATCGGACTGCCGTTGCGGGTGACGATCGGTGGAAAGGGGCTGAAGGAAGGTGTGGTGGAAATGAAACCGCGCACCTCCAGGGAGGCGCTGAAGATTCCCCTGGCTGATTGTCCCGTCCGCCTCGCCGCGATGATCAAGGACCTTGCTTCGGCTTCACCTGCCTGAAGGCGATTCAGCAAAACCTGGAGGGTTGCATGGCATCCATTTTCAAGACGCAGACCCTGCCTGAGACGCGGGCGCAGAACGACCTTGAGCTTGAAGGGCGCTGGAATGTTGTCGTGCTCAACGATCCGGTGAACCTCATGTCCTATGTGGTACTGGTATTCAAAAAAGTGTTCGGCTACGATGAAAACACCGCACGCAGGCACATGATGGAAGTGCACGAGCTGGGGCGTTCGGTCGTCTGGAATGGCGAACGGGAGCGGGCGGAACACTACGTGTTCACATTGCAACGATGGCATCTGACGGTAGTCCTCGAACCCGATGAAACGCATTGAGGTAAGGTTGAGTCTTGCCGTGGTCGCCCCGCTGCTCGACGTGATCAAGGCGGCAGCTGATTCGCTCGGCGAGGGCCTCGCCGCGCCCAACAGGCTGGCGGACATCGAGCCGGACTTCAGGGCGGATTGGAGAAGTGAGCTGCTCGCCGCGCAGAACTCCGAGGTGGCGCAGCTCCTCGCACTTTTTGACCGGGAGTTTTTTGCGAATGGAGTCATCGCGTTCGACCGGGAGAATGCTGAGCCTGTGGTGCGTGCCTGTGCGGCGGTGCGCCTGCGGCTGCGCGAGCGTCACCTCACCGGCCTCGATGAGGACCTGCTCGAGAGTGGCGACGTTGAACTGGAGGCACTGCCGGAACCCGCGCGCAAGGCCTTCATGTGCTACCTCTTCCTCGCGACCATCCAGGAACTGATCATCCAGCACCTGGATTCATCCATACTGGAAAGTTAATCCCGGTGTGTAATGTGAAATCTTCAAAAGACACGCCTTCGGATTTGACGAAGTCCATAACCGCTGCACCTTGGGGCCGACACCCTGCTGTGTTCGAGGTGCTTTCAATACACGCTCTTTGCCTTTGAATCAAATCGGGAGCCGCCAATACGCCGGTCGCTGCTAGGCCGTAAATCGGACAGCAATAAGCCGTCGGGGGGCGCCCACCTTAGCTTAAAAAGGTCCTGAGCCTTTGGGCATACGGCACAAGCGGGGTGTCTCTTATTTTCCACATGAATCCACACGAATCCACCGCGCTCCATATCCTGCATGTGCTCGGAGCGCTCATCCTGGTCGCTTTCACATTTCTCGCGCTTGCCGCGCCGGAGTCCTCCAGGAAGAAGGTCATGATCTGGACGGGCATTGCCAACCTGGTGATCCTGCTCACGGGCATTCGCATGTGGCAGGGCATGTACGGATTTTCGGGCGGCTGGGCGATCGTCAAGATCGTGGCCTGGCTTGGCCTGGCAGCGATCGCCGGGATCGCCTTTCGCAAACGCGAGAAGGCGGGCGGCCTCATGTGGGCGTCGCTCGCTCTGGCTGCGGTTGCGGTGGTGATGGTCTACGCAAAGCCGTTCTAGCGGCGCGGCGCCGGTTGCGAAGGCGCCTCGCGGCGCGATTGATTTCGTCCGGTTATGGGACAGGGTGTCAGCGATGGACACGCTTTGTGGTCTCTGGATCGATGCTGACGGGGGCGCCCATCTGTCGCTGGCGGATGAAGACCATCGACGCATCGAACGGAACGTGCAATTCCATCCGTTTGCCTGGGCCGGAGCACAGGTGACGGTGGAAAATGCATCCGGAGTGGAGCAGACACAGCTCCGTGGATCCGCCCCCTATTGTGTTCTTGTGCAGTCGGAGTCGATGAAAGCATACGATGAGTGGCTGGCCTGCGCGAAATCGACTCCAGGCATCGTGGATGCCATCAGGCCGCTGGAGTCGCAGTTTCTATTGCAGACCCGCCAGCGCCTTTTCTCGAATCTGCCCTTCTCCCGGTTGCGGCGATGTCAGATGGACATAGAGACCGGCTCAGAGACCGGTTCGTTCAGCAATGCCTCGCGGGCAGGAGATCGTATCCTTGCAATCGGCCTCCAGTTTGGTTCCAGCAACCGGACTCTTGTGCTGGCCGAGATGAGCAATGCGGCGGAACGGGCGATGCTCGAGGAACTGAACCGGATTCTGGCGGAGGAGGATCCCGATACCATTGAGGGGCACAATCTGTTCAAGTTTGACCTCGAATACCTGCGGATCCGTTGCCGCCGGCTGAAGGTCCCCTGCCGCTGGGGACGTTTCGGCCAGGAGGCGGGCTGGCGCAATGCGCGGCTGAAAGTGGCGGAGCGCTGGATTGATTTTCCGCGTTGCGACATACCCGGCCGCACGGTCGTGGACTCGTTCCTGCTCGTTCACCTGTTTGACATCGGCACCCGGGAACTGACCTCCTTCGGACTCAAGGACGTTGCGGTTGCCTTTGGCATCACATCCCCGGATGCGGCGGCCGCCGGCACACGAACCTATATCCAGGGCAACCTGATCCAGGATGCCTACCTCCACCAACGGGAGCGGTTTCTGAACTACCTTTCGGATGACCTGCGAGAAACCCGTGGCATCGTCGACCGGCTCCTGCCGACCTACTTCGAGCAGACAAAAACTTTCCCGATCCTGTTTCAGGATGCAATGCTGCGGGGAACAACGACCAAGATCGATCTGCTCTTCCTCGAGGAGTATTTTCATGCGCGCGAATCCTGTCCCGTGCCGCCGGAGGTGCGGCCGTTCGAAGGGGGACTCACCCGCAGTTTTCAGGAGGGTGTGTTTCAGCATGTGCTGCATTTTGATGTGGCGTCCCTCTATCCGAGCCTCCTGCTGGGCATCGGCCGGAATCCGAGGACGGATACCCTGGGCGTGTTCATTCCCCTGCTGAAGCAGCTGCGGACCTACCGGCTGCAGTGCAAGCAACTCGCCCGCACCGCGCCCACCGCGGAAGAACGGAGCGAGGCACAGGCGAGGCAGGCGAGCTTCAAGATCCTCATCAATTCCTTCTACGGTTACCTGGGATTTTCAGGCGCGCGGTTCGGCGACGGAGAACTCGCGGCGGAGGTGACGCGACGCGGGCGCGAACTGCTTCAGGAATTGATCGGCGAGTTCCAGAAGCACGACTGCGTCATTCTCGAGGCAGACACGGATGGAATCTATCTCTCGTCGGAACGTTATTTTGGTGAGCCCGAGACCCTGCTTGCAGCGATGGAGCCCATTCTCCCCGCCGGCATCGAACTGGAGTTTGACGGCCGCTACGAGGCGATGTTCTGCTACAAGGCGAAGAACTATGCCCTGCGTGACGGCGATGCGGTGACCTTCCGGGGCAGTGCATTGCGCTCGCGCGGCATTGAGCCCTATTTGAAGGGCCTCACCGATCAGATGATTCATTTCCTGCTCGGCCTGACGGTGGAGCCCCCGGCGGAGAGCATTGAGCGGTTGCGTCAACTGATTTCCCAACGTCTCCTACCTGTTGAACAGCTCGCAAAGACGGAGAATTTGAGCATGGGCGTGGAGGCTTACGAGAAGTTCATCGCAGGAGGAGGTAAGCCCAGGAGGGCAAGCGCGGAGGCGGCGCTGATGATGGCCTCACGCCCAAAGGCCGGGGACAGGGTTTCCTATTACATCACGATGAAAAGGAGGGGAGAAACCAGCGACTGGCAGCGGGCACGACCGGTCTCGCTGTTTGATCCGGAGAGATACCCATATGATCCGGAGCACTACCTCGAAAAACTGGATGACTGGATCGACCGATATGGGACCTACCTTGGCATCAGGCGGGCCAGCGATCAGACGGAGTTCAAACTCGAGTAGGCGAATCCAGCTGCGAGCCCTCAGGAATCTTCCCAGCGTTTTGCGCGTGCCAGAGCCTTGTTCCAGCCGGCAAGAAGAACCCTGCGCGAAGGCTGCTTCATTGCCGGGGTAAAACGGCGGTCGACCTGCCATTGTGCGGTGATTTCTGACGTATTTTTCCAATAACCGACTGCAAGCCCGGCAAGGTAGGCGGCGCCCAGTGCCGTGGTCTCCGCTACGCGAGGTCGCACAACGGGAACACCGAGCAGGTCCGCCTGGAACTGCATCAGGAGATTGTTGGCGCAAGCGCCGCCGTCGACGCGAAGCTCCTTCAGCCGGATTCCAGAATCGGATTGCATGGCGTGGAGCACGTCGTGCACCTGGTAGGCAATTCCCTCGAGTGCGGCGCGGGCAAGGTGGGCGGCGCTTGTTCCACGCGTAAGTCCGGCGATCAGGCCGCGGGCATATTGGTCCCAATGCGGTGCACCGAGACCGGCGAATGCGGGGACAAGGTACGCGCCGCCATTGTCCGGGACCCGGGCGGCTAGCGCCTCGATGTCGGCGGAGGACTTGATGAGGCCAAGGCCATCGCGCAGCCATTGCACGACAGCGCCTGCGATGAAGATGCTGCCTTCGAGGGCGTATTCCGTTTTGTCGCCGATTCGCCAGGCGACGGTCGTCAGCAGATTCTTCTTCGAGGCGACGGGTTTCGTGCCCGTATTCATCAGCATGAAACAGCCGGTCCCGTAGGTGTTCTTGACCATGCCCGGTTGCGTGCAGGCCTGTCCGAAGAGGGCAGCCTGCTGATCGCCTGCAATGCCGGCGATGGGAATGGGGCCGCCCAACAGCGAACATTCGCCGTAGACTTCGCTCGAAGCGCGAACCTCAGGAAGCACTGCGCGCGGCACACCCAGGAGCTTCAATAACTCGTCATCCCAAGTGCAGGTCTTCAGGTTGAAGAGCATCGTGCGCGAGGCGTTTGAGACGTCGGTCACATGGACGCGCCCGCCGGTGAGATTCCACACGAGCCAGGAGTCGATGGTGCCGAAAGCAAGTTCACCGGCCCGTGCACGGGCCATCGCACCGGGCGTGTTCTTCAGGATCCAGGCAAGTTTTGTGCCGGAGAAATAGGCGTCGACCACGAGTCCGGTCTTGCGACGGATCAGCGCCGCCTTGCCCGACTTCTTCAACCGATCGCACACGGCCGCCGTGCGACGGTCCTGCCAGACGATCGCGTTGCACAAGGGCGCCCCGGTCTTGCGGTCCCACACCACGGTGGTTTCCCGCTGGTTGGTGATACCGATGGCTGCGATGTCGGTCGCGGAGAGTCCGGCCTTGCGCAGCGCATCTGTGGCGACACCGGATTGCGTGGCCCAGATTTCGCCGGCATCGTGCTCGACCCAGCCTGGCCGGGGAAAAATCTGGCGGAATTCCCGCTGTGCCAAAGCGACAATCCCTCCGGCCTGATCAAAAACGATGGCGCGGGAACTGGTCGTGCCCTGGTCGAGGGCGAGGATGAATTTCATGGAGGAGGAGGTTCACCAGCAGAGGTTGTAGAACATCGCGCCAAGCACGCCGCCGATGATCGGTCCCGCAACGGGTATCCAGGCGTAGCCCCAATCGCTGCCACCCTTTCCGGGGATGGGAAGAATGGCGTGTGCAATCCGGGGGCCGAGGTCGCGCGCGGGGTTTATCGCATAGCCGGTCGGTCCTCCCAGGGAAATGCCAATGGACCAAACGAGCAGCCCGACGAGGAGCGGCGCGAAACCCTTGTCGAAGCCGCTGTTTGGAAGGAGATTCTCGGGCCGTAGAATCGCAAGCATCCCGCCCACGAGGACAGCTGTGCCGATGATTTCGCAGAGGAGATTGGCGATGGGACTTCGGATTGCCGGACCCGTGGAGAACACAGCGAGTTTGGCTCCCTGGTCGACGGTTGCGCGCCAGTGCGGCAGATAGGCAAGCCAGACCACGACGGCACCAAGAATGGCTCCGAGCATCTGCGCGGCAAGATAGGCGGGGACGGCACTCCAGGCTAACTTTCCAATCGAGGCGAGGCCTATGGTGACCGCCGGATTGATGTGCGCGCCGCTGAAGGAATTGACTGCATAGACGGCGAGCGTGACAGCCAACGCCCAGCCGGTGGTGACGACGATCCAGCCTGAGTTGTTGCCTTTGGTTTTTCCTAGGAGAACGTTGGCGACGGCGCCGTCTCCGAGTATGACAAGCAGGGCGGTACCCAGCATTTCTGCGGTGAATGGGGACATGGTATGTTTTTGTTGGGGAGAAATTCGAGACAACAGGGCCAACCGCTTCCGCGAACGGAAGCGGGCGAGCTTGGCGGGGTCAGGACCAGCTCAGGTCCGTCTTTGAGAACGGGAGAGTCCGGATCCGCTTTCCTGTCGCTGCAAAGATGGCATTCGCAACGGCAGGAGCCAGTGGGGGCAGGGCGGGTTCGCCGAGGCCGGTGGGCGGATTGTCGGTCAGATTGAAATGCACCTCGACGTGCGGCGCGTCCGTGATGCGCAGGAGTTGGTACTCGTTGAAGTTCTCAGTCAGGACACGGCCTTTCGCGATGGAGATCTCCTGGAGGGCCGCGGCGCTCAGGCCGTCGACGACGGAGCCGGCGACCTGGTTTTCGGCGCCGCTTGGATTGACGATCTGGGAACCCACATCGCCTGCCACGGTCACGCGCTCCACCTTGAGAACACCCTCCCTGGAGACGTTCACCTCGGCGACGTTTGCGAAGTACCCGCGATGGCTGAAGTGGAAGGCGATGCCCTGGCCCCGGCCTCGCGGCAATTTTCTGCCCCATCCCGCCTTTTCTGCGGCAAGTTTTACGACCGCGTGCATCCGGGCCGCGTCGTAGCCGTTGGGGCGTTCCCCAGGCGTGGTGACCATGCCGCGATCCTTCAACAGCGAGAGCCGCACTTCGAGCGGGTCCCTGCCAGCGGCGAAGGCAAGCTCATCGATGAAACTCTGAATAACCCATGCGAACACGCAGCTCCCGGGGGCGCGCCAGGGCCCCATCGGGATGTGCGTGACAATCATGGATTGCTCCGCCCGGTAGTTGGGAAGGAAGCGCGCGGGGAATTCATCTGGAGACAGGCCGCCACCGGAGCCTGGGGCCTTGCCTTTGGCATTGCCGAAAGTGATGAAATGATTCTGCCACGCGATGAGGTTGCCCTGCGCATCGACGCCGCCTTTCAGGTGGTGGATGCCCCCGGGACGGTAGTGGTCATGGCGGAGATCATCCTCGCGCGACCAGGTCAGCTTGATTGGTGCGTTCACCCGATGGGCGATGGCTGCTGCCTCGACCATGAAATCGCTGCTCAGGCGCCGGCCGAAACCTCCGCCGATGCGGGTGATGTTCACCTTGATTCGATCCTTCGGCAGATTGAGGACGGAACTGATCAGATCCTGTCCACCGGCGGGCCGCTGGGTCGGCGCCCAGAGTTCCATCACGCCATCCTTGAAGTGGGCCGTGCAGTTCTGCGGCTCGAAGTTGGCATGGGAAATAAAAGGATACTCGTAGCGGGCTTCGATCTTTCGCGTTGCGGTGTGCAGCGCCTGGGCGACGTCACCGTCTTGGCGGAGCACATGCTCACCTGCGGCCGCTGCAAGTTTTCCGGCAGTTGCAAGGTAGGATTCCCAGCTGTCGTTTGCGTGGGGTCCTTCGTTCCATCTGACCTTCAATTGCCGCCGGGCGCTGAAGGCAGCCCATGTCGAGTTGGCGAGGATGGCGACGCCTGGCATGAGACCGTTCAGGTTCGAGGTGCCCTCTATGATGAAGGCGTCTTTCACCCCGGGCAGCGCCTTGATCTCCGCAAGATTGGCATCGACGACCCTGCCTCCGAAGACGGGACACTTTTCGTAAACGGCGTGGAGCATTCCGGGCAAAACCTGGTCGATGCCGAACAGGGGTTTGCCGGTGACGATGGCCGGATTGTCGACGCCGCTGATCCTCTGACCTATGATCCTGAAATCCTTGGCGTCCTTGAGGCGAAAAGTCTTCGGATCCGGTACGGGAAGCTCCGCCGCATCGGCCGCGAGTTCTCCGTAATTCGCGCTGCGCCCTGACGCCGCGTGAAACACTTTCCCTCCGGACGCATGGCATGCGCCCGCCTCGACGCCCCACCGATGGGCGGCTGCCTGGACAAGCATGATGCGCGCGGAAGCCCCGACCTGGCGGAGTGGAGTGTAGTTTCTGGGCGTCGCCATGCTGCCACCGGCGACCTGGGTCCCGTAGATCGGATCCAGCGGAACGAGTTCCACGGTGATATCCTTCCAGTCGACTTCGAGTTCCTCGGCAACCAGCATGGGAAGGGAAGTTCGCACCCCTTGTCCCCCTTCGGGAGAATGCGCAGCAATAAAGATGCTGCCATCGGTTGCGATGCGCACGAAGGCATTGAGGGATGCGCCTCCCTCCGGGACGGACTTGGCGACCACTGCAGATTCGTCGGCGAACGCGTCTTCCGTGAACCGAAGGCAGGTCCCGAGCATCAGGCCACCTCCGGCAAAACTTGAGAACCTGAGGAAGTCGCGGCGGTTGAGGGGAGTGGCAAGCGTCGTCATGGTGCGGATTTCCAGCTCTTGGGAACGTGTTGGGGGCGGCTTGATTGACCGGGCGATGCGGTGCATCGCGACAGACTGCAGGCTGTGTATTTGTGGTTGCGCGTCAATCCAAGGTGGAAGGCTTCCGAAAGGCATCCCCGGGACCCATCCGGCTGCTTGCCAACAGGGCGGATTTGCTATCGGTTCCTCCGGCGAGCGGTGGTTTCCGCGCTTTACGGATGGTCCGAATATGCCTGATCCCTTTCCCATGCCCAAGAAAATCAATATCGCGATCGTCGGCCTCGGTTTCGGGGCGGAATTCATTCCCATCTATCAGGCGCATCCCCATGCAAACCTGATCGCAGTGTGCCAGCGGGATCCCCGAAAGCTGGCCACGATCCAGGGTGCCTTCGGCATCAGCAAGGGCTATGCCGACTACGATGAACTGCTGAAGGATCCCGAGATTGACGCCGTTCACATCAATACCCCGATTCCCGACCATGCCGCGCAGACGCTCAAGGCCTTGAAGGCGGGAAAACACGTTGCCTGCACCGTGCCCATGGCGACTTCGATCGCGGACTGTCGCAAGATCGTCGAACTGTGCCGCAAGACGGGCCTGAGCTACATGATGATGGAGACGGTCGTCTACGCCCGTGAATTCCTGTTCATCAAGGAGAAGTATGATCGCGGGGAGCTGGGCAAGGTCCAGTTCCTGCAGGCGAGCCACCAGCAGGACATGGACGGATGGCCGAACTACTGGCCCGGTCTTCCTCCGATGTGGTATGCGACGCATTGTGTCGGCCCGATGCTTGCGCTCACCGATGCGCAGGCGGAATATGTGTCCTGTTTCGGTTCCGGCACGATACGCCCGGAGCTTATCAAGCACTATAACTCCCCGTTCGCGGTGGAGACGGCACACATCAAGTTCAAGGACTCCGATCTCACCGCGCGCATCATCCGGTCGCTTTTTGACACGGCCCGTCAGTATCGCGAGAGCATCGATGTCTACGGCTCAAAACAGTCGTTTGAGTGGACGCTGGTTGAGAACGAGCCGCATGTGCTCCACACGGCGAAGCGGCCGGAGCACAAGATCCCGAAGAAGATCCAGGTCCCCGACTTCGCCAGGCGGCTGCCGGCCGGTATCAGAAAATTCACTACCAAGGGCGTCTACGACCTGGACAAGAAGACGCACCTCAGTTTCACACAAGGGGCGGGGCACGGGGGTTCACACCCGCATCTCGTGCACGAGTTTCTCAGCGCGCTTGTCGAAGGGCGGGATCCCTATCCCAATGCCGTCAAGTCGGCCAATTGGACCTGCGTCGGCCTCTGCGCCCACGACTCGGCCCTTGCGGGCGGCAGGATCGTGAAGCTGCCTTCCTTCACGCTCGCCTGAACCTGGCGCAGGTCCCTTCTCCCGAATCGCGATGCAGGTTTTCCGTTGGATCGGCTGCCTCCTCCTGGCGTGCGCCGGGGCTCTGACAGGCCACGCGCGCGGAACAGAGGGTGCAGCCAAACGAATCCTCTTTGTCGCTGGCGAGAAAAGCCATGCACCAGGGGCCCATGAGTTTCCCGCAGGATCCGGGCTCCTTGCAAACGCGCTGAACGCCAGCGGCCTGGGGGTTGCGGCTGAGGTTTCACCCGGGTGGCCGGGCGACATTGCGGCGCTGGAACGGGCGGACCTCATAGTCCTCTATTCGGACGGCCTTGAGAGGCATGTCGCTCGCGGAAAGGGCGGCTGGCTGCGCGCCCGGATGGAACGCGGAAAGGCGCTTGCAGTCCTGCATTTTGCGCTTGAGCCGCCGGCGGACGATCCGGAACTGCGTGCACTGCTGCTCGATGCGACAGGTGCGTGTTTCGAGGTGAATTGGTCCGTCAATCCGATCTGGATATTGAAGGGCGCGCCGGACAGGGCGAACGTTGCCGCGCGCGGCGTTGCTACGCTGAACGTGGAGGACGAATGGTACTATCATCTTCGCCTGCGGGATCGCCCGCCATTTCCGTTGTCGCTGTTGAGCGCAGTCCCTCCCGTGGAATCGCTAGGGCAGGACGGCCCGCGTTCCGGGAATCCCATGGTCCGGCTCGCGCTCGAGCGGAAGGAGCCCCAGCTGCTTGCCTGGACCTATACGACGGCGCGCGGCGCGCGAGGCTTCGGCTTTACCGGCGGGCATTTTCATCGGAACTGGTACAATGACGATTTCCGTCGCCTGGTCCTGAACGCGCTCGTCTGGTGCTGCGGGCTCGATGTGCCGGCCGGCGGTGTCGCCTCGACAGCGCCTGCCGAGCCCGTCTATGCGACGCTGGACGAGGCCATCGCTCGAGGCGACGCCGACGACGTGAAACGGCATCTTGCGTGGGATCCCCGGCGTGTGCTCGGAGCCGCCGGTTCGAAAATGAAGCCCCTTCATCAGGCGATCCTGCGCCGCAAACCCGACCTGGTTGCGCTCCTTCTGGATGCCGGGGCGAGCCCGTTGACCCCCGACTCCTCCGGACGTTCACCGCTGCATCTTGCGGTTGAGCGTGGTGATGTCGGAATTTTTCGGATGCTGCTAAAGGCCGGGGCGGATCCGACGGTGCGCGATGGCAGGGGATGGACGCCGTTGCATCATGCTGCGGCGAAGAACCAGATTGAAATCGCCCGCCTGCTTCTCGATGCGCCAACAGACCCGAACATTCTGAGTGAACTCGGCGGAACGCCGCTGCACGAGGCGGCTGCCAGCGGCAGCGTGGCGCTCGCGAAACTGCTCGTCGATCGGGGAACGAATCCGGCGATTCGATCCAAGCCCGGCGTAACCGCATTGGATATTGCGCGGGAGTACAAGAACACGGACGTGATTGCCTACCTTGAAGGTCTGGCAAAGCGACAGGACACGAAAAATTGAAATGCAGCAGGGTGGCCTCGAACGACAAATCGGGATGATGGCCGCAAATCAATCCAGGGGCCAGGCAGCAAGGCTCGGGAAACGGCGCGCTGATCGGAGACTACCACTCCGGTGAATGCGCCCGAACGGGCTACCCGTCGAGGCCAAGGGCGCGCCAGCGTGCGAGTTCGTGGTCGATTGCGCCTGACATGCCGTCCAGCGCCAATGCAGGGGGCTGAGTTCGGAGATGCAGGCCGAACGCGAGTGCGGAGGCGGCCTGTAGTGCGCCTTTGGGGCTTCTCGGGTGAGTCCATTCGCGCGCGAGAAAATCCCAGCACCAGTGGCGTGAAGCGAGAATCGCCAGGGTGTCCCGCCATTTCAGCGTGAGACGAAAGGTGTTTGCCTCATCGAGCAGCTTGCGTCCCGGAGAACTGCTCACGTGATGTGCGATTGTGCTCCGAAGCGCGATTGCATTGATCTTTCGGGCGGCAAGCGCGCGAAAACAAAGGTCGACGTCCTCGCAGCCATTGATGAACCGGGTGTCGAAACCGTTCAGCTCCATCCAAAGTCGCCGTGAGATCAGAAGACATGCTCCTGTGGTTGCATCGACCCTCCGGTAGCCACGGACGCGGTCCAGCGGAGAGCCACGCCAGCGCTCACGAATGTGCTCGGGTTTGCCGTGCAGATTGATGCAGATTCCGGCGTGATCCAGCAGGCCGGTGCTGACCGACCTCTGGCAATTCCCAATCGCTCCTGCATTGGAGCCCAACCGGCGATGCACTGCGAGCATCGGTTCGAGCCAGTGCTTCGTGAGCACGAGATCATTGTTGAGAAGCACGATGAGTTCACCCCGGGACATTTCGACTCCTCGATTGACTGCCACGGCGAAGCCCTCGTTGCAGGGGTTTCGAGCCGATCGGATGTTGGCGTCGGTGAGTGATGCCAGCCAGGCGGGGGTTCCATCGGTGCTTCCGTCGTCGACGAAGACGAGTTCCCAATCCAGGCCGGTCGGAAGGGTGGCGCGCAGGCTCGCCAGCATTGCCTGCGTCAGGGACAGGCAATTGTACAGAGGGACGACGAACGAAACCCTTGGTGCCGCCGACAACGAGGAAGTCGCAGGCATCGGCAGACAGGGCAGGTGCTCAGGCGAGGAGCCTGCGAAGGTACTCGCCGTAGCCGGATTTTCCGAGACGTTTGATCTGTCCGTCAAGGGCGGGGCGATCCAGCCAGCCCTGACGCCAGCCGATTTCCTCGAGACAGGCTATCTTGAGGCCCTGTCGATTTTCGATGACGTGGACAAATTGCGCCGCATCGAGGAGTGAATCGTGGGTGCCGGTGTCGAGCCATGCCGTGCCTCGTCCGAGGATCTCCACCTGCAGGTTGCCCTGTTCGAGATAGCGGCGATTCAAGTCGGTGATCTCGAGTTCTCCGCGCGCTGAAGGCTTGAGGGCACGCGCAAGACCGACCACGGACTGATCGTAGAAATAGAGTCCCGGGACCGCAAAGTTCGATTTTGGCTTGGCCGGTTTCTCCTCGAGCGAGAGCACGCGTCCATCGGGGGCGAATTCCACCACGCCATAGGCAGAGGGATTCGAAACATGATACCCGAAGACCGTCGCGCCCTGGCTGCGAGTGGTTGCGGCCTGGACGGAACGCTGGAAATCGTGTCCGTAGAAAAGATTGTCCCCCAAAACAAGGGCGGACGGCGTGTTCCCGTCGAGAAACCCTGCGTCCGAGGCGATGACGAATGCCTGGGCCAGTCCATCCGGGCTCGGTTGCTCCGCGTAGCTGAGTGAAATGCCGAACTGTGAACCATCGCCGAGCAGCCGCCTGAACAGGGGAAGGTCCTGCGGGGTCGAGATGATCAGGATCTCCCGGATGCCGGCAAGCATCAGCACCGAGAGCGGATAGTAGATCATCGGCTTGTCGTACACCGGCATCAACTGTTTGGATACCGCGATGGTGAGTGGAAAGAGCCGGGTTCCCGAACCGCCGGCGAGGACAATGCCGCGCCGTGGTGTGGAGGGGGAGGGAGAGAAGGTTGTCACAGGAGATCCTCAGGAGGCGGTGCCGAGTCTCTGCCGCTGGTAGCTTATGCGTGTGATGTCTGCGGCCCACTCGCGATGTGTCAGGTACCAGTCGACGGTTTTTTCGATCCCCGTGTCAAAGTTCTCCCTTGGAACCCAGCCGAGCTCCTTGCGAATCTTGGTGCTGTCGATGGCATAGCGGCGGTCGTGTCCCGGACGGTCTGCAACGTAGGCGATCTGCGTCGCGTAGGACTTGCCGTCGGTCCGCGGGCTTTTCCGGTCGAGCAACGCGCAGATGCGCTTCACGATCTCCAGGTTGGGGCGCTCATTCAATCCGCCCACATTGTAGGTCTCGCCCACACGCCCCTTCTGGAGCACGAGCCATATCGCGGTGGCGTGATCCTCAACATACAGCCAATCGCGGATCTGCTGGCCATCACCATAGACGGGCAGCGATTTCCCCTCGAGCGCATTGAGGATCATCAGCGGGATCAGCTTCTCCGGAAAATGGAAGGGCCCGTAGTTGTTCGAGCAGTTGGTTGTGAGGGTGGGCAGATGATAGGTGTGCTGAAAGGATCTCACCAGATGGTCGCTGGACGCCTTTGACGCGGCGTAGGGCGAGTTTGGTTCATAGGGACACTCCTCGTTCCAGGGGGCGTCGCCAGGCTTGAGGGTGCCGTAAACCTCGTCGGTCGAGACGTGAAGGAATCGAAAGGTCTCCTTCCTTGCAGCGGGCAGGGCGCTCCAGTACCGGCGGGCCGAATTCAGCAGGCGAAGCGTTCCCAGCACGTTGGTCTGCACAAACGGCTCCGGCGAATCGATCGAGCGGTCGACGTGGCTCTCCGCGGCAAAATTCAGGATCGCGTCGATCGCATGCTCCTTGAGAAGGCTTGAGGTGAGCGCCTCATCGCCGATGTCGCCATGGACAAACACGTAGCGGGGGTCGCCCGCGTAATCCGCAAGGTTCGCGGGGTTGCCCGCGTAGGTCAGGGCGTCGAGATTGACCAGGCGGGCAATCGCGGACCCGCTTTCGCCCAATCGCTGGCGGATGAAATTGCTGCCGATGAATCCGCAGCCTCCGGTTACGAGAACGTTCACGCCCTGATTCACGTGGCTGCCCTCCAGGTGCGAAGGTCACGCGAGATCGCCTCACGGACTTCGGTGAGTTGAATGCCGACGGAAGCGAGCTTGGCCGATGACATCACGCAGTTGCTCCGCGGAGTCTTTGCGGCGGTTTGCATGAATTCGCCTTCGTCCCTGAAGAACTGAAAGTCCTTCCCGCTGACTCCACTCCTGCGGATAAGCCCGACCACTTCACGGGTTGTTATTTCACCCGGATTGGTGACGTTGTAGATGCCGAAAGGAACGCGTTTTTCCCAGCAGGCGAAGGTGGACGCTACGAATTCATGCAGCTGGGAAATCGAGTTGGTGGCCTCGAGGAGTCGGTTGTAGCGCATCAGTTTCGTGAGGTAGTTGCGTGGACTGTCGATATTGTCGAAAGGAATGCGCAGGCGCCAGACGTAGACTTCGGGATGCCCCTCGAGCACCTCTTCGCCGAGCGCCTTGGTACCGCTATAGAAGGAGCAGTTGTTCTGGCGGAACGTAAAATTGGGGGCGTCGGATTCCGTGAAAGGAGTGCCGTCAGGGCGGGCGCCCGTGTAGATGCATCCGCTCGACACATGTCCCCATGGTATGCCGGCGGCCTCACACGCGGAGGCGATCGCACCCGGCAGAACGGCATTTCCCTGGAGGCAATCGGCCTTGTGCAATTCGCACGCATCCACGTTTGGCTTTCCGGTGTAACCGGCTGCGTTGATCAGAAATTCCGGACGGTCCGCCTTGAGCGCGGCGGTCAACGTGACGGGATTTGCATAATCCAGTTCGCTGCGACGCAGGTTTCGAAAGGGAATACCTTTGCGTGAAAGCAGCTGCTGATAGGCATGGCCGACATATCCTGAACCGCCGAGCAGGTAGATCATAGACACTGACATGGTTGGAGGGATCGGGATGTGCCTCAAGTCGAAACGCGGCAGGTGGAATACCCATGAATCCGGGCCAATGGAGTCCCGGCGCCCTGCGACCACTGGAATCGTCTGGCGTGAAGGGAATCTCCCGGCAAGCGTCTGGGCAAATTCTTGCGACACACTGACGATGCTTTGGCTGTACCGGCTTATCTTTCTTCCCGTCCTGATCGTTGCCTCTCCCTACTATCTGCGGAGGATGCGCAAGCGGGGGTGTTATGGGCGTCATTTCGCAGATCGATTCGGTGGGATGAAACGCTGCCAGCCCAAGAGGACTGGTGTAAAAAGAATCTGGATCCAGGCCGTGAGTGTGGGTGAGTTGCTTGCGATCGGTCCGCTGCTGGAGCGGATGGCAGGGGAGCACTCGATTGAAATTGTTCTAACAACGACAACGAGCACGGGCTTCAGGCTGGCGGAGGAGCGGTACGGGCGGCTTGTCCTGGCGATCGGTTACTTTCCCATCGATGCGTGGTTCTTCTCTGCACGCACGTGGAGAAACCTGGAGCCGGACATCGTCGTGCTCACCGAAGGGGAATGGTGGCCCGAGCACTTCGCACAGGCTCGGCGGCGCGGTGTGCCCGTGTTCTCAGTCAACGGGCGCCTCAGCGATCGGAGCCATCGACGCATGCGCCGGATCAGGCCTCTGATCCAATCATACTTCGGGCATGTCAGTCAGATCCTTGCCGGCTCCGAGCAGGACCGTCGACGATTCTGCGACGTCGGATTCCGTCCGGATCAAGTGACAACAACAGGGAATCTCAAATTGGATTTCACGCTGCCTTCGTTGCTTCCGGAAGAGATCGAGAAGCTGCGTTCCTCGCTGGGATTTCCGAAGGGCGATTTTGTCCTGCTGGGCTCATCGACATGGCCGGGGGAGGAACGAGCGCTTGTTGAAGCACTCAAAGGTATGCGGGAACAGGGAGTGCCGAGTCGCCTGCTGCTTGTCCCGCGCCACGCTGAACGACGGGGGGAGATCATTCCCGAACTCGAACGGTCGGGATTCCGATATCATGTGAGGTCAAAGGGGCACTGCAGCGGGGAGGTCGATATCCATTTTGCGGATACCACGGGCGAGTTGCGACGGCTGACGGCCGTGGCCGATCTCGTTTTTGTGGGCAAGAGCCTTCCACCCCACAAGGAGGGGCAGACTCCGATCGAGGCGGCCGCGATGGGGAAGCCCCTGCTGTTCGGTCCCGGGATGAGCAATTTCCTTCCCATCGCAGGAGACCTCGTGAATTGCCATGCCGCCCGGACCGTGGCGGATCGCGCGGAATTGGTGGACGCCGTGATTTCTCTGTCGGGCGATCTTCGCAGCAGAGAGGAAATGGCGGAGGCTGCCAGGGGCTGGCATCGCGCGAATCTCGGTGCCCTGGATCGCACGTTTGCCTTCCTGATGCGGCAGGTTTCCTGATCTCGCGGCTCCTTGCGATCGGTTCAAGAAAGCATCTTTGCATCCATTTCGTCGGAGGAGTGGTTTTGCGCGCCGCAAACGCATCCCAATGCGGTGCGCGCAAATCGGGACGGGAGCGCTGATTTAAGCGTGATGGATTTGTACTGACGCTGTGCTCAGTCATGGATCTTTGCCGACAGTTGGCTTTTCTGAATGCAAATTTGGGTTGCGGGGCGAATGATCCGATCTAAAACGGATCCTTTTAGCTGGATGCAAACCCACGGTCCCAAGCGAATCTATACCCCCCGTTCGGTCGAGTATTGGTTTGAAAAGCTTTCGAACGAATGGGAATCGACGTTCTCACCCCGTCAGCTCGATGAGGGTGCACGAATCTACCGTCACGGTGAGGTCCGGGAACTGGAAATCACGGACAAAGACGCAATTGTGCACCGACGGGTCGAGAAGAGAGATGAATATGCGGTCATCGAGTGGCGTTCGGACGGGCTGAGCGTGAGGTCGTCCTCGACGGATATCGATGTGGCCAGGGCCCTTGCAGTTGCGGGTATTCACGAGATTGAGGAATTGGTCGCGGACGAGATTTCGCCCCTGCCGGGCGAACGGGCATTTGCCGACGCCGAGTCCGTTTCATCCGTTCCCGCTGCGCCGACGACGGGGCAGTCGAATCTCGAAGCGCCGGCCGCAGCCGGGGGCGTGGAGGAGCAGGCACACCCGGAGAAGGCTGAATTGAACGGGCATGGAGCTGACCCCAATGGAAACCTCGCTGCGAGTGTCGCCTCCGATGCGGTGCGCAGCGGCCAGTCTGCGGCGCCCGGTGCGGGTATTGCTCGCCCTGGGACTTCGGCAGTGGCGCCCTCCCGCCCCCAAGGGTCCGTCAATGGAGGGCCTGCCCGTCCTCTCCTCCTGGTCTTTCAGACGCGAAGCGAGGGGCTCGTTTTTCGGGCTTTCTGGCTCAATGGCGACAAGTCAAGGATTGCAGCCCACGGCACCGCCACCCATGCGAGCGGCGCCGGCTTTTTCACGTCCAGCGAGAGGGCGAAGTTGATCGGACTCGCTGCCTATGCCCGAAAGGCTCACTTCGCCTACAATGCAGGGAGTGGCGAGTACACGCTCTCCTCCGTGGTGGAGATTCCGAATTTTCTCAAAGTCACGCTTCCGGCTTGGAAGCGACTGTTTGGCGTCGAGCTGGATGACGCGGCGCTAAGGCTCCTGCAGGGGCCCGTTTCGATCGACATTGGAGCCGTCGCCGAACGGCGCGGCGGCAAGGGGGCAGGAGCGGGCAGCCTGGACCTCCGCTGGATATTCCGCGCGGGTGAACGATTGCTGACGGAGGAGGAAGTTGCTGCGGTGACGAAGGGAGGCACGAGTCCGATGATTCTGCCCAGCCTGGGAATCGTCGTACTGCCAACGGAGAAGCTGGCAACAGTGAACGCCTGGCAGAAAAACGTCGCCGACTTCCAGACGGATGGCGTGCTCTCGCCCTACCTGATCTTTTCGCTCTTCAACGATTCGAGAATCAAGCTCACGATATCGCCCGAGCTTGAAGCATGGCGGCAGCGGGTCCTCTCTCCCGTTGCCGAATCAAAGCCGCTGCCAGCGTGGTTGCGGCCTTACCAGAAGCGGGGCGTTGAATGGCTCTCGCACCTGTGCGAGACCGGGTGTCACGGCCTGCTCGCGGACGAGATGGGCCTGGGCAAGACGGTTCAGATCCTCACGCTGCTCACCACCCGCAGCCTGGCTGACCGGCCGAGCCTGATTGTCTGCCCGGCAAGTGTCGTTCCCGTCTGGAGGGAGGAAGTGGCGCGTTTCTTCCCTTCACTCGCGATCGAGGTCCTGAAGACGAATCACGACTTCACGACCCGCAAGGAACCGGTGCTCTGGCTGGCGAGCTACACGCAGCTTCGCAAACATCGCGCGCTGCTGGATTCGGTCGATTTTGCCTACGCGGTGCTGGACGAGGGACAGTTCATCAAGAATCCGGATGCCAAGGTGACACAGACGTGTTTTGCAATCCGCGCGACACACCGGATCGTCCTCACGGGGACGCCGCTCGAGAACCGTCAGCTGGATCTGTGGAGCATATTCCGGTTTCTGCTCCCGGGCCTGCTGGGTTCGCGTGCGGGATTTGAAGCGGCGCTTGGTGCGGATCGGGTGGCCACGCTCGAGCGGCTTCGGGCGCAACTGGCGCCGTTCATCCTGCGTCGCACAAAGGATGAGGTGGCGACCGAGCTCCCGCCCAAGGTCGAGATGGAGCTGATATGTCCCATGACCGATGTGCAGCGTGCCGAGTATGCGCGGATCTGCACGGAGGGACTTCAGCGCCTGGGCGATGATGTCGGCGCGGCGATTCGCGAGAAGAGTTTTGGATTTCTCGCATTGCTCACGCGCTTGCGGCAGGTGTGCTGCGATCCGAACATGCTGCCATGGCTTCGGGCGCCGCTCTCGGATTCGGGAAAGATCAACCTGCTTGTCGAGAAACTCTCCGAGATCGTGAGCAACGGCCACAAGGTGGTCATCTTCTCGCAATTCGTGATGCTGCTGGACCGTGTGAAGCTGGCGCTTGCGCAAAGCTTTCCGGATCTTCCCCGCTACGAACTGACCGGCATGACGATCGATCGCCAGAAACCCGTGCAGGGTTTCCAGAATGCGGCTGGATCAGCGGCAATGCTCGTTTCACTCAAGGCTGCAGGCACGGGGATAACCCTGCATGCCGCCGACTACGTCTTCCTGCTGGACCCGTGGTGGAACCCTGCGGTGGAAGCACAGGCGGTGGACCGCGTTCACCGCATCGGTCAAAAGAGCACCGTGTTCGTATACCGCATGGTGACGGGTGGAACGATCGAGGAACGCATCGAGGTTCTCAAGGCCTCGAAGCGCGATCTCTTCGACAAGCTTGTTGGAGGACTCGGGGGTGACTTCGATCTCAGCCAGCATTTCACGTCGCTCCAGGAACTGACGCAACTGACCAGCCGGGTGACCGATCCGACGGAAATAACGACCTGAATCAGGCTTCGAGCCGGGTCCTCATGGTGAGTTTACGCTGGCGCCATCGATCCAATCTCCGGTGATGAAGACCTCCTTGGGGTCCTTTGGAATGCCGCACTCGTTGCGCTGGAGTTGCTCGACAACCAGATCGATCGCAGCTGCGCCTACGACCTCGGGTTTTTCCACCACCTGGGTCAGGCGGACATCCTGAGGCATGCCCGCGACGCAAAGTGCTACCAGGCCGATATCGCGGGGCACCGACAGGCCCATTGCCTTTATCCAGGCGTAGACCGGAATCCCTCCAAAGAGAATGGCGTCGGGGCGATAGCGTTTCATCCATGTCCGGAATTTCGATTCATTGTCGGAATCGATCTCAAGGATTGCCGACGACGCGGAACGTCCGGATTCGGAGTGCCACGCGGAGAATGCGCCCTGCCAGCTCCTCAAGAGGCGCTCGCGCAGCGCGGGGGTGTTGACCAGTCCCACGCGCCGATATCCGCGCTGCTGCAATTCCTTGAGCGCGAGGACCACATTCTCAAAGTAGGCCGGAGTCGCCCGGTGGATGGGTGCGAGATCGAAGGTGTAACCAATCGTGGCGCAGGCGAACCGCTCCCACGAAAAGCGGAGATCAATCATTGCCTCCACCGGAAATATCAGGAGACCCTGGATGCTTCGTGCGTGCAGAACTCCGTCAATCCGGGGAATCGTGAGCCCTGGTGCCGTCGCAGGGAATTCCTCCAGTGTGTAACCGAGCTCAAAGGCCCGAACGGCTGCTCCCTTGAAGAACCTCAGCCGGGTGGGGTCCCGCTTCGCAACCTCAGAAGGCCATGTCGTGATGCCCGCGATGACGGGTTTGAGCTTGGCAGAGCGGTTCGACCGGATGCGGGCCATCAGCGAAGCGACCGCGGGATGGGGGCGATAGCCAAGTTTGGCGGCCATTGCGCTGATCCGTCGCCGAGTCGCAATGGAAATGCTGGCGTGATTCCGCAGCGCAAGGGAAACCGTGGCAGGGCAGACGCCCAGCCTGTGCGCCAGGTCGGCGATGGTTACGGACTGGATCTTTGCCACATTGAAAGACGGAAGGGAACGACCTCCAATTGGCAACCGGATCCGTCGGGGTGGCTCAAATGGAATACTTCCGGATGATTTCGGGATTCACCTCAATGCCGAGGCCGGGACGGTCCGGTATTGCCATCCATCCGTCGGATCCCAGGGAAAGTGCGTCGAAGACCAGCGCCGAGCGAAACGGATGGTCCGAACAGTCATATTCGAGCATGGGCTCGACGGGATTCAGGCACAATGAGCCCGGCGGCAATACGGCAAGCAGCTGCAGCGAAGCGGCCAGACAGATGCCGGAGCCCCACACATGAGGGACGAGACGGGTGTTCCAGCACTGGCAAAGCGCCACAATCTTCTTCAGTTCGGTAAAGCCGCCTGAGGAACATATGTCCGGTTGAAGAATGTCGAGTGCCCCCGTGCTGATCCAGCGGCAGCAGGCATGTTTCCCAAGCAGGCCTTCTCCGGCAGCCAGGCTGGTGATTCCGAGACTACGAAGCAATCGATAGCCCTCGATATCCTCCGGATTGAGAGGTTCCTCAAAGAAATGCAGCCGGCAGTCAGCGGTCTGCTGCAGGATGTCGCGCGCCACGGGAACGGCATAGGCGCAATTCGCATCCGCCATCAGGCGAATCTCCGATCCGAGCGCCGCACGCACCGCCCTTACACATTCGATGTCCTCGCCGGGACCGAAGCCCAGCTTCAGCTTCATTGCCTTGAACCCTTGCGCGACATGGCGCCTTGCCTCTGCGACACCTTCCTCCGGATATCGGGCATGCCTGCGCCGGTAGAAACCGGTGACGTACGGCTCAACGCGCTCACGAAAACGTCCGCCGAGCAAGCGGCTGATCGACAGGCCGGACATCCTTCCCCGAAGGTCCCACAAGGCGATATCGATGCCGCTCAAGGCGTTCACGACCGCTCCGCCCTGCCCGTAGGGCCGGGTGAGATTGTAGAGTTCCTCCCAGATGACCTCAGCGTCCAGAGGCGAACGCCCAAGCAAACGTGGCACGTAGGCATTGCGGATGATCTCTGCGGCGACCTGGGGTGACTGCAATCCGTGACAGAGGCATTCTCCCCATCCTGCAATGCCTTCGGAAGATTGCACCTCCACCAGCACTGAACTGCGATGAGTGACCCATCCCTGGGAAAAGGCGAACGGCTCGGCCAGCGGAGCGCGCACGACATGGACCAGGACCCGTTCGATTTGAGCACTCATCAGTAGTCTGAGGGATTGAAATACGCCCGGAGGCGGGTGATCTGGGACTGTGTGATGGTAAAAACGTTGCAGCCTTCCGCATAGCCAGGGGTGCCGTTCTGACGCGTGAAGTGGAATCCGAACTCGACGACGATGTCGTCCCCATGTTCGATTGTCCGCCGCGCCTCTATCCGCATGGTCTTGTAGGTCCCCATGATCTTCTTGTAGAAGGCCGCGATTTCCTGACGTCCGTGAAGTTGGAAGCCGGGCGCAGTAAAAGCGGCATTTCGATCGAAATGCTCGAGCACGGCCGGCAGGTCGCCCCGGGCTTCGGCGTCCCAATAGGAGAGGGCAAGATTGAGCAGGGAGGATGAGGACATCTTGTTGGGTGATTGGGAAACTTGTCTTTCCGGCATCTGGTGCGGGGCACGGACCCTCACGTCATGATGAAGCCGCAGGTTGCGTTGAGTCCCTGCCCGGTCATGCAGGAACTCTCGTCGGAGCAGAGGAACGTTATTAGCGCGGCGACTTCTTCGGGCTTTGCGAAGCGGCCCATCGGGGCGGCCTGCTCCCAATCGAGGCGCACCTCCGCCCGTGTGCGGCCCTCCGCTGCTGCGTGCATGTCCATCACCTGCTCAATGCGGTCGCCTTCGATCGGGCCGGGACATACCGCATTCACCCGGATGCCAAGCGGTGCCAGTTCGAGTGCGAGCGTCTGCGTGAGACCAAGCATCGCCCACTTGGTGCAGACGTAATCCCCGCGATACGGCAGGCCCCGCCGGCCGACATTGCTCGAGAGATTGCAAATGCGCCCCGATCGCCGGCCTTCCATGTGCCGAAGGACCTCCCGGGTGACCAGCATTGTTCCGGTGATATTGATCGCAAACGTGCGGTTCCAATCCTCCAGCTTCATGTCCTTCACCAACTGGCAGACTCCATTGAATCCCGCGTTGTTGACGAGAATGTCGATGGCGCCATCACACCATGCCGCTGCAGCCCGGACTCCCGCGACCACGTCGTGTTCATTGGTGACATCGCACCTCGAGGAACCCGTGCGCACCCCGAAGCAGGAGAGCTGGTCAATCGTGGCATCGGCCGGATCGCGATCGAGTATGAAGACATTGGCACCCTCGCGCGCAAACGCCGTGGCAATCACCCTGCCGAGTCCGGCGGCACCGCCAGTGACGATCAGGTTCATTTTGGGGAAGCGACTAGGGCCGATATGGGTTTTCATGAATTAGCCGATTTTGAAGGAGGGATGACGGTCGAAGAGGGCATAGTCGTGTGCAGGAAGGAGAATGGCTTCCTGCTGCCTCAGCCAGCGGTAGCCCGCGAGCACCTCCGAAAGGTTTGTCCGGTAGCCGAGGGGGATATCACTCTCAAGGTGCTCGTAGAGGTAGAACGCGTCTCCCACGATGATGACCGTGCCCTGAGAGGTGGGTACCTTGACGACCATGTGACCCGGCGAGTGGCCGCCGGTCCAGTGCATCGTGATCCCTGGCGCGATTTCTTGTCCATCGTTGGTTAAGACAAGCCGGGCTCCCTGACCCGCCAGCCAGTCAAGCGGCCCGCGAGGAAATCCAACTTCAGGACAGCCCGGGCGATTTGCGGGATCCCTGACATAGTTCCATTCCTGGGCGGAGACGAAGAATTGCGCGCGGCGATAGAGCGGAGCGTTTACGTAGTGGTCGAAATGCAGGTGGGTAATTGCGACCGTGTCGACGTCGTCGGCATTGAGTCCGAAGTCTGCGAGAAGATCGGCGGTGTTTCGGCTGGGACCAAGATGTTTCCACCTGATCCTGTCGGCCGTGGTGTAGGTGGCATCAATCCCATCCATGCCAGTATCGATCATGAGGGTTCGGCCCATGCCGCGGACTAGGAACCCGGCCAGGCATATCTTCACCGGGTCGTGGCGTCCGTAAGCATGGTCAAAGACCGTAGTTCCCGGAGCAAACCAGTCGGCGTATTTCAGGATATGGACCGAGTAGAGATTCATGCGGAGGCTGCTGTTGGAAAACCAGTCAACCAGGCTCAGGATGCCGTATACGCGCCCACGCGGGGATCGAGTTGGACCGTCTGGGGCGCCGTGGCCTTGGCGGAAAGGAAATTGGCATAACCTATGATCGCGCAGGCTACGATCAGTACGACGATGCCTCCCATCATGAGACGCAGGGGACCCGGAGCATTTTTCCATTCGCCCGTGCAGAACCCGAGTCCATTGCTGGCGATCAGGGAAAGCCCAAGAAGCATGGGCCAACCGATGACCGGTCCGATGCTCCCCATGAGGGCCGCACCTTGTCCGTAGATGCCAAGGGAGCCAAACCAAAGCAAGGCGGAGGCGATCGCCCAGCGGTAGGCTTTGGCGCTCCCGGGTGTTGCGAAGCTGCCCCATGTCCGGTTTCGCCACAGGCGGAACATCGCAAAGCCCGCGTTCATGAGGGTCGCGCCGAGAAGGACAACCACCCATGCGGCGAGCGCGGAATTGCGCGTTGCCGCACCCGCCCGAACAGCAGCGTCGGCGACAGGTGCCGCACTCGAAAAGCCGATATTGATCAATGACGAGAGCACACCTGAGGTAATGGCGATCGCCAGTCCCTTCCCGACCGACTTTGCCGATCCTTGACTCGCGTTTTCCCGCGTGCCGGACGCCGCGCGTTCACGTTTCGCTCCCGCCATGCCGCAAATCGCCACGCCGGCCAGCATCACCAGGACTCCGGTGATCACGTAGGGAATCGCCGGATTGCTGGCGGCCCCTTCCATTTGAGCCAGCGGAATCAGTGACCCGGCGGCACCTGCGAGGCCCATGACGATGCCATAGGTGATCGACACGCCCACATACCGCACACTCACGCCGAAAAGCATGCCACCTATGCCCCAGAGGAAGCCAAAAAGCATGGCCGTGGCCTTCACTCCGGCAGGAGCGGAGGCGATGACGGCGGCCAGGTCAGGTACCGCGAGCGTTGCCCAGACCAGCGGAAACAGGAGCATGCCAACCACCGAGTGAATCAACCACCATGCCTCCCACGGCAATGGATGCATGTATTTCATTCCTAGGCCGAAGCTCCCGAGAAACAGGCTGGCCACGATGACGAGAAGCAGGGGTAGAAGCAGGTTGTTCATGGTTTTCAGGTGGGGAGGGAAAGAGGGAGGTTGCCGCGGCCTGATTTCAACGGATTCGGAACGTCAGCTGATGTGTCCCCACAGGCAGGGTGTACCAAGCGCTTGTGATGGCTGAGGCGTCGACGGGTCTGCCGTCGATCGTCAATGGGGGTGTGCCCGCGGTGCCCAGGCTGCCCAGGTCGAGTTTGGCCTGAATGCCGTCGGGAACGACCGTTGACAGGCTGCCGCCGCTTTCAGTCACCGACCAGGTGACGTGAAGATTTCCCCTGGGAGTCGGCACCACCGTCGAGATATTTCGAAGCGCGGTGGGTACACGGTGGATCCGGATTTCAGCCATGCCGGGCGCCACCGCATCCACGCCACCGATCCAGCGGGTGATCGCCATCGGAAAGATACCACACTCGCCCTGGGCATCAGCGCGGGTGGTTTTCTCTTCAAAGCCACGACGCGTTGTTCGATCGAGATGCCAGTCTTCCCAGAGGGTGCCGTTGCCTTCCTTGAGCTGGTGTGCAAAACGTTTTTCGAGCATCGCCATCGCGTCGTCAGCGTGCCCGGAGACGCAAAGCGCGCGGAAAGTCCAGTAGGCAAACAATGAAGTCACCGGAACGATGTCCGGATCCGGCTTCAGGATTGCTGGTACAATGGTTCGCCGCTGCCCGGGTGTGGCGATGTGCGCGGCAAGCGCCATGGCGTTGGCGTGCTCCGAGATCCGTTCCGACTGTTTTCCTTCCACCAGTGCCTCCACAAAAAGGCCACGGTGAGGATTCCAGAACTGATCACGCAGACGGTTTCGGATTTCATCTGCCGCCTTGCGACAGGACTCCCCGCCGGGCATCCCCAGCCACCCCAGCGTTTCGGCGAAGTCGTCAAGCGAAAGGGCGTAGAGTGCATTGACCACAAAATGCGCACCCCTGCGATCAAGATTGGAGTGATCGATCCAGTAGGGGTATGGAGGATCTGTGATCAGGCCTGAAGGACGTGCAAGTTCAGCCAGCCTGTCCATGGCCCGTTGTGCAGCCGGCAGCAGCCGGGTTGCGGTGGCGCTGTCGCCGCTGAAAAGAAGGTAATCGTGCCAGCTCATGATCCAGAAGAACTGGGCATCGAGAAACGGCATGAAGCGGCCGTCGGTCATGGGAGCATAGGCACCCAGGGCTCCATTGGGCTCCTGTTCCTGCGCGTTTTGAAGGAGGTAGCGACGCTGCAGGTAAGGATCGCCGAAGACGGCGTAGTTTCCCCGGGCGGCGTAGTACGACGTCTGGGAGTATTGCCGACGCTCGCGGTAGTTGTCGGTGTAGGCGTCCGTGGTGATGACGTCGATCGTCCTGGCTCCCGCCTGCCAGAATCGCTGGATCCATGGGTTTTCCGGCGTATCAAAGTGCCCGTAACGATTCCATGGATACGCGATGCTGGTGATCCCGGCAAAGTGGATGCGCACCGGTCCGGCTGCACCGCGCACCACCAGGGCAAGGTAGCGGACCGGCTTGAAGAAGAATGCCTCCCACTGCTGGCGATGTCCGGAAAGCACGAGGCGATCGGCTGCAAGTGAACTCAGCACCGTCGGATTGAAGGTGTTCTCCAGCAGGTAGGGCGTGCTGAGCACATCGACGATCGCTCCCGCCGGCCCTTCGATGTCCAGGCGCGGATGCGCATTGTGCACGGAGCCAAGATCGAACAACAGGTACGGGCTGCGCCCCGGGGATTCCTGAAGTGTGATCGGGGCCTTGCCTTCACGATAGGCGTGCAAATCCGCCATTCCGGCATCGTCGCTCCGTTGCATGTGGATGGTAGGCAGCTTCAGCAGGGTCAGGTGATCGAAGCGATACGAGGCGGAGTCTCCGGCTTTGGGAAGACGCAAGGCAGCCGGATCGTCGAGCGCTCCCCGCATGACAATTTGCGATGCCTTCTCAATCGTTTCGGTAAGTGACGGCAGCTCGCGGGCCACGAGTTCAACCCATGGCGGGGTAATCGCCTGGGGCACATAGTCGGGTTGCGGAGGGGGCCACCAC
>JAGOJU010000111.1 GCA_017994935.1 Opitutaceae bacterium
GAGATATGACCGTTCCCGATGACGACGATTTCGAACTGCCGATTCTTCCCATGATCGATAAGGGGCCGCCGCCTGAATGCGGGACGTGCGGGGACCCGATGAAGTTCATCGATGGCGATTGGGCCTGCGTCGATTGCAACGGTGAGCTGCTTGGTCCGGAAACCGGCTAGCAACCAAGGGCATTTTCGCCTTTTACGCGTGAAGTGCGGAAGGTTGCGAGGCATTCTCTGCGACCTTCCGCTTCGCGCTTCACGATTCATGGCCCACGGTCTCCATGCTCCGCCTCGTCACCGGCCAGTTCCATCCCACACTCGAATCGCAACTCGTTCACGATCTTCGTGCCCTCAAGGCCGGCCATCCTGAGGCCGCCGTCGCGCTCGTCGTGCCCTCGGATCAGTTGCGTCGTTCGCTCAAGCAGTTGCTGGTCGTGAAGCAGGGGCTTGCGCTGCTCAATGTCCACATTCTCTCCTTTCATCAGCTTGCCGTACAGTTGGATTGCGAGCGTCGCACTGCTGCGAGGGGCGCCGGCGCAGAGCGACGGATTGAACTCGTCACCGACATGTTTTTCGAGCGCCTGCTTCAGCATCTCGCGCAGCGCAACGTACCGCAGACCGGGGCACTTCGTTTGCCGCAATTGCCGTCCGGCGCCTGGCCGGCTTTGTGGGCCAGTCTGCGAGACCTCAAGGATGCCACGGTGGATTCTGCCCTGGCGTTACGTGCGGTAGAGGAAGGGCAGTTCCAGACGGAAGATAGTGAAAAGCTCAAGGGATTATTGACGTTATATGCGGCGCTACGGGAAGGCAGTGCGGCATTAGGTGTGGGATCTCCGGATGACTTGACCGCGCTCGTCACCGAATGTGTGCCCACTTCTCCCTTTCTCCGTGGCCTCGCCGGCCTCTGGTACTACGGGTCGTACGATCTGACGCAAACTCAACTGACTCTCCTGGAAGCCTTGAGTGTGTCCCTGCCGCTCACGGTCTACTTCCCGCTCGGCGAACAACCGGCCTATGGTTTTGCGCGACAGTTTCTAGAGCGGCACCTCTATCCGATTGCCGGAGGTTCAGGCGAACGGTCGCGTATGACATCCGGTGACTCTGCTCCCGATTCTCGAAAAGGAAATGTATCGGTTGAAGTACGGAATGCCGCCGGCATCGATGATGAATTGACGCTGGTCTGCAAGCAGATTCTTTCGCTGGTAGAGACCAATGGTTATGCCTTCGGTGAGATCGGGGTGGTGGGTCGTACCCTCGTGCCATACCAGGCATCCCTGCGACGCATCTTCGATCAGCATCGCATTCCATTTGTCTCCAGTGCGACGGTGCCGCTGTTACAGGAACCATCCGTGAAGACGCTCCTTCACCTGGCGCGACTGAAGGAAAACGGCTTGCATCGACCGGCCATGTTGGAAGTGATGACCTCCCCATGGAATCGCCGCCTCACGACGGGTATGCACGGGGTTGAGCCCCGTCCGGACCTCTGGCGCGTGGCAGTGGAGGCGCTCGGAATTACCCGTGGGGAAGAGGAGTGGACACGGTTGTCGCACCTGGGCCGTCTGGATTCCTGGGCGACCGACGGCGAGGACAGCGTTGCGGAAGAACTCGAGGCGTTCTCGATCGATGGGGTGCAACTGCGTCTGCTGTGGGACTGCCTCGCGCCATTGATCGAGGATCTGAAGCACCTTCCGGATCGGGGCGGATATGGCGCACTGACCGATGCCTTCTGCGCTCTCGCCGATACCCATCTGACCGTTCCCCTCGGGCTTTCCACCTCCATCGACGCGACGGCACAGGGGGATGATGCCCAGGATGTGCCTGAGGCGCTGTCCAGAGTCTTCGCCGAGTTGCATGCGCTCGACCGGCTCGGCGCCGATATCACCTGGGACGAATGGACAGACACGTTTGCGGAGATCGTCTCGCGAACGACCTGCGCCCTGGCCCCCCCTTCTCACCGGGGCGTGCAGGTGCTGGATGCGATGGCAGCCCGCGGGCTGGGATTCCGGGCCCTCTTCCTGATCGGAATGAACGAAAAATTGTTTCCCCGATACATCCATGAGGATGGATTTCTCCGTGATCGGCATCGGCTGGTCCTGAGCGAAACCCTGGGCTACAAGATCGACCAGAAGCTGCAGGGGTATGGAGAGGAGGCCCTGCTGTTCGAGCTGTTGCGCGCGTCGGCAGGGGAACGATTGTATCTCTCCTATCAACGGGCGGATGCCGCCGGTCGCCCGCTGGTGCCGTCCAGTTATTTGGATGCGGTCGGGGTGGTGCCGCATCCGTCGGATACGGCATCTCTCCTCGCCCTTCCGCGTCGATGGTCGGACCGTGTCGATCTTCCGCTCTTCACGCCGCAACTGCAGACGAGGGAGGAGCTCACCGTGAGTACGGTACTGCAGGGTTGCGATGTGACGGCGCTCTTGGAGGCAGTCGGGCGTGACGGATTGTTATTTTCCCACGGGCTGGGAGCGCAAGGCGTCATCGAAAGCGGGCATCCGGCCCTGAGCGCGTACGACGGGATGCTCGATCATTCAGGCGCCCATTGGAAGGCGGTTACTGAACGCGGCTTCTCGCCGACGGCGCTGGAATCCTATGCCCGTTGCCCCTTTCAATATTTTTCCAGACAGGTGCTCAACCTTGAATCGGTGCGTCAGGCTCCTTCTATGGAACTGACCCCTCCGGCAATGGGGCAGCTCTGTCATGGCGCGTTGCGACTCTGTTATCTGGCGCTGATCCAGCAGGGCTGGCCGGTCACGGTATTGTCCCCCTCTGCCATCAGTGAGGAGGTCGCTCGAGCCGTCGCGCAGACCTTTGACGCGTACGCCAGGACACATGGAACCGGCTACGCCCTGACCTGGCAGTTGGCACAGGAATCGGTCCGGCGGTTGATCGAAGCGACGATCATCCTCGATCGTGACGCGACGTTGGCCTCAGGATTCCATCCCGCTGAATTCGAACTGGATGCCATAGGGAGTGTGCCGGATGGATCGCAAGGCGAGGAGATTCCACTGCGTGGACGGTGGGACCGGGTTGATCGGCATCCACAGTCTGGCGCGGTGAGGGTTATCGACTATAAGTATCGAGCGAACGACCGCGTGGAGGCTAAGGATCGCAATCTCCTGCAAGCGGCCGTGCGTGCTCAACGACTGCAGCCCGCGCTCTATGCCTTAATGACTCCTGCCGGGTCGTCCGGTGACCGGCAAAAAGCTCTACCGGAACAGGTCGAGTTTCTCTATTTGCTCCCGCATGCCGATCCTGCGGTTGAGCGTGTGGCCTTTGCCGCGTCAGCCTGGCAGGGACCGTCCGGTCCGATATTGAGTCGGACGATGCAGGTGCTGCTCGACGGCATACGCGCTGGGCAATATTTCATCGCTCCGGATGCCCACTGTACCCATTGTGACTTTTCGACCGCTTGTCGCCGGACCCATCAACCGAGCTGGTGGCGGGCCTCTCGGTCCTCACAGTCCAGGACATTGCGGGAGGTGCGATCGCAGAAGGTGGCGCGTGACTGAACCGGCTTCAATTCCAGACCAGGCGGCACGAGAAGCAGCTGCCACCACGTTCGACCGGAATGTCGTGGTCATCGCCGGGGCGGGAACCGGGAAGACCACGCTGCTGGTGAATCGATTGTTATACCTGCTCATGCGACGGACCGACCCGTTGGACCTGTCGCGCATCGTGGCCCTCACCTTCACCAACAAAGCCGCCGCCGAGATGAAGCTCCGTTTACGGGAGCGGCTTCGTTCCCTGGTGAATACGGAAGGCCGTGACAATTCCGTGGCTGGCAGTGGCACGGTTTCGATCGCTGACCTGCGCCTGCGATACGGATGGACGACCGATGAGATCGTGGCCCGGGCCGATGCCGCACTCCGTGATGTCGAGAAGGCGCAGATCGGAACCTTGCATAGTTTTGCCGCGCATCTCTTGCGCCTGTACCCGATCGAAGCCGGGGTCACACCGACATTTCAAACGGACGAGGACGGATCGCGCTTCGAGGAACATTTCACCGCTGAGTGGGAGTTGTGGCTGGACCGTGAGTTGGGCGCGGCGGGGAGCGATCACGGACGCTGGCGGGCGCTCCTCGACACATTCAGTCTCGATGAACTACGAGAGTTGGCCTACAGTCTGCACAGCGACTTGATCGATCTGAATGGGTTGACGCAGCAGGTGGCCGAGACCGGGCTGAATCCGGGATTGCATGACTGGTTCTCCAGCAGAAAAGCGCTGGCTGAAAATCTGCTCGCACGGTATGACCGCCCGAAGCGACGCAAAATCGAGCTGATGCTGGCGGCGGTTGCGGAACTCTTCGCGCTCCTGCTCGCCGATGGGCTGAACGGTCTGCGCTCCCTGCCACAGGAAACGCAGGAATTGTTGGCCAAAGACCTCGGCGCCGCGCCGACCGGATGGCAAGAAGACGATCATGCGGCAGTCGAGTCGTTGCAACGGATTGCCACGCGGTTGCTCAAGGTTGATCATGCACTTCTGCAGAATCTCCTGGCCGTGCTCTCGCCGTTCGTGCAGTCGGTGCGAACGTCGTTCCTGGATTCCGGCTGGCTCACCTTCGATGGTTTGGTCGGCAAGGCCCGGACGCTGTTGCGTGATCATCCCGCGATCCGCGAGCAGTTGAAACGGGACTATCGCGCGTTGCTGGTCGACGAATTTCAGGATACGGACCCGGTGCAGTACGAGATCGTGCTGTACCTGGCCGAACGTCTCGGTACGCAGGCCGGTTCATGGCGAGAGACGGAACTCGAATCGGGAAAGCTGTTCATCGTCGGTGACCCGAAGCAGTCGATCTATGCGTTCCGTCGGGCTGATATTGAAGCGTTCGATCATGTGGTCGATCGCCTTGAACGCAGCGGGGCTTTACGCTGCGAGCTCGCCGCGAATTTTCGCAGCCATGCGCAGGTGCTCGATCTGGTCAACGGTGTCTTCAACCGGCTTCTGGTCGCGCAGCCGGCCATTCAGCCGCCGAATGTCCCGCTGACAGTGCAGCCCAATCGATCGAGTCAGTTTCGCAATCCCGGCGTAGAGCTCCGGTTGGTCGCGTCGGACGACGAGGACGAGTTGGATTCGGCCGCAGCAACCCGGGTGGAGGCGGAACAGATTGCACGCTTGGTGTCAGGTTTGCTCCGTCCGGCCGGAGACGTGGGACCATCGAGAGGGCTGGAAAGCGGGATCCGCCCAGGGCATATCGCGCTCCTGTTTCGAAAATTGACTCAGGCTGAGCACTATCTGGAAGCCCTCCGCCGGCACGACATTTCGTACATCATCGACGGGGAAAAACATTTTTATCGGCGGCAGGAAGTGATCGACCTCGTGAACATACTCCGGTGCGTCGACAATCCTCACGATCGCATCGCCCTGGTGGGTCTGCTTCGATCGGCAGTGGGTGGCCTGCCTGACTCCGCGTTGGCCGAGTTGCAGGAACGGGAGTCGCTGGATTACCGCGAAACCGATCGCCTGACAGACTGGAGCAGTCCGCATGCCGAGCCGCTCCGTCGGTTGTACGGTGTGCTGGCGCGGTTGCATGAGCAGGTGCCCCGTTGTCCGCTCCCTCAGGCGCTGGATCTCTTTTTTACACACCTGCCGGTACTCGAACTGGCGGCGGCGTCCCTCCACGGAGAACAGGCGGTGGCCAATCTGTTGAAGGTTCGCCAGATGGCGGCGGACCTGGCGGATCGTCCGAACCTGACGTTGAACGGATTTGTCGAGCTGATGCTGGATCGGCTCACGGAGCAACCGGAAGAAGCGGAGAGTGCGCTCTCGGAGGATACCCTGGATGCCGTTCGTGTGCTCACCATCCACAAGGCGAAAGGCTTGGAGTTTCCGCTGGTGATCCTGGCCGGGTTGCATCATGGAGATGGCGCCGGCCGCGGTCCTGCGCGACCGATCATATGGCATGACTGGTCGACCGGTGTGCAGGGGCTCGATCTGGGGGACCGCTGTAGCCTGGGCGCGGTGCTGGTGGCTGAGAAGGCGCGTACGCGGGAACAGGCGGAACGGCGTCGGCTGTTTTATGTCGGGATGACGCGCGCGAGGGAGCGCCTGGTCTTATCCGGAGCTCTGCCGCGGCGGCGGGTGCGGGGGGCGTTGCTGGAATTGTTAGAACAGGCTGCCGGCGTGGAGCTCGGGCTGACTGATCAGCAGGACATTCCTGTCGGTGATGTCGGCTTGCGTCAGACCATCCTCCAGGGAGATGATCGTCCGCCAGCCAGGCAGCGCGAGCGTCCGATCGTATTGGACGGCGTGGTCACTGACCGGGCATTTTCCGACCGCTGGATGCAGCGCGATCAAAAATGGCAGGTGCAGCGAACGGAGCCCTTGCAGGTCTCACCATCCGACTTCATGCAGAAACCCGCGCCGGCCGTCGAGCGAGAACCAGGGCAGATGAGGCTGGCGACGCGGGGAAAGACCTTGGGGACGATGGTTCATCGGCTGCTGCAATACTGGGACTTTGCCGCTGATGTGGAGTCGCAGGTAGCCTTGATCGACCATGCTTCGCTGGCGCTCGACGAACTGGATACGGCGATGCATGAGGTGGTGATCGGAGAGGTGCGAGACCTGCTGCGAACCTTCGCGCAGTCGCCTGCCTACGAGCGATTGCGCCGGGCGACCGTAATCGGTCGTGAGGTGCCATTTCTCATTCCCTGGAACGATGGTCGGCAAATCATGGAAGGGGTCATCGACCTGCTCTACCGCATCGATGGTGAGATCTGGATTGCCGACTATAAGACGGATATGATCCCGGCGGATCAGATAGCGGCAAGGGTTGAGCTCTATCGGGAACAGGCGCGGTTGTATCGGATGGCGGTGGAACAGGCGTTGGGCGAATCCGTCGCAGGTTTCGAATTCATTTTCCTGCGTCAAGGAATGATGGTCACGGCGTGAATGTAAAGGAGGGTGGCATGAAGGCTCTCGTGAGGGCGGCAGCCGCAACGATGATGCTGGTCGGGTGTGCCGGCCAACACAAGGTGGAATTGCGGCCGCTGCACGCAGCAGCGGGGACCAGCGTTGCGGTGAGTCAACAGTTGGAACAGGGCAATCAGCTGTTCGCACAACAAGATTGGGCTGGAGCCAGACAGGTGTATGTGGCGACGATCAAAGCCGACCAAACCCTGGCGGAAGCGCACTACAATCTGGCGTTGACGCTGGAGCGATTGGGAGAGAAAGCGGAGGCCAAGAAGCACTATGTCGCCGCGGCCAACCTGGCTCCAGGCAACAAGGTGATCTGGGACGCTCCGCCTCTTCGGAAATATGACAGCGATATCGGGTTAGACAGGAAATCCTGGATGGACGCCAACCCCAAGTAGCAGGGTGCGGCAA
>JAGOJU010000112.1 GCA_017994935.1 Opitutaceae bacterium
AGAATCATGTCTACAACTTCCGCGATGCGTTGATCTCGGATAGCCCGATCTATGCGCCCGCGGGCCAGCCGAAGGGCAATCAGCTCTCGACCAATGGCTATGTGGCATCGACGACCGCGACCCGGCCCTACATTCAGTACTACCTCGGCGATGCCAACGGTCAGAATGTCGACTTTGCTCCCGCGCGCGCGCAGGACGGCACCTATGACTTCACCTGGTACAATGCCCAGACCAAGAAGTGGGTGACCGATGTTGCCACCTTCGGCACGGCTGCTGTCGCTGAAGCCAGTGCAGGCGAGAACGCCAACTCGCTCCTGAATCTCCTGCAGACAAAGGGATTCATCGTGCAGAGCTCGTTCTTCGACAATCGACTGGTCACCACATACGGATTTCGTTCCGACCAGACGGGATACAAGCGCCAGAACCGGGTTGCCCTCATGCCCAACGGGATCGATTTTGATTTTGACAGCATGCGTGGCTGGCGGGGTGACTGGGATATCCGCAGTGGCGATACGACCACCAAGGGGGCAGTCCTTCGACCCTTCCGCGGGTGGCGCACCATTGAGGATGCCAGCCGTGGCGCGGGCTGGGCAGGCAGGATGGCCTCTACCCTGCAAGGCTTGAGTTTCTACTACAATCGTGCCGACAGCTTCAAGCCGGAGGATCCTGCGATCAACATCCTGCTGCAGGAGCTTCCCAACCCACGCTCGGTCGGAAAGGACTTTGGCATCATCCTCAGTTTCGGCAGCAAGTTCATGCTGCGCGCCAACCACTACACAACGAATCAGATAAACTCACGGGCGGGACAGGCGAGCAATCTGGCCAAGCGGCTGATCGATGCCGATTTCGACATCGCGCCCAATCACTATGTGTTCAATCTGCACAGCCAGGCGACGAACTGGCTTCTCCAGCTCAACCCATCGATGACGGCCGTCCAGGCCGACGCCGAAGCCTACCGTATCCAAGGGATCGCTCCGGAGGTGTTCAGCACTTGGCAGAGCAACAACCTTGCGGACTCAACCGACATTCTCGCCAAGGGTGAGGAGTATGAGTTGAGCTTCAATCCCTCAAACTATTGGACGCTGCGTGCCAATGTGACGCGGAGCGAATCGATCGACGGTCCCCAATCCCCCAACCTGACCACCTGGCTCGCGCAGCGTATGGCGGTGTGGGAAACCATCATTGATCCGCGCACGGGCAAGAAATGGCTCGATACCGGTTACACCGGCACTTTGCCGGATCCCGCAGCGCGTACTCCCCGCGACTTCATCAACACGAGTGTCATTACCCCGCTTCGAATCGAAGGCGCAACGCAGGGTACCTCCCGCCCGCAGGTCCGGGAATGGCGCTTCAATCTCGCCACGAGCTACAAGCTGGCGGGTATCAGCCAAAACCGGTTCCTGAAGAACATGACCGTCGGCGGTGGTGTTCGTTATGAAAGCAAAGGAGCGATCGGTTTTTATGGCATCCCCATCGACGGCAACATCGAGATCGCGGAGCAGCTTGATCCAAGCCGGCCAATCTGGGACAAGGCGCATTCGTATTTCGATGCCTTTGCGAGCTACCAGACACGTTTTTTCGGAGACAAGATACGTGCGCGATTCCAGCTCAATGTGCGGAATATACAGGACGCGCATGTTCGCCTCCAGCCGGTTGGAGCATATCCCACTGGCGAACCTCACACTTTCCGCATCGTCACCCCGCGCACGATTATTTTCACGACGACCTTCGATCTCTGAGAGGGCACGAGGCTCGGGCGGGCAATTGCCGCTCGCCCGAGCCTTGCCATCAGCAACACACTGGTGAGGCGGCTCCCTATGTTCATTCCATAGGGGCTCGGATGCAGCGGCAGAAAAGTTTCGTGCACGGTCCGCCTCACCAAAGAATGGCATCCCTTGCGCGTCTTTTACCGGCACGCCGAAGCGGATGCGAATCTGACATTGGACTATTCCGGGCCGGGCATCGAGCGCCGGAGGCTACCCGCCCGTGTGCTCGCATCTGTGCGCTGATGAACGTAAGGATGCCATTGCAGACTCCCCATCCCACCCAGCATGACAGCACTGTTTTCAGTAGTCAGAGCGCAAGATCCCCGTCCCCTTGCAGCCCCGCTTGTCATTGAGGAATGAACTCCGGAGAATGAGGCACGCAGACGCCGCAACAACCATCTTTGATTTCCATCCAGAACAACATCCGATCATGAATAAACTCACTCGCCGTAAGATGCTTCAGCAGGGCGGCCTCACGCTCTTTGGTGCCGCTTTGCCATCGATCGCCGTCGGTGCCGGGCGGCCTGCTGTTTCAGAGGCCGAAAATGATGAAGGCGCCGCCGAAATTGCGCCCGCCGGGCCGCTGGCAGCGTTGAACCGCTCGCCGCGTTCCGTGCAGGAATACTACGTTCGACGTGTGCGTGAGGCCATGCAAGAGGGAGACGCGCGCCGCGCTGCCCTGCACACAAAGGCCGACGCCGAGCGCTATGTCGCCGATGTCAGGAAACGACTGCGCCTATGTTTCGGACCGATGCCCGAAAAGACGCCGCTCAACGCCCGTGTCACTCGAGTGCAGGAGCGTGACGGCTATCGGCTCGAGAACGTGATCTACGAAAGCAGGCCAGGATTTCTGGTCACCGCCAATCTTCACGTTCCGACGGGTCGCCCGGGACCATTTCCAGGCGTGCTCGTGCCGGTCGGACATTTCGGTTCGGGCAAGGTCGGCGCACAGACGCTCGCCCAGGGTCTGGTCCGGCAGGGCTACGTGACCCTGGCTTTTGACCCGATCGGTCAGGGTGAGCGCTACCAGTATGTGGACGCAGATCTCAATCCGATGTACGGGCGCGGCACGGGCGAGCACATCTACAGCGGCATGCGCATGCCCTTGGTGGGGGAGACCCTTCCTGCGTGGTTCCTATGGGACTGCGTCCGATCCCTGGACCTGCTTCTGGAGCGCCCCGAGGTGGACGCCCGTCATCTCGGCATCACCGGCAGTTCCGGCGGAGGAAACCAGACGAAGCTGCTGTGCGGATTCGATTCGCGAGTGACGATGGCGGCTCCGAGCTGCAATGTGACCTCGCTTCGCAGAATCGTCGAAAACGAACGACCCCTCGATCCCGAGAATTTGCCGTGGGGACTGCTTGCCCACGGACTGGATCACTCCGATTTTCTTGCCGCGATGGCGCCGCGTCCGGTGATGCTGCTTGGACAGGAAAACGATTTCTTCGATGCCCGCGGCTTCGAGGAGGCCTGCGACCGACTCCGGGCCCTGTACAAGCTGCTGGGCGCGGAACAGAACTTTGCGGCGATTCTGGGTACCGGCTCCCACGGCTTTTCCAAACCCAACCGTGAGGCGATGTACGGCTGGTTCAATCGTTGGAGCGGGATTTCCCGAAGCAGCGAAGAGCCAAACCTCACTCGGGAAACGCCGGAGGACCTTCAGTGCACCCCTCGCGGTCAGGTGGCCGAGCTCAAATCGACCAGCGAGTTTTCGCATGGACGCGATCTTTCGGCGAAGCTGCGCGCCTCACGACCGCGGTTGAACGGAACCGCGTTGGCGGATAGGATCGTGACAACCCTGAAATTGCCGGCACGCAAGGGTGTGCCTGAATATAGGATCATGACCGGCACGAGCTCGCGTGGGTATCCGAAAAACCACCACGGTGAATTTCTGCTCGAAACCGAGCCGGACATCCAGGTCTTTGTCTACCGCCTCAGCGATGGGCGGCTATTGTCGCGGCCTCCGCGCGGACCGCGCCGTGCGCTCCTCTACGTCTCCCACCGGTCCGCCGATGTGGAACTCAGGACGGATCCTTGGCTGAAGGAACTCTGTGCCTCCGAGCCCGACGCGGCCATCTATGCGTGTGACCTGCGCGGCATGGGAGAGTCGCAACCCGGGCTCTCAACCCCGGACAACCCGCTCAAGAGTCGCGTCGACAACATGCACGCCGGTTTCGGGGTATTGTTCGACTATCCGACAGCAGGCCAGAGAACGTTTGATCTGCTCCGCATCCTCGATTGGCTGGGCAGCTTCGGTCATGAAGAGGTTCACCTCGTAGCCCGAGGGTGGGGCGCTGTCCCGGGTACCTTTGCTGGCATACTGCACGACCGCGTTGTGCAGGTGACACTCAAACACGCGCTCACCAGCTACGCCGATGTCGCGGAAACGCGGCACTACGATTGGCCATGGGCAACCCTGCCGCCGGGCGTGTTGCAGGCATTCGACCTGCCCGACTGCTATCGCGAACTGGAGCGAAAGAAACTTCGCCGGATCGAGCCAGCCTCCGCGGGCGGAGTGCCTGCCTGACGCCCGGCATGGCTACCCCGCGGTTTCGTGAGCGAAGCCTACCCGGACAACGGAATGGCGGCTCATTTTCCGCTGCTCCCATCAACCCCTCTCCAAGATAAGCTACCGAAGACATGCACCTCACCCGAAAAAGATCCGCTTGGCGACCGGCTGTCTCCGGCTTTTGCCTGGCCATCCTGCTCTCCGTACCTGGGCTGCGGGCTGCTGGCTATTTCTGTGACCCCGACAAGGGCAACATGAGCAATCCGGGCACTTCGGAATCTCCCTGGAGCACGCTCCAGGCGGTTTTTGAACGCGGCACGGCCTTTGCTCCGGGAGATGTCATTTACCTGCGCAACGGGTATCATGGATCCCCGGAAATTACCGGGGGTCCTGGCTCGGGGAATGTCATCATCCAGGCGCAAGAAGGCCACACACCGGCGTTGCGTCGCCTTGGTGCGAAGAATGCCCGGAACTGGATCGTCTCCGGGCTGAATATCAGCCAGCTCAATGCCTCCGAAATCGACAAGGTCGACAATCGCACGTCGGTATGGGGGCTCGTCGACCTGGCGCCGACGTCCGATCACATCACCGTGAAGAACTGCACCATCTATGGAGCCAAATCAGTTGTGGGTTGGAACGCTTCGGACTTTGGTCCGCGGATGGGCACCGGCGTGCATGTTGCGGGCGAACATTGCATCGTAGAGGACAACCACATTTTCAATATCCGCACGGGAGTATGGGTGAAACCCACCGCCCGTTTTGTGGCTGTGAGGGACAATACGATTGAGGACATTCTGAACGATGGCATCTTTGCCTTGGCCGACGATGGCCTCTATGAATACAACCTCATCAGAAACTGGTACGGCGTGAACGAGAATCATGACGACGGCATCCAGTCGTGGGCCTCGGGCGGCCAGACGGGCATTCCGATTGGGGATCACGAAGTCGACAACTGCATCTTTCGGGGAAATACGATCATCAACAACAGCGTCGGCGCGGGACGCCTTTTTCCGGATGACGCGACGCATGGGGTGAACGGAATGGGTTTTTTTGCCGGGATGTTCGTCAATTGTGTGATCGAGAACAATCTCATCATCGTCGATCATGTCCATGGCCTGACTGTGCAAGGCGCCACGAATTGCAGAATCGTAAACAATACGGTGATCCAGAATCCGTATCACCCTTTGAATCACATTCCGATCATCACCATCCGCCATCACCCCAATCACGCGGGACATCCCGAGCTGCTCAGTAGTGGCAACATCATTCAGAACAATCTCGCCTCGGATCTCCCCTCAGGTTCCGACGTCTGGGCGGCGGTCGGCGTGCTTAACTACCCCAATTCCAGCAATGTCGAGTCGAGGAACTATGCTGCTGAATTCAGGAACTTTCCCGCCACCAACCTGAATGCTGGGTATGACCTCCATTTGAAACCCACGAGCAGGGCGGTCGGAATCGGCTTCACCTCGAATGCCCCGACCATCGACCACGATCGTGCTCCCCGCTCGGAGCCCTACGATGCGGGTGCATTTGAATCTGATTCAGGAACTCCGACTGCGGCGAAAATCAAACCCTGAGCGCAGCCAGGACTGGCATTGGGTCGTCGCGGAGACGCGAGTGCGACCTCGCATCATTGGGCGAACAAGGCCCGGTCGATGCTCTCCCTCCGCACGCGGTGTTCCTTCCAGAGGCCTGCCTACTCCGATGCCTTGCCCGCGCGTGGTTTCGACTGCGCTGGGTCGTAGGCCGGATTCAGCGTCGGCATCCGCGCGCCGACGGCCTTCCTCCATGATGCGAGTTTTGCGCGCAACGCTGCGAGTTTTGACGGATTGTTTGCGGCGAGATTTTCGGTTTCGCCGGGATCGCTGCGCAGGTTGAAGAGTTCCAATGGATGGCCCTTTCCGGTCAGCGTGGTCTCGTAGTACTCAATGTACTTCCAGTCACCCGCGCGTACGGCACCGCCGGGTCCTCCAATCCCGTTGGCATGATAGTGCGGATAGTGCCAGTAGATCCCGTCCCGCTCCGGCGGTGGTCCACCCCGCAGATGGGATACGAGGCTGATGCCGTCGAGCACAGCGTCGGACCCCGCGGGTTTGCCCGTGAGCTCCAGCAAGGTTGGAAAGAAATCAACGGTCGTCACGGGCATGTGGCTGAGGCGTCCCGCCGTCACGATGCCCGGCCAGCGGATGATCAGCGGCACACGAATGCCCCCTTCGTAGAGTTGTGCCTTGCCGCCGCGGTACGGGGTCTGCGCTCCGTCCTTCAGCAATCCGCCATTGTCCGAATAGAAGATCACGACCGTGTTCTCGCGTAATCCGAGTTGATCGAGTCTTGCGAGGACCTGGCCGATGCTGGTGTCGAGAATCTCCATCATTGCGCCGATGATGGGACGGTTCTCCGGCCGGTCGCTGCCCGCTCGCTTCTCGTACTTCTCCACCATGGCTTTCGGTGCCATGACGGGCGCGTGGATCGAATTGTGGGCCAGTTCGAGGAAGAACGGCTTGTCGCGATTCCTTTCGAGGAAATCGAGCGCGTGTTGCGTGATGGCTTCCACACCGTGCGCATCCTTCTCCGGATTGTCGCTGGCCTTTGGCTTGTGGGTGATGAAGGTCTCGGCGAAGCCCTGTCGGTCGGGTCCTTCTTCGATGCTTTCGGGGGGGAAGTAGCCCTTGGCTAGGTGCCACTTGCCGAACAGCGCTGTCACATAGCCTCGCTCCGACAGCTCCTCGGCAATGGTCACTTCGGAGAGCGGCAGAAACTTCTGCCAGTCGGGCTGCTTGAGTCGCGCCCGGGGAAAGGCGCCGCCCGGAATGAAGTCCGTCACGTGCGTGCGCGCCGGGTACTTGCCGGTCATCAGGGCCGCGCGTGTGGGGGAGCAGACCGGACAGGCCGCGTAGGCATCCGTGAATCGCACTCCCTCGCGGGCGAGCCCGTCGATGTTGGGCGTTTGATAGTAGG
>JAGOJU010000049.1 GCA_017994935.1 Opitutaceae bacterium
TTCTCCGGGTGAGTTCGCTTCGTGCGAACGTGGAGGGCGACGCACCGGTTGTGGGAATCGAGGCAAGGCAGTCGTTTGAATATGAGATGCCGAAGCGTGAACTCCACGTCGCCGATGCCGGCAAGGAGCTGATTGCGGTGAGGCTTGAAGCCATTCCACTGGCATGGGCACAGCCATTCCTGGACAAGGTGAGTCTGACGGGTGGCGAGGCAAAGGGAGTCATTGTCGTGAACGCAACTGCCGGCGGATTCTCCATCGGGACCCAGGGACCGCTGAACATTTCCCGTTTTTCAATCGCTCAGGAGGGCAGGCCTGTCGCCCGGGACCTCTCCGTGAGCATGACTGCTTCAGCCAACATGACGCGTCAGGGCTGGCAGACTGAAATCGCGGATTTCTCTGTCACAGGGGGCACCGCGACGCTGGCCCGCCTTTCGGCAAAGGCGGGCCAGGAGGCGGGTGAGAACCAACCGGTCAAGGCGACAGGGACGTTTGTCCTGGATCTGCCTTCGGTGCTGGCTCAGCCCATAGCGGACGGCATGGCGCACCTGGACCGGGGAAACCTCACCGGGAAATTCACGGCGTCCAGCGGAGCCTCCCAGGAGGTGGCCACGCAGGTGGTCATTTCCGATCTCGCCTCTCCCGCTGTGAAGACAGGGCTGCCAGGAATTTCCGTCGATCTTCGTGCAAGTCTCGATCCGGCGGGGGCGTTTGTTGCCCATGTGCCGATGCTGGTTGAGCTTCAGGGACGCAAGAGCGATCTGCAGCTCGAGGCGAGGGGAGGGACTGGAAAAGCGGGGCTCGAAGTGGACGCCCGGGTGAACAGCACCGAGATCAATGTCGAGGACTTGAAGTTTCTCCTTGCGCCTTTCGCCACGGAGGAGTCCGCGGGATCACCTGCTCCGGCTTCCGCACCTGGCGAGGCTCCACCATGGTCGGGAGTCACCGGTTCGCTGAGCTTTGCACTGAAGCGGGTGATCTATTCACCTGAGCTCACGGTCAGCGACATCAACGGTACGCTTTCAATCGCAGACACCGCGGTCACCCTGAAGGAACTCAAGGCGCTGCTGGGACCGGGTGGACAGGTGTCCGCCTCCGGTGGAGTGACATTCGTCCCGTCGGCAGCGGCACCGTATCAACTGAAGGCGGATCTGGCTGTCACGGATCTCGACTCGGGGGCCACACTCAAGGCATTGAACGCGGGGCCTTCGCTGCCACTGGTCGAGGGGAAGTTTGACGTCGCCAGTGACGTTACCGCCTCCGGAAAGAATCTGGCTGCGTTGATGGATCATGCCGCGGGCGACCTCCGGATTTCGAGCAAGGGTGGACTTTTCCGGCCGGTGCCATCCCACTATGTCGAGGCGATCAGTTCGGCCCGTTCGAAATTGCTCACCCGAACCGAGGAAGTAGGCGCGATCGCTTCCCTGGCGGGCGCGTTGGGTGCAAGACTTCCGGGGAATCTCGGGCGAACGACGTCAAAGGTGCACGCGGTTGCGGAGCGCCTTGGGCAACTGGAGGCGATCGTGAAATTGATGTCCGAGGTGAAGTTTGACCAGCTTACGCTCGATGCGGGTGGCTCGACGACGCTGGACACGATACTGCGCGACTTCACCATCACGTCACCCGAGCTTCGCTTCGTGGGTTCCGGTGGCCTCAAGTATCAGCCGGACGTTCCCCTATGGAAGCAGGCCTTGAAACTGAAACTGAATGCCGCTGCCCGGGGAAAGGCAGCGGAGATCATGAAGAAGGGAAATCTGCTGGGAGATGCAAAGGACGGCCTCGGCTACGTCCCGCTGTCGTTTGCGGTGAACATCGATGGCACTGCGGAGAAGCCCGACATTTCGCAACTGGTGGCTGTGCTTTTCGAAAAAGTGCTTGCGATGAAACTGACCCCCGAGGACATCCGTAAACTCCAGAAGGGCGACATCGGCGCGATCCTGAGTCTCGTCAGCCAGCTGAAGTAGGCGAGGGTGGCGGTAGCACCCGGGTCATGCGCCCGAGTCGGAGGACTTGGCGGGAAGACCGAATTTCTCCAGCCAGGCAAGTCCATCGAGTGCGGCCGCCGATTCAGCCTTTTTTTTCGATGAACCCGATCCGCGACCGATGAGCGAGTTGTTGAGGAACACGGCAACGTTGTAGGTGCGGGCATGATCCCTGCCGATGATCGCGGCGACGTCATAGCGGAGTGCGGCATTGCCCAACGAGGGCTGGATCAATTCCTGGAGTCTGCCTTTCGGATTGTCGCTTGTCTCCCGGGATTCGATGTGCGCACTAAGGTCGCCCCACCAGGCAAGAATCCTCCCGCGAACGGTGGGCAGGTCCGAATCGAGGTAGATGGCGCCGATCAATGCCTCCAGCGCGTCCTCAACTGCGGCTCCGCGAGTGCGTCCGCCGGTGGATTCTTCGCTCGCGCTCAGCCTCAGGTGGCGGTCGATGTTGAAACGGCGGGCCAGTTCGATGAGGAAACTTCCCTGGGTCAGCATGGCTCGACGCTGGGAAAGGCGGCCTTCGCGATCATCAGGGAAGAGCCTGAACAGCGCGTCGGTCAGCACGAAATGCAGGATGGCGTCTCCGAGGAATTCAAGCCTCTGGTTGTTGGACTTCACCTCAGGATTGCCCGCGAGGAAAGAGGCGTGCGTCATCGCCTCCTCAAGCAGGGAAAGAGAGCGAAAACGGTAGCCGAGGTCGGCCTGGAGCTGTTCAAGATCCCGGGTCATGAACTTGCGCTGGTATAGCGGCGTATTCCGCAGTGGAAAACCACGATGCTCACCGCCAGCCAGAAGGCGGTGACGCCGAGCAGCCAGACGGACTCCACGAGCCCGATCCCATGGAGCAGGGTTTGCGAGGGGACATTGGTTACGACCGCCACGGGCAGTGTGTAGACGAACACAAGCGAAGCCACACCCCGCAGGGCGGTACGGGGCAGGCGCGAGAACTCATTGAGCATGAAGTAGCCGCCTTCCACTCCCTTCGCACTCTGAAGCCAGAAGACCAGTGAGATGAAGATGAGCAGCGTCGCGTAGTGGATGAACAGGCCGCACAGAATGAAGACGCCGTAGAGCAGGATCTGCATCGCGGTGGGATCGAGCCCGAGCTGGCGCAGGGAGTAGACGATCACGCCGATCGCGATGGGCACATTCAGGAATCCGTCCAGGTCGATCTTTCGCGTGGAGACCATGAACAGCAGGTGTCCCGGCTGGGCGATGAAAAAGTCGAATGCGCCGGATCGGACGTTGCGTCCCATTTCGAAGAGATTGCTCCAGAAGAATCCCATCAGCAGGCGCTGGATCAGGAGCGAGGTGCCGACCAGCAGGGTCATTTCCCACTGGTTCCAGCCTGCGATGCTGTCCGTGTGACGGTAGATCACGCCGATGAGCAGCAGGTTCACGCTCATCCAGAAAAGCTCCACGAGCGACCACATGAAGAAGTCGCCGCGAAACATCATGGTTCGCACGACCGAGTAGCGTACGCAGGCCAGCCAGAGCTTCGCATAGTGCAGGAATCCCTTCATGCGTCATCCTCCCACGGCGGTGTGGCGCCTCAGGCCCCGCATCCATAGAAGTTGGGCGATGCCGTACAAAGCCAATGCCCAGAAAATCTGGATTCCGAGTCCCCTGAGGACAAGGGAAGGATCCGCGATGCGTCCGGTGAGTATCGCTGCCGGGAAGTACATCTGGTAGTAGTACGGAAGCCAGGTGGAGATTTCGTAGAGCCAGCGGGGAAAGAGATCGAGCGGGAACACCTGGCCGCCCAGCACGGACTCGATTGCGAGCGAGAGGATGACGAATGACTGGATTTCGAGAAACCAGAAGGTCAGGAGACCGAAGCAGTAGGCGAGGGTGAACTGTATCAGGGCGGAAAGGATCAGCGCGGGCAGGGCCATCACGTAGGTCCAGCCCCATTCCGGGAGCGCGAGATATCCCGACAGGAAGGGCAGGACGATCAGGATTGGAATGAGCGCGAGGCCGCCGGAAACGATCCGCGCGGCGGTGAAGATGCTGAACCGGTAGGCGAAGTAGTTGATGGGTTTCAGGAGAAACTGGTTGATGAGGCCATTGCGGATCTCCTCGGAAATCTCGTAGTCCTCATGCATCGCGCTGATGAAAAACTGCAGGATGAGGACCACCACGAAATAGGTCAGCGTCTGACCCAGATCAAATCCGCCTACCTGCGTTCGCCCCTGGAAGGCGGCACCCCAGAGGATGAACACATAGGCGAGGTGGATGAATGAAAAGCTGGCGCGCACCGCGAAATTCCAGCGGTAAACCAGATTGCTCTGAAGGCCGATCAGGAAGGCGTGGCGATACTTGGCGAGCGACATGCGGGCCTAGGTGGACTCCTTGAGCTTGAAGCGGGCGATGACCTCTTTCGCCAGATTCCGATAGGCGGTGGCGCCCGGTGAAAGGGGATCGTAGGCGAAAATGGTCTTTCCAAAGCTTGGCGCCTCGCTGAGACGGACAGTCCTGGGGATCACGGTGTCGAAGGGCTTTTCAGGCAGGTGCTTCCTTACCTCCTCCACGACCTGGCGCGCGAGATTGGTGCGGATGTCGAACATCGTCATCACGACGCCGCCGAGTTCGAGCGTGCGGTTGACGCCCGCCTCCCGGATACGATCGACATTGCGCATGATCTGGCCAAGCCCCTCAAGGGCGAGGTATTCGCATTGCAGCGCGATGAGGAGAAAGTCCGCCGCTGCAAGGCTGTTCATGGAAAGCATCCCCATGGAGGGCGGGCAATCGATGATGATGACGCGGTGGGTGCCTGCATCCCTTAGCGGCTGCAGCACGGATCGAAGTTTGTTCAGGTAGTTGTCGGACTGTGCAATCTCGATCTCGGCGGCAGCGAGATCCTCCTCGCTCGGAATCAGCCACAAATTGGCGTACGCGGTGCCGACGACCATGTCGCCCGCCTTACCCTCGCCTCGAAGCGGACCATAGAGGCTGAGCCCTTCCTTTTTCTCGACTCCCAGGGCACTGGTGGCATTTGCCTGGGGATCGAGGTCAATCAGAAGGGTGGGGATTTTTTTCTCGGCCAGCGCGGCGGCGAGATTGACGGCGGTGGTGGTCTTGCCGACACCCCCCTTTTGGTTGGCGATCGTGAAAGTGACGGTGCGCATGAGGAGCGTGGGAATGGTAAACCCTCACTGTCGGTCACCCCGGTTGTCTTGTCCATACCGGGCAGCTATAAAATGGCGCCGCCTCCGCCTGCACCTTATAGGGATCGAGCCGCCCTGGTCTGTAACCAGGGGGACGTCTTGTGCAGTCTCGCGGGAACCCGAAGCGCAGGATATTGGCACGATGCCCGGGATGTGCCGGCAGACCGTTGATTTACGGCTTGGCGCAGGGCAAGGGCCGCGGGCATTCTTTCCGGGCAGCCAATCCCGTTCCCAAACTCCACCCCGATGAAGATCGTTCATGTCGCAAGCGAGCTGTTTCCCTACGTCAAGACTGGAGGTCTGGCGGATGCCGTGGGAGCCCTTGCATCGACTTTTGCCGAGCGCGGACACGATGTGCTGGCGTTCCTTCCCGGGTACCGCTTGGCGCTGGGTCACACGGATGCCGCCAAGGCCCGCCGTCGGCTCAGGCTGAAAATTGAAATGGGGGATCGGTTCGCCTCCTGCGACATCCTCGAATTCTCACCGAGGAAGAATCTATCCGTATTTCTGGTCTCCCGTGAGGAGTTCTTCGATCGCGCCGGGATCTACGGGAACGGCGAGCGGGATTACGAGGACAACGACAACCGCTACATTCTTTTCACGAAGGCGGTGGTGGAGACCTTGCGGGTGCTGGAACTCCGCGCCGACATCCTTCACGCGCACGACTGGCCCACGGCGCTCCTGCCGATTTTTCTCCGCTATGCGGAGCGGCGCCATGGTGTGACGCTTGCACTGAAGACCGTATTCACGATCCACAACCTCGCCTTTCAGGGAGTGTTTCCCCGCACTGCCTTTGCCCGGATGAACCTTCCCGAGGAGTTCATGAGCATCGACGGCCTCGAGTACTATGGCCAGGTCAGCTTCATGAAGGCAGGCATCCTGTTTGCGGATCAGGTGACGACGGTGAGCCCGCAATATGCTCTTGAGATCCAGACCTCGGAGTTCGGCTGCGGCCTCGAAGGCGTCCTGCATACGCGGGCCGATGATCTGGTGGGACTGCTCAACGGCATTGATACGTCGATCTGGAACCCGTCGACGGATGCGCTGCTGCCGGCGAAGTACTCAGCCGATGACCTCTCCGGCAAGGGCGCATGCCGGGTGGAATTGCTCAAGCGTTTGAAATGGCCCGCCTCATTCGCCGGTCCGATATTTGGAGTTGTCGCCCGGCTGACCGAGCAGAAGGGCATTCCCCTGATCCTCGCCAACCGGGACTTCTTCCTCACTCAGGATGTCAAGCTGGTCGTGCTCGGCCATGGTGAGTCAGCGTTCGTGAGAGTCCTTGCGGAACTCGCGGAAGGGGCCCCGGAAAGGATCGCATTGTCGCTCCAGCTCGATGAAGCGATGAGTCACCTCGTCGAGGCCGGCAGCGACTTCTTTCTGATGCCCTCCCTTTTTGAGCCGTGCGGACTCAACCAGATGTATTCCCAAGCCTATGGCACTATTCCGGTGGTATCACGGGTGGGTGGACTGGTCGATACCGTGACGGACATCGATGACGAACCGGATGCGGGCACCGGAATCATGTTTGCTCCCACGGCGCAGGGTCTCGGCACAGGGCTGGGCCGGGCGATGGAGTTGTTCAGGAATCAGGCGAGACACCGCGCAGTCCAGAAGCGCGGTATGCGACGTGACTTCGGATGGAGCCGTGCGGCTGCGCTCTACGAGCAACTCTACGAGAACGTCGTCTGACCGGAGTTTGAGGCTGCGGGGCTGGTCTGGGAAGGCGTCTGCTACGATGAGTCCGCCTTGGCGCGCGTGCAGCCGTGTATCTGCCGCCCTCACCCCTGATCGACTGGAAGTCCGGTGCATCTCGTGATGATCCGGCGATCCCAGGTGGCACCCAAATAATACCAAAATCTTCATCAGCCCCTACTCGGCTGGAGAGAAATGATTTGGTGAAATGTGACACCGAACGCTTTCATTTCATGATTCAGGATTTGCTGACCCTAGCGGACTATGAGCCTCCCATGGGGGACCTGTTTACCAACTCCCGTCTGGATGCCGGACGCGCGGTATGGACCCGGCCACTTGCGGGAGAGGGCGACGTTCCCGGGAAGCGCCTGATTCACCAGCGCGTGCTGCGGCTTCACGGTCGGGCCCGCCTGCACCGGCTGGGAATCCGTCGCGGACAGGGATATCACAAGTGTGGAAGCCGTCAGGACCTGGACTGGGTGACAAGCATCCGGCTGCTCGGGTGGACAGGGGGAAAGTGGAGAGTCATCTGGGGAAAGGAGAATCTTCCCCAGGAGATTCCAACGCTGATCCGCTGGTTCCGCCTGCCTCGTACAGTGGTGTCGGGAGTGATCATCGAGATCAGAAAATCGGGAATTGATGGCGGATGGACCCCGTGGAACCTGGCGATGTCGGCCTTCGTTCTGGAAGGCGAACTGCTTGATCCCATTGCGCCCAGGAACGAAAAGCTCCTTCGGATTTCCAAGGTGGACCTCAGCGATCTTCCGTCGGGCGTGAAGGCTCGTCGCAGGGATGGCGCCGTGCACTATCGCACGAAGGACTTCGAAGTCGGATTCACACTGGGCCGCCCGGGATTCTCGCACCTTGGGCTGCACATCGAGGACCGGGAAAACGAGGGGAAAAGTTTTCTGTCGGTGCGTCCCCCGGTGTTTTCCCAAGGGCCCCAGTTGCATGCCGTCGGCGAGGCGCCACGGGTGGCTGCTTCCGTCCGCTGCGACATCGAAGGAACCACCGAGGTGGAGGGAAATTCGGTCACCTACTCCTTCTCCGCCGGCAACCAGCACTATCGTTTGAAATGGACGGTCACCTCCGACAAGATTTCCCTGCAGGCCGAGCGCTCCGCGAAACGCAGCGAACTGGCGTGGCACAGCGCGGCGTGGATGATCGGGCTCAGGAACAGTGTGTCCCCATCGCAGGTGCTCGGGCGCCTTTCGGAAAGAGGGGAGGCGGGAGGCGTCATCCTGCCGGCGCTGCTGACAATCCCGGCGTTTGGCAGCTGGGAGATTTCAAGTTCGTCGCCGACGGGATGGGCCAGGAGTGACTGCCGTCGATCCCAGGATCTCAATTTTCTCGAGCTGAAGGTGGGGGAGGAGCCGACTGCGGAGGGACTGCACCGGCTCCGCGCGGGCACCCATCGGGTGACGTTCACCCTCAAGCCGAGGAGTCCGGAGGTGCTCCTGCGGCGGGATGCGCCCGCCGTCGTCAGACGGGCGCTCGTGCGCACGCAATGGACGGCCCTGACCTTCCGTGCCGACACCGGTACGCTCAGCAACAACGGAGCCTCGATGCATTGCCCGGTTTGTATGGATACCTGGGCGGCGGTGATCCGTCCGCAGGGGGATGTCCTGCCCGGACTTCCGGCCGTGGAGTTTCTCCGCTATTCGCTGGAGCGCTGGTTGAGCGGTGGACCAGGGTATGCTGCGGGGCGGCTTCTTCAGGATGGGAGTTCCCATGATGCGGATGACGAATACCTGCAGACAGGTGCGTCGGCGCTGCGTGGAGTGGGCGAGTACCTGCGCCATACCGCGACACGAGCCTGGTGGCGCAAGTACCGGACGTGCATTCTGGACAGGATTCGCGCGGCCCGCGGGCGGGATCTCGACGGCGACGGATTGATCGAGAGCCTGCACCGCACCGGTGAGAGTGGTAGCAGGCAATGGAGCACCTGCTGGTTTGATGTGATTTCGTTTGGTTGGAAGGACGCGTTTTCCAATGCGATCCTCTATGGTGCCCTCCTCGAACTCGAGCGCGGGCTGGCCCGTTTTGGCGAAAGGGAGGAGGCGGCGCGGCTTTCTGAATGGGCGGGCCGTCTGCGGGCGAACTATCGCGATACGTTCTGGAACAAGGAGACCGGATGGCTTGCGGGTTGGCGATGCCGGGAGGACAGGCTGCATGACTACGCGTTTCTCGCTGTCAACGGGGCGGCTGTCGCGGAGGGACTGCTCGACGCCCGCGATGCACGACTGGTCATGGAGCGGCTGCTGGCGGAAGCGCGCAGGGTCGGCATGCCGGATCCCTCGCTTGGGCTTCCGGGGAATCTGTGGCACATCCCTGACCACGATCTTTCGGACATCATCCTCGGGTATCCATTGGGGTACTACCAGAATGGAGGCCGCACGCATTCCCAGACGCGTCACTTTGTGATGGCGCTCTATCGCTGTGGCCTGGATCGCGAGGCGGACGACATGCTCACGAAACTCTGCCACGGGCTCGCCGGGGCGCGGGTCTTCGGCGGGAATCAAAGCGGCGTCGACTGGCGCCATTGGGACGACCGCCCCTGCGGTTACGAAGGACTTCTGACAGATCAGTTCGGGCTGCTTGAAGCGATCTTCTGGAGATGGGGGCGCCGCGGGCGCTGATCCTCACCGCGGTCGTGGAGAGAGGCGATGGTTCGGTTCGAGGCTTTTTTGAATCGCCGAACCTGATTGCCGAAGGAAATGATTCAGAGCCGTCTCGACGGCAAGCACGTGCATGGCCACGCGCTCCGCGAGCGGAAAACCCGAAGGCGCCTCCAGCGTATAGGAGAGCGTCGTGTGATTGGCGCGCAGGTACACGGCTTCAGGCCAGCGCTCGCGCGAGGCTGGATCATCGTTGGGTCGGATGATCCCGCCTTTGGCTGGCCGCCCGTCGATCTCCGTGGCGTGATCGATCGGATGAGCGGATCCAACCGCATCGATGATGAGTCCGGCGAGGGAGGCTCGCGCCAGGGGGTTCAATTCGTAGAGGTAGAAGCCCGTGGATTCCCAATCCTCGTGAAGGCAGAATGACAGGTCGAAGAGGGGCTGGTGCTCGAGCCATTTCACATGGGCGGAAACCTCTTTGCTCGCTGGATTTCGATAGTCCCGGTTCAGGTCGATACCGGCGCGGTTTTCACGCAGGCCACGGGGAAAGCCACTGGGATTCAGCATTGGCACGAGGAACCAGACTGCCCGTGCGTCGAACACGCCTCGCTCGAGCAGTTCGAGGAGGGCGAGCGGGGCGGCGGGTTCGTCGCCATGGACCCCGCTGGAGAGATAGATTCGAGGTCGTGGACCGGCGGTGCGTCTGGTCAGTGCAATCAAAGGGCAACCGTCGATTTCAGCGATGGGTTCAGCGCGAAATCCCTGGTGTTTGGCGGTCCTGGCGAACCGGTTGACAAGTTCATGGGGATCAAACGGTGCGGCTTTGACAGTTTCCATCGTCTGCTTCTTGCTCTTCCTTTCGCCGCATCTCAAGCGCAACTCTCGTCATGTCACCTGTCCGCGTTCGTTTCGCACCAAGTCCCACCGGCTTCTTCCACATCGGCAGCGCCCGGACCGCACTTTTCAACTGGCTCTATGCCCGCCACACGGGCGGGACCTTTGTCCTGCGCATTGAGGACACCGACAAGGAAAGGAACAGCGATGAATTCCTGCAGGTGATCTACGACAGCCTGCGATGGCTGGGATTGAACTGGGACGAAGGTCCGCTTGTCGGAGGCGCCTTCGGCCCGTACCGCCAGAGCGAGCGCGCCGGCATCTATCGCGCCTTTCTCGACAGGCTCAAGGATGCAGGGCGCACCTATGAAAGCGAAGGGGCCACCTTCTTCCGCATTTCAGGGAAGCCGCAGGTCATCGACGACGCGATCCGCGGGCGGGTCGAACGGACGGAGGAAAAGGACTTCGTCATCATACGGTCCGACGGAAATCCGGTCTTTCACTTTGTGAATGTGGTCGACGACATCGCCATGAACATCACCCATGTGATCCGGGGTGAGGACCATCTCTCGAACACGAGCAAACACACCGAGTTGTTCCAGGCATTCGGCGCTCCGTTGCCGGTGTACGCGCACATTCCCCTGATACTGAAGCAGCATGGTCCCGGAAAGATGTCGAAGCGCGATCAGGGCGCGCTGATCGAGGAATACCAGCGTCGTGGATTTCAACCGGAGGCACTGGTAAATTTCCTGTGCCTGCTGGGCTGGTCGCCCAAGAACGACCAGGAGAAAATGCCGATCGAGGACATCGTCCGGCTCTTTGATCTGCCGGCGGTTCACCAGGGGAATGCACGCTTCGATGAAAAGAAGATGGCGCACATGAACATGGCCTACCTGCATGCGATGACACCCGGGCATTATTTCGATGTGGCGTCAAAGTACCTCGGGCGGACCGGGTTTCTGGCGACCCATCGCCCGGATGATGCCTACCTTCGCTCGGTGCTTGCACTTTGCCAGGTCAAGGTGCGTTCGCTCGAGGAACTCCCCGCAGCGATCGCCTATTTCTTCACCGAGGATTTTCCCTACGATGCAAAGTCCCTGGAAAAAATCCGATCCAAGGGAGACCCCAAGTCGCGCATGCTCGAGTTCCTGGAGGCGCTTCCAAAGGCGGACTTTTCATCGGATGCCTCGCTGGAGGCCTGGCTGCAGGACCTTGCGGCATCGAAGGGGATGACCACCTCGGACTACATCCACCCCGGGCGCCTCGCATTTTCCGGCGGCAGCGCCGGGCCGACGTTCTACGGCCTGCTGCGGGTCATTGGAGTGGATCGCGCCGAGAGGCGCCTCCGAAGGTTCATCGCAAGCATGTGATATTCCCTTTCCGCGTGATGAATACTTCCGACAAGCCTTCACGCTACGTGGCACTCATCGCACACGATGCCAGGAAGGATGCCATGGTCGCCTTTGTGGAGCGCCACCGCATATTCCTGGAGGGCCAGCGACTGATCGGGACACGAACCACTGGCACGCTCGTGCAGGAAAAAACCGGCATGCAGGTGACAACCATGCTGTCCGGTCCGCTTGGTGGTGATCTCCAGATTGGAGCGCTCGTTGCAACAGGGGAGGTTCGCGCCGTGATTTTTCTGCGGGATCCGCTCACGGCACATCCCCATGAACCGGACATCGCTGCATTGATGAAGGTGTGTGACGTCTATGATGTCCCGCTTGCGACCAATCTCTCAACGGCGCATGTGCTCGTTGAACATCTCACACGAATCGATCGCCCCTGACAATGCACGGGAGAACCCGTTCAGTCTGAAGGGGCTGCTTCCCGCAGGAGCTGCAGAAGCGCGCGGGCGCATGCCTGTGAAAAAGCGGGATCGTTGATCCCCGTGTCGATATCGACCAGGGGGATGCCGGGTCTTAGATGTGTCCGAAGCGCCGAGAAAAGTGCCCGGTCGGCCTTGGGATCGTGAAAGGGGTGACCCGGTTCGCCCAGTGCACTGAGGCCTCTCAAGGGAAAATAGAACCGGATCGGACCGGTGTGGGCATTCGCCTTCTCCGCAAGGATCCGTCCCAGCTGTGCTGACTCCTCGACGCTGGTGCGGAGCAGGGTGACCTGCGGATTGTGCTGGTAGAAACGCCTTCCTGCAAATCGCGGTGGCACGGTGCTGGGTTCACCGAAATTCACCATGTCGAGGCAACCCGGTGCCAGGACTGTCGGCACTCCGAGCCTTGCCGCCGCATCGAGCCGGGTCGGTCCGGCGGAAAGAATGCCCCCGACAAGTTCGTCGGCCCACTCGGTCGTGGTCAAATCGAGCACTCCTGACACCAATCCCGAGGCAATGAGCGTCTCCATGTTTTTTCCCCCCGTCCCTGTAGCATGGAATACGAGCACCTCGTATCCCTCGGCCTCGAGCAGGCGTCTGGCCTCGTTGATGCAGGCGGTGGTGTTGCCGAACATGCTTGCGACCACGATCGGCCGGTCCGCCGGTTTCGCATTGTTCCTGCGTCCGGCGGCAGTGACCATGCCGCAGATCGCGCCGGCGGCATTTTCAAAAGTGGTCCTCGAAATGCGGTTCAATCCCGCAACGTCGACGACCGCCGGGAAGAGCACGAGATCGGAGGTTCCAACGTAGGGGGCGGTGTTCCCGCTCGCCAGGGTGGTGACCATGATTTTTGGAAAACCCAGGGGAAGCGCCCGCATTGCCGTGGCGCCGATCGAGGTTCCGCCGCCTCCTCCCATGGAAATGGCTCCTTGAATCCTGCCCGATGCGGCAAGCCCGGAGAGCAGGCGGGCGGCTCCTTCGCCCATGAGAGCGATGGACAGGCCGCGGTCCTTGCGGGACAGGATTGTTTCCCAGTCTACGGTGCCCGATTTTTCGGCGACGGCTTCGGATCGGATGTCCGCGGGCGGGCCGTCATGCCCTAGCGTCGAGACATCAATCGAAAGGACCGAATGTCCCTGGCGACGAATCTCTTCCGCGAGGAAAGTCAGTTCGGGGCCTTTGGTGTCAAAGGTGCCCAGTACCGCGATTGTCGCCATGAGTGACTGTGCAGGCCTAGGGTGTTCCGGACGTCCAGCGGACTGCGTTGACAAGCAGCTGCTGGAATGCCGGGTGGTCGTGGGTGCGCTGATCGTGGCCAAGGGTGATGCCGACAATGCGTGCGTGGTCATGCGCCGTGATCCATACGGCGGGATGCGGCGTGCCAAACTTCACCGATGGAGAGGTCTCCGCCAGCACCTCGATGGCGGCTGTGCCGGTTGGAATCTTTTCCTTTCCTCCATTGAAATAGTAGAGTTCGTCCTCCACGGAGAACGAGGCGGGCACGGATTTCATGACAGGATGATCGGGGCGCAGAGCGTTGACCGAGAAGCGCGCGATCTTGTCATGCCCGCGTGCTCCGCCGCCAACGATGAGGGCGTTCAACTCGGGCCATTGGGGATAGCCGTACCACGTCCCGGGGTGCAGCATGACAATACCCTTGCCGGATTCCGCAAACTTCCAAAGCGACTCCCGATATGCGGGGAAATCGAAGAAGCGGCGGTTGACGCTGATGACGGCGACATCGGCGGAGGAGAGGGCCTGCGTCGCCTGGTCGCGATCCTCCGTGTAGTGCGTGGTGAATCCGGCTGCGCGAAAAACGGCACCGTCGGTCTTGTCAAAGAAGCGCGTGAAATCATGCGAACTCCCGCCGCCGATCAGAAGGACGCGCGTCTTGCCCGCTTCCCAATCTACGGAAGTCAACGGGGGCAGCGGAGCGTCGCCTTTCCAACCTTCCTTGGGTCCGGGTGTCCATGTCGTGGTGGCGGGAGAGGCCTTGGATGTGAGGGGTTTCTCCTCCCCGGACGGAATTGACGCCACCGGCTCGGAGCTGGCGGTGATGGCGACCGTGCAGGGGACCACCCGGTTGGCAAAGCTCTCCAGCACGATGGCCCGGAGCTGCGCCTTTTTTGAAAGCGTGATGCCGAAGCAGCGAAGCTGTCCCCTTCGGGTGAAGGGTCCCGCATCGATGCTACCGGCAATGTCGACGTTAGAAACCGCATCCGAAAACTGGATACCGTTCCTAAGGAGGTGTTCCTCCTCACTGCCATCCGCAAACTTCACGGTGACCTTCATCACGGGAATGCCGAGGGTGTCCTTCCCGCCACCGGGCCATGCATTTCCGCCGATCCCTCCGAGGAAGTAGAGGTAGCCTGCGGCAACGGATGCCGGGATCTCCACACGCATGGGAAACTCGTGGGAAAAGTCCCCGGGCTCCGTCCCACCCTTGAGGGCAATGACATTGCGTCCGGTCGGGGCCTTCGCGGGGTCAACAACGGAGAAAGGCAGGCCGGCCACGGTGACATCGCCGAAACGGGAGAGTGTGACGCTGTCATCCTCGAGGTCCTCGCGCTTGAACATGCCGCGGCGGCTGTCGGCGGTGAATGCATTTCGGAGGTCAAGAACGCGGACGTTCCGGTCGATGCCGCACATGTAGGTGAGAAGATCGCGAAGCCCCTCGGCGCCGATGCCCTCGAAGCCTTCCGGCATCAGGGAGCGGTGGGTATTCTCGCGACGGCTGATGTCGCTCTTCAGGATCTCATGATCGCTTCCCTGGTTGCGCAGCGTGATCGAACGGTAGTTTTCCGAAACGATCACGCCGACATAGGTTTCTCCGGACGTGGTCACGATGTCCCATTGATGATAGCTCGGATCGACCTCGCGATTGGGGTCAATGATGTGGGTGAGCAGTTCGGAGGGTCCGTGTGAACCCATTCCCGTGAGTGACGGGCCGACGGGCCGGCCGGCGATATCGCCATGTGCGTGGCAGACGGCGCAGGCCGCGGTGAAGATGGCCTGTCCCTTCGACGCATCACCCGGTTTCTCGACTTCGGGAGCCAGTTGGGCGATGAGCAGGTTCTTTTCCTTGATTTCAGGAGTCAGCGATGCGAGCAGGCTGGTCGCTTCCCTGGAAACGCTGGCATTGGGATGCCTGCGCAATCGCGAGGCATTGACGGGTCCAAGCGATCTGGCATCGACCGATCCTGATTTGATGGCGGCGAGCAGCGCCACAGTGAATTTCGGGCGCTTTAGAATCTGCTCAAATGCCTCCTGGGCGTGTGTCCTTGAAAACACCTCGACGAGTGCGGACGCAGCGATGTCACCCGAAACATTTCCAATGGCAGTGATGAAGTCTGTGCGCAATTGTCCCGACAGCGTTGCTTTGGCAAAGAGGTCACGTATGCGCGAAAGCGTGCCGGCCTGGCTTTGCGGCATCGAAAGCAGGCTGATCGCGGCCTCGGCGCGCGCCCCGTCGGATTGGGCGGAGTCCGAGAGGGTTTTTTGCAGGGTGGTGGTGACCCGTTCCCGGACGGAGGCAAGGGTGCCATCGGAATCCCATCGGGCGGCCAGCGGCAGGGCTGCCGATGCAGTGGCTGGATCCTCGAGAAAATTCCTCAGGCTGGCCATGAGCGCAGGATCGGCCTTGGGCTTGAGTTTCGATGACTGTGCAAGCGATCGCAGCAGTGCGAGCTTGAGCGGTCGGGCACCTGCGGTTCTTGCATCCGACGCTGCGGAAAGCACCCCCACGATCTCTTCGGCGCGAAGCGAGGGGGCGACTGCTGTGACGAAGACATCGAGGCCTGCATTTTCGGAAACCTCGAAGGCATCGATCAGGTAGGGGGCTGCGTGCTGGGTTGCGGCCGCGATGATGGCGGATTGCGTCCATGCATCGGACGCGCCTGTGAAGGTCTTCAGGATTTCCCGGCGTGCCCGGGGGGCACTCGCTTCCTGCGCAATTGAGTACTCGGCTTCGGCTCGACTCCCGATCGGCTTGTGGAGTGCGGCCAGCGCAGCGCTTCCCGCGGCCGTCTCCTGGGCGAGCCGCCAGGCTGTCTTCTTCACCTGCGAATTGGGATGGTTCTGGATGACACGAATGAGGCCGGCGACGTCCGCACGATCGAGGGTGGGACGTGTGAGCGTGCGGGCCTGCTTGTGCTGGACGCGCCAGATGCGGGAAAAGTAGTGATCCCGATCGGGTCGAACAGCGGCGTTGGTGGGCCCATGTGTGGGGCCGCGGGTGTCATTGTGGATGACGGCCTGATTGTAGAAATCGATCACGTACAGTGCCCCGTCGGGTCCGATGCGTGTGTCGATCGGACGAAACCACAGGTCCGTGCTGCGGATGAATTCGGTTTCTTCACGACCCTTTTCCTTGGCGCTCGTGTAGCTGACGCCGTCAGGAGTGACAAACTCGTGGTGCACGATGTTGATCGTGGGCTCCGTGGTGAAGTAGCTGTAGTTCCACTTCTCCGGCCAGGCGCCCCCCTCGTAAATGGCGCACCCTGCGGCCGCGGTAAACTGCCCGACCAGGTCGATCTGCACGTAGGCCTGCTCGGGCCATGAAATCGCTGGGTAGGTCCGTTGTCCGATGATCATTCCCTTGGCCGACTGGGTTCCGGGAACCTTGCCCATTGCGAGGATTCTTTCCGGAAGAACGGTATGGAACAGGACAGTTCCAGACGTCGGCTGGGTCCAGAAGATCTGACCGTCCCACGTGGTGGCGAGTCCCCAGGTGTTTCCGCCGCGACTGCTGACCTGTTCAAATCCCGTGCCGTCAGGCTTGAATCTCACGACGCCGCTTCCGATGAAGCCGAAGGATTGATTTCCATCGCCGGTTTTCACTTCGCCGCGGCTGTATCCGTGCGTGGCGTAGATCCATCCGTCGAGACCCCAGCGCAGGTTGTTGATCACGGCATGGGCGTCAAAGGTGCCCAGGCCGGTATAGAGCCGGGTGCGACGATCGGCGACGCCGTCATTGTCGGTGTCCTGAAGGTACCAGATGTTGGGAGCGGCGGACACGAGCACGCCGTTGCGATAAAGGACAAAACTGGTTGCGAGTTCCAGTTTGTCAGCGAAGACGTGCCGCTTGTCCATGACTCCGTCTCCGTCGGTGTCAGTCAGGATCGAGATGCGATCCTCCGGGTCGCGTTGCGTGTTGCCCGGATGGAGGGAACCGCTGTCCTTCCATGGAGCGGTGTTTACGGTGCGGCGGCCGTTGGGATATTCCGGCGTTTCACACACCCAGAGCCTGCCTTTCTCGTCCCATTCGAGATTCATCACCTTGTTGATCAGCGGCTCCGAGGCGACGAGTGACAGACTGAAGTCGGGATGGACCTCGATCTTGGCTGCTGATTTCTCCGGGCGCGTCGGTCCCCCGTCGACATAGCGCAGAGCGTCACCCAGTTCCTCGGGGCGACAAAGCTCGTCCGGGTTGGAGCGTTGTCCCGCCCAGGCGATGCCACGCAGCAGGATGGCGCGGTAGTTGGGACGGTTGAAATTCTCGTAGTAATGTCCGGGTATTGAAACGAAGGCGCGGTAGGGTTTCAGGCCTCCCTCGACGGTGCGTTCGTAGGTCCACATTTGCGGTTGGATGTCGTAGATACTGACCCTCTTTCCACCAGCTGTGAGTTCGCTGACCCGTTGCTGGACCCTTGGGTTGGAGCTGCTTCCCGGTTTTGGCGTATAGGCCGTGGCCAGGACATGGGCATCGGGAGACAGATCGAGGTCGTAGTAGAGTTCGTCATCCATCGCCCAGTTGGAGACATCGCGGGTGATGGGTCCGAAGCGATCGATGAAGTACAGGTTCATGGGACCTTCGAGCCAGCGCGTGCTCCCGTTGCGCCAGGAGCCGCCGACGACCGACTTGAACCATTCGGGATCGTTGGAAACCACGCCGGCATGGATCACCACCAATCCTCCTCCACGCTTGAGGAATGTATCGAGAGTGCGTCGGTCAGCGGCGGCAATGGTGCCGGCCTCCTGGGCATGGAGGATCAGCACGTCGGTTTCAGCCAGCTGAGCCTCCGTCGGGAAGGCGTTGCCCCCGGTTGCCAACGCGCCGCGGTCATTCAGCAGCGGAACCCATTCCTTGAGGAAACGCGGGTAGTCATGCGCCCCCGGACCGTGAGTCTTTGGTCCCGAACGGATGAAGACGCGAAGCGGCGCCTCAGCGGCGGGGACAATGCTGCATGCGAGGACGAAGATGGCCGCGAGAAGAACGGAGACAAGACGTGGCATGAGGGTTGGATAGGAAAGGATTTGCGCGAGGCCTCAGGCGCGCAACCTGCAGACGGGCAGGCTGAGATTTTTGCGCAGGGAACGCCAGGGTTCCTCAGGGGAAACGTCCTGCGGGTCGGGCGCTGCGGCCAATTCGGTGTTGAGGTTGGCCGGGGAGAGGATGGCGAGAAAGACGAGGGGCTCGTCGTGGGGATTGTAGGTGGCATGCGGCGTGCCCGGGGGAATGTGCGCAATCTCACCCGCTTGAAGGATCCGGTATTCCCTGCCGACCCATTGTTCGGCCCTTCCGCTGACCACGTAGATGATCTCCTCTCGGTGCGGATGAATATGGAACGGATGGCAGTGCATCGCCTCCATGTTGGCCCGCACCATCAGGAGTTTGTCCGCGGCGACCAGATCCTGCCTGCACAGCCATTCATTCACGGTCCAGGCATTGGGCTCGTTTGGTGTATCCGATTTCTGGATAAAGTGTCGGACCGTGGTGGACATGGAGATGATTCAGCGCCGTCCGATGGCGGGGGCCGGGATTGACTTGAAGCTCCTTGTCAGGTCGGTGAGCGAGGATTCCACGCCCATGCGCTCGAGGCTGCTGGCTCCGACGAAGCCGACGCAGTCGGTTCCAGCGAGGACACGCGCGGCGTCCTGCGGGGTGTTGATGGGGCCTCCGTGGCAGAGAAAATAGATGTCATTTCTCACCTGACGGGCTGCGCGGATGATATTCTGGGTGACCGCTAGCGTGTGGTCCCAGCTGGCGACCGCGTTCGTGACTCCGATGCTGCCTCCCACGGTTGTGCCGACGTGGGCGATGATGGCGTCGGCGCCGGCCTTTGCCATTTCCACGGCTTCTTCGGGAGTGGCGACATAGACGATGGAAAAGAGGTCCATGCGCCGCGCGAGGGAGACCATTTCGAATTCCTTCTTTACGCTCATGCCTGTCTCTTCGAGGACCTGGCGAAAATGTCCGTCGACGATCGTGTGCGTGGGAAAATTGTTCACGCCCGAGAACCCCATTTCCTTTATCCTGCCGAGCCAGTGCCACATGCGACGCCGCGGATCCGATGCGTGCACGCCGCAAATGACCGGCACCTCCTCCACGACGGGAAGCACCTCGTGTTCACCGATCTCCATGGCGATGGCGTTGGCGTCGCCATAGGCCATCAATCCGCAGGTCGAGCCGTGTCCCATCATCCGGAAACGTCCGCTGTTGTAGATGATGATCAGGTCGGCGCCACCCTTCTCGATGAATTTGGCGCTGATACCGGCGCCTGCGCCGGCTGCAATGATCGCTTCGTGACGTGCGAGCACGGCATCGAGACGGGCGCGCACTTCGTCGCGCGTATAGGGATTGCCTTTGCCAGTCCAGGGATTGGGCATAAGAGATCGGGGATGAAGGGGAGGCGTGGTGAAATGAGGCGGGCTGCCGCTTGTCGGCTTGACGTGGCGGGGCGCCAGTGAACACCTCAGCATGCAGACAATGGCTCGAAAGGAAAAGACCGGGCATCACACATTCAACCGACGAATTTGCACCTGAGGGCGACATGATTCCGGAGTGGAAAGAGACGACCATAGACGGCGCCCGTACACGCCGCTGGAGCCTGGATCGGCGACAGTGCGGCGAACTCGCGATCCATCGCATCGCCTGGCTTGGTCTGGACACGGTGGCTGCGCCGTATCGCCGTGTTCGCCTGGCGCCCTCGGGGAGTTTTCTGCTGGCCAGCATCGAAGGGGAGGGGCGCATTTTTCTGGAGGGACGATGGCAGGTGGTGCGGCCGGGACAGCTTTGTCTGGCACCGCCGCGGATCCTCAACGCCTTTCATGCGGTGGCGCGTCGCCAATGGACGTTTGCCTGGATCCGCTACGAAGAGCCTTTGTCCGTCCAACCTTTGGTGCATTCGCGCTCCCCTCTGCGGCTTGAGGATGGCGCGCAGGAAATCGGACGGGTGGTCTGCGGCCTGAGGACAGAATGGGAGGGAGGCAGGGACCCGGCGATGATCCACCACTGGATCAGCCTGTTGCACGGGTTGAATCGCCGGGTCGCGCAGCCTGCGTTGGCGAAATCCCGCCTGTCAGCCCTTTGGGAGAGGGTGTCGCAGGGAATTGCCGAGGAGTGGAAGCTCGGTTCGCTTGCCGCGGAAGCGGGAGTGAGCTCCGAGCACCTACGTCGCATGTGTCGGAGGGAATTGGGAAGGACACCGATGGAGCAGGTTGCCTTCATGCGGGTTCAGCGTGCGCAGGAGCTGCTGCACGGAACAGAGGACAAGCTCGATGCCATTGCGCCGCAGGTCGGCTACCATACGGCGGATGTTTTTATCCGCGCCTTCACCCGCTGCGTCGGCCTGACACCGTCCCAATACCGCGAGCGCGGAAAAGCGACGCCTGGCTCGTCCTGGTTTGCTGGAGGACGAACATCCGCCGGCAGGACGGGGTCATAGGACACGATTGCTGCTGTCTCTCTGCTGCGACGTGGAGTCCATCGGTGGCATTGTCACCGTCGCGAAGATATTGGCAGCGGGCGTCTGGATTTTGGCGCGGGATGCAAGGGTTCGATTCCCCAATAGTCAGCGGCCGTGGTAGATTGCCATTGATCCAGAATCCGGGAGGCGCGGACATAATCTTTGCATCGCCGGGAATTTTGAGGGCAATTCGGACTCCCTAATAAACTCTTTTATTACTGTATTATAACGATTTAGGGGTTTTGGAGGCGCGGGACGGAATCGAACCGTCGCATAGAGCTTTTGCAGAGCTCGGCCTTACCACTTGGCTACCGCGCCTTGTCCTGACTTTCGTCAATTGAAACCTATTGAGTGAGCGTTTGCTGCAGGATGGCAACCCGTGTTTCACGAAATGCCGGAAACTGCGGGTTGCCTGCAACAGTCTGACTTTCAAGGAAACGAACCGACGAAGGGCGAGTACCTAGGCGGGGGGCCGCACCTGCGTCAATCGAAAGTTGATTCTGGACACCAGCCGCGAGGCCGGCGAATTGGGTGCCTCGAAGCTGTCTTTTCGAAATAGCCGGCAAATCCAACTCAGTCGCGATTGCCATGTTGACAGCTGGCGGATATGTACCTGCTCTCGCTCCATTATGGGATTCTTCGGGATGAGCCGAATTTTCCGAGTTTCTTCCCGAGGCAGGACCCAAGGCCTGAGAGGGAGTTTTCGAACAGACCTTTGTCCCCACCTGCCGTGCGCTGCTTAGTCTCCCACTCCATGATGTTCCGACGCAGCTGCGAAAAGTTTCTCTTTTATCCAGCCCGCTGGCTGGCCGGTCTCCATTGATTCGAGCGTTCTTGCAGCTCCCGGGCTAAACCGAAATGCGGCCCGTGAAGCCGCTCCGTCCTCTGCCACACGATCACTTTTCGGTATCCAGCGCGGCGCACTGAACCTCAGCCCGGATGGCTCGCGTCTCTATGTCACATTCGGCGAGGCAACCACCGGCTGGCTGGTATCCATCGAAACCAGCCCGCATCCGCGCATTGCATCCGCGTTTGCATCGGTGCGGCATCCCCACCGCTCGTCAGGCGGCATCTGGGGGGCGGGAGGCGCGGCAATTGATCCCCATGGTGGTATTTTTGTCGTGACGGGCGCCAACTTCGGAAGCCTCAAAGTGCAGCCGCACGACTGGACGCAATCGGTGCTGCAATTCAGCGACGAGCGGGGAGTGGGGCTCGTTCTCCGCGGCACCTATTCTCCGTTCAACTATGGCGCGACGGCTGCCGCGGACATCGACTTGGGGAGCGGGGGAGCCTGCCTGCTTCCCGCGCTTGGCTCAGATGAAACCGGGACGCCGCATCTGATGGCGCTTGGGGGTAAACAGGGGAATGTCTATTTGCTGGATCGATCGCGTCTGCCTGGCGGCCTGGCGGATCGTCCGCCGGTTGGTCAGGATTCCGCAAGCGATCTTTCGCTTCTCTCGCCGGTTCCGCAGCCCCAGTTTGGCCGGCGCGGGCCGCTCAATGTTTTTGGACCCTATTCCGAAACCAAAGGTGCCATGGATAAGGCGCGCAGCCGCAGCGTCCCGGCATATTTCCAATCCGAAGACGGAGGACATTTTCTCTTTGTCACGGGCCAGTCCAAAGTCACTGAAGACGCCGATGAACCCACTGCCCCCTGCCTTGCACGCTTGAAGGTGGTGGCGGTGCCTGGGCGGCCTGCGTATCTCGAGGTGGATCAATTCGAGCGATCAATTGTTCTCAGGAATCCGGGATCCCCCCTTGTCGGCAGCAGGGCTGGCCGCGACGCCATTGTCTGGGTGCTCGATGAAAACGCAGCTCGGACAGCGCTACTGACCGGCGACCAACCGCCGCGACCCGTGCTCCATGCATTTGATGCCGTGACATTGAAGCTGCTGTGGAGGAGTGAGGAGGGGACGCTTTTCACGAGTGGAAAATACAATGAACCGTTGATTGCGCGTGACTGTGTTTTTGTCGGAACCGACCGAATACAGGCCTTTGGCCTCCGAAAGCCCGGGCAGAAGTCACCTTCACGTGCGTTTGCGTCATCATCCATTGCACCTCCGGGCAATCCGCAACCCAAGGAGCCTGTCAACCCTGGAAGGGATTTGTACCTGACCGGAGGCGCCTGCGCGGTTTGTCACGGAGTGAACGGTGAGGGTCTGGCCGGCGTCTATCCCCCGCTTGCCGGATCCGAATGGGTCATGGGTTTGGAGGGACCGCTGGTACGCATCATCCTGCATGGACTGCGAGGGCCGGTTACAGTTTCAGGTAAACAATATGATGGAGCCGTCATGCCTGGCTTCGGGCAGGTTGCCCAGTCACCTTTTGGCTGGGACGATGCCAAGATCGCCCAGGTGCTGACCTACATCCGCCAGGCGTGGGGCAACAGCGCAGACCCGGTTGCAGCCGAAACCGTTGGGCATATCCGACAGAAATACGGCGATCGTGATCCTTGGACGCAGGATGAGCTGTTGAAGATCCAACGCTGAGGTTCACTTGCGGTACGTCACGGACGATGCTTTACGTGAGTTGGTGCTCGCTTTGGTCGAAATGGAGGAGCCGCCGGGCAGTGGTATGAAGGCAAGTGGCATTGCTGGCTGCCGGATCGGAGTTTGGAAGCATTTTTGAAGGATCTGAAGTTTTACTTTTCTCCGCAAGGATCGGGGGGCACCGTGTGGCGATGCAGCGGATCAGGCTCGTTACCTTTAATATCGCCCATGGGCGCGGGTTGATGCCTATCCAGGGATTGACGACTGCTCGGAAAATCCGGTCCAACCTGCGCAAGATCGCCAATCTGCTGACCGATCTGAAGCCGGACATTGTAGCCATCCAGGAGATCGATGAATTTTCGCGTTGGGCAGGAAACTTTGACCATCTGGATTACCTCAGGGACTTCACAGACTTTCCGCACGCCGTTTTTGGCATCAACAACCGACGGGAGGGCCTGATCAACCTCGCGTATGGAAATGCCTTTCTCTCCCAGCACCCGATCGTCGATTCGGAGGCGGTGGTGTTCGGCCGCAGCAGGGTGGGCGAAAAGGGATTTCTATTTGCGGAGTTTGAGGTGGGCGGATACGCGGTGCCCATTGTCAACCTGCATCTCCACTACGCCTCGCGGTTGCGCCGTTTCCGGCAGATGGACCGCCTTCTCGCATATCTCAGAGAGAAAGAGCGCCTGCGTCCGGAGCGCTGGGATGTGTCGCCCATAGTCTGCGGCGATTTCAACAATCCTGGTTCAAACAGAGGGGATGCCACATCATCGTTGCTGAGCCACCTGTATGATTTTGACGACTACACGCTTCACCCCCGCGAGGGGCGCACCTTTCCGTCGCCCCTTCCCAGCCGGCAGCTCGACTTTGTTTTCCTGCCGCCCGGATGCAACGATGTGCAGAGCGAGGTGATCAAATCGGTGCTGTCGGACCACCGGCCGGTCCTCGTGGAATTCACCCTGCCGGACAGCCGGTCTGCGAGAGCTACCAGCTGAACAGGTCTCCTCGGTGGAATTCCGTGGTTGACGGTGTCCAGGAGGGAGGGTTGTTGGCGAGTTGCTGGTCGAAATCCAGGGTTCGGGTTTGTGGCTGGTAGTAGGTCCGGTTGCCTTCGAAATCGTAGTCGCGGAAGACGCCGGTCATGTACTCGGATTCGAAGAGCTGGACCAGCGAGCCCTTGATTTCAAGGTTCACGGCACCGTAGTCCCAATCCTCGAGCATGCGGACAAGATTCTGCACGCCGCCGCTGTTGGTGCGCTGGGTATTGTCCATCGGCAGGTTGGGATCTGAGGTCGAAGCGGTGTTGCCCGTGAGAATGGCGGAATTGACCTTCATCAGCTTCACTGGATTCGTGGAGGTGTCGCTTGGCATCGAGGCGAGCCGATCGTCGAGGATCTTGTCTGCATTGACATCATCCCATCCTTCGGAAAGTACGGTGACGGCATCACCCATCACAGCGCAGGGATTGTTCACTCCGGAGGAAATTTCGGTGGTGTTGTAGTTGCCCTGGATATAGACTCCGTTGTTGGAAACCACGGCGAAGCCCTTGGGATGCCCATCGGCATCGTTCAACTGGGGAGTACTGGCGCCGTTCGTCAGGCGGATGCCGTTTCCGAGTCCTGTATCGTTGGTGTTGTCGTGAATGTAGAGCACGCCGTTGAACGCGTTGGTGAGCGACGGGGTGCTTTCCAAGGTCTGTTTCAGCTTGGCGATGTCCACCGTCGTCATCTTGATATTGGTCTTTTCACGACGATCGAAGACGGGCTTGCGTTGTTCGGGAAAGATCTCGGCCATCTTTGTGGTTCCGATGTCCGCATTGAAGGCGCTGGGGTTAGCCTTGGTACCGACATTGACGACCGGATCGCCGTTGCCGTCGATATTGATCGTCACGATGATGCCGGCGCGATTGTACATGCGGCGCGATTCGATGGTCGGCTCCATTTCGTTGTCCGCAAGCGGTGATCCGTTGTCGAGTGGAGGAGGGGCGATCACGGAGCGATAGACATCGTTGGGGGTCGGATAGGCGTCGGGAAAGTCGGCCACGGCCTTTGTCACATTGACTCCGCCCACAAAGTTCTCCGGAGCGGCCAGTTTTCGAGCCTGCTGGGTCATGTTTGCGAGCGAGTCGGTGTCATTGGCGTAACCGTCATCCAGATTTGGATCGAAGATCGGCGGCTTGAGAGTGGAGGTTCCCCACGCGCCGGGTTTCCGGTAGGTGGTACCGGTATTGTCGATGGCGCCGTTCACACCGTCCACAAAGTAGAGTTTGTCTGTGATCAGAAGGTTGTTTCCGCTGCCTGTCTGTGCACCGACAAAGGCATTGCCGTTGGTGGAGATCGGACCCTTGATGATCATTTCCTGGGAGTTCGCGATCTCGAGATCATCCTGGTAAAACACTGCGTATTGCAGCAGCGAGGTTTCGGAGCGGACAAACCGCCGTCCGGCCCGGTATTCGATCGTACCGAAGGTCGGGTCGGTGCGTGTCACCAGGATCCGGGCGATAAAATAGTAGTTGCGGCCGATGCGCTCGGTGGTTCCGGGCTTGAGGCCGATGGCGCTCCCGTCTCCTCCTGGATTGACAGGGTAATATTCGATTGAGCGGGCGACGGACCAGTTGTTTGACTGGAGGTCCTTGGAAAACGGAACGGCGGCGGGAGTCGAGAGGGGTCGGCCTTGCACGATGCCATCCGAAATCATTTCCGTCTCGAGGTTGCTGGAACTCGTTCCACGATTGATCTCGGCGATCCATCGGAAGAACAGGTACTCCATTTCACTTTCCGCGATCAGCTTGGCCTTCTCCATGCGCGTTTGGCGCACGGAGTTGCGTTGCGTGTTGGCGCTGAATTTCAGCACGCTACCGAGGACGATCGAGAGGACGACCACAACAATGACGACGGCTATGAGCGTGCTGCCCTTGTTGGTTGGAAGAGGACGATGCGAGCGCATGGAGATGACTTTGAGGATCGTTGGTGATCGGATCAGGAATCAGGCGGACGGGTCGGAGTCGGCGTCGGACGATTGGTCGGCGTCGGCGTGGGCGTCGGCGAAGGTGTGGGAGTTGGCGACGGTGTGGGAGTTGGCGACGGCGTAGGCGTCGGTGTCGGCGAAGGCGTCGGAGAAGGTGTTGGCGTGGGTGTGGGTGAAGGCGTTGGCGTCGGTGACGGCGTCGGTGTTGGCGTTGGTGACGGCGTCGGTGTTGGCGTCGGTGACGGCGTCGGCGTGGGTGACGGAGTGGGCGTGGGAGTGGGTGACGGCGTCGGAGTTGGCGTGGGTCGGGCTGTCGGCGTCGGGGTTGGCGACGGGGTCGGAGTGGGCGG
>JAGOJU010000050.1 GCA_017994935.1 Opitutaceae bacterium
GAGATCCCGCGTGTTCTGAACGGACTCGGCATCAGCATCCTGTCCACACCGCGCGGACTTATGAAGGGCCAGGACTGTCGTCGCAACAAGGTAGGCGGCGAGCTGGTTTGCAACGTCTGGTAATAGAGGAGACCCACACAATGAGTCGCATTGGCAAACAACCCGTTTCCATTCCCGAGAAGGTCAAGGTCGACATCAAGCCGGGCAACACCGTGCATGTCGAGGGGCCCAAGGGCAAGGTACACAAGACATTTGATTCGGCCGTCAAGATTTCGGTCGCGGACAAGAAGGTCCGTTTCGCGCCGACGGAGGAAACCCGCTTCGCCCGGGCTATGTTCGGCACGGCCCGTTCCGTTGTCGCTGGCATGGTCAAGGGCGTGTCGGAAGGATTCGTGAAGGAGCTCGAGATCCAGGGCGTCGGCTTCAAGGCCACGCAGAAGGGCAAGCAGATCGACTTTGCCCTGGGCTACTCCCATCCGATCCTCTTCGACATCCCCGAAGGCATCAAGATCACCATCACCGACCAGACGAAGCTCAAGGTCGAGGGTGCTGACAAGCAGCTCGTCGGAGCCGTCACTGCGGAGATCCGCAGCTATTATCCGCCGGAACCCTACAAGGGCAAGGGCGTGCGTATTGTGGGTGAACGTGTCCGCCGCAAGGAAGGCAAGACTGTCGCCTGAGCCAATAACCAGAATGCGCGGGCCGTTCCCTGCATGGGAATTCCTCATGGCCGCCTGAACGCCACGCATCCACTTCATACTTGTTTCAATGAACACCATTCAAAAAGCAGACCTGCTCCAGAAGCGCCGCTGGCGCATCCGGAAGAAGGTCAACGGTACGAGCGCACGCCCCCGTTTGAGCGTGAAATTCAGCGCCAAACACATCTACGCGCAGGCGATCGACGATTCCGCGGGTTCCACGCTTGTTTTCCTTTCGAGCCTGGATGCCTCCCTCCGCAAACAAAATATCAAGGCCAACCTCGCCGGCGCAAAGGCGCTCGGAACCGCATTTGCCGACAAGGCAAAGGCGGCAGGCCTGTCTGCTGTGATCTTTGATCGCAGCGGCGCCCGCTATCATGGCAAGGTCAAGGGCTTTGCCGAAGCCGCCCGCGAAGGCGGCCTGGTGTTTTAACTCCATTGCCCATGAGCACTGATCCTGTTTCCAGCACCCAAGCCACCCCCGCCACACCTGCGCCGGAAAGTCGTCCCGCCGGACGCCGATTCAATCGTTCTGGCGGACCGGGCGACAACCGTGGTCCCCGCCGTGATGGCGGCGGGCCGAGGCGTGATCGCCGCGAATCCTCCGCACCCAAGGGCGACGGCCCGGAGATGGTTGAGAAGATTGTCTTCATCAACCGCTGCGCCAAGGTCGTCAAGGGCGGCCGCCGCTTCAGTTTCTCCGCCATCGCTGTGGTGGGTGACCAGAAGGGCAACATCGGTGTCGGCCTCGGCAAGGCCAACGAAGTTCCCGACGCGATCCGCAAGAGCACGGAGCATGCAAAGAAGCGCCTTGTGAATGTGAAGCTCAAGGGCGACACCATTCCCCACGAAGTCTTCGGTACGTTCGACGGCGGCAAGGTGCTTCTCAAACCCGCGGTGCCTGGCACCGGACTCATCGCCGGCGGCGGCGTGCGCGCGGTGCTTGAGGCGGCTGGCATCAAGAACGTGCTTACGAAGTCGATGGGATCAAAGAATCACATCGCAGTCGTCAACGCGACGGTTGCGGCCCTTCGTCAACTGCGGCTCTCGGACGACTACTCTGCATTGCGCAAGGCCTGATCCATCGGACCGGGCACATCCTTTTCAATAATCCGAGTCGCTTCCCCACGAGGGAGCGGCGCATTCAGGAATCATCCATGAAACTTCACGATCTCAAGAACGTTCCCGGTGCCGTGCACCGTCGCAAGCGGGTTGGCTGTGGCGAAGGTGGCGGCCATGGCAAGACCTCCACCCGGGGTGGCAAGGGCCAGACGGCCCGGTCCGGCGGCAGCATCCGCCCCGGTTTTGAAGGCGGTCAGATGCCGCTATATCGCAAACTCCCGCATCGCGGCTTCAATCAGGCGGCTTTTCGCGTCGAACCGGCGATCGTCAATATTGGCGATCTTGCGGCGCTCGACTCGGCTGTGACCGAGGTTGATGCAGCGCTCCTTTCGCGGAGCGGTTTTATCCGCAAGGATGAAACCTATCTGAAGGTCCTGGGCGATGGCGAGATCAGCCGTGCGCTCAAGGTGACCGCGGCGAAGTTCTCGGCGTCAGCCAAGGCCAAGATCGAAGCCGCCGGCGGACAGGCCATCGTGGCCTGATTCGCCGATCGGTGGGCCGCGCATTCCTGCGCGGCTTTTTGCGTCAATTGAACCTTTTCGTGTTCCCAGCCTCCCACCTGTGTTTTCCGCGTTCACCAACTCCCTGAAGATTCCGGAGCTCCGCTCCCGGATTTTCTACACACTGGCCCTTCTGTTTGTTGCCCGCGTCGGCGCGCACATTCCGCTACCTGGTCTTGATCCGAAGCCGCTGCAGGCGTTCTTCGCCGACCAGTCGACCGGCGGAGCCAGTGCGCTTGTTGGCTTGTACAACATGTTCACAGGCGGAGCGCTCGTGAAAGGCGCTGTCTTCGCGCTCGGCATCATGCCGTACATCAGTGCGGCCATTGTGTTTCAATTGATGACGGCGGTGGTTCCCAGCCTGAGCCGCCTCCAGCAGGAAGGCGATGTCGGACGTCAGAAACTGACGCAGTACACGCGGTATGCGACGCTCCTGATCTGTCTTGTGCAGGGCACCCTCCTCATTCTCGCCCTGGAAAACCCGGGCCGTCTGTTCCCAGGCTATGACATCAACCAGTATGGCCCCATCGTGATTGTCAGCAAGACCTGGTTCCTGATCACCTCCGTGATCTTCATGACCGCAGGCACGCTGCTGCTCATGTGGCTGGGCGAGCAGATCACCCAGCGGGGGATCGGCAATGGCGTTTCCATCCTGATCACCATAGGCATTCTTGCGGACATTCCCGGTGCTGCGTCGGCCACCTATCAGCTCTTCTTTGCCCCGATCGGCGTCGAACGCCTCGGGCTTCCGCAGGGAATCATCATGGTTGCCCTGTTTGTGCTGGTGACGATGGGCATTGTCATGGTGGTACAGGGGCAGCGGAAGATTCCGGTCCAGTACGCAAAGCGGGTGGTTGGCAACAAGGTCATGGGAGGCCAGAGCTCGTTCCTTCCCCTCAAGGTCAATTATTCCGGCGTCATGCCGGTCATTTTCGCGAGTGCAATCCTGCTCTTTCCCCAGCAGATCTTCGCCCAGCTCGGAGCGGCGATGAACTGGCGTTGGATGATCGAGTTCTCAGGAAACCTGTTGCGCGGGCACTGGAGCTACTACGCGATCATGGTGTTCCTCATTCTCTTTTTCAGCTACTTCTGGGTGTCGGTCATGTTCAAGCCCATCCAGATTGCCGATGATCTGAAGAAATACGGCGGCTACATCCCGGGCGTCCGCCCCGGTGAGCCGACGGCGCAGTTCCTGGACTTCATCATGACGCGCCTGACACTTGCGGGGTCGATCTTCCTGACGATCATCGCGGTGATGCCGGACGTTCTCCTTTTCGAGCTCAACGTACCGCAACGCATTGCCATCTTCTTCGGCGGCACCGGCATGTTGATCACCGTTGGCGTCATTCTCGACACGATGCGTCAGGTGGAAACGTTCCTGCTGCAGCGTCACTATGACGGCTTCCTGAAAAAGGGCAGGATCCGTTCCCGCAGTGCCGGTGTGTCGAGTGCCACGAGTGATGCCCTCAGTTCGGAAGCCGTCATGAAGCTGGTTTACCCGATGCTGGGGCTCTTCATACTCGGGCTGGGCATCTGGGCCTATCGCCACTTCAGTGGAAATTAGTCTTTACTTTGGTCGTGAAGTCTTCACTTTCCGACCTCTTCGCCGGTTTGAGCCTTCGGGCCAGAATCAAGCTGGTGGTCCTCGATCCAACGAGGGCCGGCCTTGCGGGCGAAGCTTCAGGAAACAGTTCTTTGAATCATATTGAGCACGTCTCTCCGGCCCGTTTGCTGCGGTCGGAGATTTCGCCACCGGCGTTCGCGCAGACTGCTGCGAACAATGCCGCCGTTTTCGCGCTTCTGCGAAAATGGTTCTGGTCGCGCAAACCCGATGCGGGATTTGTCCTTTGGGGCCTCCCGGCTACGCTGCTCCAGGCAATGGTTTTCGACGAATGGCTTGAGGCCAGGCAGGAATGCCTTGATGCCGTCATTCCGGGTGCTGCTGGCAAAGAGAGCCCGGCCCTTGTCGACTACTACCGCAATCAGGGCCTTCTGATGGAGGCCGACGGCCATACGATCATCCCATGATCCCGGTCAAGTCTGAGAAACAGATCATGCACATGCGTGATTCGTGCCGGATTGCGGCGACAGTCCTTCAGGAGCTGAAGGACATGGTTCGGCCTGGGATCAGCACGCAGGACATCGAGGAGGCTGGCCGCGAGGCAATCGCACGCCTGGGCGCGAAAAGCGCGTGTTTTGGTTATCAGGTGGGTTCCCGCCGCTATCCGGCGCACACCTGCATCTCGGTGAACGAGGAGGTTGTCCACGGGATCCCGTCGTTCCGGCGGATCCTGAGCGATGGCGATGTCGTTTCGATCGACATCGTTGTATCCAAAGACGGATACATCGGAGACAACGCCGTCACGGTCCCGGTTGGCAAGGTTCCGCCGGCACTCCAGAGGCTTCTTGATGTCACCGAACAGGCGCTCCGCCTCGGCATCGCGTCCGCCGTGGTGGGAAACCGCATCGCCGACATCTCCCAGGCAATCCAGACCTACGTTGAGGCTCATGGATACGGAGTCGTCCGCGACATGGTTGGCCACGGAGTCGGCGCCTCCATGCATGAGGAGCCCCAGATCCCGAATTTCGGACGCGAGGTGCGCGACCGGATCAAGGCGGGGATGACGCTTGCCATCGAGCCGATGGTCAATCTCGGGGGATTCAAGACCAGGACACTTGCTGATGGCTGGACGGTGGTATCGGCAGACAAGTCCCCTTCGGCGCATTTCGAACACACCGTGCTCACGACGGACAAGGGTCCGGAAATCCTGACCCTTCCGGTGCCCGTCACCTCGCCGGTCCATGCCTGTCCGGTCGCATCCGTTCCACGCACCGCTGCGGCGCAATGACCGCGCCCTTTTCACTTTTCTTCAAACTTCATTCCAAACTGCTAAACTCAACCTACCATGCCTCGTCTTCTCGGCGTTGAAATCCCGGCCAAAAAGAAAGTCGGCCATTCGTTGCGCTACATTTACGGCATCGGTCCTCTCCGTGCCGACCAGATCGTCAAGGAAGCCGGTATCGATCCGAACCTCCGCGCCCAGGACCTCACTGAGGAAAACCTGAACCGCATCCTGCACGTCATCACCGAGCACAAGTGGGTGGTGGAAGGCGACCTTCGCCGGGAGATCGCGGCGAACCTCAAGCGCCTCCAGGCCATCAATTGCTATCGTGGCATCCGTCACCGCCGCAGCCTTCCCGTGCGCGGCCAGCGCACCAGCACCAATGCGCGCACCCGCAAGGGGCCGCGCAGGACCGTTGGCGTCACCAAAGCCAAAGAATAATTTTCCGCCATGGCCGAAGAAAAATCTGCTCCCAAGAAAGAAAAGACCGCCAAGGCGAATGCCGGTGCGGAAGCCGCTCCTGCTGCCGAAAAGAAGCCAAAGGCCCCCAAGGCGGCTGCTGATGCAGCTGCTGCCGGCGCCCCGGCGGCACCCGATGACGCTGGCGCCCAGGCTGGCGCCCCGGCGAAGCCAGTTGAGCTCGTCGGCGGTGTCGCCAGGCAGCCGACCGCGGAGGAACTCCTCAAGGAGGAGCTTGGAACCATCAAGGTTCGCAAGGCAAAGGGCTCCAAGAATGTCACGTCTGGCATTGTGAATGTCCTGGCCTCCTTCAACAACACGATCGTCTCGATCACCGATCAAAAGGGCCAGGTGATCGCCTGGTCGAGTGCGGGCAAGTGCAATTTCCGGGGATCCCGGAAATCGACCGCCTACGCGGCCCAGGTGGTTGCGCAGGATGCCGCGCGAAATGCAATGTCCCACGGGCTCAAGGATGTCGTCATCCGCGTTTCCGGACCCGGTCTCGGCCGCGACAGTGCGGTGCGGGCGCTCCAGGCGATCGGCCTGGAGATCGCCTCAATCGTGGACGTCACGCCGATTCCACACAATGGCTGCCGCCCGCCCAAGCGCCGTCGCGTTTGATGCGGATTCCAGACTGACGCCGTTCCACTTCACAATTCTCCACATTTACTAATCTCAAGCAGTCATGGCTCGCTACACAGGTCCCACCACCCGCATGAATCGGCGCTTTGGTCAGCCGATCTTCGGTGCCACCAAAGCGTTCGAACGCCGCCCTTTTCCTCCCGGCCAGCACGGTCCGAAGAATCGCCGCAAGCTGTCCGAATACGCCGTCGGCCTCAACGAAAAGCAGAAGCTCCGTTACACCTATGGTCTTCTCGAGCGCCAGTTCCGGCGCGTGTTCGAGATCGCCAAGAGCGGCCGCGGCGTCACGGGCGAACGCTTTCTCCAGCTCCTTGAAACCCGCCTCGACAGCGTGATCTACCTCCTCGGTTTCGCAAAGAGCCGCGCCGCCGCCCGCCAGATGGTGAACCACGGGCATGTTCGTGTGAACGGCCACAAGGTCGACATCGCGAGCTACAACGTTCGCGCCGGCGAGGAGATCGAGATCAAGAACACCCCGACCTCCCGTCAGATCGCGACGCGCAATCTCGAGGATAATCGTATGCGCAACGTGCCGGGCTGGCTCACGCTCAACGCGGAAACCTTCAAGGCGGTTGTGAATCGCCTGCCCAATCGCGACGAAATGGACACGACGATCAACGAGCAGCTTATCGTCGAGTTCTATTCCCGCTTCTAAGCCGCCGGCCTTCTTGCCGTTTTCATCCTGTCACGGTCCCGTTGTCTCTAGCGTCACTCATCCTCCCTCTTCATCTCCATGCCCAAACGCCTCGGAAAGTTCGAACTCCCGAACAAGCTCACCAAAATCGAGGAAGGCGCCACCGCCACCTACGCAAAGTTCATCGCAGAGCCCTTTGAAGCCGGCTACGGGCACACCGTGGGCAACTCGCTGCGCCGTGTGCTGCTGAGCTCCATCGAGGGCTCGGCAATCAGCTCCATCAAGATCGACGGGGTCAATCATGAGTTTCAGAGTGTCGATGGCGTCGTCGAGGACGTCACCGACATCGTCCTGAACCTCAAGAAGGTCCTGATCGTTTCGCAAAAGCGCGAGCCGGTCACCCTGCAGATCCGGGTCAACCGCCAGGGCGCCGTCACCGCCGCCGACATCCAGGCCGACGCCAACATCACGATCGTCAATCCCGACCAGGTCATCTGCACGCTCGACAAGCCCCGCGCATTCGAGGCCGAGATCGAGATCAAGACCGGCCGCGGCTACTATCCCGGCGAGCAGAACAAGAAGGAGGAGCAGGCGATCGGAGTCATTCCGATCGACTCTCTTTTCTCTCCCGTGCGCCTGGTCAAGTACTCGGTCGAAAACACCCGCGTCGGACAGATCACCGACTACGACAAGCTGATCCTTGAGATCTGGACCGACGGACGTGTCTCGCCGGACGATGCGCTCAAGCAGTCCGCGTCGATCCTCAAGCACCACCTCGACGTGTTCGATCGCGTCAGCGACGAGGTCTTTGAGTTCGAGAACCAGCAGTCCGAGGTGAGCGAGGAGCAGAACAAGCTGCGCAAACTGCTGAACATGTCCGTCAATGAGATTGAACTCTCGGTTCGCGCTGCCAACTGCCTGAACAACGCCAATATCACCACCGTGGGTGAACTGGCGATGAAGACCGAGCAGGAAATGCTCAAGTACCGGAATTTCGGCAAGAAGTCGCTCAACGAAATCAAGGAGAAGCTCGAGGCCCTCGGTCTCTCCCTTGGCATGAAGTTCGACGAACGTCTGCTCGATACAAAGAAGGAAGCCTGAGTTTGCGGCGCACCAGTGCCCGGCTGGGAAATGGTGCGTCACCCTGGATCCTCATTCTGAAACCAAACCTGACTCTCGCGCCGTCCGCTGCCGCCCAACGCTGCGACCGGATTGCCGATCGGGAGTCGTCACACATCCACACCCATGCGTCACAATAAACATCGCGCCTCACTCGGCGTCACCCGCGAACATCGCGCCGCCATGCTTTCGAACATGGGCGCCTCCCTGATACGGCACGGCCGGATCGAGACCACGCTCACCAAGGCGAAGGCGCTGCGCCCGTTCATCGAAAAGGTCATCACCAAGGCCAAGAAGGCCGCGGCCTCCAAGGAAAAGAGCGGTGCGCTCCATCTGCGCCGGCTCGCGCTGCGGGATGTGCGTGACATCGCTGCGATCGACATCCTTTTCAAGGAAAAGCACAAGGAGTTTGCCGGTCGCGCCGGCGGCTACACCCGCATCTACAAGCTGGGTCCCCAGCGCATCGGCGACGCCGCCGAAATGGCCCTGATCGAGCTGATCAAGGCCGAGGATCAGGGGTACAAGAAATCCCGCGGACGTCGGGGCGCCAAGGGTTCGAAACAGCCGGCGCATGAAAAGCCTGCGGAGTCGGCCCCCGCGGTGGAAGCAGCTCCCGCTGCCGAGGCCCAGGCCTGAGCAGCCCGTGAATTCAGAAAACGCGCCGGATTTTCCGGCGCGTTTTTCTTAGGCCGTGCGCTTGCGGCAGCCTGAAAAGTTTGCCGGAGCGCGGGATGCCTGACACGCTGGCCCGGTGTTTGACCTCACGACTGCCGTCGTCGTCTATTGCGGGCTGGTTGCCGCCCTCTATCTGGGATTGTGGTTGTACTACGACCGGCGCGACTCTGCGCGCTTCGACCGTCCCCGCCGCAAACATGTGTTCTTCTGCGTTCGCTGCAATGAGCTCTATTCCGCAGCGTCGGACGCGGAACGTGTGCCCTGCCCCCGGTGTGCATTTGAGAACAGCCGGCTGAGATTTTAGTCCACGGCATTGACTCTCCGCCGACGATGCCTGCCCGCCACCCTTTGCGTTTCCTCACTTGATTCCACGCCGGCGGATCGCTCTTGTTTCCCATGGCCCAGACGATTGCAGTCCTCGATTTCGGATCACAGTACACGCAGGTCATTGCGCGTCGCATCCGGGAGTGTTCGGTCTTTTCGAAGATCTATCCCTACTCCACGCCCGCCGCGACGCTGCGTGCGGAAGGGGTCATCGGCATCGTGCTTTCCGGCGGGCCAAGCAGCGTGTTCGCACCGAAGGCACCGCTGCCGGATCCCGCAATTTTCGGGCTGGGGGTCCCCGTCCTGGGGATTTGTTATGGCATCCAGCTCATGGGAAAACTGCTGGGAGGGAAGGTCGCGAAGGGGGAGCGCCGCGAGTACGGACATGGCAATCTCCGCGTGACGAAGCCCGGACGCCTGTTCTCGAAACTGCCGCGAAAACTGAAGGTCTGGAATTCCCATGGCGACAAGCTCATCGCGCTTCCTCCGGGTTTCGTGGCGATCGGCTCCACCGAGAACTCCTCGTTCGCGGCGATCGAGGATCGGAGGCGCAATTTCTTTGGAATCCAGTTTCATCCCGAGGTGTTTCACACGGAGCATGGAGTCGATGTGCTGCGGAATTTTCTGGTGGGCGTTTGCAGGGCAAGCCAGACGTGGACCACCGATGACTTCATCGACCGTGCCATTGCGGACATCCGTGACAAGGTCGGCAAGGACCGCGTTCTTCTCGGATTGTCGGGAGGAGTTGATTCCTCTGTAGCGGCGGCGCTGATACACAGGGCGATCGGCAGGCAGCTCACGTGCGTCTTTGTGGACAACGGACTGCTGCGCGAAGGTGAACGCGACGCCGTTGAGGCGCTCTACAAGCGGAATTTCAAGATCGATCTGCGCGTGGTGGACGCTTCCGCGCTTTTCCTGCGGCGGCTGAAGGGGGTCCTGGACCCCGAAAGGAAACGAAAGATCATCGGCAATACCTTTGTCGAAGTGTTCGAGAAATCGCTCAAGCAGGTGGGGTCCGCGAAGTTCCTTGCCCAGGGCACACTCTACCCGGACGTGATCGAGTCCGTGGCGATTGCGGGAAATCCCGCCGCGCTGATCAAGTCGCACCACAATGTGGGAGGCTTGCCCGAGCGGATGAAGCTCAAGCTGCTGGAACCGCTCAGGGAGCTTTTCAAGGACGAGGTGCGTGCGGTGGGCAGTGCGCTCGGGCTGCCGCGTGAGGTTGTCTGGCGCCAACCCTTCCCGGGCCCGGGTCTGGGTGTACGGGTTGCGGGGGATATCACGGGGGAGAGGCTGGGCGTCCTGCGAAAGGCGGATGCGATCGTGCAGGAGGAAATGAAGGCGAGCGGCTGGTACTGGAAGGTCTGGCAGTCTTTCGCCGTGTTTCTTCCGGTAAAGTCAGTCGGAGTCGTTGGAGATGAACGCAACTACGCAGATGTCATTGCCCTGCGGGTGGTCGAGTCGAAGGATGCAATGACCGCCGACTGGACCCGTCTGCCCTATGATTTGCTTCAGAAGATTTCGTCCCGGATCACCAACGAAGTGGCCGGTGTCTCCCGGGTTGTCCTCGACATCAGTTCGAAACCTCCGGCGACGATTGAATGGGAATGAGATTGACCGAAACCTTTTCAAACTTCCGCCGGTCTGATCGGACATGATGGCATCCGGTTTCAGCGTGCTTATCCTGACGGCCGCGCTCGGAGTGAGTGTCGGTTTTGCGGGACCCGATGACGTCAACGGCGTCGTTGCCCGTGCCCGGGCGTATCTGGGGAGCGAGGAGGCTCTGGAGGCGGTTCGTACGGTGCATTTCCTTGGAAACCTGACGACTGGCGACAACCGCAAGGCTGCGATTGAAATCATTTTTCAGAAGCCATACCGACAACGGATTGTGACCACGACCGCGGAGCGTCGGGAGATCACCGCCCTCGACGGCTACGAGGCGTGGCAGCGTTACGAGGACATGAAGGACCCCGAGAGGTGGCGCATGAGCCTCATGCAGAAGGAGCAGGTAAAGCGGCTCCGGGCGAACACTTGGGAGAATCTTGCCTTCTATCGGGGGCTTGAGAGGAAGGGAGGCCACGTGGTGGACCTCGGTGTGGCGGAGGTAGGACCACGCAAGGTAAGGAAACTCTCCTTCATCCATGATACGGGCAGCGTTTTTACCCGGTATTTTGACGTGGAGACCGGCAGGTTGCTGATGACCGAAAATGAACAGGGAGGAACCATTCAGGAGGAGGGGGAAATCATGGCTGGAGGTATCCGCTTCCCGAAGAGGATCGTCAGCCAGACCAGACTCGACGACGGCAAACTGAGGTCCGTCACGATCGAGTTTACAGCGATTGCCATCAACGAATCGTTTGCAGACGAACTTTTTGTGGTTCCGCCCGTGGTACCCATCCCGGTGAAACCGAACTGAGCGCAGATCGTCACCCTTTTCAGATCGCTGGAGGTGTGTTCTGCGTTGCCGCGCGGCGGGGATGCCGGCTAGGGTGAGGGGAATACCGTCCCTCCATAACTGCTGTGCGCACCCTTACGTTCAACGCCAAATCGTATCGCGACGAACTCACGAGCTTTTGCCGTACCGCCGGGGTGTCGCGCGAGATTTCGGATTCCGTGGCAGCCATCCTTGCCGATGTCAAACAACGCGGCGATGAAGCCGTCGCCTACTATGCCGCAAAGTTTGACGGCGCGAAACTGGCGGCGCGGTTGTTTCGTGTGAAGGACAGTGAGATGGCTGCGGCTTCGAAGCGGCTTCCTGCAACCGAAGCAAAGGCACTTGCGGCTGCCCATGAGTCGGTTGTCGCATTTCACGAAAGGAGCCGCCCCAAGGATTGGTCCGCAAGGAATCCGCAGGGGGGAATGGTGGGCGAACGTTTTCATGCGATCCGGCGTGTCGGACTGTATGTCCCGGGCGGGCAGGTGCCGCTGGTTTCCACCGTGATCATGACGGCCACGCTCGCGAAGATCGCGGGATGTCCGGAAATTGCGGTGTTCACACCTTCGAATGCCGAGGGCCGCGTCGCGGATGCGCTGCTCGCGGCGCTGCATCGCATTGGGGTTTCGGAGGTCTACCGCATCGGCGGAGTCCATGCCGTTGGTGCGATGACCTACGGCACGGTGACGATCCCGGCGGTCGACAAGATTTTCGGACCTGGCAACGCGTATGTCTGTGAGGCAAAGCGCCAGGTCTTTGGCACTGTCGGAGTGGACCTGCTGCCAGGACCGAGTGAACTCATGGTGATCGCAGATGACACTGCGGATCCGGCCTTTGCCGCCTCGGATCTGCTCGCCCAGGCGGAGCACGGCAGCGGGCGCGAAAAGGTCTACCTCGTTGCAACCTCCAAGTCCGTCCTCGAAGACATTCTTGCGGAGATTCGGCTCCAGGTGAAGTCGCTCTCACGCGGTGCCAGGATTCAGCCGGTTCTGGATCAGGGCTTCCTTGCCGTGGAGGTCTCGTCACTGACGCAGGCGGCTGAAGTCGCCAACCATGTTGCTCCGGAGCATCTCGAACTTCTTGTGTCGGAATCCGCCCAGAAGAGCCTGCTTCAACAGGTCACCACGGCAGGTGCCGTGATGCTGGGCAACTACACTCCCACAGCCCTTGGTGATTTCACCGCCGGGCCGAGCCATGTTCTTCCCACCGGGCGGGCAGGGCGGTTTTTCAGCGGCTTGAGAGTGGATGACTTCATGCGTCGCACGAGCACGGTCCACTATGACAAGGCGGCACTCAAAAAGGCCGCGCCCGTTGTGGCGGCGTTTGCCCAGATGGAGCAACTCGACGCTCACGGTCGATCTGTTTCACTTCGACTCCGCTGATCATGGCGATGTTCTCGACGCTGGTTTCGCCCCACATCGCGAAACTGCACGGGTACACACCCGGACTCCAGCCCTCCGGGGCTGGGTGGATCAAACTCAACACCAACGAGTCGGGTTACCCGCCGAGTCCTGCGGTGGCGGAGGCATTGCGGGCGGAAATCGGAAGCGATGGCGCATTACTGCGACTCTATCCGAATCCCACCAGTGAACCCCTTCGTGCAGTGATTGCCGCCTACCACGGACACGGGCTGAGCGCGGACAACGTCCTTGTTGGGAACGGTTCGGATGATGTGCTCAATCTGCTGGTCCGGTGTTTCAGCAGTCCGACGGTTGAGACGGGGTTCACCCTTCCGAGCTACTCCCTCTATCCCGTCCTGGTCAGCATGCAGGACGGACGCAGCAGCGCGATCGAGTTTGATCGCTCCCTGCAGCTGCCGGTGGAGGCGATCGCGTCATCCAGCGCATGCGCCTTTTTTCTGACCTCGCCCAATGCGCCGACTGGCGTCGCCTTCTCCAATGCCGATCTGGAGCGTGTCCTGGCGCGCTTTCAGGGCGTTCTGATTGTGGATGAGGCCTACGCCCCCTTTGCGAAGGAGAATGCCGTGCCCCTCCTGGCGCGGCATCCCCGCCTCGTCGTTGTCAGGACGCTGTCCAAGGCGCATGCCCTGGCGGGCATCCGGGTGGGATATGCCCTGGCGAATCCGGAGATGGTGGAACTGCTCGACCGGGTGCGCGACAGCTACAATGTCAGCCGCCTCTCGCAGGTCGCGGCACAGGCCGCGCTCGCCGACCGCGCCTACTATGACCGGCTGATCGCCAGGGTTGTCTCGTCCCGCGATCGGTACCGGGCCAAATGGATCCGCGATCTCGGCTGGTTCAGCTATGAGTCGGCAGCGAACTTCATTTTCATCGAGCCCCGCAACCGGACGGGTTTGTGCGGAAAGGACGTCGCCCGTTCCGTCTACGACTACCTTTTCTCCCGCCGGATCCTGGTCCGCGCCTTTCCGAACCATCCCTTGACCGGGTCATTTCTTCGCATCAGCGTGGGGACTGACGAGGAAATGGTCCTTGTCGACCAAGCACTCATCGAATGGACACGCTCCGAAAAGCAGTCGTAAAGCGAACCACCGCTGAAACCGACATCACGCTGACCCTGGCGGTTGATGGGGGAGGCGCATCGAAGATCGCCACGGGCGTGCCGTTTTTCGATCACATGCTCACCCTTTTTGCCAGGCACGGTCTGTTTGACCTCGAGATTGCCTGCAAGGGAGACGTGGACGTGGACTATCACCATACCGTCGAGGACGTCGGCCTGGTCCTGGGCGATGCCTTTCGGCAGGCGCTGGGCGACAAAAGGGGCATACGCAGGTACGGTTCGTTTTACCTGCCCATGGATGAATCGCTGGCCCGTGTCGTTGTGGACCTGAGCGGTCGGGCCTGCCTGGTCTACGACGTGAACGCGCCGACCTCCTTTGTGCGCGATTTCAATCTCATCCTGGTAAAGGAGTTCTGTCGCGCATTCAGCAATTCGCTGGCCTGCAATCTCCATGTCAAACTGGAGTATGGCGAAGAGCCGCATCACATCGCCGAAGCGATCTTCAAGGGACTCTCCCGCGCAATGGATGAAGCGACGCAGATTGATCCCCGCATGGCGGGCCAGCTTCCCTCGACCAAGGGGAAACTCTAGTCCGCTTTGCGACCGCGCGCGAAGGGTCTGACAGGAGAGGAGCTGTTTCGCCATGTCCACAACCACCATAGCCGTCATCGATACGGGCATCTGCAACCTGCGCAGCGTGACCAAGGCGGTTGAGGCCGCGGGTGGTCGCGTGCGAGTCGTTCAGACGCCGGCGGAGTTGAGTGCGAGTGATGTGGATGGACTCGTGCTCCCGGGCGTGGGTGCCCTGCGTGACTGCGTGGCGTCGCTTCGGACTTCGGGCACCGCGGATTCCGTGGCCGGCTGGATCCGGGAGGACCGTCCGTTTCTTGGGGTCTGCCTTGGCATGCAGGCGCTTTTCGAGCGTTCGGAGGAGGGCGGGGTGAAGGGACTCGGAATCCTTCCGGGAGAAGTGGTGCGGTTTCGTCGCCCGCCCGCTTTCAAGATTCCGCACATGGGCTGGAACACCGTCCGCTTCCTCAAGCCTGGCGCACCCCTTGCGGCGCATCTCGGGCGGGATGGCGAAGCCTTCTACTTTGTTCATAGTTACCACTGCGTTCCGAAGGATCCGGAGATGGTCCTGGGACTCTGCGACTACGGCGGTGAATTTTGCGCCGCTGTGAGCCGTGGCAATATCGCGGCCACGCAGTTTCACCCGGAGAAGAGTCAGGGCAAGGGGCTTCAGGTGTACCGGAACTTTGTCGGGCTGGCTGCGGGCAGGAAGGCCTGAGCGCTGCTGGCACGGGATCTTGGGCGGGCAGGGCAACATTTCCTTACCTGCGTCACCACTCCTCCTTATGTCGGCGAGGGGACGGAAAAGTCGGGTAACTTTCCTTTGCAAGCGGAGCGGTTTCTGATGTCTAATGATGAATATGGCGAAATCTGCTACCCTGAAAATCGATGATGCTGAACTCAGCCTGCCGGTGATTGTCGGGACCGAGGCCGAGAAGGCCGTGGATATCTCCAAGCTGCGAGCGGAGACGGGGTACATCACGTTCGACGAGGGTTTTGGCAATACGGGTTCCTGTCAGAGCAGCATCACCTACATCGATGGCGAGCAGGGCATCCTGCGATACCGGGGGTATCCGATCGAACAGCTTGCGGAGCGGTCCAACTTTATCGAGACGGCCTATCTGGTCATCCATGGCGATCTGCCGACGCCGGAAGAGCGCACGAAGTTCTCCGATCTTCTGACCCGGCATGCCGCGCTCCATGAGGGCATGACCCAGCAGATTCGGGGCTTTCCCAAGGAATCGCATCCGATGGCGGTGTTGTCGGTGATGATGAATGTGCTGGGGTGCTATCATCCGCAGCTCGCGACAAACAATCACCAGAAGGATCTCGTTCACTTTGACGACGCATCGGCGATAGCGATTTCCAAGGTTCGCACGCTGGCTGCCCATTCCTACCGGATCAGCCGCGGCCTGACGCTCAATCACCCGAAGCGCTCGCTGAGCTACTGCGACAATTTCCTCCACCTCATGTTTTCGGAACCATCGCAGGACTACCTCGCAACTCCCGAGGTCTCGTCGGCGCTGAACCTGTTTCTCCTGCTGCACGCGGATCACGAGCAGAATTGCTCCACTTCAACCGTGCGTATGGTGGCATCCGCGGGGGCCAATCTTTTTGCATCGATTTCGGCGGGAGTGAATGCGCTCTGGGGGCCGCTGCACGGGGGCGCGAACATGGCGGTGATCGAGATGCTCAAATCGATCCATGCCGACGGAGATGATGGCACCAAGTTTGTCGCCGCAGCCAAGTCCGGGAAGGGCGAACGCCTGATGGGTTTTGGACATCGCGTCTACAAGAACTACGACCCGCGCGCGAAAATCATCAAGACGAGCTTCTACAAGGCTCTGGCGTCCCTCGGGATCAAGGATGACCCCCTGCTCAACATTGCGATGAAGCTCGAGGAGGTGGCGTTGAGCGATGATTACTTCATTGCGCGCAAGCTCTATCCCAACGTCGACTTCTATTCGGGCCTGATCATGCGCTCTCTCGGCATCCCCGAGGAGATGTTCACGGTGATGTTTGCCATGGGGCGCATGCCCGGCTGGATCGCCCAGTGGCATGAGGTCGCGCGGAATCCGAAGCTGAAGATCTATCGCCCGCGACAGATCTACACGGGACCGTCGCATCGGAACTTCATTCCGACGAATCTCCGCCAATAGCCTCCGGGACTATTTCGCTGCGGCGGGTTGTGTGCGCAGAATCTCCTCGGAGCTGAGCCCGGTCAGCCGCGAAATGCCCTTCATCAGCCGCCACAGGGCGATGAGCATGATGATGAGGCATGGCACGACGATCACCGGCCAGCTCAGGGCGTTCATCTTTCCAAGCTCGGCGTTGAATTCCGGCGTGCCGGTGTCGCTCCTGATCAGGAAACGGGCGAGCGCGAAATTGAGGACTGCACTGATCGCAAAGCTGGACGCCAGCAGCAGGCTGGCTTCGCGCAGGTGGCGCTCGAACGCCTTGGTCGTGCCACGTGACTGGAGCGCGGCATCGATGCGCGGGACGTCGATCACCTGTTCATTGTAGAGGAGCTGGCGGACCAGCGGCCGGCGGGATCCGAGGGAGGCGAGGATCGCCACGCCGATGACGGTTGGAATGGCCGCCTCCTTGACGGCAAACCAGAAACGGTTGACCTGGATCAGCGCAAAGACGCCGGTCAGGAGAACACTCACAAAACCGATGACCGAGACAAAGTTTGCCTGCCGGCGCTGGACAAAGTCCCAGAGGCCGTATCCGAGCGGGAATGAGAGGGCGACGATCAATCCCCACACCGGGCCGATTGCGGCGGGTTTGCTCAGGTAGGTGAGGAGAAAAGAGGGAAGCGCGACATTGAATACGATGTTCAGCAGCAGATTTTCGCGCTTCGCGGGGGTTGATGGCATGATGGGGGTGAGCGGGTGGAGAAATCGGCGGGAAGGTGCATATCCGCCTACTTCAGCCTTTGTTTGAAGGCCGATTTGGCGCAAGCTCGCAGCATGATCCTTTTGGGTGTGAACGTCGACCACTGTGCGACCGTGCGACAGGCGCGCTATCGGCAAGCCGGCTCTTTTGCAGGGGGGGCGATCGAACCGGACCCGGTTGCCTTTGCGGTTGCCTGCGAGAGGGCCGGTGCGGACGGCATCACCGTGCACCTGCGGGAGGACAGGCGTCATATCCAGGAGCCCGATGTCCGACGCATGAAGGAGGCATTGGCCACGAGGCTGAACCTGGAGATGGCCTGTACGCCCGGGATGCTGGAGTTTGCACTCAATTTGCGGCCGAATTCCGTGTGTCTGGTTCCTGAGAATCGCGAGGAGGTGACGACGGAAGGCGGACTCGATGTTGTCGGCAACAGGGAGAGGGTTTCTGCGATCATCGAGGCCCTGACTCCGGCAGGCATTGAAACGAGCCTCTTCATCGATCCCGACGAAAGGCAGATCGACGTTGCGGCAGAGCTGCGTGCACCGTGGATTGAACTGCACACTGGTGCCTGCGCCGAGGCCTATGCGATGCCCAAGGCGCGGCGCACCGCCGAATTTGAACGCCTCCGCCGCGCGGCTGCCTATGCCCACCAGTTGGGTCTCGTCGTCAACGCGGGGCACGGCATCAACTATGTGAACGTGGCGGATTTCCGCACGCTGCCCCATGTTCATGAATTCAACATCGGTCACAGCATTGTCAGCAGAGCGCTCTTCACCGGAGTCGACGAAGCGGTGCGGGAAATGAAACGACGCATGAATGCCTGATCAGCATGGACGGGGATTGCAGGTTCGGCGGGCTGCGTGCGAGGCTTTGAGACACTGGTCACCATGACATTCGATCTACCTCCGGGCGGGATACTCCTGAGTTTGGGCACGGACATCGTGGATGTCGCTCGAATCCGGGGTGCGCACGAACGCCATGGCGAACGTTTCCTGTCCCGGATTTTCACCGACGAGGAGCGCACCTACTGCCTGCAGATGGCGCATCCGCACAAGCACCTGGCCGCGCGGTTTGCTGCCAAGGAGGCCGTATCCAAGGCATTCTCGACAGGGATCGGCTCCGAACTGGGATGGAAATCCATGTCGATCTATCACGGGCCAAGGATGGATCCCCGCGTGCGACTCGACGAGAGTGCCCTGGCTCTGTTGAAACAGCTTGGCGGCACGCAGGTGCTGGTCTCATTGTCACACACCGACACGGCCGCGCTCGCCGTTGCGGCGATTGTGAGAGGCTGATCTACGGGCCATGCCAGCGGAACCCCAGGAGCATTCGCCCCCGCCGGCACCGCCCTCGAAAGTGCCGTCCTGGATTCTGCTCGGTTTCGTGATCGGAGCCACCTTCGTGTTTTTGCTTCGGCGTGACTACATCCGGCCGGTCCCGCCGCCGGTTGCCCATGCTGAGACGCCTGTTCCCGCCCTGGCCGCGCTCCAGGCTGTCGAGCACAAGCCGGACGCCTCGCTCGCGACCATCGAGGCAGTATGGGCGGTTTGGGGCGAGCATGCCATCTGGGAAGGGGAAACCGCGCAGGTCGCGTTGTGGGATGTCGACAAGGGTGGCTTTTCCGAATTCTTCGAGGTGGTGCGGTACGGCGACCACGTCTATTTCCGGAGCCTGACGCGACTGACACGGCCGGTGATCGATCGCGGGCTGGGCATCCAGTGTCCGCTGCAATTCACCGCCCCGGCTCCCGTGAACCCGCGTCGATGATGGGACGGGCGCTCCAGCTTCGGTCGGAACCGGTGCTGACCTGCCAGGAGGCGGGCGGGTTCGAGGAGGGATTTTTTCAGGGTGATGAGGAGAAGGAGTGGCAGGCCATGCAACGTGCCGGCCGGTTGCTTGCGGATGCGATGACTGGGGACGCCGGTGAGATTGGAGGATGGGGAAGGAATCCCAGGTTTCTGGTGCTCGTCGGGAAGGGACACAATGGTGGTGATGCGTTGATCGCCGCGGAATTGCTGCTTGCACGGAATCCGGGAGCGCATGCCGACATCGTGTTCCTCTTTGGTGAACGCGCCCTGCGTCCGCTGACCTTGCGGGCCTGGCGATTGTATCAGGAAAATGGATTCAACCGGATCGGACTGCTACACTCGCCCGGATCTCTGGCGAATGCCTATGACCTCGTGGTGGACGGAGTCTTTGGTTTCCAGTTCAGGCCGCCCCTTCCCGAAGGAGTCGGGCGGTGGATGGAGAGGGTCAATATCCTGGACGTGCGCCTGAGGGCGGCGGTGGACCTGCCGTCCGGCATGTCTGAAACGAATGCATTTCGTGCCGACTTCACGTATGCCACGGGCATCTTCAAGCTTCCCCTGTTGACGCTTCCTCATGCGGGCCGGCTGCGCCTTCTGGGGTTGGGGTGGCAGGTGCCTGCGGGCGCTGCGTGCCGGAAGCGCATCCTGACGGACGGAACACTTGAGCCGCTCAAGAGACTTCGAGATCCGAATTCGGACAAACGAACGTTCGGACACCTCGGGGTGCTGGGCGGTTCGCGTCAGTATCCCGGAGCGGTTCTCATGACGGTGCGTGCCGCGTTACAGAGCGGTTGCGGGCTGCTGACAGCCTTTGTGCCGGAGTCGCTGGTCGCGAGCTTTGCAGCCGCGGTACCGGAGGCCATGTGGATCGGCTGGCCAGAGACTCCGGAGGGGAGCCTGGCGATGGAGGGGGCGCATCTTCTACGGGAGCGATTGGAGCGATTGACCGCGTTGGTCATCGGTCCGGGTTTGGGGCGGGAGGCCGAGACCTTGGCGTGTTTGGCGGCTGAGATGCCGGTCTTGAGGCTTCCGGTGGTGCTCGATGCGGATGCGCTGCAGACAGGCATCGTGACTGCCGGGACCTGCCCGCGCATTCTCACCCCTCATGCGGGCGAGTTTGCAAGGATTGCGGGAGGCTTGGCGCTGAACGAGTATGTTGCCCGCCATGAGGCGACGGTTGTTCTGAAAGGTCCGGTTACGCAGGTAGCCTCCGGAGGCGAGCACTACATGTCACTTTTTGGCGGACCGGTGCTCGCGCGAGGTGGAAGCGGCGACATCCTTTCCGGGATCATTGGTTCGCTTTTGGCGCAGCATCCGGGTGATCCCCTGGGTGCGGCTGCAACCGGCGTGGTCTGGCAGGGACTGGCGGCGGATGCTCTTGCGAGAGCGAGAGGACCGATGGCGGTCACCAGCACGCAACTCCTGCCGTTTCTGACGAGGGCACTGCGTGAGCCACCGAATCAGTGAGAGGGCTGATTCTTGTCCGTAGCCGGAGCACCGCCGTCTTCTGCCTTCGGCGCTGCGGGATTCGTTGCAGGCGGGATGACGTCGGATGCGGGGGCGGTCTCGGCGCCTGTCGGAGGAGGTGCCGCCGAATTGCCGGTCTCTGGGGAGGGGGTCGACGTGGACGGTGCATCGGGACCCGGGTGATAAGGGTCGGTGGAGGCGTACTCGGAGCCGTAGTCGTAATCGTAGGCGTGCTCCTCGGTGATCACACCGGTCTGAGACTCCGTTCCCGCCGGCAGTGCCGTGGCGGAAGATGCGGGGAGAGCCGCCTGGGATTTTTTGCGGGGAGGCGGTGGTGGCTCTTCCATCACCCGCCTCAATTCCTCTTCGACGCCGCTGGTGGCCTTCTTGAATTCGCGGATGGATTTTCCCAGGCCCCGGGCAAATTCGGGGAGACGTTTCCCCCCGAACAGCACCAGCACCAGGATGAAGATCAGCAGGAGCTCCGCGCCGCCGATGTCTCCAATCAACGCGAAGGAGGATGATGTCATCTCATGCATAGACGTCCGATTCGTAAGAAAGTAACCGGCGTCTGCGGGGTGACAACCTGACAATGCCCGTTGCGGCAAACTATTTCCGATGATGGTTTGCGAATCGCGGAGGCGTCACCACACCTCAAGCCCGCAGCTACTTTTTCGCCACCAGATCAGATGTCAGAGATTGCTGTCCCGGTGCGCAATACTCGGGAGTGGTTCCGACGAGGCTTCCTGTGGCAAGGACTGACTGGGGGACGGTCATCTGGCTGGTTACTGCTCCGTTGCGTGCGGAATTGGAGGTCCCGAGCGTAAGGCCGAAGCCTCCTGCGGCGCCGGCGTTCATCGCGACCACCAGGGCCAGCATGGGCCAGCCCAGTCCGCGTGTGAACCTCTGGGCCGCGTAGATTGCGAGCACGCTGCAGATCGCAATGCCGAGGTGATCCAGGACGTGGAGCCAAGGATGCGTCATCAGGAAGGCATACTTTGTCGGCCACATCAGAAAAAGGCTGAATGCAGGTGCCAGGGTTGCCGGCCACACCCACCAGCCATGTTCCTCCGTACTCGGCGGCTGACTCCAGGTCATTGCAAGTGCCAGCAGACCTGCGCCCACTGCCATGCCGGTATGGAGCAGGTGGTGAACGGGAATGCTGGTCATGACATCCGAGCGCAGGGGCACGGTCACGCCATCGAGCATGATGAGCGTGCCGATGATCCCCAGGACGATCCAGACCGTGCGTTTGATGCGATGTGCCTTATCCATGGATGACCTCCGTGATCTCCGTCTGCTGAACGGAGCGGCTGCGCCACAGACGCCAGCCTTCGAGCGCTGCCAGCAACATTCCCACGATCATGACTGCGGCGCCGATGGATGCGACCTGCGAAAGCACGGGACCCGGTGCCGGCTCGATGGAATACCGCCGGGGCACGCCGTAGGCGCCGCTGACATAGAATGACAGGAGGAATATCAGCATGCCCCCGAACATAGGAATCGAGATCAGCCAACGGGTGAAGCTCCGGGTGGGAGTCGTGCTGCGTGACTCCAGTAGCAGGAACACCCAGCCCATGACGAACAGCAGGCAACCGCCCAGCAGGTAGGTGTGGAAATGGGCCGGCACCCAGAGGGTATTGTGCAGGTGCACATTGAAGGGCACGCTCGCATCGATCTCCGCGCCGATGCCTCCCACCACCCAGCCCAGCATTCCCGTGTAGAAGAACAGGGCGCCCAGCGACCATTTCATGCCCGAGCGCCAGACAAGCATCAGCGCTCCGAAAACCGTTACCACCGTCACTGGCAATGCCGAAAGGTAGGATGAGAGCTGGCCGAGGTACTGCAGGATCTCCGGCTGCGCAAAATCCATGTAGAGATGATGAAAGTAGTTGGTCAGCGTCAGGGTCATGGACACCCACCAGGCGACGACGAAGACCTTGGAGATGTGGTATTCGCGGCGGGTGACGAGTGGCAGTGCCACGTAGATCACGCCGGCAAGCATGTAGATGATGAGATTGGCAACCGTGTGCGCCCAGAAATAGGTAAGGTTCTTTGCCCACAACGGATCGATCTGCACCTGCGGATCAATCCATCGCACGACGAGGGCCACTCCCAGCAGGGTAGCCGCCATACCGGCAATCAATCCATCCAGTCCGACCATGAAGGCCGGGAAGGCCTCGGGCGGGGGAGGGTGTTGCCCGGAGGCTTCGAAGGACTTTGAATGCCAGACATAGTCCCAGCCGAGTGCCCCGCGGTATCCGCCGTGTGCGCGCAGCACACCGGCGAGCATCTGGCAGCACCAGATCATCCATCCTGCATTGACGAACACCAGTCCGATCAGAAATACACCGGTCGACCAGTCGGGCCAGTTTCCGCGGAAGGGCAGGGGATAGAGAAACGTGTAGAGACTCCCGTAGCGACCCACGAGCGTCGCCACCAGCACCCCCACGACGCCCACCATGATCAACGCCCAGGCAGCAATCGCGAGCGGCGCACTCATCTTCACCTGCCGGCGGGTCAGGAACCAGATTGCGCCCATCGCGCACACCATCATCGCGACAATCATGCCCGCACCATGCAACGTGAGGAGGGAGTAGAAAATGTCCGGTGGCAGCGGAAGCCAGCCCCCCTGGGACAAGCGCATCGCCAGTCCCGCCAACAGGAGGAGGCCCACGACGGCCAGGCCCGAAACCAGGTACAGTTTCATTACGCCGCGGCCGGGCGCAGGCTTGTCCAGGTGAATCTCATTCATGATTGCCAGCCGTGTTGGAGTCGTTTGCTGCGAGTGTGCGGGATCCGCCTGCTGCGGTGGGATCGCCGACGGTGATTTCCTTCTGCATGATCGGGTGACCCATGCCGCAGAACTCCAGGCAGCGCACAAAGTAGCGGCCCGGCTTGCGGAAGGTGACGTCGAGATAATTCACGTAGTCGGGCATCGCCTGGGTCTGGGCGATGAGCTGTCCATCGGGTGCATAGATCCCAAAGCCATGGGTCACATCCGGTGTCTTCACTTCGAAGATGATCCGCTGGTTCACGGGCAGTTGATCCGGCATGATGAAGAGAAACTGCCAAGCCTCCACCGGCACACGCATCGCAGGCTGCAGGGCCGCAGCGGTTCGCATGTAGGGGAAAAATGGAAGGGATGCGAGGAAGGTCCCGATCAGACCCACCAGAAGAAAAACGAACCACCGCCCGCGGATCGCATAGCCAAAACGCGAGGCCTCATCCTGCGGCTGCACCGGCAGGCGTGTGGATCGCGCGACGGCAAGGAATACCAGCGCGACAAAGGCGGAGAGGATAAAAAAGGCGATGAGCAGTTTTTCGGCGGCGTTCATGCTGATACGATTCCGTGAAAACTCGCGCCGTGCTGGCCGCGGTGCGGGCGAGGGTAGTATGGACCCCGCCGGGCAGGGGTCAACGCATCCGATCACATTGCAGCCTGTTTTTTCGCTGTCAGAAAAATTCGTGGACAGGAAAGGAGGGTCCGGGCCGCCCGGTGCGATGTCTCCTGCACGTGGAAGGCATGCGACGATGTCGCAAACGCGACTTGCCCCGATTCCGCTGACGCACGCTCCGGGACGAAGCGGTAATGTATCCTATTACGATAGATTACAGCGTTTCAGCGTCAGATCCGGGGGGAGGCTTCAATTTTGGAGCAATACCGGCCGCAGTTTCTTGATGTAGATCAATTCCCAGGGCCGGCCTGTGGCAGTCCCCTCCGAAACTCCAGGATCCTCGATGAGAATCTGGCCCTTGGGCATTCAAGCCCCAGGCACCCGAAGCGTTGCCCAGGGCTTGCTGGCGCGCGACCTGACATCCTCAGCGAAGTGAAGGTGCCTCCGTGCTCCGGTGGTGATGCCCTGGTCTTTGGGGCGGACAGCGGCGGAGACGGCTATTTTGCGGTCGAGAGGTGGGTCGGCGCGTCTCTGTCGAGGTACTTGTTGATGTCTTCCGACTTGAAGGCGTCGGATTTCAACTGAAGCTTGCTGCGCTCCGAATCCGTAAGCTTGGAGAGGTCATCCGGGTTTTGCACCACGTGCGGCGTAAGGAAGATGAGGAGTTCCGTTTTTGAGTTCTGGGTGACCGTTCGCTTGAAGACCTGGCCGATCAGCGGAATGTCGCCCAGCAGCGGGATCTTGTTGTCCTGATTCACGCTCTGATTGGAGATGAGTCCGCCGATCACCACGGTGCGGTCGCTGGGCGTCACGACGACGGTATCGGCCGAACGTTTGTCGATGACCGGCGTGTTGACGGTCTCGGAGATGGCCACCGTCTTTTCGCTGAGCGCTGAAATCTCGGGCGTGACGATCATTTCCACGAGCCCTTCCGACGTGATGAAGGGGGTCACGCGAAGAATGATTCCGATGTCCTGGTACTGCACGGTGTTGGTGGTCTGGCCGGTGTCGCTGATGCGGGAGTTGGTGATGAAGGGGACTTCCTGACCGACCATGATGGTGGCCTGCTGGCTGCTGCGTGCGAGGATCGACGGACGCGAGAGGATCTCTGTTTTTCCCACGGTCGCCAGCGCGTGGATGGTGGCATCGACGTCGGCGTTGAGGATGTTGAAGAATCCCCCGGTCGCGGGGGCTCCGAATTTGGTGGCGGCGGTCGATACGATGTCGTTGCCCAGGTACGTGCCCCTCTGGCTGAACTCGGCGCCGAGATCGAGGTCCTTGTTATGCGTCACCTGCATGAACACCACGTTGATGAGCACCTGAGGTTTCGGACGGTCCAGGCTTTCGATGATCTGCTTGATGTTTTCGTTGGTCTCATCGTCGGTCACCACGATCAGCCGGCGAGTGATGGGGTCGCTGCTGATCATGGCATCGCCCAGCATCGTCGAGTTCTGGTACTGCCGGTCGCCGTTGGAACGGCCCCCTCCGGACTGGGTCGAGCGCCGGTTCGAGTTGTTGTTGGTGTTGCGGCTGCCGGTGTTGCGGCTGCCGCTGTTCTGTCGCGTGGTCTGGGCGGACGCAGGAAGCCATGCGGAGAGGAGCAGCAGTGCGGCCAGGGCGCGGATGAGGGAGATTCTTGCAGGAGTCTTCATGACGTGAAGGCGAAGGGTGGGTGGAGGGACCTAGCGGAGGCCGCCTCCCGAGGTGTTGTTGAGGAAACTCCCGCTGGTCTGCTGGGTGTTGTTGTTTGCCCGATTCGAGAGAGGGTCGTTCTGGTTGCTGGTGCTGCTTCGACTGGTGCTGGTTTCGAAGAGATTCTTCAGCACGGTCTCAACCTGCCCCACGTCGGCGTTCTCAAGCGTGTAGACGAACACCTTCTGTTTGCGTGCACTGCTCTCGTCGAGTTGGGCGATGATTTCGCCGATCTGCTGAAGCGTGTCCTTTGAACCGGTGACGATTACCGACTGCGTGCGCGCGTCAGCGACGGCCGTGACGGGAGCTGAGGTCCGGCTGCCGCTGGAATTCCGGTTGCTGCTGTCGCGGCCCCGGCTGTTTGATCCGGAGGAACCCCGGCTCGACAGGAAGGCCGCGATCCGGGGCGAGCCTCCGGGAAAGGGAAAGCCCGCCGTTGCGGGTCCGCCGCCACCTGTGGGGCTGGTGGTGGGAAAAAGCTGTGTGATCAGATCGGCCATTTCCTTGGGGTCCGCATTGTGCAGCTTGAAAATCCGCATGGCGGCGTCGCTCTGTATCGAAAGATCCAGGGCGGAAACGATCTCGACGATGTGGCGGACG
>JAGOJU010000051.1 GCA_017994935.1 Opitutaceae bacterium
TGGGGTCATTACGCTTGTTGCAGGAATGGGGTTTCTGTTCCGCGCATGGGGTTTTGTCGTTTCGGCCGATCGCGATTTTGCTGCCCGGCGACTTTTCAGGGCATAGCTCCTATATCTGCTGATATTCCTGATCGCTCTGTTGTTCGACTGGGTTCCAGCCTGGTCCGTGTCAGCGGGCGTGCCATGAGTGATTGATGCCGATGCCCTGAAAACACGAACCCAGGTCGAAACCCTGACCCATTGTTCAGCCCATGCCGCGCGGAGATGTACAATTCCAGGAAATACACTCACTGTCCATGCACTCATGAAAACCATCCTTGCCCCGATTGATTTCTCTCCCGTCAGCAAACGCATTGTCGAGGAAGCGGCCGAACTCGCGCGCCTTCTCAATGCGCGGTTGTTTCTCCTCCACATTGTCCCGCCGCCGATCGTGACCCAAAGCGAGTATGTGACCAAAAAGGGCGCGGAATTCGCCGCCCTGACTGTTGGGAGCATGGCGGAGGCTCTCAAGAAGTTTGCGCGACCGCTTGAGGCAACCGGACTCGTTGTGAACACCGAGTCGGTGCTCGGATTTCCAGGAGAGACAATCCTCGAAAAAGCGAGGAAGTTGAAGCCCGACTACATCGTGGTGGGGTCCCACGGGCACGGGGCGTTCTACGATCTCATCATTGGAGGCACGACGAGCCGGATCCTGAAACGGGCGGGGTGTCCGGTGATCGTTGTCCCCGCAGAAAAGAGGATGAAAAAGTCCGGGAACGGATCCCGATAGCTTCCGCGCCGCAATCCTGCCACCTGTCGGCGGATGGCGTCATGAAGTGGCGCCGCCTTGGCGCGGGCACTGCTTCCTTGGCGACGGACTATTTTGTCGCCGCCTCCTGCACCTGACGCGTCGGCAGACCGGCCTTCTTCCAGTCGGCGAGCCCGCCGGCATTTGACGCCTTGAAACCGAGGTGGTTGAGGGCGTCGGCAACGACTCCGGCACGGCGTCCCGAATGACAGTAGAGAATGAGCTGTTTCTCCCCGACTGAGGCCAGGAAGGGCTTCCATTCCTTCTGCTCGCCATCGAAGTCGCTCTTGGAAAGCAGGTGGGCCGGGCTGGCGACGCCCGTTTGCGCCCATTCCTTCGGCTCGCGCACATCGATGAGAATCGCCTTTCCTTCGGCGACGAGCTGGGAGGCTTCGGTGGGATTCATTTTCGCCACGTCGCAAAACGCGACGGTGGCCAGCATCAGAAAGAGCGCGGAGAATTTCATGAGAGAGAGTGCAACAGGAACGTGTGGATCGCGGAGTATTGGGGAAGGGCGACGATCGGCAACCGTTTGTTCGCAGGAGGGAACCGCGCGATCGATACGACTGAGGGCAAGAGACAGGTCGTCGGAGGCGGTTTCCAAGTTGTCGATTGCGCCGCGTAGCTCATGCGATCGTTAAAAAGAAGCGCCTCCATGAGCTTTGGAGGGAATGCCACAAGCAATTCCATCAGTTTCCCCCGTCATCTATGTGGGACAGGGGCTCTATTGGTGCCGCGAATGTAAGTTCGCGGATCACCTGCATCGTATATCTGAGTCTCGGCTGAGCAGGACCGGATTCGGAATCCGCAGGGATGGCTCTAAACGAAAATCCTGCGCCGATTTGATTTCGTCTTCAAGCGGCTGCGTGCCACGTCCAGCAAGACGGCCGCAAAAATGATTGCACTCGTTATCAGCGGATAGAGATAGGGATCCGCATTCAGCAGAACCAATCCGTTCTCGACGACCTGGATCAACAGCACACCCAAAAGGGTGCCGGGCAAAACTGCGCCCCGGCCTCCAAGGAGACTTGTGCCCCCCAGCACCGCGGCGGCGATGGCCTTGAATTCGTAGTTCTCCCCAAACTTCGGGGAAACTGAACCCAGTTGTCCGAGGGCAAGCACTGCGCTACCCGCAGCGCACAAGCCACTGATGATGTATACAGCCGTCAGCACGCGGGGCACATTGATTCCGGCCTTCCGTGCCGCTTCGCTGCCATGTCCGACGGCATAAATTCGTTTCCCAAAGGGCGTCCGGCGCAAAATCACGTGCGTGGCCAGTGCTGTTCCAAGAAATATCGCCAGCGGAAGTGGCACTCCAATCAGGTTGTACGCGCCCAGCTCCAGGTAGACTTCGGGCAGGTTCATTGCCCGTGTGTTGGTGAGCCAGAGTGCGAAGCCACGCCCGACAAACAGGAATGCGAGTGTGACGATGAAGGGCGCCAATTTTGCGCGGGTGATGAACAGCGCATTTAACGCTCCGCCTGCCGCGCCAATGCCAAGCATCGTGCCCATCACCATCGGGAACGGGTGACCTGAGAGGGCAAGCTTTCCCGCAACGGCGGCCGAGACAAACATGATTGCTCCGACCGACAGATCGACGCCGGCGGTGAGTAGAACGAAGGTCATTCCGATGGCGACGATGCCCGCAGGCGCGGCCTGGACTCCGACATTTCCCAGGTTCTCCAAGGTCAGGAAATTCGGCGCAGTGAGACTGAACAATGCGAGCACGCCGGCAAAGAGTCCGAGCGGGGCATGTTCCAGCACCACGGCAGTCCATTTTGCCGGCTTCATCGCTGCCCTTCCCTCTGAATGGGCAGAGCCGCTTGAATGATCTGTTCGCGGTTGAATCCGTCGCGTGAAAAGGTCGCTGAGATCCCACCGCGATTCATCACGAGGATGCGGTCGCACATGCCAATGAGCTCCTCGATCTCCGATGAGATCAGCAGCACGCCGGATCCGCTGTTGGCGAGTTCATGAATCAGTTGGTAGAGTTCATGTTTCGCACCAACATCGATTCCTCGCGTCGGTTCGTCCAGGATCAGGACCCGAGGTCTTGCCAGCAGCCATTTGCCCAGCACCAGCTTCTGCTGGTTACCGCCACTGAGCGTGCGTGCAGGCTGGTCGTCGCGGATCCGTGCATTGAGGCGAACGGCTGCACGAATCCGGTTCACCGCCTCGGTCCAGCGCCCCATGACGAGAAGTTTCAACGGAGTTTTCGTGTAGTCCCGCAGCGTCACCAGGGCCAGATTGTCGGCAACCGACGCCTCGAGGCACAAACCCTCCGAGCGACGATCCTCGGTCAGGAAAGCCAGCCCACGTTCAACGTTTGCGGGCGGGGAGTGCACATCAAGCCTTTCGCCGGCGAGCAGGATTTCACCCTCGGAGTGGGAATCGAGGCCGAAAAGGATGCGGGCGAGCTCGGAGCGGCCCGCGCCCATGACGCCCGCGATACCGAGTACCTCACCTCGCCGCAGCGTGAACGAGATGTCGCGCACAACGTTCGGTTCGGACACCGCCCGGGCCTCAAGGATGATCTGGCTTTCAGGTGCTCCTCGCCTCTGAGGAAAAAGCTGCGTCAGGCTCCTTCCAACCATCAGCGAAATCACTTTCTCCGTGGAAAAGTCCTCGCGTCTCCCGCTACCAACGACTGCACCGTCGCGAAGCGCCACGATTTCATCGCACAATTGCATCACATCGTCCAGCGCATGCGAGATGTAGATCATGGAAAGCCCGCGCTGTCGCAGGTTTGCCATCAACCCGAAAAGCACCTTTGTCTCGCGGGCACTGAGAGAGGTCGTGGGTTCATCAAAGATGACGATCCTGGCTTCGCGCGCGAGTGCCTTGGCAATTTCCACGAGCTGGCTTTGTCCAGGGGAAAGCCGCTCCACCGGCGTATCCGGGGAAACATCGAGGCCGACTTCCTGGAGAGCGTGCCGGGCGCGGGTGTTCAGGGCCTTGCGATCGATGAGCCCCAGTGCAGTGCCGGGAAATGCTGTCAGGAAAATATTCTCCGCGATCGTGAGATTCGGAAAGAGGTTCAGCTCCTGGTGAATGAAGGCGATACCCGCATGTTCGGCGTCGGTCGGTGACAACGGGGCGTAGCGTTCGCCGTGGAGCCACATGTCGCCGGTGTCTGGGCGAAGGTTGCCGCCCAGCAGATTCATCAGGGTTGACTTCCCCGCGCCATTTTCGCCGACGAGCCCGAGCGTGCTGCCCTCGCGCAAACAGAAGCTGATGCTTCGCAGGACCGGGATCCCCGCGAAGCTCTTTGTCAGGCCATGAAATTCCAATGCGTTCCCGTCATTCATATCCGTCCCGCTGTTTTCAGTCGCACGCGGGCCGCATCGAGCAACGCGGCGAACAGGATCACACTTCCCTTGAGCATCGTGATGGTGAACACCGACAGGCTGAGAAGATTGAGACTGTTATCGACGAGCTTCAGGAACAGCACTCCGCACAGCGTCCAGAGCACGCTGCCCTTTCCGCCAAAGAGACTGGTTCCCCCCAGAATGGTCGCGCCAATCACATCGAGCAGCAATCGTTGGCCGAGGATTGGCGAACCGGTTTCCGCCTGACCGGTATAGAGCACTGATGCAAGTCCCGCACACGCGCCGCAGGCAGCGTACGCTGCAATGGTTACGCTCGTCACCGGAACGCCTGAGATATGGGCCACGCGATGGTTCTGGCCGACCGCGAAAAGCCATCGACCGAACAAGGATCGTGTCAGCAGGAGGTGCGAGAATCCACCTGCAAGCGTGGCGGCTGCGAATGCACTCCACGGATTCGCGCCAATCACGTTGAACGCGGCCGGCAGCCCACCGATATTCTTCGATTTCGTGATCCATACCGCCAATCCGCTGAAGAACATCATACCGGTGAGAGTGACAATGAAGGCCGGCATCCTTAGTCGCGCGACGGCGATTCCATTGGCCACTCCAACGACCGTCCCGGTAGCCAGCATTAGCAGGACGGCTGCCGGAGCAGCGACCGGGCTTCCTGCCAGCCACCCTGCATTGTCGTTCATGGCGAGGGCGCCGAGTACGCTGGCGAGTGCGACAATCGACGTGATGGAGAGGTCTATCCCACCCGTAATAAGCACGAAGGTCTGTCCGAGGGCCAGGATGAAGAGCGGCAGGACGGCGATCAGCACGTTCGTCAGGTTGGCGGGCGACGCAAATCCCGGCACAAACGGCCCGAGCACCAAGGCATAGGCAACGCTGAGCCAGAGAATCAGGAGATCCGATGATGCCAGTCTACGAAGCCAGCCCGAGAGTCGTGGTCGCCAGGAAGGTGACGTTGTGGATGAAGCCGTGGCCGCCATGCGCAACAAAAGTCCTATTTGCCGACATTGGCGCCCCACATCATCGGAGATTTTTCCTCGAGATTGTCACGATGCATCACGAATCCAGGGTCCAGCACCGTTTCAGGGAGGTGTTTTCCGGCCCGCAGGTCGAGAATTGCCTGCAAGGCCTGCTTTGCCTCAAAATAGACATCCTGCACTCCCGTGGCATCGAGATAGCCCTCCTTTAGCATGCCGTAAGCGGTTGAGTCACCGTCGAACCCGGCCAGGAACACGTGCCCGGCATCACCGGCGGGTTTGTATTTACCGACACTTTTCAATGCGCTGCTGATGCTTGGCAGTAGAAAATCCGAGCTTGTGAAGATGAAGCTGATGTCGGGATTTGCCTGAAGGGCATTCACGACACCTGCCTGCGCCTTCTCCTGACTCCATTCCGTCGGCACACGGGCCACGACTTCCACAATCGATTCGTGACCTTTGATCGCGGCTTCGAATGCATCCCGCCGTCCGATGGCGTTGATGTCGCCAAGGTCACCAATGAGAATCATGGCCTTGTGCTTGCGCCCAGTCTTGCGCGCCTGCTCCACGAGGTAGCTGACGGTCTCTTTGGCTAGTGAAAAATTGTCGGCGACGATGGCGGTTGAACGAGCCTCACTTTTGGCCGGGGGACGATTGAAGAGCACCATGGGAATCGAGGCCGCATTGGCCGCCTTGATCATCGGGATGCAGGTCTGGGCATCCTTTGGCACAAGAATGATGCCATCCACTTTACGCGTGATAAAATTGCGCACCTGCTCGAATTGCCGGCTTGCGTCGCCGTCAGCCACTGCCTCCAGCACACGATGTCCGCTGCCTACAATTTCGCGTTTGATGGCCTCGAAACCGGCGACCCAGTACTCGGTTTGCAACGTTTCAAATGAGACACCGATCGTGAGTTGTCCCCGGTCATCGCTTGCGCGGTTGGGCGGTGACCCGGATTTGCTGCACCCCGAAAATACGGCGGCAAGCAGAAGGGCAGTGAGAAAAGAGATGCGGGAAAGGTGCATGGACAGGAAAATCGATTGCGCGTGCCCGGCGCGGGGTGGGACTGAATCGCGTTGTCGAACGCAATCACCCTATCAGGGAAATCACCCGGACTGGGCGTGACAAACTCATGCGTTGCGGTCCGGGTGAACCTCGGGGGTTGGTTGTGCGGCTCCTCGATCGGCGGGCTTCGGGAGCGCGGAAAGGCCCAATGACCGGCGAAGCGGAGGAGAGCGGCGCCGGCGCAGACAGTCTCATGAAATGCTGCGCGGATCGGGGCATGTGGCAGGAAAAGGCATGTTGTGTGGCAGGGCTGTTGCCCACCGCGAGAAACCGCCAGATGCTTCTGGCGAGGCAACACAAAAGTCAAGATGTCTATTGCATTCTGAGCAGCTAATTGCTCTGCATGCAGCATGCCTGACAGATCTTCATCCGTGGATGCGCGGGTTGCGAGCCGCATCGCCGCATTGCGAAGGGAGTGTGGGCTTACCCTTCGTGAACTTGGCGCGAAGGCAGGCCTTTCCGATGCCTATCTTTCCCGCGTGGAGAACGCGCAGACGGCCGTTACCCTTGCCAGCCTGGAGAAACTGTCGGGAGTGTTCGCCGCACCCATAACTTGCTTTTTCGAGGAGGAAGTGAAACCGCGCCAGCTGGTGGTTTGCCGAAGCGGCGGTGGCCGGAAGGTGCGTTTCCGCGGACGCACCGGCACACTCGTCTCACTGCTTGCCGATCAGAAGCACCGCAAGATGATGGAACCGCTCATTGTTGAAGTTTCGTCTGCGCTGAAACCGGTCAAGCCCCTGGCCCACCCTGGCGAAGAGTTCAACTACGTGATCAGCGGGTCCTGCCAGTTTCAATTCGACACCGAGAAACATGTCCTGGAAGCGGGTGATTCGGTTTACTTTGACGCCAGCACGCCGCACGCGGTGCATGCCATACGCAACAAGCCCTGTCTGCTTCTCGCCGTAGTCACTTCGCGCGACTTCCAGGTACATCGCGACATCAGCAAGATTCTTGAAGAGCGCATCCAGGCCTGAGCCAGTTTTCCCATGAAGAGAATAATCACCCTCGTAGGCGCTGGCGGCAAAATGGGCTGCCGGATCGCCGACAACTTCCTCAAAACCGACTTGGTGGTTCACTACCTCGAAGTCTCGCCCGCAGGGCTTGAAAATCTGCGGGTCCGAAACCTGTCTCCGGCAAGTCCCGCCACCGCGATTCCCGCATCCGATGTGGTGATACTCGCGGTTCCAGATGTCGCCATCGGGAGCGTCTCGCGCAGCGTCATACCGCAGATGAGGCCAAAGGCCTTGCTGATGACCCTGGATCCCGCAGCTCCCCTCGATGGCCAACTCAGTCTCCGCCCCGACATCGCCTGCGTCATTGCACATCCCTGCCATCCCTCCGTTTTCAATTGGGAACCGACCGAACATGCCTTCCGCGACTTCTACGGCGGCGTTTCGGCCAAGCAGGCGGCGGTGGTCGCCCTGGTGCAAGGCAATGAAGCCGACTACGAACTTGGTGTGGACGTGACGCGCGCCATGTATGCGCCGGTCAGTCGCATCCACCGTATTACGCTGGAGCAGATGGCTGTGCTTGAGCCCGCGATGGTCGAGACACTGGCGCAGACTTGCATGGAAGTCGTTAAGGAAGGTTATGATCGGACTGTCGCTTCCGGCGTCCCAGCGGAGGCTGCCCGCGATTTTGTCCTCGGGCATCTCCGGATCCAGATTGCCGTCCTGTTTGGCGAAGTGAACGGCACGTTTTCGGACGCTGCCTACAAGATCAGCAAACGCGCGAAACCCTTGCTGTTCAGGGAAGGCTGGGAGAAGATATTTGATCCGGCCGACATTCGTGAACAGGTGCGCGACATCACCACCAGGTAAGCCGGTCCCCGCCAGATCAATGCAGCTGGGTATCAGTTCATTTGCCTTTGGCTGGGCAGTTGGAGTCCCTGCGGCTCCTCCGCCTTTGCCGATGACCGAACTCGAATTGCTGGACTATGCACGCGCCCAAGGTCTGCGGCTGGTGCAGATCGGCGACCATGTGCCGTTGCATGAGTTCGATGCGGCCCGCTTGGAGCGCCTTCGGCTCAATGCATCCTCCATTGATCATCCTGTAACCCTGGAGATCGGTGCTCGAGGGCTTGCCGAGGCGCATCTCAAACACTATGTTGACCTCGCGGCAAAGCTCGATTGCCGGTTGGTGCGCTTTGTTGTCGATCGAGGCACATACGAGCCTTCGATCGACGAGGTGGCTGCGCTTGTCCGTGTCGCGCTTCCCGAGTTGGAAGCGGCCAATGTCACGCTCGGAATCGAGAACCACGATCGTTTCCCGGCGCGCACCCTTCGCCGCCTGGTTGAGCGGGTGGGCAGCGATCGGGTGGGCATTTGCCTGGACACTGCAAATTCGCTTGGTGCAGGTGAGGGTCTTGAGTACGTGCTCGATCAACTCATTGAACATACTGTCAACCTGCACGTGAAGGACTTCGCGATCATTCGCGTGTCCTATGCAATGGGTTTTGTCGTTGAGGGACGTCCCGCAGGGGAAGGCATTCTTGATGTGCGTGAAATCTGCGCCCGGCTTCGGAAATGCGGACGCTGCCGCACTGCAGTGCTGGAGACCTGGACTCCCCCTGAATCCGACATCGAGGCGACGATCGCGAAGGAGCGCAAATGGGCGAATCAAAGCCTGGCTTTTCTCAAACCCCTTTTCACCCCATGAAAAAGACCCTGCGTTTTGCGATGGCCGGCACCGGTTTTTGGTCGCGTTACCAGCTCCACGGCTGGCGCGAGCTGCCTGGCTGCGAGTGTGTCGCGCTCTACAATCGCACACGCTCCAAGGCGGATATGCTCGCCCGCGAGTTTGGCATATCCGCAGTCTACGATGACTATGAGATGATGCTCGCCAGCGAGCAGCTCGACTTCGTCGACATCGTTACGGGGGTGGAACAGCATGCGCCGATGGCGCGCGTCGCTGCGGATCGAGGCCTCGCCGTGGTATGTCAGAAACCCATGGCGACCGATCTTGAAACCGCAGTCGCGATGGTGGATTTTGCCGGCAAACGTCGCCGCCCTCTGCTCATCAACGAGAATTGGCGATGGCAGACCCAGATTCGAGCATTTGCGGGGGCACTCGGAACTGCCCCCCTTGGAAGAATCTGGCGGGCTCGCATCGACTACACAAACAGTTTTCCTGTATTCGAGAACCAGCCGTTCCTGAAGGAACTCGAACGTTTCATCCTGACCGACATAGGCACACACATCCTCGACGTGATGCGCTATCTTTTCGGCGAAGCCATATCGGTCTATTGTCACACCCATCAGGTTTCTCCAGGCATCAGAGGGGAGGACGCCGCGACAGCGATCTTTCATATGCGGAGCGGCATCACGGTCGTCGCGAACATGAGCTACGCATCCCGGGTGCGAGGTGAGCACTTTCCCGAGACATTCATCACGGTTGAAGGCGAGGATGCCTCCGTCACTCTCGATGCTGACTTCAATGTGCACGTCGTCACCCGTGCGCACACTGTCACCACGCGACATCCCCCCCCGTATTATTCGTGGGCGGACGCCCGCTATGCCGTCGTCCATTCCAGCATCGTGGCAGCCCAGCGCAATCTGCTTTCCGCCCTGCACGGGGATACCATTGCGGAAACCACCGGTGAAGACAATCTCGAGACCCTCCGGCTGGTGTCTGCCTGTTACGATTCGGCTGCACGCAATGCTGTTGTGATGCTCTAGCAGCGTCTGAGGATCCGGTATGCCAGGCAACCCGCTTCGTGGATTTGAACTCCGAGCCGGCCGCTTTTGCGCATGGCTTGACACCGATACGGGCTCGCTGCGCTACGTGCACGTCGATGGACATGAAGTGCTGCGCAGCATCAGCGCGCCGGTCCGTGATACCGTGTGGGCCACCTTGACCCCGGAAGTCCGGGGTGTGCGGACCCACTGCCAAGAGGATGCTTTCAGTGTTTCGTTCGATGTTCGCTGTCAGCGCGACGCAATCGATTTTTGTTGGCGCGGTGCCGTCGTCGGGGGAGGTGACCTCCTGACGTTTGAGTTGGAAGGCGAAGCTTTGAGTGACTTTGGTTGCAATCGCGTTGGTTTCTGCGTGTTGCACCCGGCAACTGCGCAAGGCGCCCCCTGCAGGATCGAGCATGCGGACGGGCAGATCCTGGACACATGCTTTCCCCGATTCATACAGCCCCATGTGCCATTCACCAACATGCGTGCCATCACCCATGACGTGGCTCCGGGCCTGCGTGCGGAAGTGAGGATGGAGGGTGGGGAGTTCGAAATGGAAGACCAGCGAAACTGGACGGATGCGTCGTTCAAGAGCTATTCTCCCCCGCTGCAACATCCGCGACCGATCCGATTTCTGCGAGGCACACCCATCCGGCAGCGCATTGGCGTTAGGATTGTCGGGCAAAGCGCTGCACCTGTTGCGCCGGCCTCGCCTAGATGGGAATCCCCGGCGAACGTTGAAATTCGTGTCGGTGCCGAGTCGTCGTGCAGGCTGCCTGCGCTGGGCACCCTTTGGACCGAGACAACCGCGACGGTTGAGACTGTGACCGCACTGCAGCGGTTGCGGCTCTCACACCTAAGGGTGGATTTCTGGGCCGGCGACAACATGTCTGCCGCACGGCTGCTGGCTGCCGCGAGTGCCGCGCGCTCCCTGGATGCCGCGCTGGAACTCGCGATCTTCGCACGTGACGATCTGGCCGCAACGCTCGTTCATGTGTGCGCCTTGCTGGGTGAAGTCCAGCCACGGCCTCGCGTGGCGCGCTGGCTGGTCTTTCACGAAACGGCACCGGCGACTCCGAGGGAGTTGGTCCTCGTGGCGCGTCAGGTTCTTGCTTCGAGTGCGTTTGCAGCGCCCATCGGCGGAGGTGCGTGCGACAACTTTGCCGAATTCAATCGGAACCATGAGGCGGCGGAGATTTCGGATTTCACCGTGCATGCCTGCAATCCGCAGGTGCATGCGTTTGACGACGTTTCAGTGGTTGAAACGCTGGAGATACAAGCGCAGGCTGTTGAGAATGCACGGCGTCTCTCGCACGGCAAACCTGTCTGCGTTTCTCTCGTGACGCTCCCGCGGCGATGGAGGAAAGGTGAAGGCGGCGCACCGGAAACACGGCCATCAAACCTGATGCCCTTCAAGGGGGATTCGCGGCATGGTTCGGCATTCAATGCAGCCTGGACTTTCGGGAGCCTTGCCTCGCTTGCCAGGGCTGGAACGGCGAGTGTCACGTACTTCGAGGTGATGGGAACAAATGGACTGATTGCCCCGCCGGGTACGCCACTGCCGGTGTTTGAGACTTTGCGACAGGTGACCGCATTTGGCACGCTTTCCATGAGGGAAACAACCTCCAGCAATCCGCTGGTTGTCGACGCAATGGCCTTTGAGCACGCCGACGAGGTCTGTCTGCTAGTCGCCAATCTCACGGCGGCCACCCGCCAGGTAAGCGTTCTGCCAGGGGGCCAATTGCATCAGGTAGCGTTCTCTCCGTTCGAGGTCAGGATGCTGAAGTGTGAACGGTCGCGTCTCCTTTGCTGATCCAGCGTCGTCCCCGAAGTGGGAGCTCTTCTTGCTGCTGGCCTACAGGAGCCATTCGATGGGAAGGAGAGAGGCGAGGGTGACGGTCATTCTCCGGCGGGTGCTGGCGTAGGGATCCCGCTTGTGCTCGCGCAACCCTTTCGGCGAGGATTCGACCCACTTCAGGCGGCCAGAGGAGGTTTTTTTCACCTGATACGCCTGATCGCGAAGCCCGTTTTCCAGATAGGTCGCGATGCCCTCGGCCAGCGTGGTGCTCTCGATGACGAACCCCAATTCGGTGTTCAGACGTGCCGAGCGGGGGTCGAAGTTGAAGGAGCCTATGTAGGTGCGGGAGGCGTCGACTGAAAAGGTCTTGGCATGCAGGCTTGATCCCGAGTGGCCGACGAGGCCGCGGTCCCTGGTCGAGATCCCGGAGAAGACCCGCTTCACCTCGTAAAGCTTGATGCCCGCCTTCAGGAGCGCGCGGCGGTGCTTTGCATAGCCGGCGTGAACCGCCGCGACATCCGTCGCTTCGAGCGAATTGGTCACGACGGTGATTTCCACTCCCATTCGGGTCAGGCGCTGCAGGAATTGCACGCCGGCGGCTGTCGGCACGAAGTAGGCGGAGATGAGAAAAAAACGGGAGCGCGGGGTGCCCAATGCATCCCTGAGGCGTTGCGGGACCGTGTGGGGCGCGGCCTCCCCGAGTCCCTTGGCGGGATCGTCGCTCACCATACGAATGTCGGTCCACTCGAACTCGAGTTGCCCCGACAGCAGTTCCCTCACAAACGCCTGCTGGGCGAGGGTGCGTCCGTACCGGGCGGCATCCGGGTGAAACGAGGTGCGCATGAGGCGTCGCCGGGTGAGCACGCGTTGTTTCCGCGATGGCAGCGGCAGGAGCCGGTCGGCCGGATACGAGGAAGAGCAGGTCCAGTAGCGGTCGAAATCGGCTGACACTTCCCGGACGATGGGGCCGATGGCCATGACGTCGAAATCGACAAAGTGCATTTCGCCGCTCGAACCGAAGTACTCGTCGCCGATGTTTCGCCCGCCGATGATTGTCACCTGGTTGTCGACCGTGAATGACTTGTTGTGCATGCGCCGGTTGAGCCGGCGGAAATCGGTAAGGTAGCCCAATGCCCGCCATTTCCGGATGGCGAACGGGTTGAACAGGCGCACCTCGATGTTCGGGTGGTAGTCGAGAGTGGCGATCACCAGGTCGAGGCCGTTGGTATTGTTGTCGTCGAGAAGGAGACGTACCCGGACACCGCGTTCGGCCGCCCGAAAGAGAGCGTCGAAGAGCAATCGCCCCGAAAGATCCGCGTGCCAGATATAGTACTGCACGTCGAGGCATCGTTCGGCTGCGTCGGCCATCAGGGATCGGGCGGCAAAGGCATCACGGCCGTCTCCAAGGGTATGAAAGCCTGATTTTCCCGGATGCGATTTTGCGATCGGTGCGATCGCCTGGCCGAGCCGCGTGCTTTCGGTGCCGAGCATGGCAACCGTGTGCGCGCGATCTTCCAGGGACGGCAGGCGAAACATGGCGGCGGGGCGGGATCAGTCGGGCCGGGACGGCGATGTCGGTCTTGCTCGCACGGGCCGTAACCGGATCAGCCTGTTTGAAGCCGGCGCCGCGCGCGCACGGCTCCTGCGAGGCGATGCAGCACGGGTTCGGTTTCGTTCCATCCGAGGCACGCGTCGGTGATGCTCTGGCCGAAGGTCAGGGGACGCTGCGTGTAGTTCTGGCAGCCTGGCACCAGGTGGCTTTCAAGCATGAGGGCGGCGATGGCGGATTCGCCTGTTTCGATCTGTTGTGCGAGATCGTCCGCAACGGCGGGCTGTCGGGACGGGTCCTTGCCGCTGTTGGCATGGCTGCAATCGACCATGATCCGGGAGGATAGGCCCTTCGCCTGCAGCAGGTCTGCGGCGTGGCGGACATGTTTCGACGCATAGTTTGGGCCTGAGGTGCCTCCGCGCAGAACCAGGTGCGTGCTCCGGTTTCCGGTCGTGCCCATGATTGCCGGTGCACCCTCCCGGGTTAGCGAGGGGAACCAGTGCGGGTGACGCGCGGATTGAATGGCGTCGATCGCCACCTGCAGGTTGCCGTCGGTGCGGTTCTTGAAACCGACAGTCATGGAGAGGCCGGAAGCCAGTTCGCGATGGACCTGGCTTTCCACCGTGCGCGCGCCGATGGCGCCCCAGCTTACGAGGTCAGCGTAGTATTGGCCAAGAGTCGTATCGAGAAACTCGGTTGCCGTCGGTACTCCCTGGGCTGTGATCTCGAGCAGGACCTGCCGGGCCTTTCGCAGGCCCCGGTTGATCTGGTAGGATTCATCGAGTTCGGGGTCGTTGATGAGACCCTTCCATCCGATGACCGTGCGCGGCTTTTCGAAATATACGCGCATGACGAGGACCAGGTCCTGCTGGAAGGAATCCCGGATCGCGGCAACGCGGCGGGCGTATTCGATGGCCGCGGCCGGATCGTGAATCGAGCATGGACCTACAACAACGAGCAGACGATCGTCGCGGCCGTCAAAAATCGCCTCAATCGTGCGGCGGGCATCCTGCACGAGCGAACTCTGCGCGGCCGTGATGGGCAATTCCTCTTCGAGAATTGCAGGCGCCAGGAGCGGTTTGACCGCGCGGATGCGGAGGTCCGAAGTGGCGGGTGTTGTTGAGGCTGGTGTCAATGGAGTGTCGTGAAGGGAGTTCAATGTCCGCCGAGCACCTGGCTCGCCTGGTCCGTCAGCGCCGTGCGATTGATCTCCGCCTCGCGCGTGACCGGCGAGGATACGCCGAGCGCCCGGGCCCTGGCGTGAAGGCTGAGCCATGCCAGCGATTCGCGTTCTCCTCCGGCCGCCTGCGCGGCAGCGGTCGCCTGTGCAGCGCCCGTGGTGGTAAGCTGGTCCGGAGCCAGCAGGTTCTTTTCACCGAGAAAAAGTGTCAGCGATGCGCCAAGCACCTCCAGCCACGTCCGGGGCGAGACAGGCGGCATGTAGGTCATGCCCTGGCCGGCGGGGAATGACGACCACTCCATGAACTGGCGGATCTGTTGGTGAAGCCTGGTCAGCTCGAGGTCCATGGTGGCGGGAGACCAGCGGGCTGAAAACTGCTTCCGTTCCCGAAACTTTTTGACCTCCCATACGCGGAGCAGGACTTCGGTGTCGCCCTCCTCCTGTCGCAAAGCGCCCGTGAAGATGTAATCCAGTCCCTCGGCGCAGGTGTCGACCAGCTGGCGCAGGTTCTCGGTGGTCCATTCTGCTGGAAACAACGCGTAGTGTCTGGCCTCCCCCACGAGACCGACGGCGGCGATGGGCGAGTAGATTGGACAGGAGCAGAACGTTTCGGCCAGCCACAGCGGCAGCGCGCGTGTCAGCCGGCCCAATTCCTCCTCCGGTTGTGGCATGAGCGCATGGATCCCGGGATTTCCAGGAAGCGCAAGCTGGGCGAAGGCGACGCGCCGGAGGCGGTCACCCTTTGGCGGGAGAATTTGTGTCGCAATGGGCTCCAGTCCATACAGCCAGATCGGTTTGCTGATGCTGATCAGGCTGATCGAGGCAGGTCCACGGGGTGCAGGTTGACTGCCACCTTCGCCGGAACCCGGCTGTGGGGGCGGAGGAAGTCGACCCCGTTTCTCGGCTTCGATCAATTCGGCGAGGGCGTTTGAGAAGCCGTGCAGCCTCTCCTCAAGTTCCTGGCGCCGTAGGGAGAAAAGAATGTCGAGCGTGTGCCGTGCGGCGGTGGTGTTCCGAGTGGCAAGGTAGGCCTGGAGGAGATTGAGTCCGGTGGCGGGACCGTGCCGTTCGGCGTCGTACCTGGGAGCGATGAGTTCGGCGATGGAATCCGCATTTCCGGTTGAGCCGAGGTCGCCGGAAATGGTGACAAGCACATCGGCGCGGTCGCCAGCAGTGGCGAGTACCTGCTCATAGATGGCCAGGGCGCCGGGGAGATCGCGCTGATCCAGTTTCTCGCGTGCGGAGATGAGTGCCGAGGCGATGGATCGCGGAGTATCCGTCAGCTCGTTTGGAACATCGATGTCGGAAACCTGCCCGGCGCTCACTGGTTCGGACGGAAGAGAGGCGCTTGGTGCGGGCGATGGAGTGGCAGGCGGCGGCTTTCGTGAAGAAAATCGGTCAAGGAATCCCATGCCCCGGAGCCAACCGGATTCCATGCGGCTGGCGAAGCGAAAAGCAGCGGAAGGTGAAGTTCCCCCTGCGACTGGAAGATTCAGGAGCGGGGCTGTGGAGCGTGGAGTTGCGAGGGGGAGATGCCTTCGCGCAAGGCGACCGTGGCCAGCACCTTGGGAACATAGAGTTGGGTTTCGCTTGGGAGGTCCTGGCTGATGGCGGTGAAAGTCCGGGCTCCGCGGTTGCTCAGGGTGCGTCCGACACGGCCCTCTCCTGCGTTGTAGGCCGCAATGGCGAGCGGCCAGTCCCTGAAACGATCATGCAGTTTCTTCAGATAGCGTGCCGCGGCCTGGGCGCTCTTCGCCGGGTCGGTGCGTTCGTCGGGGAGAAAGGTGCTGAGCCCCAGGCTCTCTGCCGTGGCGGGCATCAATTGGAAAAGACCCTTCGCGCCCACGGGACTGCGCGCGTTGGGATTGAAGGATGACTCCACCTCGGCGATCCAGGCGAGTTCGGTCGGGATTCCCTCGCTGGCGAAAGCCGCCTTCAATCCGGGCATCAATGCGGCCGCACGATTCGGAACAGGGCGGTTGGCGAGCCGGGATTTCCACAGGCCGTAGTGCGGAATGGAAATGTCGGTCGACGCGGGGGGAATTGCGGAAGGCCGTGGTGGTGGCGCCGCTTCCGTCCGCCTGGAGGGAGGCGTTGGTTCCGGTTGCTCGTGAGCGGCCTGTCCTGCGGCCTCCGCCAGGTCGATGCGCTCGCTGAGCCAATCCGAGAGGTCCGAACCTTCCGCGTTTGCCGCGAGGGTCTGCAGGATCGCACGCGCGGCCGGAGCGAGAGTGGCGAGGCGTTCCAGGGAATCCGATTGAAGTGAGGCCTGGAACTGCTGGAGGAAGGAATCCCAAACCTCCGGAGAGACAAATTCGTATTCCGCCTTTACCTCCTCGGGGGCGTATTCGTCGAATAGACGTTTGCCGATGTCGTAAAGGCTTTCTCCCACCTGGTGGGCGGCGGGCTCCTGTCTGGGAGACTTGCTCCCGGTTTCCTCGGCCGCGATTTCACCCGCGGCGAGGAAGGCACTCAAGGCGATCAGAGGAACTTTCATCGTCCTCACCTGACCGCCTGAAATGTGCTGGGTTTCAATCTGGAGAAGCGAGAGTGCAGGGCACCCTCGCGTCTCCAGCGTCAAAACAAGCTACTTCTTTTTCTTAGCGGCTTTAGTCGCCTTCTTGGCGGGTTTTGCTTTGGACGCTTTTTTGGATGCGGCTTTCTTGGCCATAGTTTCTGTATCTGGGTTATCGTTTTATTTGGCCATTCAACGCTGATGTTGAAGGGTCAATGCTGGGAACGTCCAAACGTTACGAAGAATTTCTGACAAAACGCGAGACTGTTCTTACACAAATGCGATTTCGTGCGCAGATTTTTTTGGAGGCGCGAATTTCGATCCGCTCGAATCCGCTGATGGAATGTCGGCAGACAGGCGATTCAAACGCGGTCGCGCATGCGTGCGAACGCGAAGGATCGGGCATTTTACCTCTGAAAATCGCGAAGACGAATCGTCGCGTTCAGGCTGCGCGGAGTAACGCACGCGCGCGATCGTCAGACGCGTTCGAAGGACCGGGAGGAAGGGATTTCCGATTCGGCGTGACGTGATTCCGAGATCGCCCACGCAATTTTTTTCGCGATTTCGGGCATCAGCGATGGCTCGTGGCCCGTCATCATCTGCAACCGCAACTGCGATTTCGCCTTGGGAACAAGCGGATATTCGGCGAGGTTGAGCAGCACGCCCAGCTCGCTGCAGCACCTCACAGACTGGCGTGCGACAGATTCATTTCCGACCGGCACGGTCACGATCGGTCCGAGACCGTCGCCGGGCTCGAGTCCCTCCTGCACGAGGGCGGCTCGCAGCGCGATCACGCTTCGCCGCAGGGCGGCACGACGTGCGGCTCCCTCCGGTGAGCCGACGATGGCCAGCGCCTGTGTGGCGGCAGCGACCTGGGCGGGTGAAAGGGTGCTGCTGAAAAGATAGGTCGGTGAACGCGCCCGGATGTAGTCACACAATTCCGGCTGCTCCACCGCCACGAATCCGCCGTTGCTGGCGAGGGTCTTTGAGAGACTGCCGATGACCACAGGCACTTTTCCCAGGAGGGACTGGATTTCAATTTCACCCGCTCCGCCTGATCCGGTGCAGGCGATGTCGTGTGAGGCATCGACAACCAGGTATGCATCGAATTCCAGGCAGAGCTGATGCAGGGAGGACAGGTCCGCGCTGCTTCCGTCGACGGGGAACAAGCCGCAGGTGACGAGGAAGGCGGCCTGGCGCGTTTGGGTGGCGCGGAGATGCCGGAGGCAGCGATGGGCGTGGTCGGTGTCGAGATGGCGATAGGTTAGGAGCCGGCGGGTGGAGGCGGAAGCGCCGCAGCGCACGCCGCTGCTGATGCAGGCATCCATCACCACGGCGTCACCCGGCTTGACCAATGCCCTCAGGGTCCCGTATCCGGCGGCCCAGCCCGAGGAGAACAGGGCAACCTGGGGCAGTTGGACCAAACTTCCCAGCCGGCGCGCAAGCAGGTCGGAGCTGTCGGTCATCCCTGCAAGTGCCGCCGATCCGGCGCTGTTGCTGCCCAGGCGGTGCGTTGCGGATGCGGCTGCCTGCTTTACGAGGGGATGAGTGGACAGGCCGAGGTAGTCGGACGAGGCGAAGTTCAATCCTTCGAACACGGCACCGTTTCGTTCCCTCACGGACGAGAATGGTTTGGGCCCCTCCAGCAACCGACGATCATAGGGAAGAAGATTCTGATGCGACCTATGCTTGAATTGATGGGACAGGGCCAGGGCCCGATGGGTGAGAAGTTCATGGGTGGAGGCTTCCGGCGTGCGCCGGGGAAGTTGCAGATCTGCCGATTCGGGGTTCATGGTAGCGGGAAACTAGCGTTGAGCGCTGGATACGGGCGCCTTGCCGCAGACCGGTGGCGGTCCATGCTGGAAGCTTACGCCTTTCCCTAGGGAGAATTCCCGGGAAGATGGGAATATGTTTCGGGAAAATCCACCGGGAGGATTTCCGATCTTCCCGGGACATATGTCCCGCAATCTGCTACGCTGTTGATGTGCCAATGAACACTACCCCTGACAACCGGCGCCGAGTGGTTCTGGTCGAGGATCACAACATGGTACGGCAATTGATGGCCATGATTGTGAAGGAGCAATTTGAGCTTTCGCTTGCGGCCGACTGCCGCACCGTTGCGGAAGGCGTTGAAGCCTGCCTTCGCGAAAAGCCGGATCTGGTGATCATCGACTGGATGCTGCCGGATGGGCGGGGATTCGACGTGGTGAGGTCGGCGGGCCCCAAACTGCCGCGTACGAAATGGATCTTTGTCTCCTCGAATGAGCAGGAGCACATGGTGCGCGAGGCCATTTCCCTCGGTGTGCATGGCTTCGTGCTGAAGCGTTCGGACCTTTCACTGCTGCGTGAAGCGGTGCACAAGGTGCTGGATGGCCAGAGCTACTATTGTCCGGCCAGTTCGCGCCTGCTTGTTGAGAGCCTTCGCAGCGAGGCAAAGACGGTGGGGAGCAATCTTTCGATCAGGGAACGGGAGGTTCTGCGGGGCTTTGCACGGGGGGAAAACATCAAGGCCCTGGCAGTGCGTCTGTCCGTCAGCACCAAGACCATTCACAACCTGCTTGCCAAGGTGAGGGAAAAGCTCGGCGTCTCCGAACCCGCCGAACTGGTCCGGTATGCGATCAAACACGGCTATGTCGAGGAACCCTAGGCGCCGCCCAAGAGTCCCGCGTTGACCGGCCGGCCGGTTCCCGTAGGTTCAACCCCCTCACGGATGAACCGGGTGCATATCAAGACCTACGGGTGCCAGATGAATGAACGCGACAGCGAGGCGGTCGCGGCCATGCTACGCGCCCGGGGTTACAGGATTGTTCCCAATGAGGACGATTGCGACATCCTTTTGCTGAACACCTGCTCGGTTCGTGACGCAGCGGAGCAAAAGGCGATCGGCAAGGCAGGATATCTTTCGGCGCGGAAACGGCGTCAGCCGGATTTCATCCTCGGGATCCTTGGCTGCATGGCGCAGAATCGGGGCGCCGCGTTGCTGGATCAGCTTCCGGATGTGGACCTGGTGGTGGGCACGCAGAAGTTTCACCAGGTGCCGGGTTATCTTGACAACCTTCGTGCCGCGCAGGCTGCCGGAGTGCCGATCGGCAAGGGAATTGTCGACATTGCAGAGGAGGAGGGCTCCCAGAATACCATCAAGGATCACCTGCTGAACGAGGCCCCGGAGGGAGGCATTGCTGAACGGCAGACCACCGCCTTTGTTTCCATCCAGCAGGGGTGCAACATGGCATGCGCCTTCTGCATCGTGCCCAAGACGAGGGGCGACGAGCGATCGCGTCCCATGGACGACATTGTGCGGGAGTGCGAGATGCTGGCGGCGCGTGGCGTGCGCGAAATCACCCTGCTGGGGCAGATAGTGACGAGTTACGGTCGCCGGGACTATTCCGGCGTCGACGGTCGCTCGCCCTTTGTGCAGCTGATCGAGCGTGTGCACGCGATCGAGGGGATTCTCCGCATCCGTTTCACCTCTCCACATCCCAGGGGCTTCAAGCAGGACCTCGTGGACGCCTACGGGCGTCTCCCCAAGCTGTGCGGATATGTCCACCTGCCCCTCCAGAGCGGAAGCGACCGGATTCTACGGGCGATGAACCGCCCCTACACGTCCGCGCGCTACCGGGAGATCGTGGAATCCCTTCGGGCGGTGCGCCCGAACATGTATTTTTCGACGGATGTCATCGTCGGATTTCCCGGTGAAACCGACGAGGAGTTCGAGGAGACGCGGCGACTCTTCGAGGCCTGCAACTATGACATGGCGTACATTTTCAAGTACTCACCCCGTTCCGGCACCCCTGCCGCCGGGCTGTCCGACCAGATTCCAGATGAAGTGAAGGAGCATCGCAACCAGGTGCTGCTCGATATCCTCAGGCAGAACTCGCTGAACCGGAACGCGCAGTTGATCGGCACGGTCGAGGAGGTGCTGGTGGAGGGGCGCGACAGGACCGGACGGCACTTCATGGGTCGTACGGAGGGAAACCGCGTGGCTGTTTTCGATGCTGACCCCCGATTGATCGGCGAAGTCGTGCCCTTGCGAATCGATCGCACGACCGTCAGCACGCTTTACGGCGAGCTTGTGCTCGCCGGCATTGAGACTGTTGATTCAGAACTTTTCCGCTCATGACGCTCTTTTCCGCCACATTGGTCTGCGGTCTTGCCCTGGTCTCGCTTGGGGCCCTTTTCCTCGCGGGAAGCCCTGCGATTGTCGCCGCGCTCAAGGCGCTGCCGCGATCGCGCGTTGCCACAATTGTCTTTTTCGGAGCTGCGACGGCATGGTTCCTGGCGAAAGTCTGGACGCTTTCCGAGGCTGATTTTGGCGAATACCGGAAGATCCTCTTTGTCGGGTTTGGCGCAGTGGCCATCGCCTCGTTCTTCTGCGTGCCGGACTTCCTGGCGGTGCGTGGGCTGGCCGCGCTCATGCTCCTTGCGGCGATGCCACTACTGGATGCTGCCTACATGCAGTACAATTTTCCGCAAAGGCGATTCATGGTGGCGGCGGTGTTTGTGGGCATCATTGGGGCGATCTATTTGGGGGCGGTGCCGTTCCGGTTGCGGGATTTTCTTGGCTGGGTCTTCAACCGGCCGGTGCGATCGCGTTTTGTGGGCGGAACGCTTGCGGTCTACGGCCTTCTGCTGGCGGTGATAGCCTTCACCTATTGAGAGATCCGTCATGGATCCTGTCGCATCCGAGGTCCCGCCTCCCGCACCGGTGCTCCTGGTGATTGCCGGGCCGGCGGGCTCAGGCAAGACGACGCTTTGCGAACGCATGGTCCGGGAGGTCCCCGGGGTTTCCCGCGTGGTGACGGCCACGACCCGTCCACCGCGCGAGGGGGAGATCAATGGCGTCCACTATCATTTCCTGTCCCCCGGCGAATTTGATTCCAAACTGTCGGCCAATGCCTTCCTCGAGTGGGCGCTGGTGCACCAGAAACACCGGTATGGCACGCTGGCGTCGTCGGTGCTGGAACCGCTGGCGCGTGGACAAAGCCTGGTGATCAACGTGGATGTCCAGGGCGTGGATGCCTTCCGCCGGGCTGCCGCGCACGATCCCCTGCTCGCACGCCATATGGGGACGGTGTTTATCGAAGTGTCGCTTGATGAACTTGGCCGGCGAATGGTGAAGCGCGGCCAGGATTGCGAAGCGGAGATCGCCCATCGCCTGGGAACGGCGGAACGGGAGCTGAAGGAGGCCTCAAAGTTCGACTTTTGCATCCGAAGCCGAGGCCGCGAGGAAGATTTCTGTGCGCTTCTTGAGATCTACAGGCGGGTGCAGGAACGCGTGCGCGCGTGCGAAAAGTCGGAACGCACGAGCGGCTGAAGGGAGGCGCCGCAGCGGTGCGACTCAGGACAGCGACGCAGCGTCGACACCGAGCACCTTGGCGGCTGCAACCCTGTCGCCGCCGAGCGCGTGAATGACCCGCTCTGTGTACTGCTTTTGCTGACCGGCGAGGAAATCCGCGAGATTTGGCCATTGCCTGACCTCACGAAGCCGCATGGGCAGTTGTTGCGAGGTTACGATGCGTGCGTCGGTGGTCGCGGCGATCTTGACGACGAGCTGCTGGAGTTCGCTGAGATTGCCCGGCCAGTGGTAAGTCTGAAGGACGCTGAGGGCGTCATCGGTGAATTCGATCAGGTTGGAGTCAAAATGGGGATTCGTCGCCTTGGAGCAGAAGTGTTTGACCAGGATCGGGATGTCCTCGACGCGGTCACGCAGCGGCGGAAGCACCACGGGCAGGGAGGCGACCCGGTAGAAAAGCTCGTCGTGGAACTGGCCCTCCTCGGTGAGCTTCTCCAGATCCTCGTTTGTGGTGCAAATGAGGCGGAAGTCCTGTGAAGTGTTTCGAAGCACGCTGACCAGCTCCTTTTGCATGGCGGCGGGCAGGCATTGCAGATGCTGGAGAAACAGGGTTCCACCCCTCGCCTGTGTGATCCATTCGCCACCGGCACCGTTCTGTCCGAGAAGCCCCTCGCGAAAATTGGCGTCCGAGCTCAGCGAGCAGTCGATGCGCACCAGCGGCGCATCGGAGGCCGCACCGCCTGCGTGAAGGATTTCGGCGATCGTGCTCTTGCCCGTTCCGTTTTCCCCCTGCAGGAGCACGGGGGTGCGCACTGCGGCGAGCTTCTTCACCTGCTGGATCAGCTTCTGAATCCGCCCGCTGCGGCCGGCCAGGCGTCCTTCGATATCCGCGGCACGTGCTGCGGGCAGCGAGGTGACGCTGCTGCGCTCAGCGTTGAGCTGCCGGAACTCGAGGCCCCTCTTGAGTGTGGAAATCAGTTCGTCGACCCGGAAAGGCTTCTGAAGGTAGTCAAAGGCGCCGTATTTCAGCGCCTGGATCGCCGACTCCGTGCTCGCGTAGGCTGTCATGATGATCAGCACGCAGTTGGGGTCGTAGACCTTGATCTGCTTGAGCAGTGTGATGCCGTCGACCGGCTTCATGTCGATGTCGGCCAGGACGACATCGAACTTCTCGGCCTTGTATCGTGCGAGCGCCTTTTCGCCATCCGTGGCAAACGCGGTGGAGAAACCCGTGGGTTGGATCACCGCATCGAGCATCTCATGGATGGAGAGAAGGTCGTCGACGATAAGGACTGAAGGCATGGGACGGTTGCGAACTCACACGTTGGCAGGCTGGTGGACCTGACAACGTGTCACACACTCAACTGCGATTACAAGCCTCCCGCAACCGCACCCAGCTGGAAGATCGGAAGGAACATCGCCATGACGATGCCGCCGACAACCACACCGAGGAAAACGATCAGGATGGGCTCGATCAGGGAGGTCAGCGACGCGACCGTCGCCTCGCTCTCCGTATCATAAAAATCCGCCACCTTCTGGAGCATGCCGTCGACATTGCCGGTTGATTCACCGGCCTTGACCATGTGCTTCATCATTGGCGGGAAAAAGGTGTTGCTCCCGAGAATTTCAGATACCTGTCCGCCCTGGCTGACATGCTTGGCGATCTCCTCGCAGGCGGCCTCGACCTGGACCTTGTTGCTTGCGGCCGAAACGATTTCGAGCGTGCGCAGGATCGGAACGCCCGAACGGACGAGTGTGGCATAGGTGCGACAGAACCGGGAGAGCGTGATCTTGTGGATGAGGGGACCGAAGATGGGCGCCTTGAGTATGGTGCGGTGGAGCTGTGCGCGGCCGACGGGGGTGCGGGTATATTTCTTGAAGGCGAAGATGATGCCGAAAATGACGAGGCCGATCGCCCACCAGTAGCTGCCCATGAACGCGCTCAGGTCGATGAGCATCTGGGTCGGCGCAGGAAGTTTGGCGCCGAAGTCCTTGAACATGTCGGCGAACACCGGGATCACGAACATGATCAGCACGTTGACGAGCACAACAGCCAGGCCGATGACGGCGATGGGATAGGTCATCGCGGACTTCACCTTCTTGGTCAATTTGACCGACGACTCGAAGTAGGTCGCCACCTTGGAAAGAATCTCCGCGAGATTTCCGGAGGCCTCACCGGCCTCGACCATGGAAATGAACAGGGAGTTGAAGGAATTCGGAAACTGTTTGACCGCGGTGGAGAATGAGCTGCCAGCGGAGATTTCAGTCCGGACATCGCGGATGATGATGGGGAAAACCGGATCCTCTGTCTGATCCTGGAGAGCCTCGAGAGTCTGGACAAGGGGCAGACCTGCGGCGAGGAGGGAGGAGAGCTGCTGGGTGAACAAGGCCAGTTCCTGGAGAGGGAGCTTGTACCTGCGCGCCTTGCGCTCGAGGCCCTTCTGTTTTGCGAGGTTCTGTGCCGCCTTGAGATTGGGACGGGCACTTGTCTGGGTCCGCGGACGAAGCGTAACGGCTTGTTCGGGAGGAGCGGAGGAAATGAAGGCCATGTACCTTATAGTCGGATCCGCCGGCAAAAACGCGCAACGTACTTTTGTTCAAATAGCTGTAAAAATCCGGGTAAAGGGAACGTCAAACTCCTCGAAACCCTTGGCGCGGATCGAAACCGGGGAATTTCCCCCGTGAACGAACCCGTGTGAGAAAGAAGAAAAAAGAATGGGACGCTGGCAGGGGGGGGCGTCGCTGAGCTTGCTCGACGAGGGGCGCGACAGCGGCTTTTGCACGGGGTATCGAACGATCTGAATGGAGATCGTCGGGTGCACCGTGGGCGTTTTACGGGCGGAGAGTGATGGGGAGGCGGTGTCGAGATCGAAGGCCGCCATGCGACGGAGGGATATGCTGCGAACGAAGGAGCACGGTGGCTCTGGCGCGGCTGAAGGGGAAAAGAGGCGGGGCCGGAATAATCAGGCGAAAAAAGATGTCTTAAATAACTAATCAACAATACGTTGCAGCATGGCATCTGAAAAGTTTTAGAAAACGCTTGAAGGACTCGGCTTCGTTTCCATTGTCCGCACTCCCCTGATGTCGGAGGTTCTGAATCGACGAGGTCAGCGGGGGTTCCTTGAGACAGATTTCCGGTGGTGATGGTCAATAATTCCGAGAAATTTTTCGGAAAAGATGTTGACGATCGAAATCGAAAATGTCCTATTGGACCTCTTTCCTCAATGGAAAGGCTCTTTGAAATTTACTTTGTGCGATTGATTGGGACCCCCAATCAAAATACTTATAATCGGTAGACTCAACTTCGGTTGAGATACCAGTAGTTCAAGAATCACTAGGTTCTGAACTCTCTTTTCGGAGAGTTTGATCCTGGCTCA
>JAGOJU010000113.1 GCA_017994935.1 Opitutaceae bacterium
GCAGCTACTTCAAGGGGGGGGAGTTGCTCCCCGAACACAAGACTTGGTTCTTCTACCTCGCCCGCATCTGCAATCATTGCTCGTACCCCGCCTGCCTCGCGGCCTGTCCCCGCAACGCCATCTACAAGCGTCCCGAGGATGGGATCGTTCTCGTGGACCAGGAGCGTTGCCGCGGGTACCGAAAATGCATGGAAGCCTGCCCTTACAAGAAGACCTACTACCGCGGCACGACGCGTACGACGGAGAAGTGCATTGGTTGCTTCCCGCGTGTCGAGGGCAAGGATCAGGCCGGCCATGGGTTGCCCATGCAGACCCGTTGCATGGCTTCCTGCATCGGCCACATCCGACTTCAGGGCCTGGTCGGGTTGAACCCGGACGGCACATGGAAGGAAGACCGTTACAACCCACTCTATTACCTGATCCACGTCGCCAAAGTGGCTCTGCCCCTTTACCCCCAATTCGGGACTGAGCCCAACGGATATTACATTCCGCCTCGCTGGGTGTCCCGGCCCTATCTTCGGCAGATGTTTGGTCCCGGGGTCGACGCCGCCATCGAGCGGTACGCCGCACCCGACCGTGAATTGCTTGCTGTCTTGCAACTCTTCGGCAAGGACCAGCGCATCTGCCACCGTTACGAGATCAAGGAAGGCCCGAAGGTTTTCGAGACTGAAGTGCGCGGCAAGAAGTTTGTGCTCTATAACGATACCATCATCGGATACGCGAAGGACGGCACCAAGATCATCGAAACCACCGTGGAGGAACCGCTCCACCTTCGTCCGGATAAACATGCCAACTCCATCTGATACGGCACGCCCCGGCGAGTGGGCCGCCCGCGCTAGTTCTCCGAGGCGCTCGGTCTTCGGAAACTACGCAGCGCCAGACTCGGCCACCCTACCGGATGTGGCTGAAGGATCGTCGCCAAGCGGGAGGCCCCGCCCACAAGCTCAGCACGCTGACTCGCCCTGCGCTGTGGAGTCGGACAGCCTTCAATCCGGTATTCATCAGGCCCTGGCACGCTCCTTTGTTTACCGCTATCTCGCCAAGGCGTACGAGGACCCCACGTCCGTCAACTGGATCTGGCTGACGGAGCCGACCACCCTCGCGGCCCTGCACTCCGCTGCTGGCCTCGTGGGCGGACCGGTCCGGACGGCGGCGAAGAACCTCGACCAGCACCTCCATTCCACCGACTTCGATGATTTTCTCACTTCATACCTCACGGCCTTTGGGCATGCGGCGCGAGGTTCCTGTCCCTTGAATGAGATCGAGTACGGCGACATCAAAGCCGACCCGCTGTTCCAACCCCACCGACTCGCCGATCTCGCAGCGTTCTACCGGGCCTTCGGCCTCGAAATCGCTCCGGACGCCGGCGAACGGCACGATCACCTGGGCTTGGAGTTGGAGTTTCTGTGTGTGCTCGCCGCCAAGGACGCTTACGCACTTGAATACCAACTTGACGAAGCGCATCACGACCTTTGTCGAGAGGCCCAACGAAATTTTCTCCGCGAACATTTGGGCCGCTGGACCCCCGCCTTCGCTCGTCGCCTCGCCGCGGCCACCAACGACCCGGCCCTGCGCAGTCTGGCCGAGTTGACTCGGGTTTTTGTCGAGTCGGAGTGCCACAAATTCGGCGTGAATCCCGGCAGCGAGGAACTCGCTCTCCGTCCGGTCGACGAAGCTGCTGATCGCATGTGCGATGCCTGTGGGCTTTCCAACCTGCCACCTGGCGCCCTAACCCCCGCCGGTGCATGAACGCCTTCCCTCCACCCGCTCCTGTCCGATGCGCGGCCGTCGCCCGCCCCACTGGACGGCAAGGCAACCATTCAAGCCGCAAGGGGAGTGCCTAGTCATGGAGCTGCGCTATGACGAAGACTTCGTGGAGGCCGCGGCGTTCCTCTGCACAAGCGGCCGGCGCAAAGGCGTCTCGTCGATGCAGATCGCCCGGTTTCACCGGGAGCGAGAACGGTTGTACGCCATCCTCGATCCTGACGAGCGCAACACCGCCTTCTTTCGACTGCACCTGGAGTGGTTTCGCGAATGGGGTCTAGAAGAGGTACTGACGGCTCTCGTGAAGGAATTCCCGCTGCTGTCGGAGAAGCTCAGTGTGCTCGCCGTACGCAAGACCCGAGGTAAGAACGACCAAGGTGCGGAACTCTACGTCAACGAAGCCCGGCAACGGAGCGCCATCGTCGCGCTTCCCCCGGAATCCTTCGAACGGGATGGCACACTACGAAACTACCTTCGCCACGAATTCACTCATCTGAGTGATATGCTCAATCCCGACTTCGCGTACCTGCCGACACTTGATCTACCCGGGCTGAACGCCGCCCAGCAGCGTTTGGCGAGGGAGCGCTACCGCTTGCTCTGGGACATCACCATCGACGGCCGACTATCGGGCGCGGGCCTTATCCCCATGGCAACCCGCGAACAGCACCAACACGCGTTTTCCCTCGGATACTCCTTCTGGCCGGAAGGTCGACAGGCGGACACCTTCGACGCCCTCTGGCGAAATGCCGAGCCACGTCACGGCGATTTTCTGGCACTCATTGCCGATCCCCGTGGCCTGCGTGAAGCGCACCGCCCCGCCCCCGGCGCATCCTGTCCGCTTTGCGAGTTTCCCACCTTCGCCTGGGTAGCCGAAGACGCCTTGCCGGCCGACCTCGCCCGGACCATCGCGGCCCAGTATCCGGGATGGACCCCTGAACAGGGCTTATGCGGACGGTGCTTGGAGACCTACCAAGCCCTGGCCGGAGGCGCGCCAGCGACCATCAATTAACCAGAGCGATTTTAGGAATGAAGCGTATCGAACATTTGTTCGTCTCCCCCGGCCATAATTACTTTGGCCACCACGAGCAACCACCGGACACGCATCCGATCCTGGCGGTGGACGCAATTGAGTGTGTCGCGGGAAGCGGAATCCGTGGCGATCGTTTCTTCGGTTACCGGGAGAACTACAAAGGGCAGATCACGTTCTTCGCGATGGAGGTTTGGGAGGCGCTGCAGCGCGAGCTGCAACTGCCCGGCGCCCTGCCGCAGGCCACGCGCCGAAACGCGTTCGTCCGCGATCTCGATTGTTTGGCAATGATCGGCCTCGAATTTGAGATCCAGGGCGTCCGCTTCCTCGGTACTGAGGAATGCCGCCCGTGCCATTGGATGAACCTCGCTCTGGGTGCCGGTGCGGAAGAATGGCTCCGTGGGCGCGCCGGCCTTCGCGCTCGCATCCTTACTGATGGCTTTCTGCGAGTTTCCGCGTGAGCACGCTCGGTGCCGTTCCCGAGGATGATGCCACTCCAGTGGTTCCCTGGGCTGCGCGAGCCCTACGGTCGAAGCGACAGGCCGGAACCGCGTCGGACCCGGCGTACGCGCCAGGAAAGCGGCGTGCTGCAAATTACCGTCATGCGCATACTCTTCTTCGCTCAACTCCGAGACATAACCGGCAAGGCTCAGGTCGAACTGGCCCGCGACGAATTGAGCACCAACGAGCTGTGGACGGAACTCATTGCCGTGTACCCCGCGCTCGCGCCGTTCCGATCCGTGGTCAGGCTGGCACGGAACCAGGAATACGTCGGGCGTGATGCCAGGTTCGTCGGAGCGGACGAAGTGGCGTTGATCCCCCCGGTCTCCGGCGGATGACCCCCATGCAAATCGACGTACAACTCACGGACCTGCCTATCGTCGGCATTGGCCCCCCGCGGATCGTCCCGGGCGGGATGGGCGCGTGGACCGAGTTTCGCGGATTGGTGCGCGCCGAGGAGAACGGTATGGCAATCCGTGCCTTGGAGTACGAGGCCTACCACAGCATGGCGGAGCGGGAGCTGCGTCGCCTGCTCGAAGCTCTGTCGCAAAAGCACCGCTGCCTTGGCGCCCAGGTGATCCATCGGATCGGCATTGTACCGGTGGGAGACGCCGCCATCTACGTCGGAATCGCATCCCGCCATCGCGGGGAGGGCTTTTCCCTGCTCGCCGAGCTTATGGATCGCCTGAAACAAGATGTCCCGATCTGGAAGTGCCGGACCCACCCCGCATGAACACCCCGGCCGTTCCAGACAGAACCGCTTCACGTTCCCTCGACGAGGCGCTCGTTGATATCCGCAAGCGGTGCACACCGCTCCCCGCGGAGCGCGTGTCGCTTGGAAATGCCCTTGGCCGCGTACTCCGTGAGAACATTCACGCCCCGGAGGATGCTCCGGCCTTCGATCGATCGGCGGTGGATGGGTATGCGATTCGCAGAGACGAAGCCGGGATGGACCTTCGAGTCGTGGACAACATCCGGGCCGGGGAATGGAAGCCGCGAATTCTCCAACCAGGCGAGGCGGTCCAGATCGCTACCGGAGCAGCGCTCCCCTGCGACGGCTTGCGGGTGGTCATGCTTGAAGACACGCAGCGTGAGGGCGCGCTCGTACACCTTGCGTCACTCGGGACGGGTCTCAATGTGCGCTTTCGTGGCGAAGCCATGCGAGAGGGCCAACTGGTACTGCCCGTCGGATCCCGACTGCACCCGGGCGCACTTGCTCTCCTGGCCAGTATTGGCCACGTCCAACCACTCGTGAGTCCAAGGCTCTCCGTGCTTCATCTGACGACGGGAGACGAGATCGTCCCGCCCGACGTTGTTCCGATCCAAGGACAGGTCCGCGACTGCAATTCGATCCTGATACGTTCTTTGCTCCGTGCGTGGCCGTGCGACGTGGCACACCAACATCTGCCCGAGACCTTCGAGATCGCGTGGAGTTCTCTGGACCACCCCTCGATTGCGGACGTCGATCTGCTGCTGGTCTCCGGCGGCTCCGGCATCGGCGAGCGGGACTTTACGCGAGCGCTGCTGGAGCGCCTTGGGTACACAATCGTCTTTGATCAGATCAAGACCCGGCCCGGTAAGCCGACGATCATGGCGGTCAACGGACACCGCGTCGCGTTTGGCCTCCCAGGCAATCCGCTGGCACATTTCGTCTGCTTCCATCTCGAAGTGGTGACGGCCCTGGCCCAGCTCTTGGGGAGTGGATCGACCCCGGGGTTCCTGCGAGGCCGCTTGGGTACGGAACTGCCTGATGAAGCATGCCCCCGCGAGACCCTCCACCCAGCGCGCCTCGAATGGGCCGGGACGGCGCCCCGTCTCCGCCCACTTCGCTGGAATAACTCCGGAGATATTACCTGCCTGGCCGAAGCCGACGCGATCCTCAGGGTTCCCGCCAATTCCGAGGCGATCCCTGCCGACGGCGAGGTCCAATTCCTGCCCCTCGTTCCCTTGACCGCCAGCGGATCAAGCTAAACCCATGAAGCCCCCCATTTCGCAGGCAAACGCCGACGAGGAAGCCCGAATAGTATGAAGATTGGACGCGTGACCATCAGCGATCGAGCCTCGGCGGGAATCTACGAGGACCGAAGCGGACCGGAGATCGAGAGCGTGCTTTCCGACGCATTCGGGGCCGAAACCGCCTTTGAGGTCGCGGTGATCCCCGATGAGCGTGACCTCATTTCTGCGAAGTTACGGGAGTTTGCCGATCAAAGGCTATGCGATGTGGCGGTGACAACCGGCGGCACCGGCATCGGACCGCGTGATGTGACCCCCGAGGCGACCCGCGATGTGCTGGACAAAGAGCTGCCGGGGTTCGGTGAGGCAATGCGCATGCAGACGATGGTCCAAGTAAAGACGGCGATCCTCTCGCGCGCCACGGCGGGCATCCGTGGTAGCTGCCTGATCGTGAACCTCCCCGGGAAACCCTCCGCCGTTCGAGAATGCCTTCGCGTTCTTGCCCCAGCCATACGCGAAGGGGTGGCCCATCTGCGCGGAGAGGATCCGCACGGGCCCGGTCCCCAATCCAGGGGCAACCCGTGAGCGAAACCTCCTGCTTATCAGTGCCGCTCCCACTGGGGCATGCCGGTTCGGATCCGTTCGGTCGGATTGTGGACTACCTCCGCATCTCGGTCACCGACCGCTGCAATGAACGCTGCCTCTACTGCCTGCCTGAAGGCTACCAAGGTTGGGCCCAGCGGCCGGACCACCTGACGGAGGAGGAAATCCTTCGGCTAGTCCGCATTGCGGCGGGGATGGGCTTCCGGAAGTTCCGGTTGACCGGCGGCGAACCACTTGTTCGTCGCGATCTGCCCAGGATTGTCTCGCGGATGGCAAGAACCCCGGGAGTAGAGGCCATCGGCCTTTCGACGAACGGCACACTCCTTGAACGACTCGCCGGGCCGCTTCGACAGGCAGGCGTCCGGACGGTGAACATCAGTCTCGATGCCCTGGAACCAGGAACGTATCGCCGTATCACCGGCGGCGATGTGGAGCTGGTCTTGGGAGGCATTCGCGCTGCGATCTCGGAAGGGTTCGAGCGGGTGAAGATCAACACCGTGCTCCTGCGGGGCGCGAATGAATCTGAACTCTGGCCACTTGTTCTTTTCGCAGCCGAGCACCAACTGCCCCTGCGCTTCATCGAACTGATGCCGGTGAGCCAAACCAGCGCCTTGACCGATCGGAGCTTCCTTCCCGTCACGGAGGTGATGAAGCAACTCGGAGCCCGCGACCGTTTGATCCCCCAACCCGATCATCGCCTCGGCCATGGGCCTGCAAAGTATTACAGGCTCGAAAGAACAGGCGCGCTGGTCGGCTTCATCGGGGCGATCACCAACCAGCATTTCTGCGAGAGCTGCAACCGTGTTCGCCTGACGGCCGACGGAAAGGTCCGTCCCTGCCTTGGCAACCACGGTGAAGTGGATCTGCGGACAGCGCTTCGCGGTGT
>JAGOJU010000114.1 GCA_017994935.1 Opitutaceae bacterium
ACGCCCCGTCGTGCCCGGCTCGGGGACCTCCTGTAATGCCATGGAGTTGTTTTATTGCGTATATATTTTATTATAAATTATTTAAATGCTACGATGAGACTGAAAACTGATCGGCGTTTTCGTTCGTAGCGCGCTGCCGGGCACGACGGAGCGTGCCCTTCCCGATGGGGGACAGGGTCAATCGCTTTTTCGACATTCTTGCCGATTCCGGAGGAGGTCTATCCGTGGATCCGCGTTCTCGTCCTTCCATGGGAGGGGCACGCTCCGTCGTGCCCGGCTCGGGGATTTCTCGTTATGACCCGGGATTTTTGTGGGTTACGTATATATGTTATAATAAGTTGGTTAGATGCTATGTTGTCTAGATTGAGGACTGGCCGGCGTTTTGGCTCGTTGCGCGCTGCCGGGCACGACGGAGCGTGCCCCTCCCGGTTGGGGGCCAGGTCAATCGCCTTTTCGACATTTTTGCCGATTCCCGATCACGTTTATCGGTTGAATCCGTTTGGGGTCAGCTCGTTACAGTGGGCTGAAATCCCCTTCCCGCGCGCGTCCTCCTGTCTTCAGGAACTGCCGACTTTTTCGATGCTCGGCTTGAGATCGGAAACACCAAAAAACCGTGGCTTGAACGGGCCGTGGTGCACGCTGAAGGCCGCCACATGCCCGAGGCGGTGAAGCAGCGCAAGGGGGGCTCCATCCCCTCGATCCCCCATTCCCACGGCCAAATCGATCAGGTACTCGCCCGCCCCGAGCGACGCGGTCCACTTGTAACGCACAAGGAACTGCTCCCCGACGTTCGCAAGATAGAGAGGCATTTCCAGGTGACAACTCGATACGCCGAATACCACAAAATTATGCCGGGTAGCTACTTCCATCGAAAATTGCATCTCAGCAATATCGATATGGGACTCGACCACGCACTCACACGTTATCTCCTCGCCCAATTCAAAAACCGATGCAGGCCGCCCCTGGGCATCCAGCAAACGGACCGCCACGATTTCCACGGTCCTTGGTCCCGCCTCCGATGCCCCGGCGCGCCAGTTGCGCCTCTCGCCCTCCAGCAGCCGGGTCTGGCTTCGCTCCGGCACCGGCACCGTCGCGTGCGTCCCCGGCCTGTGCAGCGCATGAAAGAAGCTGACAGCCTCCGCACTGGGGCCCTGAAACACCGGACGGCCCTCATGCAGCACGATCGCGTTTTTACAGAGTGCCTTGATCGAGGGGAGATCGTGACTCACCAGCAGCAAGGTCATGCCATCCGCCAATCTCTGTTTGAAGAAACGGGAGCACTGCGCCTGGAAAAAAATGTCACCGACCGCCAGCGCCTCATCCACAATAAAAAGTTCAGGCTCGAGGATGGTCTGCGCAGCAAACGCCAGCCGCACCATCATGCCGCTCGAATACGTTTTCACGGGCTGATCGAGGAAATCTCCGATCGATGCAAACGCCACCACCGCGTCCAGCGCCCCCTCGGCCTCCTTCGATGTCATTCCCTGCAGCGACGCCGTCAGCAGCACATTTTCCCTTCCCGTGAAATCAAGATTGAACCCGGAGCCAAGCTCCAGCAGGGCCGCCACGCGTCCGCTTCGAATGACCTTTCCCGTCGTAGGCGTAAGCGTGCCCGCGATGATCTGCAGCAGCGTGCTCTTCCCTGCTCCGTTTCGACCAATGATCCCGAGGCTCTCGCCGCGCTGCAGGCTGAAGGAAAGGGGATGCAGCGCCTGAAACTGGCGCGCGCGCTTCTCCGCCGACCGGCGCATCCTTTTCCGCCACGCACCCGGCAGAAGCGGCAAGGCAGCCATCGAGTCGAGCATCGGCGCAATCAACCGGTCCGATGGAGAATGCCAAAGACGATAATCCTTCGACACATTGTCCACCTCCAGGATCGAGGTGCTCATGGCGGCTCCCCTGCGCGATGCAGCAGATGTGACACCTCCGGGCGTTTCCCCACCGGCGTAGCCATCCATCTGAGCGGGATTACATCATCCTCGATACCAGTTGTTTCTGGATCCTTGAAAGACATCGGATTCCGGCTCTCAGCGCTGCATCAGGGAATATTCGTGCAGTTCCATCGAGCGGTCATGAAACCACTGACCGTGTTCCGCAAGAATGCCTCCGGCAAGGTCCGACCACAAATAGGCAAAGTCCCCGCTCGCCTCCGTTTTCCAGACCGCCGGAAGCTGCGCCCGGAGGTGGAGCCAGGACTGTGAATGAGGACTGCGGACGTCCGCCGACAGGACAGGCTGCCAAAGGCCACGGCGCCAGCCATATCCAAACCAAAAACGCTCTTGCTCCCAATAGTAGCCAAGCCATGACCAGGTCCCCAGCGTGTCACCCGGAGTCCAGGCAGTCGGCTCGGTCACCCTGCCCATCAACTCCCGATGGGTCGTTCGCAACTTCTCGAGCACGCGCATCCATCCCGTGCACCGGCGCGCCAGTTCGCGCATCAGTTCGCCGTCATTCATGGCTCAAGGTGGATCCTTCCGGCACTCATCTGTCGAACCTATGTCGAAAAACGCATAAGCAAAATCCCGCAACACAAACTTTGAACACCTTCTCCCACCACCGTATGCAACTCATCGGCGCAAACAGCGAGAGATCCGCAGCGATCGCCCCCGGGATCGGGAGGCGTGATTTAGTCCTAGCCAGAGGAAGCCTTTCACATCAGAAGTTAACCTTTGCATGTTGAGGCGAACGATTTCAAAAGGCCGTGGAGCCATGCTGCGGAAGGGACTCGCGTTGATGATCGCATGGGCGGCGGTCACCGGAATGCAGGCAAATCTGCAGGCCGCGCCCGGCGAACCCGACGCCAGCCGGCCGTGGTACCGGGCGCTTCTCAAGAGAATCCTGCCCGACCATCGGGACGAAGGGGGTCCGGAAGCAGTCCTGAGCGGGCGGCAGGGGCGCCGCTGGATTTTCTTTCGCAAAGAGACTCCCGCCGCGCCGCTGCGGGGGCTGCCGGGGCTGTCTCCCGAACTGTCCGCCCCGGGCTACGTCTGGACACTCGACACCGCAATCTCCAGGGCGCTCGCCGCCAATCCGACCCTTGTCGAGGCAAAGCTTCTGGTGGAACGGCAGGTCAACCTCGCGATTGAGGCCGGCTCACGCGGACGGCCCCAGATCGCCGTCACCGGAGGGCACGATTGGCGCGATCCGAATTCGCTGGATGCAGGACCGAATGTCACCAATCCACGCACCGCCCTTGCCGATCGGAGCTACGATATCCGGCTGGAGGTGCGACAGCTGCTTTTCGACGGAGGCGGCATCTCCAACTCGGTCAAGAGGGAGAAATTGCAGACCCTGCAAACCAGGCTCGCCCTGCAACTCGCGGCCTACCGAACCGTTGCATTGGTGAAGCAGCACTATGAGGCAGTGCTATTCCGGGATGCCACGCTCGCCAATGCGCAACGCCGGGTGGACTCCGTCCAGCAGATCGCCGAATTCACCGAACGCCGCTGGAAACTCGGCGAACAGACCGAACTTGATCACCTGCGCGCCCAGACCGAACTGCGGCTCGCCCAGGCCGACGTCGTGAAGGCCCAGCGCGACTGCCAGCAGTCCCGCATGGAGTTCGCCCGCCAGCTCTACCTGCCCACCCCCGAGGATTCGACGTCCGCGTTCCGACTGTCCGGCCGGCTCCAGCCGACTTCATTGTCACTGCCCCGGGACGAAGCCATCAGCCTGGCCGTCGCACGGCGGCTGGACCTGCAGTCCGCCCAGGTCCAGGTGCAGCTCGCCGACGCTGTGGTAAGGGCGGTCAAGAGCGATGCCTTTCCGAAGATCGAGGCCAACGCCGGCTACGGCTATCGTTCCTCCTACTACAACTATAAACGCGACCTCGATGGATGGTCCGCGGGGATCAGTGGGCGCTGGCCGATTTTCGACGGTCATGCCGTCAAGGCACGCACCCGCGCCTTCCAGGCCGAGCAGCGCATCACGCAGGTGCGGCTGGAGGACCTGGAACTCAAGGTGCGGACCGAGGTGGCCGACCTCTATGCCAGCCTGGCCACGGCGCGGTCCGCGCTGGCAGCGCAGGAGGAGGCGAAGGTGCTGGCGGAAAAATCACTCGCGTATGCAAGGCGTGGATACGAACTCGGGCAGGTCACGCTGCAACAGGTCCTTGAAATGGAGGAGGTTCTCCTGCGCACCCAGAATGCCTACGCGGAGGCCATCCTGACCCTCAATGCCTCGGTCGCGCAGCTCGAGTACACGATCGGCGGCGCACTGCCCGGAGGACGCGATGTCGGGCCCGAAGTCATGCCATGAGTGAAGCGCTCACAACGCTCCCTCCTCCACCCAAGGTATCACCCGAATGGCTGATGATGGCCGAATCGGTGCCGGCCCCCCTGCGGGTCGACCTCGTGATTCGTCGTCAGCTTTTCAAGTACGAGGACTATTACGTCGTCAAGGATCCGCTCTCGCTCACCTATTTCCGGCTGCAGCCCGAGGAGGCCTACATCGTGGGCCTGATGGACGGGCGCCGGAAGATGCGCGAAATCTACGCCGCCTACCTCGAGCACTATCCCAATTCAGAGCGCGCACTCGAGGACATCGCCACCTTCGTCAATCATCTTGGAACGAGCGGGCTGCTGAGCATCAACGCGCGATCCTTCATCGACACGGCGCGAAAGGCCAAGGCCCGGCCGAATCACTGGCTCATGGTCTGGGGCAAGGTGGTCTCGAGCGTGCTCTTCTTCAAGGTGCCGCTCCTCGATCCAAGTCCGTGGCTCGGTAAGGTGGTGCATGCCGTCCGGTTTTTCTGGCGCCCCTGGTTTGTCGCGCTGAGCCTGCTCTTCATCTCCGGGACACTCGTCCGCCTGGGCATCAACAAGGACGAGTTCGCCCATCCCGGCATCAATTTTTTCTCCGCCAGCAATCTCGCCCTCGTGTGGGTGACGATCATCTTCATCAAGAGCATGCATGAATTCGGTCATGCGATGACTTGCCGGCGCTTCGGAGGCGAGGTGCATGAAATGGGGTTCTGCCTCATGTGTTTCACGCCCTGCGGTTATGTCGATGCGTCGGACGCGTGGATGATGCGACACAAGCGTCACAAGCTCTATACGACGATCGCGGGAGTCTTCGTGGAGCTGAACCTGGCGGCCATCGCAGCCCACCTCTGGCTGCTGTTTCCCGACGGTATCGCGCGCAACCTGGCGTTCAACGCGATGTTGGTCGCAAGCATCAATACACTCCTTTTCAATGCGAATCCGCTGATGCGCTTCGACGGCTACTACGTCGTATGCGATCTGCTGGAAATTCCCAACCTGCGCGCCAAGGCGATCGCGTACTGCTCGTATCACCTGCAACGTTTCCTGCTCGGCTATCGCAATGCCCAGCAGGAGGCCCTGATGTCCTCCGATACGCGCGGCAGCGTGTTCGTGATCTACGCCATCCTTGCGTACCTGTACATGATCTTCATCATCTACGGGCTGACACAGATCTTCGCGCGTGTCCTCGCACCCTACGGCCTGCATGACATCGGGCTTCTCGTGGGGATTTTTGTCGAGGGATCATTCGTCGCCCTTCCCTTCATCAAGGTCTTTATGGATGCGTTCAGTCCCGGAGCTCACATCACCAAGGCTGGACCCACACGCTGGTACGTCCTGCGCTCGCTGGGAATCCTCGGAGTGATCGTGCTGCTGCTCTTCACCGTGCCGACCCGGTTCTATGTGTCGGAGCAGGCCGTCGTCAGCGCAGCCGTCGCCGAAGACATCGCGCCGCAGGTCACCGGCATGATCACGGAGGTGCTCGTCACTCCCGGACAGACGGTCAAGACCGGCGATGTCCTCGTCCGTCTGGAGAATTCCACCCTGGTGGCAGACCTCCTTCAGAAACAGACCGACCTCGACAGGGCGCGTTTGCGGTTCGCCACCCTGCAGTCGACCCCCAACTGGAAGGCCAGCGAGTCATTGCCCGAAGCCGCCAAGACCATGGACATCGCGGCTACGGAGGTCGCCCGCGCGCAGGCGGAAGTCGACCGGCTTGTCATCCGTGCAGGGCGCGACGGAGTCATCTGGTCGCGTCGCATGGACGAATTGGTCGGGCGTTATGCCGACCCCTCGTCAGTCCTCATGCGCATTGTCGATCCCACCAGGCTCCGACTGCTGATTCCGCTCTCGGAGGGCAAGGCAGAGGTGGTCGACATCGGCAACACCGTGACCGGCCGCTGGCGGGCGGATGGCAGCAGTTTCAAGACGACAGTGAACAGCCTGCCCCGACAGCCCGCGACCATCCAGGAGTACACTGCAGGCATGCTCAGCGTCTTCGGCGGCTCCGTGCCCCTGAGCGGAAACGTGCGGCCCGGCCAGACTCCCGATTATCCGATCTACATGGCAGAGGCGCAGCTTGATGCGAAGCCAAACCAATTCACCATTGAGGGCATGCGCGCCCAGGTCACCATCGCCGGCCGGGAAACCACCTACGCCTCGCGCATCGGCCGCTGGCTGATGCGCCTGCTCGGCTACCGGCGGCCGCACCATTGACGGCTCATGGCCAACTGGCAACAGCTCACCGACAGCCTGGTTGAACTGTGCCTGCATCGAACACTGCGTGGCTTCTGG
>JAGOJU010000115.1 GCA_017994935.1 Opitutaceae bacterium
AACAAGAGGGTGTTCGGCACTACATTCACTTCGCGCACCCGTCTCCCTCGTACGCGAAACGCCGACACCGGTCACTCTCCTATGAAACTATTTTCGCCCACCGCTCGAACTGACGAACTCGGGCTAACGGGGCTTCGCCTCAGTCCGGCGAACCGTATACCAGAACTCTGTCGCCAAGATGACCAGCCAGGTCGACAGAACGAAGGGGGCTGTCAGCGCCGGCACCGGCGTGAGCTGGAAACCTCGGGTCAATACGACCGACAAAACGATCCCCGAAAGCACGGCGAGGACGTTGTCCCTGCACCTGCCAGCCAACGCGATGGATGCGAGCGACGCGTTGAAGCCGTAGAGGCAAGCACCGACCTGCCTGTCCTCCGGCGGACGCCTACGTCTTATCGTCGACTGGAAACCTACCTGATCCGCCGACGCACCCAACTCGCCACGCCCAATGCCAGTGCGAGTAAGCCCATCGTCGAGCCCGCTTCCGGAACATTGGTCTGAGTCGGTTTTCCGCTTCCCCAAAGGAACATGTTGGAGAGCCCCCCTCCGCCACCATTCACCCGTTCATAAGAAAAGGTGCCGCTCGTGTGCTGCGGGGTAACTTCCCAGAAAAACCAATCGGGGTCACCACTCCCATTGCCCACATGCATTGTTATGACCGCAGAGCCGTACGTGCTCCAAAACAGGGAATTGATCGCCCATGTGCCCGAGAGGGGACCATTACCCCAAGTGCTCCCGGGATTCAGGGCAACCGTCAGCAGGTCGTCCGTGCCAGGAGCAGTCAGCTCACCTTCTTTCAGCCACGTTCCACCGAAACGATTCTGAACATCGGCCGCCTGAGGAGTGCCCGTAACATCACCAACGGCATACCCGTTGTCTGCGGAACCCAGTGACGCGTTGCGGTCACCCGTGTAGGAAACCGTCCCGCCGGGACCACCCGTCATCATATAAACAACTTCAGCCGAAACCATCGAAGCTGACGCCAGCAGCGATAGCGCAAGCACTACAGGTCTAAAGAAAATGGGGCTTTTCATGGGCATGCAGGTAGCATACCCAGAGCCAATCCAGGAAGTTGCGCTCAACATATTGTTAACAAGGCAAATACCGATTTTATGAACCTTGGATGCATCAGGAATTGAGAAAATAATGTAAAATTGCCCGACGATTTGGGGCCGCGGTTTACACTCCTTATGGATACCACCGCTTCCCGCATTCGTAGTCCCGCACTTGTGCATAAGCACGGATTACTGCCCGAGATCACGAGCGCTCAGGCCGTCGCAGGGAAGCCTGCTTTCGAAACCTCGTTTGCCAACGCCTTCGTCCGCAAGCCGCTGCCTACACCTGCGTGAGTGCCACGGCACCAGTCACCGCGATACCTGCGCCGATGATCGATCGCAGCGTGGGTTTCTCCCGCTCGATCCAATACGAGAGCGGAATGATGACCAACGGTGTTGTCGCAACTATCGGAAGGACCAGGCCGCTGCTGGTCGTGAACAGGGCCCACTGGTAACAGCTCACACCAATGACAGCGCCGGACAGTGCGTTGGCCGGAATCCAGAGGTACGCATACCAGGGCCGGTCGCCCGTCGGAGTCATCCCGGACTTCGGAGCCCCGCAAGCCAGCAGCCTGCCAATCGCCGGCCTGAGCAGGAAAAAAAGCAGCGCAATCACCAGTCCCCCCAGGATGCGCTGATAGGCGCCGGTGATCCCATCGAGCGTCTGCCCGGAGGAGATCGCGACTTCGTTGGCCTTGCGGCTCATGACTGCCCCGATCCCCTGCCCCGCTGCGGAAAAGAATCCCCAGAGAAACCCGATGGGCTTCACTTTGACACGAGGCGGATGGCGGTGCGACGGCATCAGCGCAAAACCAACCCCGGCCAGGATGACCGCGCTCCACATCATCTGGATCGCCGAGAGCGTCGTCCCGAGCCAGAAATATTCCGTGCACGCCGCAATCGGTGCGGCAAGGCACTGCGTCACGAGAGCCGTCAATCGCGAACCAAGGATGGGAAAGGCTCCAAAGGCCGCAAGGTCGCCAAGTCCCATCCCAACAACACCACTGAGCAGCAGCCAGGGTGTCGCACTTCCCCCGAGCCCTTGTCCCAAAGTGTGCGCATACGCACCGAGAACAATCGCAGCGACAACGAGGCGGCCAAGGTTGGCATGGGTCGCCCCGACCACTCTAATGCTCCGATTGGCGAAGATCGAAGACAGGGAAAAGAAGATCGTCGTGAGAAAAGCCGCGAACATGTCGTTTCGGGGATATTCGCCGTAGTTGACCAAGCTCCCGGCCGAAAAGCGCGTCAAATTCGCGAAATTCTGCTCAGGCAACCGGCTGGATTCACTGATTTTTGTGGCGAATCCCGCCGCGGAATTTCACCCTAGCCTGCTCTATGACGGCAAAACGAAGCACCCGTAACCGGCCCGAAGACATCAACGCAGCCCTCGCCAAGGCAAAGGGTCCCGTTTCCAGATTCATAGCCCAGCACTATCGCCACTTCAATGCGGCCGCATTGGTCGACGCTGCAAAAGGCTATGAGTCCCACCTCAAGGCAGGCGGCAAGATGCTCGTGACCCTCGCAGGAGCGATGTCGACCGCCGAGTTGGGCATCTCCCTCGCTGAAATGATCCGGAAGGACAAGGTGCACGCGATCGTCTGCACGGGCGCCAACCTCGAGGAGGATGTCTTCAATCTCGTCGCCCACGACTATTACGAACGTGTTCCCCACTACCGCCACCTGACCTCGGAAGACGAGCAGGCCCTGCTCAACCGGCACATGAACCGCGTCACGGATACCTGCATTCCCGAGCAGGAGGCGATGCGCCGCATCGAAAAAGTGGTTCTCGAGGAGTGGGTCGCAGCCGACCGTGCGGGCGAGCGCTATTTTCCCCACGAGTTCATGTACAAGATCCTGCGCTCCGGGAAACTGAGGAAAAGCTATCAGATTGATCCCAGGAATTCCTGGCTCCTCGCCGCGTGCGAAAGGAATCTTCCCATCATTGTCCCGGGTTGGGAGGACGCCACGCTCGGAAACATGTACGCGGGACACGTGATCAGCGGCGATGTGAAGAACGTGCACACCGTCCGCACCGGCATCGAATACATGACCTGGCTGGCCGACTGGTACACGAACACCGCCAAGACACTCCGCAATGGGGAGGGGTCCATCGGATTTTTCCAGATCGGCGGAGGCATCGCCGGTGACTTCCCAATCTGCGTCGTACCCATGCTCCACCAGGATCTTCAGCGCACAGGGGTGCCGCTCTGGGGCTATTTTGCACAAATCAGCGACTCCACCACGAGCTACGGAAGCTACTCGGGTGCCGTTCCCAACGAGAAGATCACCTGGGGAAAACTCGGCGCAAAGACTCCAAAGTTCATTGTCGAGAGCGATGCCACGATCGTTGCCCCGCTGATCTTCAGCTGGGTCCTCGGTCGCTAGCCGGTCACTCGCGACGGAGTGTCCTCCCCTTGATGCCCCCGGGGCACATGGAGAGGCGCGCCCATTTCATCCGTGCCCAATCATCTCGCAGACTCGCAGTCACCGTACCTCCGGCAGCATGCCGGCAATCCAGTCGACTGGTTCGAATGGAGTGAGGAGGCTTTTGAAAAGGCGCGCAAGGAAAACAAGCCCATCTTCCTCAGCATCGGCTACTCGACGTGCCATTGGTGCCACGTGATGGCCCACGAGTCATTCGAGAACGAGGAGACGGCAGCCCTGCTCAACGCCTCGTTCGTCTCGATCAAGGTCGATCGCGAGGAGCGCCCGGACGTGGACCGCATCTACATGACCTATGTGCAGGCGTTGACGGGACACGGTGGCTGGCCCCTCAGTGCCTGGCTGACTCCGGACCTGAAGCCGTTTTTCGGCGGGACCTATTTTCCTCCCGAGGACCGCAGCGGGCGGCCGGGATTTCCGGCGATCCTCCGCGAAATCGCGAGCGGCTGGGTCGATGAAGGCACCCGCGCAAAGTTCGTCGCCGAGGGGGCGCGAATCATCGATGCCCTCAAGGAACACTCGGTTTCCTCCCTGACACATTCATCAAATGCCAACGTCCCAGCGGGCCGGGATCTGCTTGAATCGGCCCAGGAATCCTTTGAGGGCGCCTTTCGCTATTTCTACGAAAACTTCGATGCGGAACATGGTGGCTTCGGAGGCGCGCCAAAGTTTCCCCGCGCATCGGTGCTGACCTTCCTGTTCCGCTGCACGGCAATCCAGGGTCCGGGTTCGGAAACCGGCACCGAGGCAATCCGCATGGCAACCCAGACGCTGCAGGGCATGGCTCGCGGCGGCATTCACGATCACGTCGGCGGCGGCTTTCATCGCTACTCGGTCGACGAAGGCTGGTTCGTCCCGCATTTCGAAAAAATGCTCTACGATCAGGCACAGATCGCAGGCAACTACCTGGAGGCACGTCAGGCCACAGGTGACGAACGTTACGGCTGGCTGGCACGGGACACCCTGGACTACCTGCTGCGCGACCTTCGCCACCCGGACGGAGCGTTCTTTTCGGCAGAGGATGCCGACAGCCTGATCGCCGCAGGCAGGCCCGAGCACGCCGAGGGCGCCTTCTATGTCTGGACATCGGAGCAGGTGGGTGCGGCGGTGGGCCCCGAAGAGGCCCGGCTGCTCACCGTCCATTTTGGCATGGGAGCCGAGGGCAACGTCCCGGCTGAACTCGATTCCCACCATGAGTTCTCCGGCAGAAATATCCTCGCTCAAAAGCAGTCCCTTTCCGCCACCGCCCGATTGCTGGGAACCCGTCCGGAGGAACTCAATCAACGCCTTCAGGCAGCGCTGGAAAAACTGCGGGCGACGCGTCTGAACCGGCCGCGTCCCCATCTCGACGACAAGGTCATCACCGCATGGAATGGCCTCGCGATTTCCGCCTTTGCGCGGGCCCATGTCGCTCTCGAACGCCCGGGTGCCACCGGCTCAGAGAACGCTTCCTCCACGGGAGAATTCACCCGCTACCTCGACGCTGCGCGCTCGGCGGCGACGTTCATTCAGGAAAACCTTTTCGACGCGAACGAGGGAATCCTCTTTCGCACATTTTGCCGACAGCGGGGTGCAACCCGGGGATTTGCCGAGGACTACGCCTTCCTCATCGGCGGGCTGATAGACCTGTATGAGGCATGCTTCGAGATCCGATGGCTGAAATGGGCGGAAGCCCTTCAGCGCACACAGGATCGTCTGTTCTGGGACAATGAGCACGGTGGCTATTTCTCCGCCGCTTCCGGCGATCCGCGACTCATCCTTCGAACGAAGGATGACTACGACGGCGCCGAACCCACCGCCAGTTCGGTAGCCGCCACCAACCTGCTCCGCCTCGCGGGCGCTCTTCATCAGGATGAACTCCGCAAACGCGCCATCGAGGTGCTCGAGGCCTTCCGCTCGCGATGGACGGCACATCCACAGACTCTGCCGCAGCTCTTGACCGCCGTTGAATACGCCCTGGCCTCGCCGCGTCATGTCGTCATCGCGGGCACCCCCGGCTCTCCGGATTTTCAGGCGCTCGCAGGTGTGCTGCCCGGCCCGCTCGGTCCGAACATGAACGTGCTCGCCGCCGACGGCGCGGAGGGACAACGCTGGCTTGCGGAGCGGGCGCCATGGATTTCCGCCATGCATCCGATGGAAGGACGGGCAACCGCCTATGTGTGCGAAGACTACGCCTGCCGCGAGCCCGTGAGCAGCGCACGCGAGCTGGCTGCCTTGATCGCAGGGTGAGACAAAGGGAGGGCGATCCGCTTTCCGCGTCTGGCTGACCACGCTGGAGTTTTGCTCGCCTGCGCACGGCGCGCCGTCAAGCTTCCCCGGACAAGAATGAAAGTGCTCGCTGTTGAGGACGACACGACGTCCCGGAAGATTCTCGTTCAGGCGTTACAAAAGCTCGGCCACGATGTCCAGGAGGCCATCCATGGCGAGGAGGCCCTGAGCCTTCTGGGTGATACCGATCCTCCGCGGGTCGTGGTGAGCGACTGGACAATGCCGCAGATGGACGGGTTGCAACTGGTCCGCAAGATTCGCTCACGAGTCAACGTGGAGTACACCTACTTCATCCTGCTCACGGCCCATTCCGCCGACGAGATCAACCAGCGGGAGGCGACTGAAGCCGGAGTGGATGACTTTCTCACGAAACCGGTCGATCTGACGGAATTGTGGATGCGCCTGCGGGTCGCCGAACGCATCCTCCGCTTCACGACCCAGGTCCGCCAGCTCGAGGCCTTTCTTCCAATCTGCTCCTACTGCAAGAAGGTGCGCGATGACGGCAACTATTGGCAGCAGATCGAAACCTACATCGATGCCCGGACGGGTTCGGAATTCAGCCATTCCGTATGCCCCGATTGCTACACCCGTGTGATCGCCCCCGAGCTTCAAAAGCTCAAGGAAC
>JAGOJU010000009.1 GCA_017994935.1 Opitutaceae bacterium
ATCGACGATCGCTCCCGCCGGCCCTTCGATGTCCAGGCGCGGATGCGCATTGTGCACGGAGCCAAGATCGAACAACAGGTACGGGCTGCGCCCCGGGGATTCCTGAAGGGTGATCGGGGCCTTGCCTTCACGATAGGCGTGCAAATCCGCCATTCCGGCATCGTCGCTCCGTTGCATGTGGATGGTAGGCAGCTTCAGCAGGGTCAGGTGATCGAAGCGATACGAGGCGGAGTCTTCGGCTTTGGGAAGACGCAAGGCAGCCGGATCGTCGAGCGCTCCCCGCATGACAATTTGCGATGCCTTCTCAATCGTTTCGGTAAGTGACGGCAGGTCGCGGGCCACGAGTTCAACCCATGGCGGGGTAATCGCCTGGGGCACATAGTCGGGTTGCGGAGGGGGCCACCACAGTTCTCCCAAGGCACGTTGTTCGGTTGCTGGACTCACTCCTCCTGGTATGATCGACACGGCTGCCGGCCATGCCGAGTCGTCGAAGTCCGGCATCATCCACGTATCGAGCGCCTTTCTAAGATCGACGATATCAAGGTAGGCATCATGCCAGCGATTGAGCCGCGGGGATCCGGTGTCCCAGGAAGGATCGCGCAGCACCTTCCACTGTCGGTCGGTGCCCAGCTTTGTTGAATCGTTGCCGATGCTCATTTCGATCTGCGCGAGCAGTCCCGGACGCGTCACGCTGTGGTAGGGCTGTGCGATGCCCGTGTGGTGAAAGCGGATTGCGAGCAGATTTCCTCCGGGCCGGAGGAATCGGACAATGTCGATGACGTCGTAGGACTGATGGTGGGCCGCGCTGCGCGCCGGACCCCGTTGAACGAAAGTGCCGTTGATGAAAAGCTGATAGCGGGTGTCAGCGGTGACATGGAGGATCGCGCGCTCCGGCAGGCGGGGCAGCTGAAACGACCGGCGAGCCAGCATCATGAGATTCTCCCCGAAAACGGCATCGGGGGCCGTGATCCAGTGAGCGGACCAGTGTACCGGGGCGGCTGCAATGCCAAGGGGCGGAAGCGCCGGTTGAAGGCTGAGATCCTGAACCGGTGCCGTTTGTCCGATGCACGGAGCGCACGTCAGGGCGAGCACACCCGCAAACAAGGCTGTACCCGCGCGACGGATAGCTGTGGCAGGCGACAAATTATTGCGCGAGTGAAGCATGAGGGCTTTGCCCGCAAGGTGTGACGACGGGATTGGGAGCATTGCTTAGAATGTGCCCTTGACGCCGAAGGTCCACAATGCTCCGAAATTTTGGCGCTGACGGAGCCGGGCGTACGAGGGAGTGACCGTTCCGTAAACCTCCCTATCGACGGGCTCATCGAAGAGGTTGTTCATGTTCGCATACAGTGTGAACGTCTTGTTCAGGAAATATTCGGCGCTGAAGTCGACGATCAGCCGCGGAACATCCCAGTTGTAGGCATCCGCCGGGATGCTGCGACCGCTGGCCACGGGGCCCAGCCGTTTGCGACCGGTATAGTTCCAGTTGATCCGCGTGGTGAAACGCTCCCTCGACAGGCTGATTCCCCAATTCGCAGTCCGCGGTGTGTAGCCGGTGAAGCTTCCGGAAGTGTCGTCGGTTATGCGCTGTGAGCTCACGTTGGCGAATACCCGAATGCCTCGTGCCCAATCCGGAAGGAAATCGAGGGCCTGCTTGTAGTTCACACTGAATCCCGTGGAATGGACGGTGTTGGGAATGTTGTATTGGGTGCTTACGTCATAGTCCCCATAGAGGGTGGGGTTGATGGAATACAGGCTCAGAAACTCGGGGGTGGCCCGGAAGACCGTCGAGCCGAAGAGATTTTCGAAATCGCGTTGGAAGGCGCTGACTGACAACAAGCCGACGGGTTCAAAGTAGTATTCCAGGGAGACCTTCGTGGTTCTTGCGGTCCATGCCTTGATTGCTGCATTGCCGATGGTGATGCGATTGTTGGGACCCGGAGGATTTTCGGTGTTGGGAAGCGTGGCACTGCCTCCATACTGATTGAAATCAGGGCGACCCACCGACCAATAGTAGCCGATGCGTGCGACAAGATTGTCCCGTATCGTGTAGTTCGCATTGATGCTGGGAAACCACCGCAGGTATTCCTTCTTGGCATGCAGTCCCCTCTCGACGTTTGTCAGGTGAGCGGCCTGGAGCGGGTCGGTTGTGATTGGGACGGGTTGTCCGTTTGCACCGAGCACGACATTTCCCGCTGCATCGCGCTGGAAGTTTCGCGTTGCATCGATGAGCAGGCCCTCGGCCTCGACGTTGGTCTGTTCCGCCCTCAAGCCGCCGGTCACTTTCAGTCGGCGCTGGAGGAACTGGGCGTCCACACGCACAAAGGCTGAGGAGATGAGTTCGCTGGCATGCCGTGATTGGGCGATAGACTGTGTGTACGAGGTCGCCAGGTTTTCCGTGAAGTAGTTTGGGGAAGACCTGTAGAGATCAAGGAGCGCCTCATTGCTTGTCCATTGCACGCGGGGAAAACCGTAGGGTGCGGTGCGCTGGGAAAACAGCTCATCATAAACCACCGTGGCGTTGTCATCCGCGCTGTTTGCGGCGCCGTCCTTCCCGACGAACGTCAATGTCGAGCTGGGATTGGTATGGTCCCGCTTCTGCCGGCGAAAATCCAGCCCCGCCTTCACTGTAAACGGTATTGGGCCGGAAAAAGAGCGTTTCAGGTTGGCGTAGGCCGTCTGCTGAACATCGATCGCATCGAACGCGTTTGGAGTGGCATTGACGAGGGTGTAATTGTTGAGCACGTAGGGATCGATCGGCGCGCCGGTCGTGCCATCAGTTACGGTAAGAGTGTCCGGCCTGAGATAGGAGATGCCGTCGAAGGAGACGGTTACGTTGCGGCGCCGGGCCTGGGATCTGAAGAAGTAGCCGTTGCTGAGGTCCTGGCGCCGGTACAGCGATTGCGAATGGCCGAGCCCCGCCTCCGCCTGCCAGACCGGTCCATTGTGACGATAGCTCAATGTCGGCATGAACAGGTTGCTGTTCAGGTCGTTCGAGGTATTGGTGATGCGGATCTCACCGCTCCCCTTGGTTCCGCGGGTGGAAGTGGGGGAGAAGTTGCCTGCCGTGACTCCGTTGGTGAAGAACGTCAACTGTCGTGTGCTCTGGGCAAAATCAGAATATGCGCCTTGGAAGACAAAATTGAGCTGATCATTTCGACTCAGCTGGAAATCCAGTGTCGCGCCAAATGATCTGGCGGTGACCATCGCCCCGCCATCCCGCACGGAGAAGTCGCTCAAATAGGGATTGTCCGGAGTGGTGTCGGCGAAGGTTGTCCCATTGGTGGCAGCGTCCGAACCCCGCCAGGAGTTCTGGAGAAAATCCTGCACCCGGTAGAGTGTGGAAGCGCTCGCCGACACGGTGAATCCGAAGCGCTTGTTCACCGGGACGATTGCCGAGAATTCGAGTCCCGGGCGCACCTTGGTGGTGGGTTCCCGCAGGGGCCCCGGCGTGCGGTTGAGACTGCGTTCGGAGTCGCGCATCGAGAGGAAGGCGCTCAGGGTATAGACGGGTCTTGCACGCTCAAAAGCGTTGCGCGGAACCAGATTGACGGAGCCAGCAAGGGCGGATCCCGGGCTTTCCGGAGTGGGTGTATGAATGACCTCCAGGCGGGAAATCGTATTGATCGCGATCTGATGCAGTCCGACTCCGCGCGAGGTGCCGGGAAGGGACGTGGCGAGGTTGAACCCCCCAATGGTCACAGGGACATTGTTGGCCGGCACGCCATCAATCGAGACCTGATATGGCTCCCCACCGCCGCCGAGTGTCATCGAGACGCTGGGCAGGGACTTCAGGATCTCCCCGACCTTGCTTTCCGCAGCGCCTCCGAACTCGTCGGACGCAACCACATTCATCAGGTTGGGCGCAAACCGTTGCGTGTTGATGGCCATGGCCGCCATATCCATCTGGCGCGTCGAGGCGACGACATACGTACCAAGCTTCACCACACCCCCGTCTCCCGTCTTTGAAGCGCGTCCGGCCAGAGTGAAATCCTGTTCGGAGGTCCGGCCCGCGGACACGCTGACCTGTGCGGATTGCTCGACCGAACCGGTATGGAACACCTTGAGCGTGACAATCCCCTGGGGAACGTTGACGAGCCGGTAGGATCCCGAAGCGTCGGTGAATGTCTCCAGCAGGCTGCCATCGATGGACACGCGGGCGAGTTCGACATACTCACCGTTGGTTGCATTGAGGACCCTGCCGGCAATTTCTCCTGTCCCCTGGGATACGGACTGTGCGCCGACTATGGTTGCACATTGGAAAAGCGCCGTGCAAAGGAGCAGTAAGCACGGGAATCTGAAAATGGAAGGGTGAGGATTCATGGTGATTCGAGGAGTCGTGGGGTTTTGCAGCGGGGGGTGTCGCAAGCGTTCAGCAGGCGGTCGGACTACGCGTGATCCTTGAAGGCAACTCAGATTTTCCCGGCCTCAAGCGCAACGACGGCGTGACTAAATACGTTTAGTTCCGGACACTGCTGAAAGGGGAAATGGATGCGGGTCGGTCGAGACACGTGCCTGCCATGCCATTCGCATCCTCGTTTGAAACGGGCGCAATCAGCCGGACGATCATGATGGTGTCGATCGATGCTTGACTCCGCAGAACACTTAGGTAACTACCTTAGCAATGTTCGTGAAAAGGCTCCGGATGATTCTGCCCGTTCAACCCCTTCACCTTTCCTGCAATGATACCATCAGCGGTTGCTGACAGTGTGTTTCACGCCTTGTCAAATTCGACGCGCCGCAAGGTGCTCGAACACCTTTCGGCTGCACCTGCGACTGTATGCGGACTTGCGGAGCCGTTTGCTATGAAGCTTCCCTCCTTCGTCCAGCATCTCGCTGTGCTGGAGCGGAGCCGGCTCGTGAGATCCAGCAAGCGTGGGCGCGTGCGCACCTACGAGATCGTGCCGCAGCGTTTCAACGCGGTTGAAGACTGGCTGAAGGCGCGGCGCCTGCAGTGGGAGGCGCGTTTGGACCATTTCGATATCAGTATATCCAAGAACTCAAAACCAGGGAGTCCGTGAAATGAACAGGCACTGTGCATTCAATCCGAAACTCGATTTTGTCATCGAGCGCTTCGTGGACGCCCCCGTGCGGCTCGTTTGGGAAGCATTGACGAATCCGGAGCATCTCAAACATTGGTACATGCCCAAGGCCTGGGGACGTGTGTCGCGCGCCGAAATTGATCCGCGCCCGGGCGGCATCATCAGCATCGATATTGTGACGGCAGATGGCCGCGAGTGTCCCAACCTCGGCTGCATCCTGGAGGCAATTCCGATGGAGCGTCTCGTATGGACTTCCATGTTGTTCCCGGGCTATCGTCCAGCGGTCTTCGACGACATTCCCATAACGGCGATAATGAAGATGGAGAGCAGCGGAACAGGCACCCGCTACGTCTTCACGGCTCTGCATCGCGATGAAGCGGATCTGGTGAAGAACAGGGAGACGGGTTGGCAGCAGGGAACCGAAATTGCGGTCAACCAGTTCGTCGAGCATGTGATGGCGATGAAGTAGTGCGGAAGACCGGGGCACTCGGGTATCGGGCCCGAGCGGAACGACCGAAGGGAATGGCTTTGACCGCCTGGGGAAAGGCGATCCGTTGGGTCCACACCTCCGGCTGGGAAATGCGACATTCTGGCGGCAATCGTTGCCAATGACTGACGTCGAAAGCATCGGAAGCACTGCGGGAGTTTCTGCTTGCCCGGCAACTTGTTCAGCCGGTAGTAAACCGGGTTCGCAGAATTCCGGAGCGATCCGCGAATTCCAGGTTCTTTCCAAAACTTCGCCGGATCCGGTCAATGAATTTCGCACCTCGGGCGTGCAAATGAAGGAAACGGATGTATTTCAACTTATTCCAGGTTGTCATGGCGCTGCTTTGAAGAGAAGCTGCACAGCACGGGGGTCGATAGCTCAACGGTAGAGCAGCGTCCTTTTAAGTCGTTGGTTCTGGGTTCGAATCCCAGTCGACCCACCATCCCGTCCACACCTACTCAAGGGAGCCTAGCCTAGGTTCATGCTATTCGTTTGCCTGGCTTAAAAGTGCGGCGACGGTCGCATCCAGCGATGCGTAGACAACTCCAAGGAGGTTTCGGGCGGTCACGCGTTCGCTGTCGATTTCGCCATTGTTGATGCCCCGTACCCGCCAGCCGTCGGGCGTCCGGTCCACCAGCTGGTGCACCACCTGGCGTCCCTCGCGGGACAGATAGGCCACTTTCATTCCGGGCTGGAGTTCCTGGAATGGTACTTTGGCGATCACGAGAATGGTGTCTTCGTTGAATACGGGCGCCATCGATTCGCCTGCCCCTGAAACAGAGCTCCTGTCCGATTCCAGGGAGGCAAGTCGGGTGGCATCACGCCAGGCTTCGAGTTTTGCAGATTGTCGGGGGCTTGTCCGCAGCCCATCCTCGCGAACTGAGACCTTGGATTCCGATGCCGTGGACCGCGATGTGCCTGGTGTGGAACATCCGATCAGCAGTGCGGAGCAAAAGACGCCCGTTGCCAGGGAGGCAGATCCGTAAAGGAATTGAAGACTCGGATGCGGACATCCCATTTGGTTTGTCGGTTCGACACGGAAAGCGGCATTTGAGATGTAAAAGAACGATGAAAGCTGTCAGGGCTCATGCGCACGGCCCGAACTACGTTCTAAGCACTTTCGTTTATTTACACCGGGCCTGTCTCCCTATTCCCCAAGAAATTCCCACTGCATGAAACGTCTTGTCATCGTTGAAGATCAAACCGCCATCCGGGAGATGCTTGTTGAAATCCTGCGCACGGATGTGAACTACAAACTGGTGGGTGAGAGCGGAGACGGACAGAGCGCCTATGCCCTCTGTCTTGAAGCGTTGCCCGATGTGATTGTGCTTGATGCCAAACTCCCCGGCCTGAACGGTGTCGATCTGCTTCGCCGGCTTACGAAGCAGCTCCGGAATCTGCGAGTACTGGTCTTTTCAGGTCACGAAAACCCGATGCTTGTCCGCGAAATGCTCGAAGCGGGTGCGCACGGTTTCGTTGAGAAGACTGCAGGACTCTTTGAATTCAAGAAGGGACTCGAAACGGTCGCCAACGGCGGCACCTATTTTGGTCCCGCGGTCGCCGCGTTGTTGCGCAATGTGGTGGCCAATCCCTCAGCGAGCGCATCGAGCGATTTCCTGACGGATCGCGAGCGCGAGATTCTGCAGCTGGTGGCGGAAAGTCACAGCACCAAGGAAATCGCGTCCAAGCTGAATATCAGCGTGAAGACGGTGGACAATCACCGCACGAATCTCATGCGGAAACTCAACCTGCATGATGTTGCCAGCCTGACGCGATACGCGTTGGAAATCGGATTGATAGAGCCAAAGAAACCGATTTGAGGATCAGGCCTTCCCGGGCGGTCCGGGAGCCTGGCACATTTCGTCGAAACGGTCGGCCAGCACGTCGATGAGCTCCTCGGCATGGCCGAGGGGTTCGGTCACGTGGACGCGTAGAGCCGGGCAACGTTGCCGGGCTTCGTTGCAGATTGATTCGATGTCCCCTTCGGACCCTGCATGCCGGCCTGAGGAAAAGAACTGAAGCGCCAGGATGAGATCGCCTGAATCGCACGGCGGAGTGGTGAGGCGGTCGATCAACAATGGTTCGTTGAACGCGTATCGGAGCCCGGGGCGGCGTTCCATCGATGCCACATGCACCCCCGGCACCTCACCTTTCAGGATGTGGGCCAATTGTTTTCCGAGGTGATCCCGGATGGCGGTCACCTCCGACTGGGGACTTCCGTGGTCGACAAGGACCACCCTTGCACCGGCACTTGCAGCTCCGGGTTTCAGCAGCGCACGCACCCGCTGGGCGAGCAGACTTGCAATCCGGCAGTCGCCGGGTCGCTCCGTATCGACAACCCATCGCGCAAGCCTGTGGGTGGCCTCGGGAAAGGAAGCGGCAACTGACCGCAAACGTTTCGGCAGGTAGTCAATGATGGCGTTGCTCGGTCCAAAAAACAGCGGGAGAAGTCCCACGGACCTGATGCCATCCGCGAGGGCTGCCTTCAGGGCCGGCTCGAGGAGATCAGCGGCACGGCCTTGGAGGTCGCCTGGTGAAACTGCATTCGAATGCAACAGTGAGACCGGAGCGACGGGGCAACCTATCCGTTTTTCCAGGCGCGCGCCCAGTGTGCGGAGCGACAGGGTGGCCGCCGGTCGAAGCGATCCATTGTCGAATAGGAAGCACCGTTCGGGCTGGAACATGGCTGAATTCGTACAGTCGGGATAAATGGCTTGCCGAGCGAAAACCGTTGCTTGATAAGGTCAATCCGCCGCCCATCTCATGAATCTCTTCTCGAAGAAACTCACCTTCATCCTTGTCGGTGCCGCAATTGCATTTGCGGGCTGCAGCAAGAAGCCAAAACGTCCCTCGCCCAACGATACGGTACTCGGACAGGGAGCCGGGGGAACTGGGACCGACAGCCTGAATCCCTTGGATTCAAGCCTTTCGGGCGCAACCGACGCCTCAGCAGCGGGCTTGGAGGCACGCAGGGGCACGGAAATCGGTGATCAGATCCGCGACCTTGTCGATCCTGTGTATTTCGATTTTGACAAGTCTGCCATCCGCGCTTCCGAGCGTGCCAAGCTCCAGGAGGCCCAGAAGCTGCTGAATGAGCATCCGGAGCAGAGGATTCTTCTCGAAGGCCATTGCGACTGGAAGGGCACGGCTGAATACAACCTTGCGCTCGGCGACCGCCGGGCCGCCTCGGCAAAGCAGTATTTGCAGTCCCTCGGCGTCGCGGCCGATCGCATCGAGACCCTGTCCAAGGGTGACCTCGATGCGGTGGAGAATGCCTCGGCCGAACAGGCTGCCAAGGATCGCAGGGTGGATCTGGTGTTTCTGAAGAAGTAGAACTCGAAGCGTTCCTTCGATGTCAAAAACCCGCATCCACAGGATGCGGGTTTTTTGTGGCAAAGGGAACTCAGGCCCCGCAATTCGGCCGTTCGCCTGATCATTGCGCGGTCGCCGGGAGGTAGGCTGGTGAAGGCTTGGCGCCGACGGATCGGGCGCACCCTGTCGCAGCAATGATGTCGCGGGGTTTGTTCCCCGATCACGAGCTGCTCGCACCATTGCCCAGTTCAGGCAACGCGCGACGCTGTGCCATTGCTGACGTGGCGTCAGGACGGAGGTGGCTCGAAGCAGGGGGCGACAAATCAATCAGCTTCCAGATGGCGTGGGCACGTTCTTCGACAATCAGCTTTGCCTTGGAAACCTCCGCCTGCCTGGCCGCGCGGTTGCCCTCTGCGATGCGCGCGAGATCGTCGAGGTTATAGAGGTAGGCATTTTCGAGTTTGCCGACACCGGGCTCAATGTCGCGAGGCATCGCCAGATCGATGAAAAGGATCGGATGCACCGGCCGTCGGCGCAGGGCGGTCGTGGCGGTGAAGAGCGTGATCACCGCACCGGGCGCCGAGGTCGAGCAGACGACGATATCGAACTTGTGGAGATGGACGGGAATGGTTTCAAACGGCAGGGCGGCGCCGCTGAAGCGTGTGGCCAGTTCCATGGCCTTTGACAGTGTGCGGCTTGATACCGTCAGCGATTCAACGCCTCGACTTCGCAGGGCAATGGCCGTCTTTTCTCCGATTTCGCCTGCGCCGAGCAGCAGGACACTCGCGGACTTGAGGTCGCCAAAAATCGTGGTCGCCAGCTCAACTGCGACATTCGCCACGCTGACCTGTCCCACGGTGATCGCGGTATGGGTACGTATGTGTTTGGCGCCTTGAAATGCCTTCTGGAAAATCCGGTTGAGCACGGGGCCCGCCGTGTGGCGAATCTGGGCCACCTGATAGGCGGATTTCACCTGGCCGAAGATTTCGTTCTCTCCCAGCATCTGGGATTCCAGGCCCGAGGCCACCGCCATGAGGTGGGCGACCGCCTCGCGGTCCGTGGCGAGATGACGGATCGGAGCGAGTTGCGAGGTGGAGAGGTTGCAGACTGCGCAGAACGCCTCCTGAAGGCGGTCGATCACCTGTGGAGAGTCCGCAACTCCGTAGAATTCGATACGATTGCAGGTGTTGAGCACCGCGAGTTCGCGAAGCCCGTTCAAGTTTTCGACCACCTGCTGGAATCCATCGAGCCGATCCGGGGGCAGTGCGAGTTTCTCACGCGTTTCAAGCGGCGCGGTGTGGTGATCGGCACCCAGCACGAAGAAGGATGGGGCGGAGTTCTTGCTTTCGCTCATATGGGCGAATGATCTGCCGCAGGATTTGCCTTGGGCACGGGATTCCGGCTCGCGTCAATCGGCCACAGTGAAACAAGGGCGGCCGCAAAAAGAAGGATGCAAACCCAGGCCAGGCGTTTGGGGAGCAGCTTGCTTCCCAGGCGAAGGGCCAGTGCAATGGCATAGGCCAGCCAGATTCCGGCCGTCACCAGCAGCTTTGAAAGATTGACGATTCCGGTATCCTGAAACCACCAGACTGAACCTACTGCAAGCGACGCGGCGAGCAGTCCCACCCCCGCGATGAGGAGGCGAAGGCTGATGTGATCAAGATCGACGATGGGTGGCAGAAACGCGAATGCACCGCTGAGGCGCTTGTTCTTGAGGGAGGAATGACGGATTAGAAAAAGAGCCGATGTGAGGGAGAGCAGCGCGAAAACACCGTAGCTGAAAAGTGCGAGAGCTGCGTGAAACTCGATCCAGGGATTGCCGCCGAACATGCCCACGCGGCGGGTGACATCCAGCGAAGGTATGCTCAGCGAAACAATCGCAAGCACGGCTGAAAGTAGCGATGTGGCATACCCCAGGAGACTCAGGCGGAAGGTGGCTCCGACCAGGAGATACAAGGTCGTTGCGGACCAGCCTGTGAACTGGAGGATTTCAAACTGGTTGCCCAATGGGCACCCCCGCACGGCAGCGCCGCGCAGGTACAATCCCATCGTCTGGAACAGATAGCCGGCTCCGACGATGAAGTACATCAGTGCCCGCGAATGCTGCTTCTTTCTGACCATGGCGAGCGTGCCGAGGATGGAGCCTGCCAGGTAGCAGGCGGCCCCCAGCCAAAGCCAGAGTCGGTCATTCGAGAAGGACATGAGCGGGGAGAGTTAAGGAGTTCCCCTGGAGCGGCGCAAGATCGCCAGCGCCGTCTGCAGGGCGTTCTTTACGCTAGGCAGTTGCGACCCAGAAGCGGCACTCATCTGAAAAGTCGCGCACCGGCTTGCTCTCCCTGGCGAGCCGCCTCCGCATTTCGTCGAACACGTGCGTCCAACCGGTTGCCGCAAGGTCCTCGAGGATCTCGCTGCGGGTGGGCAGATGCATGAAGGTTCGGCCGGCTTCGTCCTCGAAATAGCGGTCCCCGAATTCGACGAGCCTTGGATCCTGCAAGCCCATTGCCCAGCGCGTTGATTCGAGCCGCCACAAGGATCGCTCGATCCGCGAATCCTCCCGGTCATGTGTGGTGAAAAGCAACGGTGCCCCCGCCTTGCTTACCCGCCTGGCCTCACGCAGGGCAATGCGCCGCCGTTCGCGGCCGGGTATCTGCATCAAGCCGTTGAAGAGAAACAGCACACCTTCAAACGGCTCCTGACACAAATCGGCCGGCAGATCGGTGGCATCGGCGTGACGAAAAACCAGGCGGGTCGCACCACGTTCCGCGGCCAGTGCCCTCGCCTGATCGATGAGCTGCAGGGCGAAATCTATTCCAGTCAGTTCCGTGTAGCCGAGGGACCAGAGAGCCATGGAAACCCTTCCTGCACCGCAACCGAGTTCGAGGACTCTTGCGCCGCGGTCGGGAAAATGACGGTCAATCATCAATCGTTCGGAAGCCCAGAGACCGAGTTCATGCGCTGCCTTGGTGTAATGCAGGACGGCGGTCAGATCGTTGAAATCCGCCTGGACAGTCGAGGCAGTGATCTTTTCGGACGAATCCCGGGGAATTCTGCCGGAGCGCGCCGTCATGCCTTTCGCCGCCAGGCGGCGATGAACATGCCGTTGGATCGCAGCTCATGCGGCCAAAGGAACACCTGGGCGGAAGCGGAGTGACTGAAGACCGGGTCGGGGATCATGTCGTTGTGATCCCGGGTGAACGCATCTGCGATGGCGCTCGTTTCAGAGCGGGTGAGCGTGCAGACCGAATAGATCAGGCGCCCCTCCGGCTTGAGCTGACCGGCAACCTGGTTCAGGAGTCGGGATTGGACAGCCGCAAGTTCGGCGACATCCTGGGGTTTGGTTGTCCATCGGGCATGGGGATTCCGCTGCCATGTTCCCACTCCGCTGCAAGGCGCATCGAGGAGAATCCCGTCAAACAGGGTCTGGGTTGGAAGCGATTCCGTATTATCCCACGGAGCAATCCGCGTATTGAACAACTGCGCCCGCGCGAATCGGCGCTTGAGCTGTTCGAGACGGCGCGATGAACGGTCGCTTGCCCAGACGGTGCCGCGGTTTGCCATCTGGTCCGCGAGATGGAGACTCTTTCCTCCTTCACCGGCACAGGCATCCCACCAGGTTTCCCCAGGCTGCGGAGAACAGGCGTGCCCGACGAGTTGGGATGCGATATCCTGGATCTCAAAGGCCCCGCGTTGAAATGCGCCCGTGGTGAAAAGGTCACGCCTGCCATTGTACCGCAAAGCGTGCTTTGCCCCCGCGGCGAGTCCCGCCTCCTGTGACCATGCAACCGGCAGTTCGCAGTCCTTCAGTTCCTGTCCCAGCTGGGTTCGCATTCCCGGCCGGGCGCGGATCCACAGCACTGGCTCAAGCTGCAGCAGTCGCAAGGTTTCCGGCGGCATGACGACCTCTCCGGCAAGCCATTCGGGCACCGCCCGGCTTGCAAGGGCTTCAATCTTGGTGGTGAGGGGATCACGCTCGTAACGCGACTGCCGGTCGAGGGCGTCATTGATCTGAAGCTGCAGAGACTCATGTGTGCGCAGCCACTTCAGCCAGCGGTAGTAGCTGAACACCGCGCGGGCGACGGCGCTGCGTGCGGCTGCGGACAGGTTCCGGTTTGCGGCGAGTTCCAGCCGGAGCACGGCGTCGGCCGGCAAACGTGGGGTGACGCCCCGAACAATGTGGGCGGCACGATTGAGGGTGGAGGGATCGAACATGGTTCGGGATGCGCCGGCTATTTTTTTGCCTGGCGGTGCTTCACCTTGAGTTCAAGGGCGCGTGTCTCGATTTGCACCCCCGCGACGGCGGGGTGCGTGCGAAGTTTCTGAAAAACGGGCCCCGCCACTTTCCAGCCAAGGGCTCCGCTGGTCTCGGCAACGGGTGCCACTCGATCCTCGAAGAGGAAGCCGATGAGATTGCGGGTGTCACCCGGATACCGGTCAAATGCCTCACGCAGCAGTTTTAGGAAGGCGGGGGTTTCAGCATGCGCGGGACGGAGCAACCAAGTGATGCGGGTGACCTGATTGGCCGTGTAGAGATCCAGTGGATACACCTCCTTCACATTGATCCGGGTTCCGTCATCCCCTTTGAGGATGGTGCCCAGCACTGCGATCGAGGCATTTTCGGCGAGGTTGTGTCCGTACGTCTCAAAGGCGTCGGCAAACATGTTGAAGGGAAGCGCCCCCTGCCGCGTGGCGAGGGTGAAGGCCATCCACGGGCGGTTGTCCTTCTTCGAGAGTTTTTTTGCAAGTCCGCTTGCCATGCCGCATATCCTGAACGGGGTCCGGTTCTCCTGATCGAGGAGCTCGGCGATTGGGAAGGTGTCGATCGCCTCCGTCAGTGCCGAGTAGTCATCCATGGGATGCCCCGAGACATAGAAGCCGAGAAGCTCCTTCTCGAAGCGCAGCCGTTCGGTGGGTGGGAACTCCCGGACCGATTCTCCTCCACTACCGGCTGAGTCCCCACGCTGCCGGATTCCTGCGGGCAAAGGGGAGGGCGCCGTTTCCGAAAGCATGTCGAGGAAGGAGTCTTGTCCCTTGGCCAGATCCCGCGCCAGCGAGGAGGCCTCGGCGAGCGCCGCGTCGAGCCGGTCGAACAGTTCCTTGCGCGGCTCGCCGGAAAAGTCGAAGGCACCTGTTTTCACGAGATGTTCGAGCACGCGCTTGTTGAGCGCTTTCGCATCAACACGGCGGACAAAGTCCTCAAAACCGGTGAAGGGACCGTTTTTCTCGCGCTCCTCGATGACCTTCCTTGCGGCTCCTTCACCCACACCCTTGATGCCTGCGAGACCAAACCTGATGGCTCCGCCGGTGTCCGCTGTCGAGGCGCGCACGGGGGTGAAGTTTTCCCGGCTTTCGTTGACGTCCGGCCCCAGCACGGTGAGTCCCATGGCCTCGGCTTCGCTGATGAAATGGGAGACCTTCTCCGAGTTCCCCAGTTCGGTGGTCAGTACCGCGGCCATGAATTCCACGGGGTAATTCGCCTTCAGGTAGGCGGTCTGGTAGCTGATGACGGCATAGGCCGCCGAGTGGGATTTGTTGAAACCGTAGCTGGCAAACTTGTTGAGGAGATCGAAGATCTCGTTCGACTTCTTCTCGTCGATGCCGTGCAGGCGCTTCGCGCCCTCGACGAACTTCACGCGCTCCCTGGCCATTCCCTCAGCGTCCTTCTTGCCCATTGCCCGGCGAAGCATGTCGGCGCCGCCGAGCGTATAGCCCGCCACGATCTTGGCGCATTCCATCACCTGTTCCTGATAGACGATGATGCCGTAGGTTTCCTTGAGGATGGGCTCAAGGAGCGGATGCGGATAGCTGACCGATGCCGGATCCTTCTTTCCCCGCGCGTAGTCGGGAATGAATGCCATCGGTCCCGGCCGGTAAAGGGCGCCGACTGCGTTGATGTCGTCGATGTTAGAAATTCCGACGAGCTTCGATGCATTCTGCATGCCGCCGGATTCAAGCTGGAACACGCCGACGGTCCTGCCCGAGTTGAGCAGGGCGTAGGTCCTGGGATCGTCGAGGGGGATGGACTCAATGTCGAACCCGGGGTTGGCGGTCCGTCGCACGTTGGCGACCGCATCGGAGATGACCGTGAGGGTCTTGAGTCCGAGGAAATCCATCTTCAGCAGGCCAAGCTTGCCCACGGCGTTCATGTCGAACTGCACGGTGACGTCGCCCTCCTGCAGGGTGAGCGGCACGAAGTCATCGAGCCGCCGGTCGGTGATGATGATGCCCGCGGCATGTTTTCCCGTGTTGCGCACCATGCCCTCGAGCACGCGGGCCGATTCGACGATCCGTCTGGCGGCCTGGTTGCGTTCGATTTCCGTCCGAAGCTCGGCGCTCTTGGCTATCGCGCTCTCGAGCGAGATGTTCAATTCGTCGGGAATCATTTTTGCCAGCCGGTCCGCCTCCGCGTAGGCCAGGTTGTTCACGCGTGCGACATCACGGATCACCATCTTCGCACCAAGGGTTCCATAGGTGATGATGTTGGCCACGCAGTCCTTGCCGTATTTCTCGCGGACATAGTCGATGACCTCGCCGCGGCGCCGCATGCAGAAGTCGATGTCGAAGTCGGGTGGTGACACGCGCTCGGGATTGAGGAAGCGCTCAAAGAGCAGACCGAAGCGGATCGGATCAAGATTGGTGATGCCGAGCAGGTAGGCCACCAGGCAACCGGCTCCCGAACCGCGGCCCGGGCCGACCGGGATGCCGTGGGATTTCGCCCACGCGATGAAATCCCAGACGACGAGGAAGTAGTCGACGAATCCCGTGACCGAGATGATGGTGAGTTCAAATTCCATTCGCAGGGCCAGCAGTTCCTCGCGCTCAAGTCCGCTGTAGTCGGGCGCGGATGGTTTCTCCCCCGGAGCGAGACTGGATAGGAGTGCGAGTCGCCCGGCAACGGCCGGACGTTTCACCACTTCGGCATGATCGATGGCATAGCGGGCACTGAGTCCGTCGACGCAAAGCTGGTGGAGGTAGGAGCCGCGATCGTGCCTGGCAGCAATCTCAGCCGGGAGAGGATATCTGGGATAGCGTTCCGATCCCTTGGGAAAGGGAATCGTGAGATCGCACCCCTCCGCAACCTCCAGGGTGTTGGTGAGTGATTCCGGCACCTCGGAGAAGAGTGCTGCCATCTCATCGCGGCTTTTCAGATAGAATTGCACGCCATCAAGCTTCATGCGGTTCTCGTCGGCGATTTTTGTGCCGGTCTGGATGCACAACAGGGCATCGTGAGGTGCCGCATCGTCCCTGTGAACGTAGTGGACATCGTTCGTGCAGATCACCTTGAGGTTGAATTTCTCAGCAATCTTCAGAAGCCCGGGGATGATTGCCCGCTGCTCCGGAATGCCGTGGTCCTGGATTTCGATGAAGAAATTCTCTCGGCCGAAGATGTCTACGAATCTGGCCGTCGCCTTGCAGGCCTCGTCAAATCGATCGTGTCTCAAATGATAGGGAATGATTGCGGACATGCATCCCGAGAATGCGATCAGTCCCTCGGCGTACTGTGAGAGCGTTTCGAAGTCCGCGCGCGGCTTGTAGTAGAAGCCTTTCAAATGCGCATCGGAGACGAGTTTGAGGAGGTTCTGATAGCCCTGCAGGTTGCGGGCGATCAGGCCGAGGTGATAGTAGCTTTTCCCGTCCTCCGCGCGGCCAAGTTTTTCGAGGCGGGAAGACTCCACCATGTAGATTTCGCAACCAATCAGCGGTTTGATGCCCCTGGCCTTGGCCGCATTGTAGAACTCAATTGTGCCGAACAAGTTGCCGTGGTCCGTAAGGGCGATGGCCTTCATTCCGAGCTCGACTGCCCGGTTCATCAGGCGATCCATCCGGCAGGCGCCGTCGAGGAGACTGTAGTCGGAGTGGACGTGAAGGTGGACGAAATCGGCGGCAGACGACACAGTGAACTAGGCAACGCCGGCAAATCGGCACCGCAAGCGCGGAGTATTCAAAGTCGACGCGAAAATCGAACCGATGGCGTTGGGAAAAAAGCGGTTGACGCATGGCACCCCGTTTGCCCTATTCATCGCCTTTTTCGCAAAACCGCCTCCAGGCCACCTTTTCGACGATATGTCCATTGAAATCAAAATCCGCAAGAACGAGCCCATTGACCGCGCGATTCGTCGCATGAAGAAGAAGCTCGATCGCGAAAACATCATCAAGGGAGTGCGCGCCAAGCGCTACTATGAAAAGCCCTGTGAAAAGCGCCGTCGCAAGAACAAGGTGCAGGCTTTCACGGCGATGCTCCGCCGCCGTTACGCGGACTGAGACCGTACGAAGCGGGCTCCTGCCTGCCGTCACAATCTGACCGCGCTCCTCGAATGGGGCGCGGTTTTTTTAGGTCTTCACTCCGGGGCAGGGCTGTGATCCGTTTCTGTCATCCCCTTGATCCCGAAATTCGCTCTTTCAACCTCCTGGTGTTCGCACCGGCACACGGATGGATATGCGATGGCGATGGAGATGGCGGACCTGGGGTTCAGCCAGATTGAGCTGAGCCACGGAATCCGGATCGTCCTGGTTCCAGGCCTTCTGAAGGCGATTGAAGAGAGGGTGATAAGCGTGGTTTCCACGCACAATTTCTGTCCGCTTCCAGCCGGAATCAGCCAGGCGGCACCCAATCTATTCGAACCCTCCTCACGCTACGCGAGGGAGCGGGAGCAGTGGTTGAGGCATACCAAACGATCAATCGAGTTCGCGGCCCAGGTGGGAGCAGGCTCGGTTGTCTGCCATTTGGGAGGCATCGATTTTTTCTGGACGAATCCTGCTGAAAGATTGAGACGCTGGATCGACGCGCAGGGCTCACCCTCGGCCTACACTCATCCTCGTTTTGCATCCCGGCGGGATCAGGTGATGGAGCGGATTCGCAAACGACTGCCGCTCTACTGGGATCCTCTGATTGATTCGATCAAGCGGATCGAGCCACTCGCCCGGGAGAAGAAGGTGCGCCTCGGATTCGAGAACCGGGAGCGACTGGAGGAGTTGCCCATCGATTCCGATTTCGGCCTGCTGTTTGAGACACTGGGTCCTGACTCCACCGGCGGTTATTGGCATGACACCGGTCACGCCGAGCTGAAGCAACGGCACGGACTCATCGACCACCGGAAGCACCTGGATGCATGGGCGTCACGCCTGATTGGATTTCACCTGCACGATGTGAATGCCGCGGGAGTCGATCATCAGCCGGTTGGAACCGGAAGTGTGGATTTTGAGATGATCAGTTCCTACTGGCGGCCTCATCACACCCTGGTGCTGGAGCTATCCCCAGGTGCTTCGCCGGGCGAAGTCGTGGAATCCAGGCAGCGCATCGAGTCGCTGCTGGTCGCCCGTGGGTTTACCTTTCGTTAGGCGGACCTATTCGATGCGAAACTCCGCGATCGACCATTTGCCGGAGTCGCGCGTCACGGTATTCCGGATGACAAGGTAGCGTCCGTGGGCGACGGCCGGAAGCCGGATGTCCATGGAGGTTCGCGAGCCCTCTCCCGCCGCGAGGGGAGCACCCGGTTTCGACGGATCATCGCTCAGGTAAATTTCGTAGGCGGGCGGATAGTCGTTGCGCGCGCCGCCCCGCTCCAGAATCAGCCGCCGGATCGGCCGCGAGCGTTTCAGGTCGACCGTGAGCTGTTGGCCTGCGGTAGCTGGGACAGACCAGGCGGTGGAAAGGGAATTGTCCGTCAACGCCTTCAATTGTCCTGCGCCAGCCGTCGCCTTGAAGGCCGGCGGCCATACCTGATTGGCGCGAATTGCGAGAATCGCGTCGTGGGCGTCGACCGCAAGGTCCGGGACATTCGCACACCTTTCCGCCAGCTGCAGCGCCTCCGGGTTGGCGGTTCGGCTGAGAAGGAAGAGAAGCGAGCGGCCCGTCGCAGCGTCGGGACTGATTTTGAGCAGACGCCCGGCCGTCTTCACGTCGATCTGCCCTGGATTTGCCTCGCACAAGGTCTTGAAATGCACCGCAGCGGCGGATGCGGCACTCTTGCTGACCGGCGAGGCTGGTCCCGTTCGTTCAGCGAAATCAAGCAGCGCGTTCAACGGGCTCGAGTCGGGCCAGCGGGCGAGTGCCGTCACAGCAGCCCCGACAACGGCAGAGTTGCTGGAATTCAGGAGGCTGGAGGCAGCTGCCAGTGTCTTCGCATCCGCGAGGCGCGGCAGCGCGGGTAGCAGGAGAAGCTGTGCCGGGGTGTCGCCGGCCGTGAGCCGCTCAATCAACCCTGCATTGCGATTGGAGAGATCCTGATTGCGCAGTGTCGTAGCGATCAGAGAGCGAACAGCACGATTTCTCTCCTGGGGATCCGTGGCAGCCAGTGCCCAGTCGAGAAGGGGAGCCTGTTGTTTGTGCCCTGCCAGGATCTCGAGCGCCTCCAGCGCCGCATTTCTGACGAGCGGATCCTCGTCCTTCTGCATGCTCAGCAGGGCGGGCACGGCTTCGAACAGCGCCCGGGGTGCGAGCGCGCGTATGAAGATCAGACGAGCGGGCATTTGTGCGTTTGATGAAGCCCGCTGCACGGCTTGGTTGATGCCGGGACCGTTCAGTGCGGCGAGTGAATCGAAGGCGGCTTTTGTTTCGAGGGAAGCGCGAGGTCGCGCGGCATGGGCGGCGAGAGCGTTCGCCGCGTCCACAGTCCCCGGCAGCAGTGCCAGTGCAGAAATTGCGGCGAGGCGGACGGAGGCATCGGGACTGCCAAGGGAAGCCAGGGCGATAGGGGTTGATTGAGGTTCGCCACGGCGGGCGAGCGCGTTGAGGACCGCGACCTGTGTGGGGATGTCGAAGGCCGTCATGGCGTCACCCAGCGCGGCGGCAGTCCTCTTGTCTTCCAGTGTATGAACCGCTTCCAGCGCGACATTGCGTCGGTCGGAAGGGCCGTTCTTGAGGGTGGCGATGATGAGCGAAAGGGCGGTGGAGGGATTCGATTTGATCACACCGCGGAACGCTGCAAGGCGTGCAGCAGGGGACTGGCTGCTGGAGGCCTCGATGTTCGCAAAGGTCTTCGCCGAGATGGATGCGGGCAGCCGACTTGCAGCCAGTAAAATCGCCTCCGTAGCCTCCGGTGAAGTGGATGCTGGGGAGGATTCCAGCGCGTCAAGCGCCTCTTTTGTCGCAATTTCACCCAGTGCCGCAGCCGCTGCGGAAACGGCTGCCGGATTGGACTCGCTCAGAATCCGGCGAAGTGCGGGGACGGCGTTCGCGATCCTTCGTTTTCCAATGGAGTGAATCAAGGCATTGCGCACCTCCCCTTTGGCTGCCACCATCGCGTCCAGGAAAAGCCGATCAACGGTGTTGCCCGGGACGGGCTCGAGTGCGAGGCGGGCGTTGTTGACCTGGGAGGCATCGAGCAGGAGCCGTGAAAGGGTCTGCAATGATTCCCTGCCTGCGGAGGGATTGCCGGGAATCACCTCGGCGAGCCTCTGCGAAACTGCCTGGCGCGCAGCGGGAGTGATTGAGGGCTGCGCAAGCAAGGCAACCAGGCGGGCTTCGATCAAAGCGAGCGCCTTGGGATCAAGCCCGGCCTCTGCGATCGCTTGATCGAGCCAGTCGAACGGAGCCTGGTCCGCATCATATGCCGTCCGGCCGACGGCCTCAAAAAGAGCCGGATCGGAGGCGAGCGGAGGTGGAACCGGGCGCGCGCGTGGCGTGGCGTCGGCCTGGAGATCTCCCACCGCCCACTGAATTCCTGCGAGGTAGTGGGCGAGAATGGTGGGATTCCAGTAGATGGCGTGATTGTGTCCTAGAGAGCAGTAGAAAACCCGTCCCTTGCCATAGGTGCGCAGCTGGCTGATCGCAAAGTCGTTGTCGGTGCGGACGATTTTGGGAGCGATGTCCGGATGGCGTTCTCCACTCCTGCGCAGATCGAGACTGAGGATGACACGATGGGTCTTGCGGGAATAGGGATCCTTGAGCTGGTAGATCTCATCCTGAACAGGGAAGGAGATCGCTCCCTTGAAGGCGGCGTTCAGCGGGTGTGTCGGATCCTCGTTCCAGAGCGTGACATTCCAATCGTGGGTCCATGGATGGCTGAGGAAATAGCCTCCCATCATTTCGCCGTATTCCGGCCACTTGTAGCAGCTGTCGGTCGCGCCGTGGATTCCCACCACGCCGCAACCTCCGCGCACATAGTCCATGAGTGCCTTGCGGGTTTCAACCGTGTCGAAAATTTCGCCCGTCGTGCTCAAGAAGAGGAGCGCGTCGAAGTCACGCAGATTGTCCGTTGTAAACACTTCGGGCTTGTCGGCCACCGAAGTGCTGTAGGCACCCGTGCGCTTGCCCATCAGTTCCAGCGCCTCGACACCGGTTTCAATCGAGGCGTGGCGGTAGCCCTTGGTCTGTGTGTAGATCAGGATACGCCGCGCCTTTTTGGGTTTTGCCGGAGCGCTTGACGGCAGTGCGTCGAGAATGCGTGCCCGGTTCTCCGGTGTCACCGGATCTCCGCGCAGGTGACACGTGGACGTCGCTATGGCAACGAAGGAGGCCAAACGCACCGCGAGATAAACAGCGCGCAAGGAGGGGAGTGGGGAAAGTTGGGTGCGCATGCGGCGGATCTCAAAGGGTGGTGTAGGGCGCGCGGCGGGTACGATCGAGAAGCCGGGAGGCCACGGGGTCGCCCACGACATCCTCCTTGCGAGGGTCCCATCTGACGGGACGCCGAAGCAGCGCCGCGATATTGTTCAAATGGCAGACTGTTGCCGTACGGTTGCCTATTTCTACATCGCAGATTGGACGCTGCCGGATGCGCATGCAGTGAAAGAAATCGGTGTGATGGTCATCACTGACATACAGGTGTGGCTCTTCGGCCCGCATCGGGCGCGCGGCGAGGGGTGCGGGATCGGTGACAAGAACATCGTCGCGGCCCACCCAGATGGTGCCTTTCGTTCCCTTGAATTCGATCATCCCATGGTCCAGATGCTCGACGCGCTCAACCTTGATGCCTGAGTCGTAACGATGGGTCTGGAAACGCACATCTTCCCATCCCTTTGGGGTGAACTCGACGGGGCCGCTGTTGTCCATGCCAAGGGCCCATTGAATGATGTCAAAATGGTGGGCTCCCCAGTCGCCGTTTTTCCGTCCCCCATACTCCAGGTAGACCCTCCATCCGCCGCCATAGTTTCCCTGGACGCGAAGGGCATTGTAGGGCCGCCAAGGTGTGGGCCCGAGCCAGCGGTCGTAGTCGAAACCCTCTGGAACAGGCTGCTCGCGGAGGATCCTGGGCTGGGGAAACGTGCCCAGGACGGTGCGGATCCCGGTGAGGTCGCCGATCCACTTCGCACGGACCATCGCTGCGGCCTTGCGGAAGGCGGCATTGGAGCGCTGCTGGGTGCCGGTCTGCAGCACCCGGCCGCAGCGTCGCGCCGTTTCCACCAAAACGCGTCCCTCACGCACTGCGAGCGTGAGGGGTTTTTCGCAATAGACGTCTTTTCCGGCGATCATCGCTGCGTTTGCGATGGGTGCATGCCAGTGATCGGGCACGCATACGAAGACAGCGTCGATGTCAGGTCGCTTCAGGATCTCCTCATGCGTGGAATGGATTGCCGGACCCGAGCCGTCGCCGTACGCTTGGGAGATTCGTGCCTTCGCGTGTTCCGCCGCGGATCGTGACACATCGCACAGGGCGATGATCCGGCAATCATCGCGCCCAAGCAGCGCTCCGATGTGGGAACTGGCAATCATCCCGTTGCCGATGATGCCGAGCTGGATCCTTGTTGCCGGGGCGGATTGTCCTTGCAGACGGCCTCGGAAAAAGAGGGGTGCCGTCGCAGCGGCAATGATGCCTGTGATCCCGCGGTGAAGTGCCTGACGCCGCGTGAGCGGCAACGAGTCAAAAGGGGACTGCGGGTGGCGTGAAGGCTTCATGGGGAGCATGCAAAGGGAGGGTTCCTGAGGCTCGGAATCGAAGGTGCACTCTTGCACGAGCAATCCCCGCGAGGCAAGCCACCACGTGGATCCCTCCGCAGGAGATATGGGACGAATTTCGTGACGTTGACCTGCCTGCAGAGGCGCGAGAATGTGGCGCCACGTCGCGCCGGATGCGCTCAGTCGATGGTTCAATCCAACTCCCATTTCCGTCGGTTCATTTTCCTGTGTTTCGGGTTCCTGGTCGTTGGCCAGGCCGGCGCCCGCGCAGCGGTCACGGGGATCGAAATCCCGATCTTTGCGGGCGGATACGGCACGGCGTTCTATGAGGAGACGGCCCGGGAGTTTGAAAAACTGAGGCCGGAGGTCAGCGTCCGGGTCCATGGGGACCCGAGGATCTCGGACAAGCTGCGAGTGAGGATCATCGCGGGTTCCCTTCCGGACGCGATGCTGCCCCGCGACGTGCTGATTCCGGCGCTCGTGCACGCCGGCAAACTGCGTGATCTCACGACGCTCCTTGACGGACCCAACTGGGAGGGAGACGCACGCTGGCGGGACACGTTTCTGCCGGGGGCCCTGGATTCGTGGAAGATCGAGGGAGGCATTTATGGTGTGCCGGTGAGCTATGCGTGCTGGGCAATCTTCTACAATCGCGGGCTTTTCCGCACGCATGGCTGGAGTGTTCCAGAGACCTGGGATGAGTTTTTCGCGTTGTGTGAGAAGATCCGTGCCGCGGGCATTGCGCCCGTGAGTCTGACCGGAATCTACGGCAACTACCCGGATTCCATTGTCCGCTCCGCCTACTACAACCTTGCCGGTCCGGAAGGATGGGAGCGGATGGGCAGGACCGAAGCGGGCGCCTATTCGGATCCCCGCTACATCCGGGCTGCGGGCGTGCTTCAGCGGCTTGCGGAGAAGGACCTGCTGGCGGGCTGGGAGGGGGCGACGCATACGGGCGCGCAGACCGCTTTTGCAGAAGGTCGCGCGGCCATGTGCGTCTCAGGATCGTGGATGCTCTATGAAATGGGGGACAAACTGCCGCCAGGCCTCGATGTGGGTGCAATGAACTTTCCAACCTTTGCCGATGGCATTGCCGATCCCACGACGATCCAGGCAAGCACGGACAACCTCTTCTGTTTTGTCACGGGTGATCCGAAAAGGGAGGCGGCGACGCTGGACTTTCTTCGCTACCTTACGTCCCGGGAGCGTGCGCATGCATTTGTTCGCCGCATCCAATCGCCAACGGCAATCAAGGGTGTGCAGCCCGGGGAGTTCTCGCCGCGAATGAGAGGCATTGCCGAACTGATCTTGAATGCCCGGCATGCCTTCACGATGCCGCAGGTCATGCTGCAGCCTCCTCCTGTCCGGCAGGCGCTCGTGGACGAACGCCTGCAACTGATGGCGGGCCGAATCTCGCCTGGTGAGTATGCCACGAGGATTGAGGCCGCTGCAGCCGTGCACCGAGCGAGGATTGCGAATCCGGATCGCGTTGAATATCGCCATGCATGGGCAGGGGGACTCCTGCTCGCCGGGCTGCTTGCGCTTCTGGCGTGGCTGTTCCTTAAGCCGGTCGCGAGGCTCGTGTTGCGAAGGCGGCGTCCTCCGGGTGCATCAGTCCACCGTGACAGCTTCGGGCCGCTGCGCGCCCGGACGGCGGGTGTGTTCCTGGTGCCCTCCTTCCTGATCTATGCCGCGCTCGTGCTGGTTCCGGGAGCGGTGGCGGCGATGTGGGCCTTCACGCGGTGGGATGGCATGGGACAGCGCGAGTGGATTGGATTGCTCAATTTTCGATGGCTGATCTTCGAGAGCGACACGTTCTGGATGGCCTTGCGCAACAATCTATTCCTGATGGCGGTTCCTGCGGCGATTGTTCTGCCGATATCGCTTGCTCTTGCCTATCTCCTTCATCGAAGGGTTCCGGGTGCGGGCTTTTTCCGCTCGGTGTTTCTTTTTCCCAATCTTCTCGGAGGCATCGCTGCGACGCTGCTTTGGATGAGTGCCTACGAGCCGCATGGTGGCCTCGTGAACGCCGCGCTGGCCGGACTTGGGCGGGTGCTCGGTAGCGAAACCCTGATGGGGTTTGAGTCGCACCCCTGGCTCGCGCCACGCAACCTCTACTGGTCGCTCGTTCCCATCTACGTGTGGATGGCCTGTGGCTTCAATCTTGTGCTTTTTCTGGCCGCCATGGAAGGCATTGACGCAAGCCTCTATGAGGCGGCGGAACTCGACGGCGCGTCGCGGCTCCAGCAGTTCCTCGGCATAACGCTTCCGCTCATCTGGCAGACCGTCGTTGTGGCGCTCGTTTTTCTCGTGATCGCAGGCCTCAATGCGTTTGAGATGATCTGGCTGCTGACTTCACAGGATCCCGATTCACGAAGTCACACGCTGGGCACCCTGATGGTGAGTTCGATGTTCAAGGAGTTTCAAGTGGGTCGGGCGACCGCGATAGCCGTCGTGCTGCTCGTGCTCGTCCTTGCAGGAAGCGCGCTGCTGATGCGCCTCCTGCGGCGCGAACAGCCTGACATGTGAGGCTGGCTGCGGGATCCATGGCTGCCCGTGGCGGTCCCGAGAAACGAAGTCCTCCGGCGCTTGTAAGTTGACATGGGCGTGCATCCTGACGCCTTCGATCTGGGCAAACGGGAAGCAACCAATCTCTATTTCGATGAGGATCTATTTCATGGGTGTGTGTGGCACGGCGATGGGCAATGCCGCCTTGCTCGCCCGCGCCGCGGGGCACGAGGTCATCGGCGCCGACACCGGTGTCTATCCGCCGATGAGTCAGGTTCTGGCGGACGCCGGTATCGAGGTTCACGAAGGCTACGATCCGGCGCGCCTCGAGCGGCTGGCGCCGGACATCGTGGTCATCGGCAATGCGATGACCCGGGGCAACCACGAGGTGGAGTGGCTGCTCGACACCCGGGCGCTGCCGTTCACCTCGCTCCCTGCGCTCCTGCACGACCGAGTGCTTTGCCGTCGCCGCAACATCGTTGTTGCAGGCACACACGGCAAGACGACGACCACGGCCCTGACGGCCTTTCTTTTGCGCGAGAATGGCGGTGATCCTGGGTTCCTGATCGGAGGCGTGCCCGTGGATCCCCCGATGGGAAATCACCTCGGGTCGGACGAAGAGCCCTTCGTGATTGAAGGTGACGAGTATGACAGCGCCTTTTTCGACAAGCGCAGCAAATTCGTGCATTACGCACCGCGGATTGCGGTCCTCAACAACCTGGAGTTTGACCATGCGGATATCTTTCGCGATCTGGCAGACGTGCAGCGTTCCTTCTTGCACCTGACACGGCTGGTGCCCCGCTCCGGATGGATTGTGCTGAACGGGGACGATGACAACCTTGCGGCGCTGGGACCGATGCCATGGACCCGGATTCTCCGGGTGGGAACCGGTGAGGGGAACGATGTCCGGATCGTCGGATTCCGCGAGAGCGCCACTGGTTCCAGCTTTGAGCTCACCTGGCATGGCCAGGCATGGGATCGTGTGCACTGGGAGCTTCCGGGGCTCTACAACGCCCGCAACGCTACGATGGCGGCCACGGCGGCGCTGCTGTCGAGGGCCGTCCCGCCCACAGGGCCGGCAACGCCCTCGATGCGACGCGATCCGCTGGCGGCGGGGCTTGATTTGCGGCCCCTCGCAAGATTCCGCGGCGTGAGGCGCCGCCAGGAGACACTCGTGTCGGCACAGGGTCTTTTCGTCGTGGAGGATTTTGGCCATCATCCCACCGCGATTAGCGAGACCCTGCTCTCGTTTCGGAATCGTCACCCCCAGTCTCGCCTGACCGCGGTCTTCGAACCGCGAAGCAACACGGCGCGGACGAGGATTCTCCAGGAGAATTTCATGAGGGCCCTGGCGAACGCGGATGAGGTCTATCTCGGCGCTGTGAACCGGGCGGAAAGGCTTTCGGCCGACGACCGATTCGACCGGGATGCCGTTGCGAGCTTTCTCCGCGAAAAGGGGATTGTCGCCCATTCCCCGTTGGAGAATGCCGGGTTGCTGCAGGAATTGATCAGGAACACCCTGAAGGACCGGAATGGGTCCCGTGTGGTGATCTTCTTCTCAAACGGAAGCTTCGACGGCATCATCGCGAAGTATGCGATGGCCGCCAGAGCCGCCGTGGAGCCCTGAAGGAAACCGGATCAGGTCGGAGTTTCAGCCGAGTACCTGTCTTCGGACCGCCTCACCCGTAGTGGCGCGTCGAATACATCCGTCAGCACGCGACTTGTGATGATGTCATGGATCCTTCCTGCATGGGCGACACGGCCTGACTTCAGGGTGATGGCGTGGGTGAACACGGGACGTATCTCCTCGATGTGGTGGGTGACAAGCACCAGTGCGGGGGAGTGGGGCTTGCGGGCCAGGCGCTCGACGAATTGCAGGAATTTGGAGCGGGCGACCGGATCCAGGCCCGCGCAAGGCTCGTCGAGGATGAGGATGCGGGGCTTCGCCATGAGTGCGCGCGCGATCAGAACCCGCTGACGTTCCCCTTGAGAGAGGTAGAGCCATGGCCGGTCTGCGATCCCTCCGGCGCCCATCATTCGCAGGTATCTCCTTGCGGAGATCCGGTCGCTGCGCGTGGTTGGGGCCCAGAGGTCCAGCTGGGCATACCTGCCGCTGATCACCGTTTCCTCCGCAACCTCGGCCGGGGGGATGGATGCCTGGATTGCACTCGTGACAATTCCCAGCCGGATGCGAACGTCGCGCCAGTCGTCGGAGCCATAGTGTTTTCCAAGCAGGGTGATGGAGCCTTTGGAGGGAGAGAGGTAGCCCAGCAGTGTCTTGAGGAGGGATGTCTTGCCACATCCGTTCGGCCCAAGCAGCACCCAATGTTCTCCCGGACGAATACTCCAGTTGATGTCCTCGAGGATGGCTGTGTTTCCGCGGCAGACGGAGAGATTGCTGATTTGCAGGAGCGGCGGGCGGACGGACGGCATCAACCCCAGTTGGCCAAATGGCTTGGCGCTGGTCAATGTCGACGACACGTGCAAGGATGTCCCCATGTTTTTCCTTCGATGCCTGAAAATGGGTGGGTGCATTCTGGCCATGTTTGCCGGTGTCGATGCGGCCGCCCGCACCTTCAGTGTCATGGTCTACAATGTGGAGAACCTCTTTGATGACGACGGCGTGGCAGCGTACGAAGACTACCAGCCCCGCCTCTACACGTCGGCGCACTTCAAGACGAAGCTGGCGAACATTTCCCGCGTGGTGGCGGGCATGGAGAATGGAAAGGGACCGGATATCATCCTGTTTCAGGAGATCGAGGTTGATCAGACTCCAGACCGTGTCGCCCCGGCCGAGGAGCAGCTGCGCGCCGCGTTTGAATCCCGCGGCATGACCGGGTATACGGTTGTCCCGGGCAACGATTCAGCAGCGACACGATACGAGGACGGAAATCCCCGGGGGGTGAAGTGCGTGATCTTCACGCGGTTTCCGGTCAGGCAGGTTCGCAATCACCCCACGTTGAATGCGCGCAACATTCTGGAGGTTGAGCTGGAGATCGATGGAGCAAGGCTGCACGTGTTCGACAACCACTGGAAATCAGGGGCAAGCGATCCGGTGACGGAAAAAATCCGCATCGCAAACGCCCGCACCCTCCGGGCGCGTCTGGACGAGCTACTCCGTGAGGATCCGCATGCCGACATCATTCTCGGCGGCGACTTCAATTCGCAATACAACCAGAGCCGGGTGATGAAAGGCCGGATGCCGGTCACCGCGTTGAATGACGTGCTCGGCTCCCAGGGCAACGAACTCGCCCTGCGCGCGGGAAAGGCTACACTTTACAACCTGTGGTTTGAACTGCCAGCCGATCAGCGTGGAAGCGACGTGTATCGCGGCGAATGGGGAACCCTCATCCAGATGATCCTTTCCCGGGGGCTGTACGACTTCAAAGGCGTCCAGTATGTTGACAACTCCTTCGCCGTGCTCCGGCTGAAGGGGATCAATGCCAATCCCGAGGGGACGCCCCTGCGCTGGACGAGTGAAGGTGCGTCAGGCTCCGGATTCTCGGATCATTTTCCCGTCTACGCTCTATTCCGGACCGTGAAGGACAACCGTACCGACAAATGGATAGATTTGGAAAGTCCGTCGAAGAGCGATGACAGCCCCTCCCGGCCACCCAAGGCTCCGGAGAAGACCTATGATCTCGCAAGCGCGACCAATCTTTCGGCTGTGCATGATCGGACTGCATTGCGAAATGGAAGTTTCAACGGGAAACTCATGCACGTGGAAGGACGGGTTGGAACGGGCCGTCGCCTGTCGGTCGAGGTGAACGGAGATTCCTGGGAAGTCTGGGTCCCTGATCCCGCACTGCGCGAAAAGGTGCGCTCGCGCTGGCGCGAAGGTGACCGGATTTCCTTTTACGGCATTCTGGGGCAGTTCAAGGGCACCTGGCAGTTCACGGTCGAGCGAGCGGATTGGATCCGGTGAGCTCTCGAACGAATACGCAGTTCCGGTCGAGTCAGACGGGAACCGGCCGACCGCTGCACTGGAGCGCATTCAGCATCTGAGCGCAGGCAGAAATTTGAGCTGACTCGATGGGGTCATTTCCGGCTTCGAGTGTGACTGAACCACCGCTTCCATCGCGTTTCAACAGGCCGAAGGATGCAAAAGTGACCTGCGAAGGCTTGGGGAAGAATAAGTTCGTAGGCGCCATGATGACGGGAGACGAACTCGTCGACGGCAGTCTTTGCGCCGGTTGAGAAGAAGTCGTAGTCATCCACAACGATGCGTCCCCCGGGAGCGAGGTGCCGATGCAGGTAGCCGAGTGCATGGGTGATGCCCGCATAGAAATCGAAATCCACATAGGCAAAACAGACCTGCCTCGGGCCGTTTTCGTCGGTGAGTGTTTCTTCGACGAGTCCCGGACGGAGTTGCACGCGGGATTCGGGAAACGAAATCTGCCTGAGCCTGACCTGGACCTCTTCGATATCGCAACGCATCTCGCCTTCGTAGCGTGCCATGCTGCCGAGGTTGAAGATGTCATCTTTAAGGCTGTCCTTGGAGGATGGCTTGGGCAGCCCGGCAAAGCTGTCATAGAGCCAGAGAGTCTTTTCCGTCTCCCGGATTTCGTTGGCGAGCAGCGCCGATGTGGCACCCTGGGCGACGCCGAATTCACACACGTCGCCGGGCTGCACCATGGCGGCTTGAAGTTCGCTTACCAGGTACATGGCCTGGCTGATGCCCGTGCCCAGCAATCGAGTCATCAATTCCTTTCTTCCCTGCCGGTCGCGGAGTCCCTGGAAGCACGTGGCCTTCAAGGCATCGTGCAGTTCGTGAACGAGCGGACCGTACTTGAGCTGCGTGTTGGGTTCGAGCGGTGTCATCTTCTTTTCTGTTCAGGTGACGGCACTCATGGATGCCGCTGAGTCCCAGAGTTCCTGAAGCGTTGATCCATGGGGCGCGATGTCGCGGTGGAAACGGATCATGATGTCGTCCACGGATCGTGGCTTGACGCAGTTCATAAAAATGCGGTTGAGCGTGTTCAATACCGTGACCCGTGCCTCACGTGCGTCACGCGCCGCGCCGGGGTGGCGACCCCAGCCGGCAGCGTTCATTGTCTTGATGAGAAATTCCAGCGAGTAATTCCAGACACAGGGCCGGAGCAGCAGCGGGGGGTGGGGTGATGGCGCTGCAGAGAGAACACTCATGATTTCGAGCCATCGGTTCAGGCCGCCGGAGTTGGTCTTGGTATGAGGGTGGTCACGATTTGCCGCGAGGAAGAAGGGAAGTCTTCGGCCGTGCAGCCCCATGGAGAAGAACCGTGTCAGCCACTCGTAGTCCAGGAACCATTTCAGATCCATCCGAAGCGGCCCCACCTTTACGAGGCACTCCCGCCTGACAAAGAGGGACGGCTGACAGATATAGTCGTGGGAAAAGAAAAAGCGGTCCCGGTCAGCCTCCTCGGTGAATGGATTCGGAGTGAGTATCCGACCGGATTCGTCAATCTCCAGGGCGTCGCCATAGACAAAATCCAGCGCAGGATCTCCGGAAAATGTGGCGTCGACCCGGGCGAGTGCGTGCGGCAGGTAACTATCATCGGAGTTGAGCCACGCAACGATCTCTCCGGTTGCCATGGCCAGGCCGCGGTTGATGGCGTCAGCCTGACCTCCGTCCTTTTCCCGGATCCAGTGGATGACATCAGTGTACCTGCCGAGGACCTCGGGGGTTGAGTCCGTCGAGACCGAATCCATGACAAGGATCTCCAAGCGGTGCGGCGCCTGATCGAGGATGCTGAGGAGCGCCTGCTCGATCCAGCGACCGTGATTGAAGGTCGGCATGACAATGCTGAAGCGCGGAGGAGTCATGATTCGACTGAGAGGGCGCCCGGCGGAATGCACTTTGACTGGAGCAGCAATCGCGCGGCCCGGCGCCTTTCCCATCCTCCCAGCCTGGTCCGCGGAACCAGCGAATGCGGAAGGCGCACATTCCGGTTGAGCCATGACCGGGCTGCGGTGTGACGTGTGATCGCGTCACGAAAGGCGCGCAAATGGCCATCGATGAACGACAGGACTGAGTAGCGTCGGATTCGTTCGGCGCCCAGAGTCTGCAGGCGCGTCCGCAGGGCAGGGTCGCGGCTGATACGCAGGATGGCGGCGGCGATCGAAGAGGGATTCTCCGCATCGAAATAGAGTGCGGCTTCACCTGCAACTTCCGGCTGGCTCGTATTGCTGGCGCAGGCGACTGGACAACCCGCCTGCATTGCCTCGATGAGCGGAATTCCGAACCCCTCGAACAGCGATGGAAACACCAGGGCGCGCGCGTTGCGGTAGAGCCATGAGATCTCGGGACGAGTCAGGCGTCCGAGGTGCGCCATACGATCCGCGCAGCGGGAATCGCTCACCCACTGCTCCCATTGTGCACCGTGATTGAGAAAGCTTCCCGTGCAGACGAGACTGAGATCCGGGTCCGCCGCGCACACCTGGTCCATGGCGGCAACCAGCGTGGCATGATTCTTGTGCTTCCAGAGATTTGCCGGATAGAAGACAAAGGGGCGCTCACCAAAGGGAAAGCGGGCGGGCCTTTGTGGTGGTGGCAATTCGTCGGGCACGTGATGAACCACATGGCACTTGTCCCCGCTGATCCTTGCAAGGGAGACGGCCATGGCCTTCGTGAATTGGGATACGGCGATGACACTGTCCGCCATGCGGAGCGACCAGTCGTAGTGGAAGAAGCGCTCAGCCTTTTCCGCATCGGTAAAATGTTCCGGGTGAAACCTCTCCTGCATGTCGTGAAACGTCAGGACAGAGGGCTTCGGGAACGGGCGGGGCCAGAGTGTGCCGAACGGGCAGAAATAGACATCGATGTCCTGGCAGTGCGCCAGGGCATCCTCCTGAGTGCGCATTCTGATCTCGTGGCGCCGGGTTGCCGGCGGGAGGGTGTCAAGCAATGCGTCGTTGTGGTCGAAGGAGAACAGCACCATCGGGTGCTCCGGGGCATGCAGCGGCCAGAGCCGGAGCAGGGTGAGCGCATAGTTGGTGACGCCGCCGTTGTCGGGCGCGAGAAGGTGAAGGCCGACACCGATTCTCATCGTCGAACGGGATTCGCGAAGTCCTGCAGGGTGGCCAGGAGGCAAAGCCAGGCGCCGAGAAGGCGCCGCTTCCCATCGAATGCTTCCAAGGCGCGTGCCGCTGTGGCGTCGCTTCGTGTGCGGACCGGGAGACCGGTATGGCGCCGATCCTGCCGGAGGTACTTCTGCCAGTGCCACTCAAGGGACGTCTCGACGATCAGATAGTTGAACCAGATCGCAGGGGCATGCCAGCCAAGCCGGCCTCCATAACGCTCCTGATGCGCCTGATTGCCGCGAAAGTCGCTCCAGGTCTTGAGCCAGACCGTCTTCAGGCTGAACGCGCAGGTGCCGCCGATGGATCTGAAAAAATATCGGGCACCCTCTCCGTTTCGCCAAAAATAGCGCCACGTCCTGAGAGGTGTATTTCGCTGGTGGTCGTGATAGGCCACGAGCGAAGGTTCGTAGCGCAGCATGTGACCGCGTGTGGCGAGGCGGCGGCAGAGGTCGACATCCTCGCCCACCGCCAGTTGCGGATCGAAGCCTCCGGCATCGCGAAACGCATCCGCCCGGACGATCAGGGCGGCGCTATACAGCCAGTCGCAGTCGCGGGCCACCATGTCCTGCTGACTCCAGAAATTGGACAGGTCCGTGACGCGTTCCCAGAACCCGCCGCGGCGACCAGGAATTCGTGCGCCGATGGCTGCTACTTTGCTGGCATCCGCCTCAATCCGGCGCACGAGGGACGCCGCGCTGGCCATGAAGTCATCCGCGGGATGAATGTCATCGTCGATGAAGACGAGCCAGCGTCCACGGGTGCGCGTGACACCGGCATTGCGCGTTTGAGAGGGTGGAGCCCGGGTTGGAAGTAGGACGCGTGTCAGCATCAGGCCCTGGTAGTGTTCGGGAACTGATGTTCCTCCGGCTCCTGCGACCACCACCTCCCAGTCGACGCCGGGAGTCACCTGCCTCACGAGGGCGTTGAGTGTGGGCCCGGCAGTTTCAGGGCGGCCCATGGGGATGACAACGGAGAGGACGGGCGCCGTCTCCGGAGGAGGGGATCCTGAAGTCTCCCTGCTGGCAGGCGCGCGCTGCCTCTCCAGCAATGACTGGATGATTTGGAGGCGGGCAAAACGATCAGCGTCGAGGAAAAGTATCTCCCTTTGGAGCCGGGACACCAGAGCCCGGCCCCGGCGTTCCTCCGGCCATTCGGGGACATACGTCCGGGCAGTCCGATCGGCATTTGAAATCAGGCTTTCGAATGCCTGCCATATGGAGGCGACGGGGATATCTGAAACGCACGGATAGTTTTCGAAGACGCAGTGCCATTGACAGCCGGCGCACTCGGGCAGTCCTTGAACAACTTTTATTCGCCCCTGTTGCGGATGGAAGCGCTGCTTTTGTCCGCCGCCGAAAACTCCGATTGCAGGGACGTCCAGGAGGGCAGCCAGGTGAACATAGGCGGTATCGTTGCAAATGACCGCGGAGCTTTGACGGAAGAGGTTCGCCAGCCCGAGCAGCTCGCCACGCGCGAATGAGCGGATGTCTCTTCCCGGTTTTTCACGAATGGAATTCAGGAATCCGGCGTCATCCGGACCTTCCGCATAGGTCACGATCCAGCCGTCCGCCTGCAATTGCTCCTCGAGCTCCATGAACCGGGCCGAAGGCCACGCACGCCAGGCAGGACCACCGACACCAGGCGCAAGGATCACAGGTCTCTTTTCCATGGCCGGCTCGTGCCGGCCAATCTTCAATGCTGCCGGCCTTTCCCACCGGGGCGGAATCGGCAGTGGCAGTGCCTGAAGAAGACTGCGCAGGAGCAGGGTTTCGGGCAGTTCCGGATCAAACGGAACCTCCGATGTAAACAGTGGTGTGCAGCCAGCAATGAGGTCCCCTGCGGCGTTGACAGGTATCTGCCGCGCCTGGGTTGCCACCGCTCCGATGCGCAGGGGTGCGCGCGCAGCTGCGATAGAGGCTTCGGCGACCCAGGTGCGGTTGCCCACCGCGGCGACGGCGGCATCCCAGTTCTGGGATCGAAGGAATGTCCCCCACCAGTCCAGTCGCCTTTCCGTTTCGGTTGACCAATCGGCAAATGGATCGAGTGGAAAGGGGACCATGACCAGTCCGCAACGGTGCAGACTGCCGAAGCGGGAGGCTTCTTCGCCGGCCGGAGATGACAAGTCCGGCGGAAATACCGCGATGCCTGCAAACAAGGGGGCGACATTTTCCATTCCCTCCCGCACGTGCCAGACGACGAGTGCTTCGGGATTCGCGATCGCCACCGCCTGCAGGAGCGGGGCGATGATGAGCTGATCACCCAGCGAGTCCGGCTTTGAGACGAGAATACGCATGGCGCAGGCGCTGGAAGGGGCCGGGCTGTTTCGCTGTCCTCTGAAAGACCGCGGCTCCGGTGACGTAGTTATGGTGGGGGGCTGTGAGCCGGTGCCACGCTAGAAAGGGGCCCATGTCCTCGTTGTTCCATTCGAAAGGGTGGAGTGGCTGGAGCAGGGAGGAGTCTCTGAAGAGACTTTCAAATTCAGAGCGGGTGAGCGCGCAGCCATTCCATTCCGGATAGGTCATGCCGAGTGCGGGTTCGGCGATATCGAATGACATGGCAAACATGCCGCCCTGTTTGAGGACGCGGACGACCTCTGAAATTGCGCGCGCCTTGTCGGGTTGATGCTCAATGACGGACAGGCTCGTCACAACATCGACACTCGCCGATGGGGCAGGCAGGCTTGAGTCTGAAACAACGGCCCAGTTAACCCGCGGATTCTTCAGTTCCCGCTTCACGAACTCCCAGTGGCCAATGTAGTTGGAATTGGTTTCGACGAGGGTGACCTCCGCCCCTTTCATCGCGAGCCACCACGGAAGCGGAGACAGTTCGCTGCCGATGTCTATCAGGCGCGCGCCTGGCCAGGCGACCCTGTCAAGGCCTCCGTACCACAGCGCCGGATACTCCCAGATCTTCGACCACGTGGAGAACTCACGCAGGCCGAGCGGCCGGGCAAAGGCATTAAGCTCTTCCATGAACGAGCGCCATGGGAGCGAAAACATTTCCGGAAGGTTGGCGAGCAGGCGATGACCGCGCTCAGGACGGAGTTGTTTCCGGGCGACAACAAACTCGTGCGCACGAATCCATGCCTGGTCGTTGGAGATCACCTCGAAACCCGTCACGGCGAGAAGAAATTCGATGGAGTGCCGGGTGAAAATGAAGGAATGCTCCCACGGATCATAGACCTTCGGGGTGATGTGGCCGAAGTCCGCTTCGCCCGGAATCACCAGCGGAAGTTGAAGAAAGAGCGTGCCCTGCGGGCGGAGTACACCGGCCGCGGATTTCAGAAATTCGACAGGATCGAGCGCGTGTTCGAGGACGTCGCAGGCTACAAACAGATCGCACTCGGGGACCTTTGCGCCCGGCCAGATCCCGCCCACCACATCGAGTCCGGTTGCCTCGTGCACAGCAGAAGCCGTGGCAGGATCGGGTTCCACGCCGGTCGTCTGCCAGCCCTTTTCGCGGAGGCTGCAGAGCAACGAGCCTTCAGCGCATCCGATTTCAACCACCGAGCGGGGCGCATCCTTCCTTGCATGGCGTTCGATGGCGCCGAGCCAGAGGGCGACTCTTCCGTCCCGCGCGAATATCTCCCGGCGTTCGTTCAGAGTCGGATGGGCCTTCTGCTGCTGGCGCGAGTGCCAGTAGCGGTCCATGCTGTAGAAGTCCGCGACATGCGCGGTACGCAGGCGCTTCCGGGCGACATGGGTGCCGCACCTTTCACACACAAAATAGTCGTCGCTGCAGGGACTGGGGCCCGAGGATCGTCCGCCGCACCAGCAGAGCGACACGGCAGAAAACCATTCGGAAGGTGCGGGAGGTGCTGCCTGCATCTCGATCGAGTGCATGGTTCAGAGCGTCTCCGGATAACCGAACCGGCTGAAGTCTCCTGGGGCGATTGCCTCCAGATGTTTTCTCCATGTGGGATCGGTCGACCAGTGCGCGTTGTCACCTACCCGATAGAAGCTGCGCGGCCCGGAGCGCGTCATGCGGTCGAACCGCGTCCATTCGAAGACGAACTCAGGGGACAGCTTCGGGCGCACGCCCACGAATTCGACCGCGCGTTTGAGTGCGGTCGCATCGGTTTTCAAATCCTCAAACCGGATGAGATGTACTTTGCCCGGATGTCTCCGGAGGAGTTCCATTGTCTGGTCATAGAAAGCGGCGTATTTGCCGTAGGCATCGCTCATCCACGCTCGGACATCGCCGACCTGTGCGCCCCAGCGTTCCGTGGCCGTGTGGTACCAGCTGTAGATGGTCGGATGCGGATTGCGAATGAGGACGATCTGCGGGTTCATTCCCATCACCGGGCCGCCATGCAGGCCCTGTGCGGAGGCGTTGATGTAGACGGGTTGAAACGGGACGCCCTCCTCCCGGAGCTTCATGGCGTAGATCGCCAACGGATTCAGCTCCTCGCTGCGCTGCCTCGCCTCCGGATTATCCACGTGCTCGTTGGGGAAAAAGACCAGATCGAACAGCCCCGTGAAGGCAGTCCATAGAAAATGGCTGCCTGTCCTTGGAAACGCGAAGTAGTCCACGCGCCTTGCGAGGGTGCTTCCGAAATAGTAGCCGTCAGGATGCATCGGGAGATAGCCCACCTGTTTGGACGGTGAGGCAATGGATTACAATCAAAGTACGTCTGCGAAGGCGGGGCGTGTCCTGCGGAAGATCCAGAACCCGGCGAACATGGAGGCGATCGCAAAAAGGTAGATGAAGAGCATCGGCCTGGCCGTCGGGGGCTCACCCCAGAAGACGGTTTTTCGGGCGAGATCGATGATCTGAAGCAGTGGATTGAATTTCAGAAACTGCCAAACGGAAGGGGGGATCCTCGAGGGCGAGAAAAAGATGGCGCTGGCCCACATCAGGACAAGGGCTGCGAAGGTGACGAGTTGCTGCAGGTCGCGCAGGAAAACGCCCAGAGCGGCCAGCAGCCAGCAGACCCCGAGGGACATCATGATCATTGGCAGGATGACCGCGGGGAGCCATAGTGCAGTCCAGGCGATGGGAATCCCTGCGATGAAGGCACCGGTGAAAAACAGGACGAGGATCACGAGAAAATGGAAGACAGCCGCGCCCACAGTCGCTGCGGGAAGGATTTCCAGGGGGAAAACGACCTTCTTCACAAAGTTCGGATTCGTCACGATCAAGGCCGGTGCGGGAGCAAACGAGTCGACGAACAGGTGATAGAAGGACAGCCCGAGAAAGATGGTGAATGCATAGACAATCGGTCCGTCGCCGGGACGGTTTGAGAAGTGACCCGGAAAGATGACACTGAACACGAAGGTATAGATCACGAGCATGAGCAGCGGGTTCAGAATCGACCATCCGAAGCCCAGCAGGCTGCCCTTGTGCCGGCCCTCAATCTGGCGCTTGGTGAACTGCCAGAGGAGGTGGCGGTATTTCCACATCGCGTTCCAGGAGTCCGGTGAATCAGGTTTGGCGAGCATGGCGGGCACAGAAATGTGACGTCAGCCCTGCGGATGCCAAGCCGGTCTTCTCACTTGCCCCAGTCCTGCGCGCCTGACCCCGGGGAGCAACCGGAGACACGGTGCGGCAGGCGCTCGTGGCGATCCGGCTAGCTGGTGAGCTTGTTCTGCTGGGAGGCGCGGACGGACTTGGGATCAACCAGCAAAACCCCGGTGCGTTCACCCGGGACAATTTCCTGACTGAGCTGATCGATGACGTAGCTCTTCAGATTGACCGCACGGTCCATGAAGAGGGAAATGACGTTGAAGAGATTGAATTTCGGCGCCTCCGCCGGTGCGTCAGGATCGACCGTGACGTGCACCCCGTGGCTGGCCTGTGGATCGCCGCGCATGCCTTCGGACAGAATCAGCGGACCGTTGTTCAGGATATGCGGTGCCTCCGAGCGGGGCAGGTTTGTGTGGGCAAGCGACTCCGCCTGTGCAGGGTCGTTTCCAAGATTTTCGACGTTGACAGCCACGGGTGCCTTTGCCTCTGCGACAGGCAGGATGGCGTGGGTATCCAGGTGTGCGGCTCCTGAGTCAACCAGTAGGTTGCGACGCATGGATTCCGGGATTGGGAGCTCGTTGGAAACACCCGCGTGCCCATCGGCCTGCGTGTGCCTCAGTTCCGCCACCACACGCGTCACAGTTCCGATATCGAGTCCCGTGGCCTCGAATCCGCCCACCTTGTTGAAGAGGACCTCAAGACGATCCAAGTAGGATCGAAGATCGACCTCGACGGAAAGTGGCGGGATTCCCGGATGGGTGGGTTCAGGGGATTGGCTGTCGTTGTTTCCCTGTCCACCGGAATCCGGATCCACGGGAGTGACCGACGTGCCGGGAATGCCGGGCTCCGCTGGGGTAGTTGGTTCGTGAGAGCCAGGAGAGGAGGCCTCGATAGCGACATTGCGTGTCCCAAGCCGAATCTGGGATGAAATGTTGTCAAAGCCCGAAAGACCTTTCCATGACTTCGGATCAAGGGGATCCCATGATGCCGGAGTGACCGGGAGTGCGATCACCATGCGGTCATTGATCATGCTGACCAGGTTCAGGGACTTGCTCTGCGTCTCCAGGACCAGAGCGTTCAGCTTCAACACGACCGATGTGCCGCCCAGATCGTTGATCTTTGCGTCGACCTTGTCTCCGGCAAGGAGGAGGTCTCCATGGACCGAATTCAGGGAGAATTTGTCGACATTTGAGGCGATGAATCCTCCCCCCCAGATGTCGATCTGGGGAGCTTCCAGCGCTCGTACATCGGTGACGTAGAGATTGTACAGGACATCCTTGCCTTCGAAGCGGACACTGTCGAAGTCCGAGATGTCGATACTGGTGACCGTCGCAGGCAGTTTGTCGAAATTGATGGTCAGATCGACATTCGCCGAACCGTGGAGCACCAGGCGGTTGGGAATCTTCGGATCAAAAGAGGCGTCGATGGGCCCCGACGCATCAATTGCCTGAACGACAAGGTCAAATTCCGGAATGGGCAATGCCAGCCCCGCAAAAAGCGCGCGCGCCTCGAGAACTTCCAGTGACAACGATTTTTTGGCCGGGCGCATCTTTCTACAACATCAGTTAGGTTTACGGCTCAACTGCTGGCAAGCTAAGGTTTACCTGTTGGCGAAACAAGTGCCTTTTGCTGGTAAATGGCGGGATTTTGGGGGCGGAAACTACGTAGAATCCGCGCGAATTTGCCCCGTGTCGGCATGGCCTGCTTTCGGGGCAATCGCCCTCGGGCTGAGGGACCTCACTTCTGGTACCATTCCCCTGATTCGCGCTGCAGCCATACGCCTGCCGCGCTGCTGCCCGCGATCTGCCTTGCGCGTGCGCGTCCCACCTGTTCGGGCGTGCTGCCGGCCCTCCTGGCGATGTCGGCATACACAAGTTCGCGGTCCCTGTTTTCGGCGGACGAAACCTCGGAGGCGTTTCCGGAAACCTCCCGGACCTCCGTATAACCGCGATTATTTTCTCCGACAAAGCCTTCCTTTCGCAAGGCATCAAGAGAAGGCTGACGCTCAACCATGCGGGCCTTCACGGCGTCCAGGTCGTTTGCCTGCAGCAACGGGGCACCTAGCAGGAGCAGGAGGGCAATTCCGAAACGGGAGAGGAGCAGGGTCATGGTGGGAGAGGTGCTGGAGGGTTGATGACTGTCGACTTCCGGTCCAGGTCGCCAAAGAAGTCGGTCAGGGCCCGGTCAACCTTCACATTCACATCGACAACGGCGTGGACCTGGATGGGCTCCAGCTTGACGTGCAGGCAGGCCGCAAAGGCCAGGGCTGGAAGCGACAGTGCCAGGGGAAGAGACGTTCTCGGAGCCATGCAGGTAAAGGGACAGGTCTCAGACAACCATTTGAAGGAAAATGTTTCACGCCATCGAGCTGCCTCCGCACCCGGGGACGTCCGTCTGAAATGGGGCGGCCAACGGGACTCGAACCCGCGACCCCAAGATCCACAATCTTGTGCTCTAACCAACTGAGCTATGACCGCCGTAAGGAGTCGGGCAAATTCTCGACCGGATCGGTCGCTGTCAATCCCTTTGGTGTCCCGTATTTGAGGGATGCACAGGGCTTGCGAGTGAGCGCATGGATTTGGACGTTGAATGCGTTTCTTCGTGACGGGCTAGGGCACAAGCGCAATGGATGAGGGGCGTTGGGGTCCGTTTCCTTTTTGCCTGGGATTCTGTATCCAACCTAAAATTACATCCTGCCCCGACACCTTTGCCATGGCTGACTCCCCACCTCCACCCGATGCCTCGATTTCATCCCACGCGGGTCCCTTGCAGGGATCCCCTGGACGGAAGATCTGGATGGTGGGGACACTGACCTATTCTTCGGGCGCGCTTGCGGTCCTGTTCGGCTGGCTGCTGTGGGGCGACTTCTCGTGGCAGTTGAAGGAGCGTTCGGCGATTCCGGTGGTGCAGATCATGCTGAAGACGTTCAAGTCATCGGACTTTCTCGCCGGTCTTTTTCTCGCGACCCTTCCGGCGCTGATCGGCATAGTCATCCAGCCCGTGATCAGCTATCGCAGCGACCGTCATCGGGGGAGGTGGGGGCGCCGCATTCCGTATCTGCTGCTTACGACTCCTGTGGCCACAGTGAGCATGTTTGGACTGGCGTTCAGCCCCCATATCGGAGCGTGGATCCACGGTGAATTCGGATTGGCGCCTGAGTCCCTCAATTTCGCAATCCTCATGGTGATGGGATTGTCCTGGACTGTCTTCGAGTTCGCGACGCTTGCCGCGAATGTCGTGTTTGGGGCGCTTATCAACGACGTTGTGCCGCGACAGATCATCGGACGTTTTTTCGGCATGTTCCGGGTGGTCAGCCTGCTGACCGGGATCTTCTTCAACTACTTTCTGATGGGCAAGGTGGAGGGGCATTTCACGATCATCTTCTCGATACTGGGAGCGGTCTATGGGCTGGGCTTCACGCTGATGTGCATGTTTGTGAAGGAGGGGGACTATCCGCCGCCTCCGCAGCCAACGCCAGGTGAGAAGCGGGGATTTGTCGTCGCGGCCCGCTCCTATTTTCGCGAGTGCTTCACAAAGCCCTACTATGTCTGGGCGATTGCATCGATGGGCATGGCCATGGTCGCGTTCCTGCCGGTGAACATGTACAGCGTGTTTGCCGCAAAATCCTTCAATCTCTCAATGGACGCATATGGCAAGTACCTCGCCGTTACGTATGCGTTCTCGATCATACTGGCGATGCCGCTCGGCTGGCTGGCGGATCGATTCCACGCAACCCGCGTCGGACTAGCAGCCCTTGGGATCTACACGGTGGTCATGGTACTCGCCTTTGCCGGTATTCACGGGCCCGATGCATTCGGATTCTTTTTCTTCCTTCATGGAGTGCTTTCCGGGTGTTATTTTACCGGTGCGGCGGCCCTGGGGCAGATGCTTTTTCCCAAGATCAAGTATGCGCAGTTCGCTTCCGCGGCAGTAGCTGCCCAGGCCCTGTTCACCATCCTGCTCGGTCCGGTACTTGGAGGATTCCTCGACTACATGCACCATGACTACCGCTACATCTTCGCGGCGGGCGGGCTCATTTCCTTCGTCGCCTTTGCGAGCGGATACGTCGTCTACCGCGGCTTCATGCGCTATGGCGGACCGCGGGGCTATCAGGCGCCGGAATAGGAATCGGACAACGGCATCCGATTCGGTGCGCGGCAATGGCCGATGGGCCATGCCGCGCCAGGCAGGGGCCGGACTGCGGCCTACTGCTTTACGATGATGTTGTTCTTGACCTCTTTCACGCCGGGAATCGACTTCGTCAGTGCCTCGGCCCGCTCCTTCTGTTCAAGCGTGTTGACAAAGCCGCTCAACTGGACGGTTCCGCGGAAGCTCTCGACCGTGATATCGCGCGCACGGACGAGTTCGTCGGAGGCAAACGCCTTTTTGACGCGCGCGGTGATCGCAGTGTTGTCAATGTACTCGCCCGTACTCTCCGTAGTCGCAGTTCCGGCGCAGCCGGTGAGTCCGACAGTGGAGAGTGTGAAACCCAAGGCAAGGACGAGGCAGATTGTATGAATTTTCATAGAGGGAAAATGACTTTGACCCGGAGCTTCGACAGGGTCCGGACAGGACGCAACGTGCATTTTGGCGATGGAAGGTCGTGGCTTGGCTGGACGGATGTCGATGGGAGCGATCATGCGGGAGTTGATGAGTCCCGGTGCGAAAGAAAGATTGTTCGCGTGAAAGTTCCTTGTGCTGGGGAAATTCCCTCAATTTGCCCTGAATCGAGGCACCAACAGGAAACTCTGCGGTCAGTGGGGCGTTGATGATCCTGCCAGCCGAACCGAAAAGGTATTCTGCCCTACGCGCACCGGGTTCCACTCCGGAACGACGGGCGGGATTCAGCCTCATGGACAACCTTTCTCCATTTGATATTCTCCGAAAAACATTCCGGACAAAGAATGTCAGGATCCAACACCCACGCCTTTAGGATTCGGATCAACGGCCATCGTATTCGCACACGATGGCCCGCGGGGCTTCGTGTGGGCGTCCCGACCGGACGCAGAATGTGTCACCTCCTGCATTGATATGAATTCGCTCGTGCATCCGACTTTTTCAAATACTCTCGCGTCCACAGACACGACGGACCGAAAGCGTCGTGTATTCATCGTGGATGATCATCCGATCACACGTCAGGGGGTCAGGATGGTGGTCGATCGCGAGGCGGATCTCACCATCTGTGGAGAGGCGGGAAACACTGCCCTTGGCATCGAGCTCATTTCCAGGTCGGTGCCCGATCTGGTGATCATCGAGATCGCTCTCAAGGCCGGAAGCGGCCTTGAACTCGTAAAGAATCTCAAGACGTTGCTGCCCGATCTGCCGGTCCTCGTCATGTCGATTCATGATGAGTCCCTCTATGCGGAGCGGGCGCTGCGCGCCGGCGCCAAGGGTTACATCATGAAGCGCGAGGCGAGCGAAAGGGTTGTCATTGCGATCCGTCGCGTATTGTCGGGCGAACTGTACCTGAGCGACAAGATGAAGGAAAAGATGCTTCACCGGCTTGTGAAGAGCCGGCACGACGAGGTCGTGTTCACGATCGACACGCTCAGCGACCGGGAACTGGAGGTCTTTCATCTGATCGGCAACGGATACAGCACGAGGCAGATCGCGGCCAAGTTGAGTTTGAGCGTCAAGACGATCGACTCATATCGCGAACACCTGAAGCTGAAGCTGCGCCTGGAGAAGGGCGCCGATCTTGTCCGCCATGCGATTCAATGGGTGCGCACCGAGGGCCTCGCCTGAGGCCTGTGCGTTCACCCCTTGGAATTGCTCACCCTCGATTTCGCCGGTTCATTCCCAGCGGGATGGCGGCAAGCAATATCGCCCCTTTCAGCACCTTCTGAAGGTAGGGGGAGACATCCATGAGGTTGAGGCCGTTGTTGAGAACCCCGAGCGTCAGTGCTCCGATCAGCGTACCGGCAACCGAACCGCTGCCACCCGTGATCGAGGCGCCACCGAGGACAACGGCGGCGATCGCATCGAGTTCGTAGCCGATGCCGGCATTGGGCTGGCCCGACATCAGGCGCGAGCCGAGCACGAGACCCGCGATCGCCGCAGTAAGCCCGCTCAGGGTATAGGCAAGAATCTGATATCGGGCGACCGGGACACCTGAAAAGCGGGCTGCGGTGGCATTGCCGCCGATCGCGTAGAAATAGCGCCCCGCGACGTGATGGCGAAGCAGGAGGAATCCGCCTGCCACAACGAGCAGCATGACGAGCGTGGGGATCTGCAGGCCCGCGATCGAGCCACGCCCAAGCGAACTGAAGGTTTGAGGCAGGCCGGTCTGAGGATAGCCGCCAGTGGAAAGCAAGGCCAGGCCGCGCGGAATCTCCATGGTTGCGAGGGTGACAATGATCGCAGGCAGCCGTGCCACCGCGATCAGCATGCCGTTGAACACGCCGAACATCGCACCAACCAAAAGCGCGGCTGCCGCGGCGAGCGGCACAGGTACGCCGGAGAGCATGGCCCCCGCGGCGACGGTCATTGAAAGCGCCATGACCGATCCGACGGAGAGATCGATTCCGCCGATGACGATCACAAACGTCATCCCGGTCGCAAGGATGGCATTGATTGAAACCTGCCGTCCGATATTGCGGATGTTCTCCCAGTCGAGAAACATGTCCGTCGTCATCGAAAGCACGATGCAAAGGAGCATGAGGGCAAGGGCCGCAAAAACCTCGGGCGGCCAGCCACAGCGCGATCGCCACCCGGCAATCCGCGAGAAAATCTGGTTCACCACGAAAAGCCCTTGGCGTTGTCGCGGGTGAGCAGCCGGACATCGATGGGAACCTCGCGCGGCAGCTTGGCGCCCCATCTGGCCGCGAGAGCGAGACCCAGGGCGATGCGGACCTGGTCCCGGGGAAACTGCGCGACGGTCGCCTTGAACGGGCTGTCCGTCTGGATGGCGTTCACCACTTCGGCGAGCCCGTCCACACTGACCAGGGCCACCTCGCGTTTTGCGGACTCAATGGCGGCGGCAGCACCGACAGCACCGCCGTCGTTCACACTGAACAAGCCGCGGAGCCCAGGGTGTGCCTGAAGGATGTTCTCCGTCGCCGCAAGCGCCGCGCTGCGCTCCTGGCGGCCATTCTGCGTTGCGACGATCCTCATGGAAGGGTGTTTCGCGACCGCATCCTTGAATCCGCGAACGCGTTCGAGGATGGGAACGACCGCGATGCCGTCGAGGATCGCGACTTCACCCTTGCCTCCAAGGATCCGGGCAAGCTCCTCGCCTGCCAGCCGCCCGGCGTCGTAATTGCGGGAGCCGACAAAGGAGTCGATGGGACCGTTGGCCTGCGCATCGAGCGCGATCACGATCACTCCCTTCTGTTTCGCGGTGCGCACCGCGCTTTCGATGCCGGCAGAGTCGGTCGGGTTTAGGAGGAGGATGTCGATTCCCTTCTGGACCAGGTCCTCGACGTCCGCGACCTGCTTGGTGACGTCGTGCCGCGCATCTGTCACGAAGAGATCGGCTCCCAGGGAGTGTCCCGCATCCTCGAATGCCTCGCGCATGGCGACGAAGTACGGATTGTTGAGTTCCTGGAATGAAATGCCGATGCGGAGTGGCTTGCGCTGATCCGTTGGAACGGCGCTCTTCTGCTGCGAACAGGCGCCGAAAAGGAAAAGGGCGGAGATGAGGAGGAGGGAAGAAAGAACCCGGGTGGGGCAGGAATGGAGTCGCATGGCAAGAACGGGGTGAATCAACTGCGGCAATCCGCCGCCTTGAGCGGGTGATGTTGGATCAGGCGAAGATAGTCGGCAAGCTCACACGCCGTTCTGTCAGCAGTCCAGCCTGCAACCTCGGCCATCCACCCAGCAACCTGCTTCGCGCGATGGCCGGCGTCGGCATGGTAGTAGTGCCAGCCGCTTCTGCGAATCATGACATCGGGAAGCGTGAGCGCCCATTCCCGGTTTACGAAGTGCGCAACGGATTCACTTGAAAAGGGAGCTGGAAGGATTCCGCTGAAGCGCACATCGTCCACCGGGAGAAGCGGCTCGCGTGCCGTGCGGCAGGGAACCGAGGGACGCCTGAGATGCTGGAAGAGCCTGTCGACGGTCTGCTCGGCCATGAGTCGGTAGGTCGTGAGTTTGCCTCCTGCGACATCCCACCAGGCGGGTTCGGGATTCAGGATCTGATGGGCGCGGGAGATGTCCGAAGGGGAGCCATCAGGATTGGCGATCAGGGGCCGCAGCCCGGCCCAGGTGCTGATGATATCGTCTTCCCGGAGGTGGAGCGCGGGGAAGGCAGAGTTAAGCGCCCTGAGGACGTACGCGACATCTTCGCCATGGGTTTCGACCGATTCCGGATCCCCGCGGTAGTCGGTATCCGTGGTGCCGATGATCAGGCGTTCCCCCCAGGGAATGACGAAGAGGATGCGTTTTCCTTCGGTGATCACCACGGCGTCCGTGATGGGGAGACGGGCGCGGTCCACGACGATATGAATGCCCTTGCTCAGACGCAGCCGGACCGCGCTGTGGGCAAGTCCCTGTGCCCAGGGGCCGGTGGCATTGACGATGGTGCGCGCCCTCGTCTCAAACTCGCGGCCGGCACGTTCATCACGCAGCTGCGTGGCCCAGAGATCGTTCCTCCGCTGTGTGGAGACGAAGCGTGTGTAGTTCGAAACGAGCGCGCCGGCCGCATTGGCTGACCTGAGTGTGTCGAGCACGAGGCGGGCATCATTGGTGAGCGCATCGAAATAGCGGACCGCACCCCGCAGACCGTCAGGATTCAATCCTGGGATGATGCGGGTGACTTCAGCCGCGGAGTATCCACGGGATGCGCCGAAATTGCGGAAGCTGCAAAGGAGGTCGTAGAGTTTCACTCCCACCCGAAGCTGCCAGAGCGGGCGGCCACCGGGCCGGTAGGCGGGAAAGACAAATCCAAGCGGATCACCCAGATGAGGGGCGATGTCGCGCAGGACACGTTTCTCAAGGCTCGCTTCGCGGACGAGCCCGATGCGACCCTGCTCGAGATAACGAAGACCCCCGTGAAGGAGCCGGCTGGAACGCGAACTCGTGCCAAAGGCAAAATCGTGACGATCGACCAGGGCGGTGCGCAGGCCCCGCTGCGCAGCATCGCGTGCCACGCCGCTGCCGACGATTCCTCCGCCGATCACGAGGACATCAAACTCCCCGTGTTCGAGTTGATTCAGAGTCTCGGGTCGCGCTGTAATGGGATTCATCCTTGAAAACGAAGGGATTCGAGCAGTCCGCCCAGCTCTGCGAGCGAGGGGACGACCAGATCGGGCGCAACCTCGGCGCGCGCTGCCTCCTCAGCTGTTGCTTCGCCAGACAGCACCAGCACTCCGAGTGCGCCCGCGCGTTGCGCCATCAGGATGTCTGTGTAGATGCGGTCTCCGACCATCGCAACTTCGTGCGCCTTTAGGCGGTGTCTGTGCAATATGCCGCTCAGCATTTCGGGATCCGGTTTGCCGAGCGTGATATCCGGCCGCCTTCCAGCGGCCTTTTCGATGGCCGCGCAAACGGATCCACAGTCGACCAGAATCGTCGGCTGGTCAGTCGGACACACAAAATCGGGATTGGTTGCGAAATAGGGCTTTCCCTGCCGGACCCACCAGCAGGCACGTCCGAGTCGCGAAAAGGTAAGCGTGGTGTCGAATGCGGCGACAATGGCGTCGGGTTCATCTCCGGCGTCATCGCGTGTGGATACGAAGCCCGCCGCCTCGAACTCGGCGATCATGCTCGGTGTCCCGAGGAGAAACAGCCGCCGGGCCATGGGCAAGTGTGTGCGCAGGCAGTCGATAGTCGCCTGAGTAGAGGTGTGCAGTTCCTCGCGCCGGGCCGACAGACCCATTTTCTGGAGATGGGCGAGGTAATCGTTCACGCTCTTCGACGGATTGTTCGTGAGGAAGGTGTAGCCGATACCCAGAGACTTCAGGCGCTGAAGAAACGGGAGTGTGAATGGGAACAGCGTTCCTCCCTTGTAGATGGTTCCGTCCATGTCCAGAGCCATGTGGCGGATGGAACGCAGTCTTTCGGGCGAGGCAGATGAAGCGGGAGCGCGTGGCGCTGCGACGGTGGTCATTGGAGCGAACTACTGTGTCTGTCCGTAGCCGTGGGCGCGCGCCGGCCACGCGAGGAGAAAAAGGAACGTGCCAATGGCCGCCGTCGCGACGAGGGCGCCGAGCGCCGTGCTCCAGCCAAAGTGCTGGGAAACGTATCCCAACCCCAGGCCGGAGAGGATCGTGCTCAGGTAGCCGAACAGGCCGGTGAAGCCCCCGGCTGTGCCGGCTGCGTGTTTTGTGGCAAGGTTCGCGGCGATGATGCCGACAAGGGCCTGCGGTCCGTAGATGAAGAATCCCGCACCGCCCAGGAGGCCTGCGGCCATCAGCGGAGAGAGTGACGGGATTTTCCAGAAAAGAAACAGGAAGATCCCGGCAAGCGCCATGCAGAAGACGCAGGTGCGTGAACCGCGGCCGCCGAAGATGCGGTCCGTTATCCACCCCATGGCAAGCATTCCAAGGATGCCAGCGATTTCAAACGCGGCCACCATCCAGCCGGCATGGCTGAGTGACACTCCTTTTGATTCGATCAGGAGCGTCGGCCCCCAATCGAGCACGCCGTAGCGAAATGTGTAGACGAAAAAGTTCGCGATGGCGACGATCCACATGTACGGGTTTCCGAAGACTTGGCGGCGTACGAAGCGCTTGAAATCCGCAGGAGCCTCCCCGCCGGATGTCGTTCCTTTTGAATCACTCACCTGGATTTCCGGAAGCCCTACGGACCTGGGCGTATCGCGGAGTGCAAACCACAGGAACACGCATGCAAGGGTGGCGATCGCAGCGGGCGCAAAGAACGCCCATCGCCAGCCATAGCCAACCACATAGCCGCAGAAGATCACGACCAGCGCCCCTCCGATGGAATGCGACGTGTTCCAGATCGACATCTTGGTGGCGAGTTCGTTCGGGTGATACCAATGCGTCATGAGCCGCGCGCAGGGAGGAAAGCCCATGCCCTGGACCCAGCCGTTCGCCATCCAGACGATTCCGAGGACAAGGACTGAGGAACTGAAGCCGAAGAGCACGTTGGCCGCCACGGACAGGAGCAGGCCCGTGATCATGAAGGTGCGCGCATTGGTGCGGTCTCCCAGGAAACCGTTGGCAAACTTGGAGACACCATAGAGCAGGCCGTGAAGGGTGAGGAAAAGTCCGAGATCCGATTTGGTGATGCCAAGGTCCTGTTGCATCGCGGGCATTGCGAGGCTCAGGTTCTTGCGCACGAAATAGTAGGCGGCGTAGCCGACCATGGTGGCGATGAGCGTGCGACGCTGCCAGTAGCGGAAACGGGCCTGCTCCGAAGAGGAATGAGCGATTTCGGGTGCGGACATGGTCAGGAGGCCCAGGGACCGCCGGGTCCGAACAGGGAATTGAGGCAGCGATCGAGCGACTGCGTGCGAATGGCAAGATCAAGGATCGTGAAGCGGCGTCGTATGAAATAAGCGCGATGGAACGTCTGGCGCAGGCGTTCCGATGTGAGCCCGAGTTCCAATGGCCGGGTGGGGGCGCCGACCCTTTCGAGGCGACGGCGCAATTCCGCGAAAGGAACGAGCTGGGCGCGAAGCTGCTGGCATAGGACCGGCCAGCATTGGACAAGTCTTCCCAGCTGATCGCGCAACTGGTCAGGCGATACGTGCTTCGCACGAGTCTCCTGAAGCGCTGTGTCAAGGAAGTCATTTGCGGCGAACCTGCGCCGGATGTCGGTTTCCAATGCAGCCCAGTCCTGCCACATCGACACACACCGCTCAATGTCCACTTGCTCGAACGGAATCTTGAGCATCTCCTCGTAGAGCGAACTGATCGCGAGCGTTGCGAGACCCACCTTGAATCCGTGGGACGGAGCGTGCCCCAGATGAGTATGGTGCTCCATGTCCCACAGGTGGCTGAACTGGTGCTCCGCTCCGGATGCGGGGCGGCTCGACTTGGTCCATTGCATGGCGAAGCCTCCGAGCATCAGTCCCTCCACCAGGGCTTCGATCGCCTTCAACTCACCGCTATGGGCTCCCTCGGGGTTTTCCAAGGCCGCGCGCAGACCTCCCTGCACAATCGCCCAGGCGCGCGGTTCGATGGGCTCGACCCCCAGGGCGTGCGCGATCAGCCAGTCCGCGCCCGCCGTGATCTTTGCCTGAAGGTCGGCGAATCCGGATGCCGTCATTTCGGAAGGCGCATGACGGAGGATTTCGAGATCGGCGAGAACCGCGCGTGGAGCGGGACAGTTGAAGGTCTGTTTGGCGCCTTGGTAGGTGATCGAGGCTCCGAATGCCGTGTACCCATCCATCGAGGCCGCCGTGCTGACGCACATGTAGGGGCGATCCACCCGGTGCGATGCGAGCTTTACAAGGTCATTGATGGTTCCCGAACCGACCGCCACGGCGATGGCATTCGATTGCCGAAGAACCGGCTCCAGGCTTTCGACAAACCGGAATTCCGCGTGGAGATCCGGATCCGCGATAATGAAGGCAGGTGCTTCTGCGAGCCCGGCAGCGTGAAGCTTCTGATCAACGGTTTTACCGGCGACACGATACGTTGTTGGATCACACACCACGATGGCCTTGCGCCCGGGAAATTGCCGTTGAAAAACACCGACGACCTCGGTGCTGGCGCCTGGAGAGAGCAGGAGCTCCTTGGTTTCAGAGGCAGCTGCGAGCGCCTCGGCCAGGGATTGCCTGGGGGGCGGAATGAGAGGGGGAGGAAGCGACGGGGTCGCTTGAACGCGCATGGGATTGATTCGGTTTTCCGGTATGGATGCCCTGTCGACGCCTACTTCCTTTTTGGTTTCGGCTTTCTGGTAGAGGCGGAAGCAGGGAGCGCGAGGAGCGCAAGCGCGCCCGATTCATCGATGATGAGCCCCTTCAGCAGTTGTCCCTGGATCGCAGCCGCGATTGCCGCTGAACGGTCGCTGCCTGAGACAACGCCGATGGTCAGCGGGATTCGCCGGAGCTGGCTCGTCTCCGCACTCATGACCTGGTCGCGCCAGACCGTGGGGCACTCGGTCCCATTGGCGTCAAAGAAACGCCCGCACATTTCTCCGGTTGCACCGGCGTCACGAAGGTCCCTGATATTTGCGGGCGTGAGCGCTCCGCGTTCGACAAAGACCGAATTCTCCAGCGTGCCGAGCCCCACGATGGCCACCTGGGCGCGATCCAGATGTTCGTGCACCGCGCGAACCTGCGGCAGCCTGAGGAGCGCGTCCCGGGTTCGTTTTTCCGGGATATAGGCGGGGACGTTGAGCGCGAGGAAGCTGCCTCCCAGTCGGTGCGCCACAACCCGGCCGACCTCCTGGGCGTCAAAGGCGCTGACCGTTGAATCCACGCTGCCCATGGCCTGAACGACGGTCAGGGCCTTGTTGCGGGGCTCCGGAAGATGATGCACAAGTTCGTAGATCGTGCGTCCGCCGGCGATGGCGACCACATCACCTGGCTTGATGAGTGAGTCCAGGGTCGCCGACGCGAAGTGCCCGACCGCGCGCCTGAGATCCGTGGCGGTGAGGCCCTCCAGTGCCTTGATGACAACCACGGTATCGAGATGGAAGCGCGACCGGATGCGGGCCTCAAGGTCGGCATGCCGGGGATCGTAGTCAGACACGGTGATCCGGACAATTCCACGTTCCCGTGCGAGGGCGAGCAGGCGCGAGACCTTGGCCTGGGAGACCTTGACGAATTTTGCGACCTCGTTCTGGCCCAGCCCGTCGATGTAGTACAAGCGGGCCGCGAGACGGAGGCGGTCATCGGAATAGGTGTTCGACATGGCGTTTGGAAACGGGAAGTGAAGGAAAGGACGACGGGGCCAGTCAATTGTCGGACCGGGGCAAAGAAGAAAATCTGAAAGGCTCGCTTGACATGTCGGATCTGGAGTGGCTGAAATGGAATCAGGATGCTGAATAGTTATTCAGTCAAGCGAAACCCAAGAACACCTCAAAATTTCCTCAACCCCATGATTGCCCCTCTGTGAGGGTCCGACTCCGGACGATTCCGTGTGGTCCGCACGTTCACTCCGCAGGCTCCCTGCTCCTCGCACATAATCTTGAATCCTACCGCCATGACATCCCTGACAAAATCCGGCTACGCCGTTTCCCTTCCGAGGAGTTTCCTTCAGCTCCTTGCCGTTCTCCTCTCGTTCGCGACAGCGTTGCATGCGCAGACCTCTTCAACTGGGGGCGTTCGCGGCCGGGTGTTCAATGTTGCCACGAATGAGTACATCCGCAACGCGGAGGTCCGGGTCGAGGGCACACCCCTGGTTGTCTATTCGACCGATGGCGGTGCCTTCGTCATCACGGGTGTGCCTGCGGGGGAGGCCACTCTGGTGACGAGCTACACGGGACTGCAGGAGACCCGTGCGACAGTGACAATTGTCGCCGGTCAGATAGCGGCTCTTGACCTGAACCTCAAGGAGCTCTCCTACGGGGCGGCAGGCGACAAGGTCATCACACTGGAGAAGTTCGAGGTGGCGGACACCCGGAGCGGGCAGGCAAAGGCGATCATGGAGCGCCGGGCCTCCCTCAATGCCAAGAACGTCGTTGCCGCCGACAACTACGGCGAGCTGACCATGGGTGACGTCGGCGAATTCATGAAGTCGATGCCCGGTCTCTCCCTTGACTACACGGAGGTCGATGCCACCCAGGTCCGCATCGGAGGGCTCGATCCCAAGTATGCGACCTTCACGACGGACGGTGCCCGCATGGCCACCGCGACGTCGAACAACAATGCCGGCCGACAGAACTCCTTCGAGCAGATGTCCATCACGGGCATCGAGGCCATCGAGTTCAACAACACGCTGACCGCCCGCATGGACGCTGACGCTCCTGCCGGCACCATCAATCTGCGCAGCAAGTATGCCTTCCAGCGTAAGAGCCGCTCCATCATTTTCCAGGTGTACGGCGTCGGCACTTCTGATGCCGATTTCCGGCGTGAATACTTTCCCGACGACACGAAGCACAAGCGGATTTTCCCGTCCGGTCAGTTTGGCTACGCCGACATCTTTCTCGATGGCCGTCTCGGCATCGAATTCAACACGAGCTACAACGCCAACTTCGTGCAGCAGGATCGCGTCCAGATGCGCTACAACTACAACACTGCCGCAACTGCCACGAAACCGGCTGTCACACCGGAGAACCCCCAACTGAATGACGTCATGTTCCGCCCCGGTCCGAAAGAGACCACACGGCAGGCGGTCAACCTGAGCGTCGACTACCGGTTGACTCCTGAGCTGACGCTCTCCTGGCGCAGCACGTACTCGTTTTACGATGTCGAGTACGTCAACCAGTACACGTACCTCTACGCTCCCGTGGCAACCCAGCCGGGGACCAGTTCGATCACCCACCTGGTTGCCAATCCCGTGAACGCCACCACCGGTGCTGCAGTTACGGGTGGCAGCAGTCCTCGTTTCCGCACGGAGTATTCCCATCGCTATGCAGGAACGCCTGCCATCCTTATTGCCCCCAAGCTCGAATACAAGGGCAACTCCTGGGAGGTCAGCTTCCGCCCCAGCTACGCCAAATCGCAATTCAAGTTTCGCGACATCAGCAAAGGCTTCTTCCAGCGCACGGACACCTGGATCACGCGGATCGGATTCACCGCCGATCGCCCGTCAGAAAACTCGCCGACCTGGACCCTCAAGCAGACCGCCGGCCGCCCTTGGGGCGACCCGACGAGCGTGAATCGCGACGACGCCATTGGAATCAATGTCCGCAATCCCGAATCCACTGCCTCCAACGAGCAGTTTGTTGGCAACCTCGACGTGAAGAAACAGCTCAATGTCCGCGGAGCGCCGGTCACTCTCATGACCGGCATCGGTCAGCGATCCAACGAATGGAAGACAAACGAAGGTGCGTACCGCGCCTTTACCTACTTGGGCCCCACCGGGTCCCAGACCGCTCCCGAGGCGATTGTTCCTGCGACACAGAACTACAAGTTCGACCTCAATCTCGATGGCAGGGGCGGAAATGTCACGGCGCAGAATTTCCGCGCGGACAGTAACTATGGGCTGTATGAAATCTACAAGCAGCATCCCGACTGGTTCAGGCCCGACACCACTGGCAATCTGACGCGCCAGTACCAGAACAACAAGAAGATCAATGAGGAGATCAGCGCCGCCTATCTCGAGGGGCAGACGCAATATGGGAAGGCCCGGTTCGACCTGGGACTTCGCTTCGAGAAGACCAAGACCGAATCCCTGGTGGCGGATGCGCGCGCGGACAAGGATGTTGTCGCTGCCGGTTACGCGCTCAACACGGTCGAGGGCATCCGTTACAAATACCGCGACGGACAGCAAAAAACCCGTCGCGGCAATTACGATGACTGGTTCCTCAGCGGCGGCGTGAAATACGACATCACAAGGAAACTCAGCGCACAAGCCGCCTTCAGCGACTCCATTCTCCGTCCCGACTATGGCAACCTTGGGGGCGTGGTCACAATCAATGACAGCACCCAGGTCGTCAGCATACCAAATCCCGAGCTGAGGCCGGAGCACTCGACCAAGTACTATGCCGGCCTCATGTATTCTCTGGAGCCCGCCGGCAACATCGGCCTGTCGTACTATGAGCTCGCAGTGGACGATCTGCAGCAGCCTGCGACTCCGATCAATCCGGAGGAGGCAGGATTCAGTCCCGAAGACTATCCGGGGTATACCTTCACCAGCACCATCAATGGCGAAGGAACCTTCAAGACAAAGGGCCTCGTTGCGGAGTACAGCCAGCAGATGACTTTCCTGCCAGGCGCGCTCAAGGGTCTCAGTCTCTACGGATCCATGACCCGGGTCATTGCGGACCGGGAGCGCGTCAATGTTCCCAACCGTTCAGCCAACTGGGGACTGCGTTACCGCTATGGCCGTTTCAACGTCCAGATCAACGGCACCTGGACGACGATGTATCGCATCGGCAACATCAATGATGCGCTCACCACCAACAACACGGGCATCCGATGGCTTGCCGCGCGCGAAATGTGGAACGTCAGTGCAGGATTCAGGCTCACGAAGCATTTCGATCTCATGCTTTCGGGCCGCAACATCTTCAACGAACCCTCCATTCAATACACGAATGTTCCCGGCCGTGTCTATCTCTACGACGTCTATGGCTCGCTGTGGAGTGCCGGCATCCGGGGCTCCTTCTGAGCGAGGCACGCTTTCGCGGAGCGGCTCTCCTGCCCGGGCTGCTCCGCGGATGCTGGTCAAATCGCAGCGCAGTCGTGAACAGAAGTGGTCTTCGGCATCGGTAGCACAGTTGCCGTCAGGAGGGTGTAGCAGCTCGCCTCGTGCGACGCAGACTCCTGACCCTTTCCCATCACAAGTGACGATTCCTTGCTTCCGTATACCCGCTCCACTGGCGAAGTCATCGGATGCGTCATTCAGCATCAGGATTTCAACCCTGGTGCGCCAGGGTGAACCAGTTTTCACGACGTGCACTTCCTGATTCGTGTTTTGCCGGAGTGCTCCCGGCACCAGCCATGAAAAAAAACATCCTGCTCCTTGTCCCTCTTCTCCTGTTCGCCGGCTGTGTTGTGTCCTCTGCGCCCCCGGCAGCCGAAAGTGGAAGTGCACGCATGCCTCTCAAACAGAATGGGGGTACCTGGCCCACAAGCCATGTGCAGGGCATCGCGGTCGACCTTCGCGGCGGCTACATCTACTATTCGTTCACCACACTGCTCGCAAAATACGATTTCAGCGGCAGGCTCGTGGGCACGCTGGTTGGCTGGACCGGACACCTGGGCGATCTCGATTTCAACCCGCTCGACGGGCGCGTGTACGGCTCTCTCGAATACAAGAAGGACCGCTCGTTCTTCATTGCAGTGATAGATGTGGGAAGGCTGAACCGGATCGGTGTGGATGCGGCCACGTCGGACATTTTCCGGACTGTTTACCTGCCGGAAGTGGCCCGGGATTACACGGCTGACATGAATGGCGACGGCGTGTTTGACGGAGATGTCGCGAAGACGCCTGATCATCGTTATGGATGTTCGGGCATCGATGGCGTCAGTTTCGGTCCGCAATTCGGCCGTACCGATGCACCCCGCCTGTTGACTGTCGCCTATGGCATCTACGCGAACACGGCGCGCACCGACAACGACCACCAGGTCCTTCTCCAGTACGACATCTCCGATTGGCCACGCTACGAGCGCCCGCTCACTGAAGCCGCGCCTCACCATAGCGGTCCGCCAGACGTGCACGGCAAGTATTTCGTGCGAACCGGCAACACGACCTATGGCGTGCAGAACCTCGCCTACGATGAATCACAGCAACGCTGGTTCATGGGAGTTTACAAGGGAACCAAGCCAGCGTTTCCGAACTACCTGCTGTTCGCAGTCGACGCCCGCACCCAGCCGGTGCGTGCGGATCTCGTCGGTGTGAATAATCCAGCGGGTTCAGGGCAGGAAGTGGGATTAGTGATCGCACTTGCGAGTGACGGATTGGCGGACGCTGCAACCGGCATTCGCGGATGGAACCAGAAAGCCAACACTGGCTTCCAGCCCGTCGGTAAGGGATTGACCTATATCTGCGAAAACTCCGGCACAAAGGGTCGCCAGACAGCGGACCTCGTCCTCTATCGCTGGACCGGGCGCCCAGATGCTCCCTATGCGCCGGCAACTGCCGCCGATTTGGGGCAGCCGACGGGGCAATAGCCTTCGGGCGGACTCGGGGGCGATGTGCCCTGCGAAACTGACAGTCAATCGGTAGCAACAGCCAGGCGAAGTGTGGTTCGCCGAATTGGGCATGGCGGAAAAAAGCCGGCCGGTCTTGGTGCTTGCTTCTGCGGGAAGCGGCGATGCGCGAGCCCTCGTGATCGTGGCACCCCTCACTTCCCAACTCCGAGGACTGCGGGGTGAGGTCGATCTGGGAAAGCCTGCCTGGCTGCCCAAGCCGTCCGCCGTCAACGTCCAGGGGCTGGCCAGCTTCGATCGCAACAGGTTGGTCCGAAAAATGGGCATTCTCACCTCCGGCCAGCATGACGAGGTGAAGAACATGTTGCGCGAACTTCTGAGGCTTTGATCTCCTGGGCTTCCCTCGATTTTTGGATACGGTCTGTTGAGGCAGGGTCAGGGGAGCGGGCGGCGGCGCGCGGAATCGGGCTTCTCCATTGGAATTGCGTTGGTGCTTGGTATGGCCTGCCATAGGCCGGACTCCAGACCCAATCTGTTGCTTTGAGCCACTTCGATGAAACTGCGACTTCTCATGCTGGCTCTCTCTTCCTCTCTCGCCACCGGTGCGCTCGCTGAATCGTGGGTGATCCATTCCATCGCCGGCACTGGTGAGAAAGGATTCAGCGGCGACGGCGGCCTCGCCGCCACCGCCAAGCTCAATGAGCCGTTCGGCGTCGTCCGCGGTCCCGACGGCGCGCTTTGGTTCTGCGAATTCGGTGGACAGCGGGTCCGCAAGATCGACCGGGACGGGACGATCCATACCATGGCGGGAAACGGCAACACCGGGTACGAAGGTGACGGCGGACCGGCGTTGAAAGCTTCATTCAACAAACCGCATGAAATTCGCTTCGATCGTGACGGGAATTGCTTCGTCGCCGACATGATGAACCACGCGATCCGGCGAATCGACGCCCGGACGGGCATCGTTGTCACATTCGCTGGCAACGGCCGGAGCGGCTACAGCGGAGACGGCGGCCCCGCATCGCAGGCCTCGCTGAGTTCTCCCCACAGCATTCAGTTTGGGCCGGACGGAGATCTTTATATCTGCGACATCGGCAACCACGTCATCCGTCGTGTGAAAATGAAGACCGGCATCATCGAGACCTTCGCCGGCACGGGCAAACCTGGGGCGACGCCGGACGGCTCCCCGATCCAGGGCACCCCGCTGCGCGGGCCCCGATCGCTCGATTTCGATCAGCAGGGTAATCTCTGGCTCGCGACTCGCGAAGGGAATCAAGTCTTCAAGTTCAATCTGAAAAGAGGAACAATCCACCACATTGGCGGAACGGGTGCGAAGGGATTCACCGGCAACGGCGGGCCCGCCAAAGAGGCCACGCTCAGCGGCCCCAAAGGGATCGCACTCGACAGCAAGGGAAATGCCTGGCTGGCCGACACGGAAAGTCACTCGGTGCGCCGGGTCAATGCCCGCACCGGCAACCTCGAATTGATCGCCGGCACCGGCAGCCGCGGCGACGGTCCCAACGGTGATCCTTTGCGCTGTGGGATGGCCCGCCTTCACGGCATCTTTGTCGATCAAGACGGATCGGTCTACATCGGCGATAGCGAAACCCACCGGGTGCGCGTGCTGCGCCGGTTCAAATAGCTTCGCGCCTTCATGGTAGATATATCGTCTTGGTGGCGAAGTTATTAAGTCATCTCTACCGAGCACTGTGGCGGCGTTGCTTGCCTTCGGTTCGACCACCCAAGCGAGCGATTACCTGCATGGTAACCCGTCCGCAGTTGATTTCGCCCGCTGTGGAACCTGGGAGCGTGACAATTGATTTCACGAAAGGCGGTTAGGTCCTCAGTTCCTCATTAGTTTATTATTTAAGTGAATTAAGATAATTAATAGAATATACGATGGTTTCTTATGGACCGAGGAGCCTCAACCGGTTGCTGAAGAAAGACTTGATTCAGCTTCGCTCCGATGGGGTAAGGGTCTCCGTCGAGAAGAAAACTCAATGCGATGCAATCTGGTCCCGGCCGGACATCTTCCTCTTTCGCCGTGGCTAGCAAGTCGCGGGGTTTAATCGTTGATAAAAACTAATTTTTAATAAATTAGTATTTAATCATGAAAATGCCATCCAAACCTCCGGCCTTCAGTGGGTTGCTTGCGAGTACTCCAAACGAACGGCTCAGCGACATTTTGGACGCTGGCCGGCGTGTCGCCAAGGGGGAATACCTGCATTGGGACAAGCTCCGGCACCTTTCGCCGCCCACTGGCCTGACTCACTTGCAGTGGTGGACCGGTATCAAGCTCTACCGTTTGACCGCCAACCGGCCCGTTCCCCTCCGGGACAAATCTGGCGGAATCTTCGAGTTCTGTGTCGTTCAGGAGATCGAGGCCGCCCTCCATCAAATTGATCGGGGCGTCGGTGGAAAGCTCTCGGTTCCTGAGCCTGTCACCAATCCTCACACGCGCGATCGCTACATCATCTCCACCCTGATAGAGGAGGCCATCACCTCAAGCCAGTTGGAGGGCGCGGCGACCACTCGCGAGGTGGCCAAGGAAATGATCCGCTCCGGACGCTCCCCACGCGACTCGAGCGAGAGAATGATCCTCAACAATTACATCACGATGCGCCGCATCACCGAACTCAAGGATCAGCCGCTCACGCCGGAGCTGGTCTTCGAGATCCACCGGCTTGTGACCCATGACACCCTGGAAAAGCCCGACGCCGCCGGACGGTTTCGCCGCGCTGACGAAAACATCCGGATCACCGATTTCGAAGGCACGGAATTCCACCTGCCGCCACCGGCCGCCGAGCTTCCACAACGCCTCGCCCAAATGTGTGACTTTGCCAATGGGGCCAACACGGACACCTTCATCCATCCGGCGCTGCGGGCTATCATCCTGCATTTCTGGCTCGCTTACGACCATCCATTCGTCGACGGCAACGGACGCACCGCACGGGCGCTTTTCTATTGGGCGATGCTTCACCAGGGGTACTGGCTGTTTGAGTTCATCTCGATTTCTCACGTCCTGAGAAAAGCACCGGCGCAGTACGCTCGCAGCTTCCTGTATACCGAGACCGACGGGAACGACCTCACGTATTTCATCCTAGCCCAGGTGGAAGTGGTCAAGCAGGCCATCCATGCCTTGTACGCGTACATCGAGCGGAAGACCTCCGAAACGAAGGACCTCGAAAGCCACCTGCGCGCAGTCGGACGCTTCAATCATCGGCAAGCCGAGATCATCCGGCACGCACTCAAGCACCGGGATCATCACTACACGATCGAAAGCCACCAGCGCAGCCACGACGTCACCTACCAGACCGCGCGCACCGACCTCCTCGATCTTGCGTCAAACCGCGTGCTCGAACAGACAAAACGCAGACGGACACTGGTGTTCACGGTGCCGCGTGACATCGAGGAGCGGTTGCGCAAACTGGAAAGGAAGCGGCCGAAAAAATGAAGTGGGATGTGTGGCATCGATGCATGCGTTTGAGGTTCACCATCAACTACCGGTGGTGCGGGATCCGTCCGTGACTGCGACGGCGGCGCTGACTGAGTGGCGAGCGCGGTACTTTCTCCGGGGAATGGGGCAGCGGACGGGGTTGAGCCTTGGATCCCGCAGGTATTTCTGATCGGACTCCAAACAGGACCACCGCGTCCGAGATGACCTGCCCGGGAGCCCGTCCGGAGGCGGCAGAGTTGACCCATATCGCGGAATACTCCGGCAGGAGGTGAGACAATGTTGGACAAACGATTCAGAGCCGATGCGCGCTGCGCAACTGACACTCCAATCGTGCAGGTCAGCCCGGAGTTTTTCTGGTGCGGGTGGCGGGAATCGAACCCGCCTCTCATGCTTGGGAAGCACACATTCTACCGATGAACTACACCCGCGAAGAGTGGGGTCATGATGAAGGCCGAGCTTTGTGGGTCAACGCTCTTTAACGGACCTCCCTTGGGGCCGCACGGGAGGCCCCGGAGTTGGGGCATGTTTGGGGATGTTCAGGGACCCCGGGCGGGACGAGGCTTTCCAGGTGTTGCCGGGCAATGCCCTCCAGACGCATGCCAACCTATCGTTACCACGCCGTCCAGGCGGGCGCCCGCCGAAAGATCTCCCGCACCCTGGATGCCGGCTCGGAGGCAGAGGTCATTTCATGGCTGAAAGCCTTGGGGCTTTCCCCGATAGCAATCGCGAAGATTCGCGAGGATGACCTTGCGGGAGAGGTCAGGGAGACGCGTGCCGCGGATCCAGAAGTATTCAGATTGGCATCCTTCAAGGAAATCGGCGCGTCCCTGGGACAATGGTGGCGATCCGCAGCAGCACAACCGCGCATCCGAAACAAGACGCTGAGCGCGTTCACGCGTCAGCTTGCGACTCTTATCGCAGCGGGGATGCCGATCCTGCGAAGCCTGGAACTGCTGTCCCGTCAGGAACGGACGCCTGCCGTGCGACTGATGCTCAATGGGCTCGCGGCTTCCATTCGATCGGGTGAAAGCCTCTCCGCCGGTCTGGCCCGACATCCCAGGATCTTTGATTCTCTCTACATCAATATGATCAGGGCAGGGGAGGCGGGAGGCATGATGGATGCCGTGCTGGAGCGCCTGGCGCGCTACCTGGAGAAAGCGGCACGAACCCGGGGCAGGGTGAAGGCAGCGCTGGCCTATCCGCTGGTCATCATCGTCGTCGCAGGCGGGATTGTGGCCGCGTTGACGACCTTTGTGGTCCCGAAATTCGAACAGATTTTCCTGTCGCAGCTCAACGGCCGCTCCCTGCCGCTGCTGACTCAAGCCGTGCTCGTGCTGTCCAAGGGCGTCTCCCACCATCTTCCGTTTCTCGTTTTCGTTTCAGCATTGGGAGGTTTCTCGAGCGTTTGGGTTGCGAGGCAGGAGTGGTTCAAGCACCGCTGGCATCGATGGGCACTGAGGCTTCCTCTTGCGGGTGATTTCCTCTTGCTGGTTTCGATGACTCGTTTCTGCCGGACCTGCGGAACCCTCCTGGCGGCGGGGGTGCCGATCCTGCACGCGCTTTCGTTGACCCGGAATGCCACTGAGAACCGTGCGGTGGCGGCGGCGCTCGTCCGGCTCAAAACCCGTCTCGAAGCCGGGGCGATGGTTGCGGCCGGCCTTCGGGAAACGGGCATCTTTCCACCCCTGCTCATAGCGATGGTGGAGGTGGGCGAGGCGACCGGCAGGCTCCCCGAAATGCTGACAGGTGTCGCCGATGTCTACGACGAGCAGATCGACACCACGGTGACAGCCTTTACGTCACTGCTTGAGCCGCTCTTGATCGTCCTGATGGCGCTGGTCGTCGGCACGATCGTCATCGCCCTGTTTCTGCCGATGATCGAAATCATCAGGAGCCTGAGCGGCGGCTAGCTTCCTCGTTTGATGTTCCGGATGACACATGACGTGTGAGAAGGGGCGAATTCAAGCCAGGAAGCCTTTCAGAGAATTCCTCCCCTGGCCCGGCCTGCCGCAGCGCCCGCTGCACCATTCCCATTTTCGCATCGAGATTGTCGATCATCGAAACCAGCACGGCCTCGGGTGTTGCGGCGTAGACGGCCGCCCCCCATTCAGGTTCCCCCTGGTGGCTCAGCACGATGTGCTCCAGCCGCTCGAGTCGCTCCGCGTCGAGGTGGGCCTTGAGTGCCGCTTTCCGGACAAGCTGGTAGCCCAGCACGACATGGCCCTGCAGAATACCGCGGCGGCTTCGCCGGGTGGCAAGCGTGCCTTCGTACTCGATGGTTTTTCCCACATCGTGCAGGAGGATGCCCGCCAGCGCGAGGTCGGCATCAACCTCGGGATAGACGGGTAGCAGGACGATGCAGGCGCGGAGCATGTGGACTGTGTGCTCAAGCAGGCCGTGACGATATGCGTGGTGCATCGATACCGCAGCAGGGCACCAGCGGAAAACCTCGCCGACCTCCTCGAAAACCCCGCGAACGGTGAGGCGGAGTTCGTCGTGCCTGATGCGGTCAATGCCGTCATGAAGTTCCTTCCAGAGGACCTCGGCATTCTCCGGTGCGAGTTCAACCAGTCCGTCGAGAACGCCGGGCGCCGCAAGGTCCTCCTCGGAGAGCACCGCGACACGAACCAGCCGGGGTGAGAACCGCCCTTGAAAATAATCGGTCTTTCCCTCCACACGCACCACGGCGCCGTCCCCGGCCTGCCGGAAGTTCTCCAGGATGGGATTGTCGTTGAAGAGGGTGCAGGAGAAGGATCCTCCTCTGTCGCCGAGTTCCAGACTGATGAAGGGATTGCCATTGGAGGCGATCTTGGACGCGAGCTTCTTGATCACCAGAATCGCGGAAAACATCCGGCCCGGCACGGGATCGAGGGCTTTGAGGTCGCGGACTGATTGGAGTGGGCTTTCGTCTGGCATTCCGGATGCTGAGGCAAGAGTTCGATGCGTGGATGGCAACCGCAGAAATGATGCGTTCAGCCAAAGTAACGCCGCCGGGCCTTGACCTGGACGAACCGCTTGTCGGGAAGCAGGTACGCCGTCAGATATCCGCCAAGCACGCAGGCTGTATCGATGCCCACCGACCATTTGAGGGGATGAATTTCCGGTCTCGGGGTGTGGCCATAGACGACATAGGGCGGACCTTTCCAGAATTCGGCCCAGGACGGACAGTTTTCGCACTCGGCCCGTTTGCGGGGCCTGCCTGAGGGGTCGATCACCTGGATGCGCGTGACAACGCTGGCCGGCTGGCCCGACCAGGGAGAGCCGGGCAGGAATCCGCCATGGACAAAAACGGTCTGCGCCTCCTCGACAGAGTGGGTGAGCGGCATCTGTTCCAGAAACTTCCAGTCGTCTGGCCGCAGTCTGGAAAGCGTGTCCTCATCGGTTTCGCCCAGAAGGTTGCGATTGCCTGTCTTGCGATATTCAAGCAGTCGCAGTTCATGGTTTCCCAGCAGCGCGAGGGCACCGTGTTGTTTCGCCAGATCGATGACCCGAAGGCTGTCCGGGCCACGGTTTATGAGATCGCCCAGGAGGACCAGCCGATCCTGAGGGGTCGGTGACAGCCGATCCAGCATCTCGGAGAATTCCGCGTGGCAGCCATGGATGTCGCCGATGGCGATGATGCGTGCGTTCATGCGATCTCAGGTGAAATTTGCTAGCGTCGTGAAGGCCGGAAAGTAAACAAGAAAGGCTATGGAGTTGAATCTACAACCTTTGGGTGACGTCTGCACGGTGAGCGGACGGGCGTTTGCCGCCGGCGAGCGCGTCCTAAGCTTTTTGGTCCGGGCACCGTCCAACCTCGAAATCCAGCGTCTGGATGTGGCTGAAACGGAGCATGATCGTTTCAATCCTCCCGGAGTTGTTGTGTGCCGCTGGGCGCATGCTTTCAAGCCGCGAAAGCCCGGAGAGAATCCGGAGCGCACCCTGAAGCTTACTGCAGAAACGCTCTTTCTGACATTGGCCGATCCTGCCAATGAACTCACCCCGGAAAACACGCGTCTGTTGCTGTTCCTTGCCCTGATGCTTGAACGCAAGCGTGTGGTTCGTCCCAAGGGGCGCACCGCCGATGGCAGGCACAATGTGGTCGAGCATGTGCGCTCAAAACAGCTTTTTGAGATCCCCGCGGTTGAGCTCACACCGGAATTCTTCGTGCAGGTCCAGGCTCAGCTGAGTGTGCTGGTTGGTGCAAAGTCAGAGGAGCCTGTGGCGGTCGACGGAGTAGATCATGCGAGTGCTCCGAAGTTGTCCGAGTAACGGCTGACGGTGTTCGGCACGCGTGTGGGATCGAGGCGACCCGACGCGGATGGAGCCGGGTCTGGCAACCGGGAAAAGTCCATCAGATGAATCGGAATGTCCATGCGCTGCGGGAGGCGTGTCGGATAGAATGGCTGCCTGCCAGCCCCCCCCCACGCTGATGTGCCAACCGTCGGCCTATGGAATTCGCCCCTGTTCATACCATCGTCCCATCAGCGCGAGAGGACTGCCTGCAATTTCCAGCTGTGACCTGACGAAGCGGGCACTTTCAACTTCCCATGCATCGTTTCCACTCCGAGCTCACGGCCAAGCTGGGCGACTGGCTGGCGGCCTTTGCCCGATGCCATTCCGTGGCTGCGTTCGGGCAGATTTCCGCAGGAATCAAGCGAGCACCGGCCTCCGCTGCATTGACCAACAATTCCGGAGCCGACGAGGACAAATTGTCCGGCGGCGCTGTAACCATCCGCCAGCCGGCGCGTCATTCGACGATGTTCAAGCTTGCGGGAGGAAGTTTTTAGCACCTTCGCAGGCCACCACCCCAAAATTGCAGACGTCATGAAAATATCCTTCTCCAAGATTGCCTTGGCAGTGTTGAGCCTCGCGGTCGGATGCGCGGCTTTGGTCGGCGCCGAGAAGCCACGCCCGTGGGGCGTCTATCCGTGGGGCCGAAGCCCGGACATGCGGATCCCCGCTGACATGCCGGTGCGAGGCATTCCCTTTACCTGGCGATGGGAGGAACTGGAACCGGCGCGTGGCAAGTTCAATTTTGACGAGGCCGTGCGCCAACGCCTTGAGGTTGTGAAGGCGCGAAACGGCTACACGCACATCATGTTTCATGTGGCGCCTATCACCCCCGAGTGGGTCTACGAGGCCGGTGTGCCCAAAGTCATCATGCCGGAGCGGATCACTCCGGCGCGCAAACTGCAGAAGCCGACCTATCCCTACTACTTCGATCCGCTGTACAAGGAGATCCTGCATGAACTGGTGACGGCCCTGTCGGACTACCTCGCCGCGTTGCCCGAGGATCTCAAGAGCCGCATCCTTTTCATCCAGGTTGCCGAAGGAGCAACAGGTGACGGCCAGCCTTACAAGGGTGTGCCCCTCGAGCGAAAGTATGTGATCAGCGAAAAGGCGTGGAACGACTACCGACGAGAGACGTGGGCCTACTATCAGGCGGCGTTTCAGCGTGCGGATGCGTCGCTCGATGTTCCACTGCTCGTGAACGGGGACGCGAATACGGACGTCGAGAACCAGTGGCTGCTGGACCATACCAAGGTTTTCGGAGTGAAGCAGGGTATGTTCAGTCACGGATACCTCGTGAGCGACACGATTGACCGCCTGGCGCGCTGGGAGGAGTTTCGGGCGCGTGCGGTGGCGACCGGTCATACGATGTTCACGCGCGGCGAGCAGGACGAGGAATGGCGGGTCTGCGGGTGGAGCAATCAGAACCCTCCCCGTGCATTCTATTGGTCCGGACTTTTTGCGCTGCACTGCAAGCTTGATGTCTGGAATGTTCCCATCGACGCTCTTGCGACCCAGCCGATCAAGGAGGCGGTCGTTACCTTCAATCGTTATGCGGGCTACAATGAACCGGGCGGCAGTCCAGGTGCGTTCTGCGCCCTGCGTCGCGGGCTCGATGCCTCCGATACGAAGGCATATCCAGAGTCGGAATTCGGAGAGGCATCGAAGACGAATGTCGAACGGTACCTTAAAATCGCCTCGGCCTTCGCGAAGTTCGGGGCGCGGCAGGGAGATCCGCAAAAGGCGATTGGGGGCGGCATGCGGAATCGGCAGGCCGATGATCAGAACGATGTGGGATGGAGAATCCTGCCGGGGAATTTCGAGAGGCACCTGTTCCAATTGGATCCGGAACAGACGAGCCTTGGATTGTGGGACACCGGGCCTGCGAAACATCCGTATGGACTCTTTGCGCGACGTTTCGACACCGCGAGCGGGCGAAACCGGATGTCTTTCAAACTGGCGGACGGATTCTTCGCCCAGCCTGCCGATGCGCATGGAGTGAGGCTCCGCATCGTCTATCTCGACGATGGCAAGGGCGGCTGGGAACTCGCCTATGCGACCCGGCATGGCGAGCAAACGGCGCGGCGCGTCGCCTTGGAAGGCAGTGGACTGTGGCGTGAAATCGTCGTGACCCTGCCCGATGCCGTATGGGATCACAGGCTGGCGGGAGGCGCGGACCTCTCGTTACGTCAATCCGACGGAGGTGACACCACCTTCCATCTGATTGAGCTGGAGCGGATCTAGCACCATGCGGTCACGAACTCCCTGAACAAGGAGTTCCTGGGTCGATTCTCGACAGGGCGAAACATCAACAAGGGCATCAACAGCGCAGCTTTCATGAACTCGTACACAAATTTCCTTCTCCGTTTTCTTATCCTCGGCCTTCTGCCCGCCTGCTTTGCCCGCGCGGCAAGGCCGGAGGGAACTCCGCATGTTTTCAAGGTCGCAGACGGCAGGGAGTTGAAACTCTATGTTTCAAAACCTCCGGGATGGATGGCGGCGGACGCAAGACCGGCGATCGTCTTCTTCCACGGCGGCGGATTTGTCGGCGGCAATGCAGGTCAGTTTGCAGGTCAGTGCGAGTACCTGGCCTCGCGGGGCATGGTCGCGATCACGGCGGAATATAGGCTCTTGTCGAAGGACAGGAGGAAGGCACCGCTCGTCTGCAACCACGATGCCAAATCGGCGATGCGTTGGGTAAGGTCCCACGCGGGTGAACTGGGCATTGATCCGGAGCGTATCGCCGCGGGTGGCGGTTCGGCAGGCGGGCATCTTGCGGCATTTGTCGGGCTCGTCGATGGAGGTGACGATCCTGCCGATGACCGGAGCATTTCCACGAAGGTGGCGGCACTGGTGCTTTTCAACCCCGCGATCGCATGGCCGGAGAAGCTGCCGCTCGAGGGCAGGGACTCCGCGATGTTCAGTGATGGCGGAGAGGAATTCCTCAAGCTTGCCCCGGCAAATTTTCTCAGCCGCTCTGCGCCGCCAACCTTGATCCTGAGCGGTGAGAAGGACCCCATCGTTCCCATGTCCTATCTCCAGGAATTCCAGAGGAGGATGGGGGAACACGGAGTGCATTGCGAGACGGTCTTCTACAAGGGACAGGGGCATGCCTTCTTCAATCCGGATCGTGACAACGGTAGATTTTACACCGCCACACTGCTTGAGGTGGATCGTTTCCTTTGCTCACTCGGATGGATTCAGGGACCTGCGACCCTGAAAATGCCTGAAGCCGTGTTGACCATTCGCAACGCCCGATAACTTTTGCGTCAGCCCGTGCTTGCATCGCACGGACCCACATGTCTCCAGTCATGAGAATTCCGTTTTCCTTCGTCCTCCTCGCCCTCTTCTCCAGCGGCCTTTGCCTCGCCACTGAGCCTCGCCCTCCCTCGGAGGGCTATGTCATAGACCATCGTCACAGTCCGCATGTGCAGCTGCGCCCCCTGCCGTACGATGCCGTGAAATGGACGAAGGGATTCTGGGCTGATCGATTTCAACAGACGGCAACCGTCACGCTCGATGAATCCTGGCGCCTGCTCGCCGATCCCAAGGCGGGGCATGTGCTGGACAATTTCCGGTTTGCCGCAAAACCCGGCACGGGCAGGTACGCTGGCACAAGCTGGCAGGATGAGTGGTTGTACAAGTGGATAGAGGCAGCCTCCTGCATCTGGCGGGATACCCGGAATCCGGTCATCACGGCGCGGATCAACGAGGCGATCGGGCTGATCGCAGCAGCGCAGGAGGCCGACGGCTACCTTGCCACACGTTCGACGGCGGGCAGTTTGGGAAGGTTTCTCGATCCCCGCGATCACGAGTTCTACAACATGGGACACCTGCTCACGGCGGCGGTGGTTCATCATCGCATGACCGGCGACGATCGTCTGCTGAAGGTGGCCATCAAGACGGCCGACTTCATGGTCGCCACGCTTGGCGTCACCGTGAAGCCCTATTTCGCGCACAATCCGTCTGCAATCATGGGCCTGATCGAGCTGTATCGCGACACCGGTGACAGGAGGTACCTCGCCACGGCGGAACTCATCGTCGATCGCCGTGGCGAGAGCCCGAAAAAGCAGACGCTCTTTACGATGATCCCGGGCATCGGTGGTACGGACATCATCCAGGACAGGGTGCCAGTGCGAGAGTCGTCGGAGATCGTCGGGCACAACGTGTTCTTCACGTACCTCTACACCGGTGCGGGTGATGTCTATGCGGAGACGGGCGATCCCAAGCTGATGGCCGCTCTGGAGAGGCTGTGGCATGACATGACCGAGCGAAAGATGTTCATTCACGGCGGAGTGAGTGCGGAGCCGATGGGCGTTTCGAATTTTGCACCCGTGATCGAGGCGGCGGGCCCGGCCTATGATCTTCCCAACGCGGGGTGCTACAACGAAACCTGCGGTCAGATCGGCTGCCTGATGTGGGGATATCGCATGCTGACGGAGACGCCGGATTCGCGTTTCGCCGACATCATCGAGCGGGAGATGTACAACGGATTCCTTGGGGCGGAGTCGCTTGACGGCAAGGCGTGGTTCTACCGTAACATCATCCGGCGCTACGACGAGGATCACAAGGCGAGCGGCGTCAATGACATGGTGCTGCGCACCCAGCCGGGAAGGAAGAGCATCTGCTGCCCGTCCAATCTCTTGCGCACCATCGCCGAGCTCTCCTCCTATTTCTACAATCTCGATGACCGCGGGGTCTGGATCCACCACTACGGCGGCAGCAAGGTGAACGTGAATCTCCTATCGGGGCAGCCGTTCGCATTCGAGCAGCTGACAGACTATCCCTGGAGCGGCGATGTGAGGATTGTCATTGGCGAGGCACCGCCAGCTGCGGTGGACTTGAGGCTGCGCATCCCTGGCTGGTCTTCGGGTGCCGTGCTTTCGGTGAACGGAAAAACAGAGGAACTCCGGATGTCGCATGGCTATGCCTCGGTTGAACGGGTGTGGCGTGCAGGTGATACTCTCAGGCTCGTACTGCCGATGCCAACACAGCTGATCGCGGCGGATCCGCGGGTGGAGGCGACCCGCAACCAGGTCGCCGTGATGCGGGGACCCGTCGTTTATTGCATCGAGTCCAAGGATCTTCCTGAAGGGGTGAAGGTGCCGGAGGTCTACCTTTCGCAGCAGGGGTCATTCAAGCCGGTTGTCGGGCTTGCCCACGCGGATGCGCCGCTCTCCGCCTCGGTGGTCTGCCTGAGGGGCGAGGGGCTGAGGCTCGCCGGCAAGAACTGGCAGACACTCTATCGACCATTGGGAAGTCTGGAATTGCGACCGTTTGAAGTGACCCTCATTCCCTATTTTGCGTGGGCCAACCGTGGGCGTTCGGCGATGAGCGTGTGGCTGCCGGTGATCCTGGAAACAAGGCGCTGACCTGGGGCAAGGTCGCGGTGAAACGCTGAGGGGGTCTGTTTTCCTGCGGAGGAAGGGAATCGTCGGAACCGACCGCGGACAATTTGTTCTGCGGGGTTGCGTGATCATACCGGCTGCACACTGATGGAAAGGATGATCACGGAAATGTTGAATTCTTTGCAGGACAGATTTGCTGCCCACGGCCTGTCGCCCGAGGTGGCGCATCGCGTCACGGTGGTCATAGGCATTCTGGCGCTGGTCGGGCTGGCATGGGTGGCCAATGTGGTCGCAAAGCAGGTGATCCTGCGGAGCGTGTCGATTCTCGTGAAGCGGACGCGTTTCACCTGGGATGATGCCTTGCTGGAGAGCGGGGTGTTCACACGGCTCTCGCACCTGGCGCCGGCAATGGCGATCAATGCCCTCGGGGATGATGTTCTCGGTGCGGCTCCTGAAACGTTGTCCGCACTGAAGACTGCGGTCGGCATCTACCTCACTCTCATCTGGCTGGCGGTCTTTTTTGCCTTCCTCAACGCCCTTGCGCTGATCATCCAGCGCAAGGAGAAAAAATCCGACCTGCCGCTAAAGGGATTCTTCCAGGCCATCAAACTTGTGGCGAGTGCGGTTGCACTGATCCTGGTGCTTTCCACGATCCTGGATCAATCGCCCATCTACCTGCTGTCGGGGATAGGCGCACTCACAGCCGTCCTGCTCCTGGTTTTCAAGGATGCCATCCTGGGCTTTGTTGCTGGCATCATGATCTCGGTAAATGACCTGGTGCGGCTTGGGGACTGGATCGAAATGCCCAAGGCGGGTGCGGACGGGTTCGTCACCGACATTGCGCTTACCACTCTCAAGGTGCAGAACTGGGACAAGACCATCACCACGATTCCCTCGTATGATCTCATTTCGAGTTCCTTCAAGAACTGGCGGGGAATGTTTGATTCCGGCGGGCGCAGGATCAAAAGGGCGCTCCAGATCGACCTTCAATCCGTCCGGTTTGCGGACGAGGCCCTGGTCGAGCGGTGGACAAAGATTGATCTGTTGAGCGACTACCTGCGTGAAAAGCGAGGGGAGATCACCCGGGCAAACGAAGAACGCGGCAGTGACCTTTCGATCCTGGGAAACGGCAGACGCATCACCAACATGGGGACATTCCGTGCCTACTGCACCGCCTACCTTCGCGCACATCCGGGGATTCATCAGGAAATGACCTTCCTCATCCGCCAACTCGCTCCGACCGAACACGGGCTTCCGCTCGAAATCTATGTCTTCACCAACGACACCCGCTGGGCCATTCACGAAGCAATCCAGGCCGACATTTTTGACCACCTCACGGCCGTCATAGGAGAGCTCGAACTGCGGATCTATCAACAACCGTCCGGCAGGGATGTGCAACTCGCGCTTGCTGCGGAAGGTGCGGCAGGCTGAATTGCCGGGCGCGGCTCCGCGCCGGCTGCGACCGGTTGCGGAGTCATGTCATGGGCGTCTCAGCTCGGCTGCGACATGCCGGATCGCCAGCGCAACCTTGTCGATGTAGGTGTCGGTCATCGCCTCGTTGAAGGGCAGAGTGATGCAATCCTGGAGGATCTCTTCGGCGACGGGGCAACGGACCTTCGTGTAATCCATCGAGGTTGCGCCGAGATCCCTGGCGGGCCACGTCCCGCCGAAGAAGTTGTGATTTTGAAAAACCTTGTAGCGATACACCGGCATGGGAAGGTATCCGGGGTTTGCGGCGACACCCTGGTGCCTTAGTGCGTCTGCGAATTCATTCCGGCTGACGCGAAACGCTGACAGCTCCAGTCGAAACAGATAGAACCAGTAGCTGTGGGTGTCACCCGGATGCGTGAGAGGTGCATGGATTCCCTCTATCTCGCCGAGCCGTTCTGTGAGACGCGTGCCGTTCCGGACGCGGCTGCCGACAATCGACTCGTGGCGGGTGAGTTGCGCAGCTGCAACCGCCGCGAGGGGCTCCCCCATACGATAGTTTGCCGCGAGGTCTTCCGGATCGCGGGCGGACGTCGTTCGGTCATAACACTTGTCCCCCCATTTCGTGAGGCCGTTTCCAAGATCATCACGATTGGTGCCGACCACGCCGCCGTCACCACAGGACAGGTGTTTGAAATCGTTGAACGAATAGCAGCTGATGTCGCCCAGGAGTCCGACCGGGGTTCCCTTGTGACGGGCGCCCCAGGACTGTGCGCAGTCCTCGATGACAGCGATCCCGTGCTCAATGGCGATGGCATTGAGGGATGACATGTCGCAGGGGTTTCCGGCGAGATGCACCGCCATGATGGCCCGCGTCCTGGGTGTGATGGCATGCCGGACTCCGTCGGGATCGGTATTGAAGGTTCGGGGATCGAGGTCCGTGAAGACAGGCACGCCCTGCTGGAAAAGGATGCCGATGAGCGAGCCCATGTCGGTGAGAGGGGAAACTATCACTTCATCGCCCGGCTTGAGCCGGAGAGCGGCGACCGCCACATGGAGCGCGGCACTGCCGGAGGAGGTTGTGAAGAGGTGCTTGAGAGGGTAGTGTTTCCTGAACTCCTCTTGGAGCGCCGCATTCTGCGGACCCTTCCAGTAGAACAGCGATTTCTGACGAACCATGGAGGACAGCCTCATGAGTTCGGGTTCGCCCCAGCGCTGAAGCGCAGGCACGGGCTCGTTGACGATCGGACGGAAGGGGGCGTTTGACATGAAAGAGAGGAGGAGTCCGGAACCGGACCGGCCAGCCGGAATCGGGAAGCATGCGGAGTCGTGGCTCCGGGCAAGCGCGAAAGAACGCAGCCCGCGTCCCTGAGGGACTTTGAGGGAAGGCTCGAAGCTGACGTTCAAATGAAGAAGGTAACCACTGAACCAAGAGCCGCGTCATAACCCCATCCCGTACGCGCCTCCCCGTCCTCAAGTATCGAATCTCCCATGTTCCTGGGTGCAATTTTCTTCAAGGCATGCTGGTATCGCGCAGGAAAGAGGCTTTTCGCTTTGAAACGGAAAACCCATGACGTCTGACCGAACCGATGCCCCCGTGGCCGCGCCCCAGGCCCTGTCAGGTCGGCTGCTGTCGCTCGATGCTTTTCGCGGAGCGATCATGCTCTTCCTGCTTTCAGCGGGATTTGGATTCAGGGACGTTGCGCGCCGGTTTCCCGACTCCGACGGATGGCAGTTCCTGGCAAGCCAGACCGATCATGCTCTCTGGCTCGGTGGCGGCGCGTGGGACATGATCCAGCCTGCATTCATGTTCATGGTGGGCGTGGCCATGCCGTTCAGCTACGGCAAGCGGCGCGAGGCAGGTGAGGATCTCGGACGCCAGTTTCGTCACGTCGCATGGCGCACCGTTGTCCTCTTGCTCATCGGCCTCGTGATCGTCACGAAGCCGGGAGCGGAGCGGACGATGTTCCTCTTCACCAATGTCCTCGCCCAGATTGCGCTGGGGTATCCTTTTCTTTTCCTGCTGTCGCTGACCACCGAGCGGAGCCAGTGGCTGGCAATCGGATTGCTCGGGATCGCCAGCTGGATGCTGTTCGCAACCTATCCTCCTCCGCCCGCGAACTTCAATTATGCACAGGTCGGTGTCCGTCCGGGCATGCTGGAGGCGGTCACACTCCCAGGGTTCTTTTCGCATTGGAACATGGGAACCAATGTCGGAGCAGAATTTGACCGCTGGTTTCTAAACCTGTTTCCACGGGAGAAACCCTTCGACTACAATCCCGGAGGCTACGTCACCCTCAATTTCGCGCCATCGCTCATCACCATGACCCTGGGCCTGATGTCGGGCGCCCGGCTCCGTGGAGTGGGTTCGCCCCGGGACAAGCTGGTCTGGATGCTGCTGACCGCGCTGGTCTGCACGATGCTGGGATACAGCGCGGGCGTCACAGTATGCCCCGTGGTGAAACGGATCTGGACGCCTTCCTGGGCCTTCTACAGCGGTGGAATCGTCGTCTTCCTGCTCGCCTGCTTCTACTATCTCGTGGAAATTCGAGGGTGGAAGCGCTGGACGTTTCCGCTCGTGGTGGTTGGTGTGAATTCCATCGCCGCCTACCTGATGGACATTTACTTCCGCGACTGGGTGATGGATAGGCTCCGTTCGCATCTCGATTTTGCGATCAAGGGTGACTATGCCATCATCATCTTCAGGACACTCACGCTGCTTGTGATGTGGGTGGCCTGCTGGTGGATGTACAAACGAAAGCTCTTTCTGAAGATTTAGCCCGCCCAATCGAATTTTCCCCGATCAATCATGCATCTTCTCGGCCACCTTCGAACGTTTGCCATCGTCGCTGTCTGTGTGCTTCCCGCGGGAGCCGATCCTGTCGAGATTGTCCGCGATACCTACGGCGTTCCCCACATCCGCGGATCGACCCTTGCCGATGTGCTCTTCGGACAGGGGTATTGCCATGCCGAGGATAACCTGCCGGTCGTTCTTTCCGGGATCCTTGCGTCTAGGGGAGAGAGTGCCCTGCACGGTGGCGATGGACGGCGTGGCTCAATCGAGGTGGATTTCTCCGTGCGGATCTTTGGACTCCAGACGGTCGCCCGCCGGAACTACGAGTCGTTAAGTGCGGCCGATCGAAGGCTTGTGGACGCCTTTGCAATGGGCATTGCGAAATTCCTTTCGGAGCATCCCGAAAAGCGGCCGTCATGGCTCGGCGATATCTCCGGCGTGGATGTCATTGCGATCACCAAACTCCGTCAGCTTCAGCAGTCGTTGGGTGTCGCCAGGGATGACCTGTCCGGAAAGGCGGCTTCACGGCGCGAACGCGAACTTGCCATGGCTCTGGATCGGAACGGCGCCTCCAACATCTGGGCGCTGCGCCCAAGCCGCACCTCGGATGGATCGACACGATTGATGTCGGATCCGCATCTGCCATGGGAGGGAGCTACCAAATGGCACGAGGCGCACCTGATTGTCGGCGACCGATGGATCTATGGGGCCTCCTTTGCCGGATGCCCGGGTGTCGCCATCGGATTCACCGCCGATCTGGCCTGGGGATTTACAAACAACGGTGCGGACATCGCCGATGTCTATCGCCTGAAGCTGAATCCCGCCAACCCGAACCAATACCTCTACGAGGGCGCGTGGAGAAATCTTCGCAACGAGACATTTGCCGTTGAGGCACGTGGGGAGAATGGAGAGGTGCAGCGGATAGAGCGCGTCGTGCGCTTCAGTCACCAAGGTCCGATCATGCAGGAAGATCGAAAGGCAAACGAGGCATTTGCCGTGCGCCTCGCCGCTTTCGAGTCGCATTCCGAGGTCCTTGACTGGGTCAATACCATGGGCGCGACGTCGCTCGCCGAGTTTGAGGCAGCCCTGGATCGTGCGCATGGCTACAAGTGGAACTGCGTCGCCGCCGACAGCAGCGGCAACATCGGATACTATTACCTCTGCGCGGCCCGGGAACGCGACGAGTCGCTGGCCTGGAATGCTCCGGTCGACGGATCCTCGGCGAAGACGGAATGGGGGCCTGCGCTTTCCTGGCGGAAACTTCCGCACATCGTCAATCCGTCCGGCGGGTATCTCGTGAATTGCAACAATAACGCCTTCACGGTGACGCGGGGTGGAGATCTGAAGCCCGGCAAGTACCCGCGAAGTTATGGAAGCCAGAGTACGAAACTGGCAACGGATTCGCGTGCCCATCGCGCGATCGATCTGATCGAAGCGCGGGCCAAACATGACCAGGCGAGCGTTGCGGCCATCACCTTCGATCTCAGGACGCTCACCGCCGAACCGCTGGTCAAACGCATCCTCGGCGCTGCTGGCTCCATGGGCGCGGGCGGAAAAGGCGGCTCCGAAAAGCGGGCGGCCGCTCTGCGGATCCTCCGGGAATGGGATGGATTTGCGACAATCGGGAACCAGGCGCTGCCGCTCCTGGCTGGGTTTCTTCAGGCTGCGGAGAATGAAGGTCTTTCGTTGCGGCAGCTGGAAAAACAGTCACCCAAGGGGCTGATGACCCTGTTTGATGCCGGCCTCGACCTGCTCGAGAAACGCTGGGGCAGTGGGCCGGTCACCTGGGGGCAACTCCATGTGATTCGTCGGGGCGATCTTGAAGTACCCGTGCCAGGTGCGGGATCGGAGCGAGGGAAGGATCCCTTCAGCACGCTTTTCATGGTGGGCGCAAAGACGATGGAGAATGGTCAATACCTCGCCGACAGTGGTTCGTCGTGGCTCCAGTCGGTCGCCTACCTGAAGGGCAAGGTCACTGCTGGGACCGTGCTGCCGTTGGGAAACAGCAATGATCCCAACTCGAAGCATTTCAATGACCAGGCACGGCTTTATGCCGCCCGTGAGATGAAGCCGGCATTGCTGGCTCGTGTCGAGATCGAGGCAAATGCAGAATCCCGCCTCAGGCTGGAGTCTCCCTACTGAGGAGGGAGAGGCTAGCGGATCTTCGCGTCGGGCAGTTCCTGTTTGATGCCTTCGTCCACAGGCATCCGGTCATTGGCTTCCGTGAGTCCTGTTTCCCGCATGCGGTCGCTCAACATGGTTTTCAAAGCGGAGACCACGGAGGTGTACTTTGGGTTCGCGATGAGATTGTGGCGTTCTTCCGGGTCGAACTCGATGTTGTAGAGTTCGGCCATGTGACGGTCGGGTGTTCCATCTCCGTGCGGATAGTGGATGTATTTCCAGCTGTCTGTACGCACGCCCCGAACGTTGGGCGTGTACGGAAACTGTTTTTCATAGTTGTAGTAATAAAACCACGACGTCCGCCATGTGGGATCGCCGTGCGCAACCAGGTTCACCCAGGATTTCCCCTGGATATGCGGCAGCGGGGCCGCTCCGCAGAGCTCCAGCAGGCTCGGAGCGATGTCGATGGTGAGCACCTGCTGTTCAACCACCTTGGGCCGATTGACCGGTGTGAGTCCCGGATACCGGACGACCAGGGGAATGCGGATGCTTGCTTCGTGCATGGTGCGCTTGTCGACCATCCCATCCTCGCCATTGAGCAGACCGTTGTCGCCCATGAAGACAATGATCGTATTGTCCAGTTCACCGCGCTTCTGAAGATAGGCATAGAGCCGGCCCACGCTGTCGTCCACCGACAGCAACGTGCCCCAATAGGCGTGTGTCATGGCCTCGAAGTCCTTCACCGCCTCCGGCCGGTCATCGGGGAACTTCTTCCGCCAGTCGAAGAGGGGACCGTAGATCCCGTGCCACGTATAGAGCCGTTCCCGGATCCAGTCCGGCTTGTCGTCGAGCATGAAGGCGGTCTCAGGGTAGGGCACCCTTACGTTTGCGAAGGCGTTTTCGTATTTGGGCTCATCGATGTAGAAACTGTGCGCGGCCTTGTGTCCGACGATCAGGCACCAGGGCTGTTCGCCACGGGGACGACTGAGCCACTTCTCCGCCAGTTCCGTCACGACATGGGTGTAATACCCCTTCATCACCTCCCGCCGCTCGCCGTTGAAGCAGAATTCCGTGTCATAGTACTTTCCCTGGCCCTTGTGCGTGACGAACCAGTTGAAGCCCGGACGCGGCATGTCGTTGTCCTCGCCCATGTGCCATTTGCCGATGTAGGCCGTATCGTAGCCAGCCGCCTGGAGGACGAGCGGAAAGCTCTTCAGGCTCTTTGGGTACTCGGTGAAGTTGTTCGTGACGCCATGGGTGTGCGCGTAAACGCCGCTCAGGATGCTTGCACGGCTTGGCGAGCAAAGCGATGTGGTGCAAAAGGCATTCTTGAAATAGACCCCTTCGCGCCCGATCCGATCCATATTCGGCGTTCTCAGATGCTTGTTTCCGGCGATGCTCATCGCATCCCAACGCTGATCGTCGGTGAGGATGAAGAGAATGTTTGGGGACTTCGCCCAGGCGAGTCGGGTCCCGGCGGCAAGGCACAACAGACAGAGGAACAGGTGGAGTGGAGTGAATCGGGTTGTCATGAAGTTTTCTACAGGGTGGCTCAAGGTTGTGCCCAATGGGCGCGCAAGGGTACGCACAATGAAGCGGCCTCCCGCGGCCACTTCAGGCGCATCGCGCCCGGCCTCGGGCAACGGCGCATGCCATAGGCTTTCACCTCAATTGGAATCGAATGCGCGAATCCGTGCATCAGTCGTCGCTGCGATGAACCCAGAATGACCATCATTCCTCAAGTCTGGTGTAGTCCGTTTACCCTCCCGATTCCGAATGCGCCCCCAGAAAATCCGCACGGGATAGCGATGAGGCGGGTCTTGACGGCAGATTGCAGGAATTTCGAGGGTTTTCGACCGGTGCGGGGTAGGGTTCGGTGAACATGTCTCCTTCCATGAAGTCACTTCTCTCAATTCTCACCATCTCGGGATTTCTGGCGATTGCCGCATCCCTCACGGCAGCGGAAAAACAATCCCCTCCCACCGCCGCTGCGAACGTTTCCGCCGGCAAGCTGATCAGGGTCACCGAAAAGGACGCGGCCTGGGCGGCAAAGGCCCGAAAGTCCTATCCCCTCACGGTGTGTGTCGCCTCGGGCGAAGATCTCGGCAGCATGGGCGACTCGCCCGAATATATCTATCGCGTTGCTGGTCAGCGCGACCGCCTGGTGGTTTTCTGCTGCGAAGGCTGTGAGGATGATTTCCTCAAGGACCCGGCGAAGTACCTGGCCAAGATCGATGCCGCGAAGGCGGCCAAGGCCAATTCGGGCAAATCCGTTTCGGACGGTCACGAGGGAAAACATTGAGTCTGCCCATGTCGCCAGTCGCGACGGCAGGCAGGTTCTGCTCCCTATGAGAATCATCCGAGTCCTGATCCTTCCTGCCATGGCCACTCTGCCGTGGAGTGGCCCGTGTGCTGCTGCGCAAGACTCAACCGAAAACAAGGCCGAGTTCCTGCGGGCGCTCGCAACCGCCCCCGCATTGAACGCTTCCGTACATCGCACGGACGCCGCGAGGGAACGGCTGGGGGCGGCCGGCCGCCTGGCCGACATCGAGGTCGAAGGCATGGCGTCACGGATGGTCGGGCCGATGAATGAGCGATCGACCATGTGGGAGGTGAATGTGATGCAGCCCCTGCCGCGCCGCGGTGAACGTTCGGCGGACCGCGATCGTGCGCGGGCCGATGTTTCCATGGCCAGGTCCGACCACGCGATGCTTGCAGGTGAACTTGCTGCAGAGGTTGCAGGGGCGATTGCAGAGGCGGAAGGATCCCTCGCGCGGCTGCGGCTCCAGGAGGCCCAGCTCGAACGCCTGAATGCTGTCCTCCGCAGCGTGGAGGCACGCATTGCCACGGGATCCGGGCGGCTGTCCGACAGGCTGACAGTGCAGGCGCGTCTGGCATCGATGGGACTCATGGCCGAGGAGGAGCGCCGCAACGCGGCGGATGCGCTGTCGGATGTCCGTGGGCGGCTGGGTTGGAGACCGGAGGCGGCGCTTCCCGCATTTGCCGCCCCGCTGCCCGCAGAGATCAGTATCGACGAGGCTGCTGCAGTCCGGTTCGCCGCCGCGCGCGGCGCCGAGGCGCAGGCGCGGGTGAGGATGGCCCATGCATCCGCAAATCCCATGACATCCGTGGGCGTGCGTTTCGAGCAGGAGCGTCGCTCCATGGGAAATGACAACACGCTCGGTGTGGCTCTTACTACCGACCTTCCGTTCCGGAGTCGCGGCTACGCCCGAGCCGATGCCCGTGCCGCGGAAGCCGAACGCTCCGCGGCGCTTGCGGACGCCGATGCGGTGCGCCACCGGATCGATGCCGCCCTTCGGAAAGTGGAGCGCGCGGAGCACCTGGCCGGAATCGCGCGTCGCCTGAGCCGGGAGACCGTGGACCGTCTCGAGGCCGAGTATGAGAGTTTGCTCCGTGCGGCTTCCACCGGAAGCGGACAGGCCTCGACCGTCCTTGAGGTGGTCGAACTTCTGGAGAAGACGATGGAGGCGGAGATCCAGATCATTCGTGCCGACACCGCCGTTCGAACGGCTAGGGCGGAACTGTGGCGCTACTATCCGACCGCCGATCTCATCATTCCCCAACCCTGACCCATCATGATTCGAAATATCTTCCTGTTTCTCGGCACGTTTGTGGCCGGCGCCCTGATCGCCCTTGTGGTTCGCGCGGCGAAGTTCAATCCCCATGCGGGACACGAAACACATGCCGCCGGCGGGGGCGACTACCTGCCCATGGTGAACAATCCCATTGCTCCCGCGGTGGCTTCTCCCGGACCGCCTCCAGCACCCGAAGTGGAGCGCAAGGCGGGCGATCCGCACGCCAGTCATGGATCCAAGGCAGTGGCAACGGCGACGGATGAGGACAAACCGGTCAATACGGTCTGCGCTATCTGTGGCATGGAGGTTGATCCAAGCCTCCCAACGCTCGAGTACATGGGCCGGAAGATCGGCTTCGGCTGCAAGATGTGCCCTGCCAAGTTCAAGTCGGATCCCGACCGCTACGGTCCGTACTACCTGCGCAACGAGGTCATCAAGAAATAGCCCGCAATGCGCTCGATCTCCCTCGCCATTGCCGCAGCCGGACTTCTGCTCGGCGCCGGTCTGATCATCCTGCTGCCGAGCGACGTGCTCTTCGTGAGCACCCATGCCGACGAACCGGGTGTCGGTGAACATGCGGGTGAACGGTGGGCCTGCCCCATGATGGATTTCATCGGCACAAGGCCGGGGAAGTGTCCTGTGTGCGGGATGACACTGACAAAGGTCACCGCCGGGGAACTCACGCGTGAACAGCAGCGACGCATGGAGGTGCACCTTTCAGCCGTGACCGAAGGCCCCGCCCGCAGCCTGGTACGTGCCTATGGCATTGTCCGCTACGACGAGCGCACGCTCCAGGTTGTCATCCCGCGTGTGGCCGGACGTGTCGTGAAACGGCACCACGCAGCCCGGCATCTGGGAATGCTCGTCGAGGCAGGCGATCCGATCGTCGACCTTTACAGTCCCGAGGTGTTTGCAGCCCAGGGTGAACTCGCCGCTGCCGTCAAACTCGGCGACCAGCGTACGATCCGGGCGCTCACCGATCGTTTTGACCGCTGGAACCTCGCGGAGGTTGCCATGGCCATCCTGAAGGGCGGCTCCCCGCTGGACACCGTCACCATCACAAGTCCGTTTGCAGGCCGTGTCGTACGCTCGATGGAAGAAGGCGAACCCCTGCCGGGGTCACCGCTGCCTCAGGTCGGTCAGGAGGTGACCGCGGATGCGCCCCTCGTGAGGCTCGTCGAGCCTTTCGCCTACATGCTCGTGGTGAACGTGCCGGAATTGCGCGCCCACTGGGTCAAGGTCGGACAACCGGTGCGGCTTTCCTCGGATGACTGGGGTGAACTGCCTGAAATCGACGCGGAGATCGCGTGGGTGGCTCCGGAACTGGACCCTGAAATCCGCGCGCGCGAGGTGCACATCCACCTTCGCGATCCCAAGGGACGGCTGTTGCCGGGAAGCCTGGTGAATGCGCGCATCGAGTCGGTTCTCGCGCCGGACCTTGAGGCCGCCGATCCCTCGCGGAGAGAAACATGGGGAACGTTCACGCTTGTTCCAAAGACAGCGGTGCTCTCGACCGGCGTGCGCAACGTCGCCTGGCGGGTTGTCGATCATCAGCGCGACGGGCGGATCCGTTTCGAACTCGCTCCGCTCGCGCTAGGCCCAAGGCTGGAGGACGAGTCGGGGAATGATCTTTACGTCGTGCGCGCAGGCCTGAGGCCGGGTGATGAGGTCGCCACGCAGGGCGCATTCCTGATCGACAGTCAGGCGCAACTCGCGGGAACGCCCAGCCTGCTCTATCCCACCGGGGCCGTGGCTCCCGCGGGATCACATCAACACTGATCCGTGATGTTTTTCGCGAAACGCGGGAGAAGCACGGTCCCTTCCCTTCAGATTCGATGCTGAGTTTTGTCATCCGCAATTCCTTCCTGACGCTCGCTGCCTCGTTGCTCCTTGCGATCGCGGGCCTGTGGGCATGGCGACACGTCCCGGTCGATGCCATACCCGACCTGAGCGACAATCAGGTGATCGTCTGGGCGGAATGGCCGGGCAAGAGCCCGCAGGACATGGACGCGCAGATCACGGCGCGCCTCGCGCGGGAATTGCAGGGGCTGCCAGGTGTCCAGACGGTGCGCGGCATGTCGCTCTACGGCGCCAGCTACCTCTATGTGATTTTCGAGGAACGCCGCGACCTGTACGAGTGCCGTACGCGCGTGTTGGAGCGGCTTTCGCAGCTTCAGGGAATCCTTCCCGCAGGAGTGACGCCGCGACTGGGACCCGACGCGACCGCGATGGGGCAGGTCTATGCCTTCACGCTTCAGGGGGCGGCGAGCCTCGAGCAGAAGCGCTACGTGCTAGACCAGATTGTTGTCCCGGCGCTGCGTGGCGTGCCGGGAGTGGCCGAGGTCGCTCCGGCAGGCGGAGTCGTTCGGGAGTACCAGATCGACGTCGAGCCCACCCGGCTCGAGGCCCAGGGCATCACATTGGAAATGCTGATGATGGCTGTGAGGAACGCCGGCCGCGATGTGGGAGCCATGAGCGTGGAGCAGTCCGGCGTGGAGACGATGATCCGCGGAGTGGGCTTCATTCGATCCGTCAGCGACGTGGAGAACATTGTCATCCGCGGCGACCGCATGAAAGGCGCGGGTGTGCGGCTCAGCGACATCGCAAACGTGCATCTCGGTGGAGAATTCCGCCAGGGGGTCCTCGCGGATGGATACCAGGAGCACGTCGGCGCAATCATCGGAATGCGCGTGAGGGAGGATCCGAAGACCGTGATCGGTGCGGTGAAGAAGCGCCTGATGGACCTCCAGCCTTCGCTTGATCGCGAAAAACTCACCGCGGTCGCGTTCTACGACCGGTCGCAGCTCATCCACGAGACCACCGAAACGGTCACGGACACGCTGATCGAGGCAATCCTCACGACCGTTCTCGTGGTTGTCGCCTTCCTGCTTCATGTGCGGGCGAGCCTTGCGGTTGCGGTGAGCCTTCCGCTTGGAATGCTGTTCACGTTCCTCGTGATGCATTTTTTCGGCGTGGGTGCGAATGTCATGAGCCTTGCGGGCATCGCGATCGCGATCGGCGTGATGGTGGATTTTGGCATCATCATGACGGAAAACATCACGCAGCATCTGGTGGACCTGCAGGAGAGGTGCCGCCGCGAGGGCAGGGCGATGCCGGCCTCACCCTTCGACAGCGAGATCACGGACACGGTGATTCACGCGGCGCAGGAGGTGGCGCGACCTTTGCTCACCTCGGCCGCGACAACGATCATCGGGTTCCTTCCCATCTTTGCCCTTACGGATCAGGCAGGGCGGTTGTTCGAGCCGCTTGCATTGACGAAATCGCTCGCGATCAGCGGCGCCGTGCTTTTTGGAACCCTGCTGGTGCCCGTGCTCTGCCGTCTGCTGCTGCCCCCCTGGCACGTGCGCCGATCGATCCTGATCGCCCTTGCGGGTGCGGCGGCGGGTATTGGCTTTGGCTGGTTCATTCGGGACGGCTGGTCGCTGCCGATGGACCACGGCCGGTGGGAGATCAGCCTGCCGGGATGGCTGGCCGCCCCGCTGATCGCGGTGCTTTCGGGGTCGGTGGTCTGGAGGCTTGGTCGGGAGCGCCTCGTGAACTACGAGGAGAATCCGATGAGTCACGCAATCCACGTGGCTTATGAATGGGCCTATGAGCGGATCATCCGTCACAAGGTGGCCTTTACCGTGACCATCGTGACGATGGCGGTCGGCGGCTATCTGCTCGGCGCAGGCTGGCAGACGTTGAGCTGGCCGCTGCGCAAGCTCTTCTCACTCGCCGGCGCGGACCTCACCCAAACCCGGGCTGATCACGACATGACCCGCTGGTTTCCAGGCGCCGGTTCCAGTTTTCTGCCGCCTCTGGATGAAGGCTCCTTCCTGTTCATGCCCTCGATCCCGGCGACCGGAGGCATTGGAGAAACGCAACGCATCATGCTCACGCAGAACCGACTCATGGAAACGGTGCCGGAAGTGGCCGGTGTGATGGGCAAGATGGGCCGGGCGGAGACGGCGCTCGATCCTGCGCCTCTCGGGATGATCGAGACCGTTGTCGAGCTGAAACCCTACAAGGAATGGCCGGTGCACGAAATCACCAGGCCCGACGGCAGCACCGAGCGCAGGCCGCGCACGCTGGAGGAGGTGCGCTCGGCGCTTGCGGCCATCACGGATATCCCCGGGGTTGCGCCGAGCTGGCTCCAGCCGATCGAAACTCGCGTGGTCATGCTGTCGACCGGCATCCGCAGTCTTATCGCGCTGCAGTTGCTGGGCGACGATTCCGAGGCGCTCGAACATTTTGCCGAGGGTGCGGAGAAGGTGATTCAACCGACACCCGGCGCAGCAGACGTTCAGGTGCAACGCGAGGGAGGCAAGCCCTACGCGGAGATCCGCCTGGAGCCCGCCAAGCTTGCGCGCTTCGGGATCAGCAACGAACAGGTCATGACCGCAGTGGAGAGTGCCTTTGGAGGCATGGCGCTCACGTATTCGGTGGAGGGAACACTTCGTTATCCGGTGCGAATCCGGTACCTGCGCGAGCGACGCGACGACGTCGATGAGCTGGTTCAACTTGAAATCCCCACCTCGGACGGCAGGGGGGCGATTCCGCTTTCAAACCTGCTCGCGGCACCGACGGTGCACACCATCGAGTTGGCTGCAGACGCTCCCGACGCACACTTCTTGCTCGCCCGGCTGTCGCTCAACGATCAGCGGAACTTCACCATTCTCTCTCCGCGACGGGCAGAGATCACCCTTGCTGCGGGAGAGGAGATGCCTCTCGAGATCCGGAATACGGTCGCCGCGGGCCGGGCCGGCATTTCAGCGGTACGTCCGAGCGAGGCCGGTCTGACCTACACCATCGGAC
>JAGOJU010000116.1 GCA_017994935.1 Opitutaceae bacterium
AAGTCCACGGCATTGCGTACGAAACGCGCGGCCGCCTCGCCGAGCAACAGGATGTCACCTGACAGGCACATCCTTCCGAGGAAGCTCGCAGCAAGCGAATATGCCAGGCGCCGCACGGTGTCTCCATGTCGCACCACGGCCCAGATCTGCTTTTGCGCCGACCAAATGAGTGGATTCAGATTGGCAGCGATGATCGGCATGTCTGGCGTTTCGTGGGCATCGGAGATCGAACTCATCGCAGACAGCGCCAACATCGACGGCTCAAGTCGGTGGCCTCCGGAAGAGCAATTTTCCATCACCAATCCGGGCAGCTCCGATTGAAGGCGCTTCAAGAACTGATGCACTCCGGCGATATGCTGGCGAAGGTTTTCTCCCGGTGACTCCGGCCCGTCCACACCCGGTCCAATGGAATCATTGCAATCGATCTTGAGATATCCGAATCCGTCGTCACGCAGTCGGGCCAGGACGCGGTTGGCGAGATAATCATGGACCCACGGATCACGAAAATCCCAGAAGCGCCGTGAACCGACCTGCAACGGGACGCCATCCCGTTGCAGTTGGTGATCCGTTTCCGACCAGGCGTCGGATCCGGGGTTCACCGCTTCGAACTCAAACCAAAGGCCCGGAACCAAACCGTGGCCACGAATGGCATCCGCGGTTGCCCGCAAGCCGCCCGGGAACGCCCGTCTGTTCACGCGCCAGTCTCCATTCTGCTGAAATTTTTCGCCCGCCCGCTCGGCCCAACCGTCGTCGATGACGAGGTATTTCACGCCCGTTCCGGAAAGCCTGGACGCCAGCTGCACGAGCTTGTCGTGTGTTGGGTGTCCCCAGGAGGTACACCATTCGTTGAAGACAACCGGCATGTCGTTCTCTCCCGGCGGCCGGGCCACGGCGCGTCGCCGCTGTTCGGTCACCAGGCGATTGCCGACTACCTCAAGCCCCCCTTCGACCACGGTAACCCATGCTGATGGAGCAGTGAAGCTCTCACCGGGTGCGAGCACCTTGTGCCACTCGCCGAGCAAGCGGTCAGCACCAGCACCAGAGATAGCCAACTGATCAGCCCGGCGACTGATCTCCAGGTGCCAGGTCGCAGGCGAGGCGATCTGCGCAGCCCAGGTGACACCTGCCGTCGTATCTTCGATGCCTACAAAGGGAAACCAACCGTTTACCGGCAGCGAGCCCGCCTGGCCGAAACGTTCCGAGCGCACACCATGCCCGGTCCACGAACGCTCGAGCTGAAGAGATTCAACACTGCACGTCTCCAGCCGCCCTTCTGCGCACCAGGCGCTGCGATACCGGTGGATCTTGAGCCGACCTGCCGCGTCGTCGGCGACAAAAGGCGTGATGCCTCCAATCGAGAATGAACTTAGGAATTCGAGCACAACAGCCTTCTCGGACCGGTTTTCAGCAGTGGTGCGGATCTCGATCACGCCGCTTCCAAAGGAGTGACTGACCTCGTGCACACAGTGCAATCCCCGGGCGGAGGCCAAAGTTGTTCGCACCACGGTCCGGCCATCCCCGGTCACACATCCGTGTTCCTGCACGGCCAGCCCCTTTGTCGTGGAAGAGTACCGCAGCGTGCGGCCTTGGGCGTAGCCGCCGGGCAAAGCGTCGCCCGTCACATGTGCATGCACGAGAGGGTCAACCTCCCAGGCAGCAATCCTGTTCCAAGCCGATGGCAGACCGCACACCGCCGGCGTTTCAAGCCACTCCCGCGGCATCACGGTCCTGCCCCTCAGGCGGGCCGGCAGCACCACAAGCCCCCAAGCATCGGGCCTGTCGGCGGGTGCCTGATATCGGACCAGGACATCGCCCAGGAGGTATTCAGCCTGCGTGAGGATCGGCATGGCAAACAGCGCAGGTCGTGAAACTCCCGCTTTGGAAAGCGGAATCCTGTAGTAAGGATCAGAAGCGCGTGGTGGCCGAGAAGGTGAATGTGCGCGGGTTCGACCAGGTACGGCCGCCGGCGGAGTAGAGCTTGTCGGTCAGATTCTCGACGTTGAGCTGGAGATCAACAGGTCGGCCCGCAACCTGCAGGCGATAGCCCAAGGCGGCGTCAAACACCGTCCATCCTGGCAGCACCGTGCCCCACGATGAACTGCTGGCCAGAGGCATGAGGTCGCTTTGATAGCGAATGCCCAAGCCAGCCCAAGCGCCTTTCAATTGACCTTCCGTAAAACCATATTTCTGCCAGAGGCGAAGCGTATCGTCCGGAGTGTTGTCAAGGGGACGACCATTGAGGATGGCGTAGTCGATCATCGATCCCGCCGTTGGAGCAGTACCGGCGAGCGGTTTGGATAGCGTGAGTTTGTTGGTCCAGAGATGGCTCGCTTCGAACGTGGCGGTGTAGTTGCGGTTTGGCATCCAGGTGAAGCCCACTTCGATGCCGGCCGACTTATTGCCGTCAATCGTGCGGTTCCACTGGACCCTGGCCGTTTGGGCAAGGTTCTGAGTGGCGGGGTTGGGGTCGACAGCCGTGCCCACATTGCGCGAGTCATTCGCGGTGCGCTCATTGTCAATGACGACAGTATTGCGGCGGGAGAGTTCGAAGACACCGATGCGCCCGACTAGCCTGCGATCAAAAAGCTCAACCTTGATCCCCGCCTCATTGCCGGTGCCTTCAAGGTCCGGAACGGGGTTCGCGGCGCGCTCCTCAGCAGTCACAAGAGAGGTGAATCCGGCGGCGGCGTTGATCAGCGATCCTGCGGGCACGGCATCCGTGCCAATGTTCCGGCTGACATAGAAATTGAAGCCAGGGACGGGTTCGAAAACGAGCCCAAGGGTGTGGGATTGCGTGGAAGTCTTGGCCGTATTGAGGAATCGATTCAGTCGCACACGATTGCGGTCGAGATTCCAAGACGACTGCTGGATCTCACTATTGCGGTAACCGACAAAGGCCGTGATACGGTCCCGCCAGAAGCTGCCACTGTAAGCAGCGTAGCCGGCCTCGGGAAAGATGCGCGAATAACTCTGGGCCGTCAGACCCGGAGCCAGGGTTTCATCAGCCCAGGTGAGGATCGATTCGTAATTCGGCACTGCATGCACGCGGGGGTCGAAGTAACTGAGTATGCTGGATGCGGTGAGGGTCGCCGGTGAGCCCGAGACGTTCGGCGAGGCTGTCACGGGCGCAAGGGCTGCAAAGTTGAACGTCGGGTTGACCGACCATGCCTGGTTGTAGGCCGCTTCATAGCCGGCAAGGAGCTTGTGGTTGATCTTGAAGAGTTCCTTCGTAAGCACGGCCTCGATCTTGCCGTTGAGCGGAGTCTCCTGACGCTTCGTGGCCGTCGTCGTGGCTGAAAGCAGCGGAGTACTCCCGTCGGGATAGCGTCGAAGTGCGTTGCTGAAGAATGTCGTGTAGCTGTGCTGGTTTGCCCAGCGGCCAAAAACTCGGATTTCGAGCCAATCCGCCACGATCAAGTTGGTCTCGCTCTCGACGAGGTCGTATTTCGTGGAAAATGAGTCGTGTTCGCCGAAATGATTGGCGTCGTATCCGCTCGACCAATCACCGGCCGTGAAACTCTCACCCTCGCCAAGCGAACGCCAGCGACCATCAACGGTGAACTTGTCCAGCCTCCAGTTGGCAAATGTGCGTCCGATGCGGGCACGGTATTCGGCTACGGTGTAGGGGATGCCGGCAAGTGCGCCGGTCCGGTTCTTGCCGAGGTCGAGCAGAGCCTGGGAAGGATTGTCGTAGTCTGCCTGGTAATTCTGCGTGGACTGCATCGAGTTGCTCACCATGTTGCCGCGCAAGTCCCGGTGAGCATACTCCAGGCGGGTCGTCAGATTACGGAAAGGACGCCAGGTCACCTGCGGGTTGATGAAAGCCGTAGTCGAGTTGCTGAAGTCGCGCCAGGTGTTGTCATCACTGAATTGCGCGATCAGGCGGTAGGCCAGCTTTTGCCTGATGATCGGGCCGGTGAGATCGGCTCGGAATTGATAGCTCTCGTTTGAGTCCAGGCGGACGCCAAACTTGTAGGTGGGTTCAAACATGGGTTTGGCGGTGACAAGGTTCACCACCCCACCGAGTGTCGAACCACCAATGAAGACAGACATCGGACCACGGGCCACCTCCACGCGATCCACGTTCTCCGTTCCAAAGCCAAACTTCATCGGCAGACCATTGCGCTGACTGAGGTTGATCGGCTGGCCGCGAATGCGTATGCGCAGCGGCTCGCCCCCCGTGACCGCACCGACCGTCGGGTCGATGCCTGCCGAATTGCGGGTGCCGTTATCCATGCCGCCCTGATCGGTGGTGAAGGCTGCCTGGTAGTTCGCAACGCCGTTGAAGCCAACTCCGCCGGTATCTTCGAGGAACTGGGCGGTCACGACACCAATCGCGAGAGGGATCTTTGAGAGCTCGGCGGCGAAGCCGGTCGTCGCAACGGACTTGTCGGCCATATAGGCGGAGTCCTTCCTGCTGCGCACCTCGAAGGTCGAGAGCTGCTGCACCGTCTCGTCGGCTGGGATCGTCGAAACAGCTTGGGCAGATGAGGAAAGGAGTCCAATGGACAGGAAAAGCGAGAGAACGAGCGCCCAATGGCCGGGATTGAAACTTTTCATGAGGTCAGCCTGGTTGATGGTGGATGAGGGTTTCTGCCCGCAAGCGCTTACCCGTTCCGGAAACAGCGCCCATGAAAATCAGCCGTGAGGCCAGAGAATCCTGGGGTGCACTTCCGATGGCAAATCGATCGGGGCATTCCCGCTATGCCGTGCGGATGCTCGGCCGGGAACACCGTATTTACTGAAATCGCTCAGTAAACTCCCCTTTCCCCCTGACTGAACAATTTCGACAGGCTGGGAATCGACCCTCATTTTGATGTCACAAGGTTCGTACAATGCCTCGCCTCCTTCCCCATCCTATTCACTCGTTGGCGGGCCTCCTGCTGGCCACCGCAACCGTCGCTCCACGGTTGCACGCCACAGAGGCTGTTCGTGTCGTTCGCCTCATGGCGGTCGGCGATTCAATAACCGCAGGCGCGGACCATTTCTCAAATTACCGCTACCCTCTGTGGGAGAAACTTTTCGCCGCAGGCTACAGGGTTGAATTTGAGGGCACCCAGCACAGCGAAAGCAGCGTCGGTCCGCTCGCCCACGAGGGTTACGGCGGGAAGAATACCGAATTCCTCGCCAAAACCGTGCCCGATCACTTTCGCGCCCACCCGGCCGATATCGTGCTTCTCCACAGTGGTCACAACCACAGCGAAGAGGAACATCCCGTACCTGGTATCATTGCCGCCACCAAGCAAATTATCTCGGATTTCAGGGCGGTGATCCCCCACGTGACAATCCTGCTGGCCCAGGTCATTCCATCAGGGAAACTGCCAAAATACTCCTATATTCCTGAATTGAACAACGCCCTCGCGCGCCTTGCAGCCCACCTCGATCGGAGCGACCAACGGGTTATGCTCGTCGATCAAGCGACTGGATTCGACTGGGTTGCGGACACCGTGGCCGACAAGGTGCATCCGAATGCCCGTGGGGCAGAGAAGATGGCGCAACGTTGGTTCGAGGCGCTCACAAAAATCCTTCCACCCCCAGGCAATGGGATCACTCCACCTCGCTCAATAACATCGGGTTAATCGTTCACTGAACGATTTCAGCAAGGTGCGCGTCGCAACCATTCCAGCCGGTTCGCGATTGTCGCATCATGCTGCAACGCCCCCCGCTGCTGTATCATCCCGAGCCATCTGCCTCCTTGCCCACCTACGAAGGGTCTTCCCAATCCCGCGACCTGCCACCGCCTGATCCTGCCGTTGTCGCCTGCCCATGACTCCACGTCCGGTCGACCGCTGAGCGCCATCTCGCTTATACTCCCATCACCCGATGACCCATCACGAGCTTCATACCGATTTCGTCGTCGTGGGTGGCGGACTTGCGGGTATCTGTGCCGCGCTTGCCGCCGCCCGGAACGGCACCCGGGTGGTGCTGCTGCAGGACCGTTCCGTGCTGGGCGGCAACGCATCCAGCGAAATCCGCATGCATGCGGTCGGCGCGGATTTTCACGGGCGACGTCCGGGTGCACGCGAGTCCGGCATCATCGAGGAATTGCGGCTCGAGGATGCGGCGCGCAACCCGCACCGATCCTACTCCCAATGGGACCTGCTTCTCTACGAAAAGATCGTAACTGAGCCAAACATCACACTCCTGCTCGACACCACCTGCACCGGCTGCACCGCCGTGGAGGTTTCCAGTGGCCAGCGCATTATCGAGCGCATCGAGGCGGTACGTCAGTCAACCGAGGACGCCTTCACGATTCATGCCGGATTGTTCGCTGATTGTTCTGGAGACGGCCGGCTCGGAGTTGAAACGGGGGCGGATTTCACGGTCGGCCGCGAAGCAAAGGCTGAGTTCGGGGAATCCCTCGCACTCGA
>JAGOJU010000052.1 GCA_017994935.1 Opitutaceae bacterium
CTTTCGGAACGCTGCCGCGACAATGGATCGGCAAACGGGCGAACTCGCGAGGGAGGTTCGGGCGCTTGAGCGGAATCGTGCGCGCATTGCCGGTAACCTGAAGAAGATCGAGAAGGCTGGTGAGGAAATCGCCCGCTGGAGGAGCTTCTCTGCGGCCCGCGGCAATTGGGTGCGTTTCCTCTCCGAACTCCAGGCGAGGCTGAGCGGCGCAGGGGACATGTGGCTCGACCGCCTTCAACCCCTCGCCGGTGCCGGAGCGCCTGCGTCAACCATGGGTGCGCGTATGGTGATGTCGGGGCGGGTGCTTGAGCAGGCGACGGAGGCGTCCGCCCAGAGTGCTGAGACGAGGGTACGCTCCTTTCTTGAGGCGATGTCAGCGTCTCCGTTTGTGTCCGCATTTGAACAGGAACGCTTCGATCGAAGCCGCGAGGGGATCCTGGGGTTTGAGGTGATTCTCCGGATGAATCGGAGCGAAACGCTTTGAGGAGGGCGGCGGCATGAGCAATTCGGTTGTCGCACTGTTCCGCACGGGATGCCTCCTTGCGGGTTGTTTGACCGGTCTGCTGGCGGAGGGCTTCGCTGTCCTGCATTACCGTGCGGAGGCGGCGCGGTCACGTGGCAGAATGGAGGACGCAGTCCGGGAACTGCGCAGGCTGGATGAACTCCAGCCACAGCCGTCCCCCGCGATGCTTGAACGCAGCGAAGCGGCGCGTGAAGCCGCGATGAAATCCGTGGAAGCGACGCGCTCCGCCGTGCTCGGGCGTCCCTCACGGTTTCAGGAGGAAACCGGATCGATGGAAACGTCGCAGCGCGCAGAGGCCTACTTTGATCTCGCGCGCTTTGCCGACGGATTGACGGAGCTCTGCCTTGCCGAGGACATCGAAATCCCCGCGGGCCTGAGATTCGGATTTGCCTCCCATGCCAGCGTTGCCCCGGCGGCGGAGCTGATCCCGCAACTTCTCCTCCAAAGCACAGCGATCGAGGACCTGGTCGCCGCGCTTGTTGCGGCAGGACCCCGGCGCATTGAATCCGTGCGACGGGAACGGCCCTCGGTGCCAGAAGGCAAGGTTGCGCGCGCATCGAAAGTACGCCCGAGTCGGGAATCCGGGGGCGATGCAGCGGACTACTTTACCCATGACACCGAGGGTGGCATTGCTCGGAAGTTGGGTTTCGGGTGTCTCGCGTTCCGGGTGGGATTCATTGGAACCACGGCGACGCTTCGTCACTTTCTCAATCATCTCGCCCGATGCGATGCCCCGTGGTGCGTCACTGCTGTCGAAGCGAAATCCCTTGAGCCGGCGGATCGCCAAATGTCCCCGCGCGAAATGCATCCGACGAGGGCGGAACCGGCTGGCACGCCCCTCAGGCTGACACCATTGTACGCGCGGTATGTTGTCACTGCGGAATGGATACAGGACTGGGGAAGAGGCGAAATTCCCGTCGAAGGCGAGGCATCGGGATGAGAGCGCGGGCAAGATTCATTGCGTGGACCGTACTGGGAATCGGGGTCGTGCTGGCGGAGCATGCCTGGCTGGTGCTCCGGACTCCCGGTCTGCCAGAACCACAACCGCCGAGGTCGGGGCGTCCGGCCGGAGTGACGGTTCCGGGCGGGGATTTTCCACTTCCGGACGCTTCGACGGCTTCGGCTTCGGCGTGGCCTGAGCCGCAGGCCCAGGAGAGGGGAGAGGGCTGGTGCTTTGAGGTGTTCGAGCCGCCACCCATGTGGCGCTTGTCGGAGAGTGCCTTGTGGAGCCTCACGCCGCCCGCAAGGCAGGAGGGCGATCCCGCACTCGGGAAGCCGGTCGAACCCGAATTCGGAATCGAGGTCGTTGCGATTGTCCGCCAGCTCTTTCCGGTGCAGCTCGTGGGTTTTGGACAGACTCAGGGCGGGGAGCCTTTCGGAATTTTTGAGAATGCATCCGATGGGGACACCGTGGTTGCCCGCCGGGGATCGGCCCTGGGCGGAACAGCTCATGTCGTGGAGGAGGTGCGTCTCGTGTGCGTGCAACTGGGCGATCCCGAAGGACGTGCCTGTCCTCTGATGGTGGCCGAAGCGCAGGTCAGCAACGCTCTCACCGGAGCTCGGACGGCGCTCAGCACGCGGGAACGCAAATTTGTAGGCGATCCGTGGATACGCTACCGTGTGACAGGCTCCTCGGAGATTGTCACCGCGCAACCCCTCTCATCGCTTTCCCTTGGGTCGATGAGCTACCGGATCGCCGCGGTGCGGCCCGCGGAGGGCTCGGTGGAGGTGATCAGGGATCCGGACGAGGGTGGCGTGCCGAACATGAAGACGTTTCGCGTCCCGGTTGTTCACTCACTGCAGGAGACCGCGGTTGCCGTTGCGCAGTCCGGCCTGGAGCGCCGCCCGTCAGCGGCAATGGCGTCGAACGCGAAAGAGCAGTCATTTGTACAATGAACAGGTCCATTTTTGCGCATCAGTCAGTCAGGTTTCGATTTCGGAGTATGGCCGCCGCCATCGGCATCCGCGGGCTTTGCCTCGGCGTGTGCCTTGGTGCATCCGATCAGGAAGTCGTACCGACGCCGGCCTTCGCTGCCGGCGGAGAGAACCCGCTGGCTGCGGTGCCTGCGGATGGGGAAGGCGCCGCGGGGCATGTCCCGGTGACGGATATTCCGCGTCTCTTCCGCAAGGGGAGGGCACAATACCTCGCGGGAGATTCTGCCGCTGCGGAGGAAACGCTGGCAAGTGTCGTGCGCGCGGATCCGGATCACCGTGAGGCGGGGGCATTGCTGGACCGCATTGCGGGAGAGCGTGCTGTTTCGGAAGCCCGCTCGCGTGAGCGCATGCGATCCTCCATGGTGGAGGATGTGAACAAGGCATGGCAGAGGCCCGCCGTCTTTGAGGAGCGATCCGGGCAGAGGCGCACGGAGAGCGGCCAATCGCTTCCCCTCGCGCAGAAGCTGGCATCGATCCATGTCCCGAGCGTCAGCTTCAACCGGGTCGAGCTTGTGCGGGTGGCGCAGAGCCTGAGCGCGCTCGCGGAGGAGTTCGACACGTCGCCTGGAGGGCCCAAGGGCGTGAATGTCGTGCTTCTGGATCCGACGGACCGGAGTCCCGTGGTGACCCTCAGCCTGCGCAATCTGTCGTTGAAGCGCGTCCTGGATTTCGTGACGGACTCCGTCGGCTATCAGTACGAAGTGCAGCAGGATGCCGTGGTGATTCGTCCGGGAGGGGAGACCTCCGCTCTCGATACCGCCTTTTTTCCGATAGCGCGCTCCACGGTGATACGCATGACTGGCATGGGGGGAGCGCGTCCTCCGACTGCGGGCATGGGCGCGGATGGGTTTGCATCCAAGGGCGGCGAGCCGGCGGGGTCGACGTTTGCAGCTGCTTCGAACCTTGCCGGTGGCGGGGGAGAGGCGGGTGCGCTGAGGGCGTTCCTTCAGTCGGCGGGAGTGGTGTTCGATTCCACTCCGGGGGCGAGCCTGGCCTATGACGGATCCGCGATGATCGTTACCCAGACGCCGCGCAATCTGGAGCGTATTCGCAACATCCTGAATCGCTACAACGACGTTCGTCAGGTGGAAATCGAGGCCAAGTTCATGGAAGTGCAGCAGGGTGCGCTCGATGAAATGGGAGTCACGTGGAACTTCGGGCGGCAGGCGCATCCGCGCACGGATCCGGTCTCCGGCAGGACCGTCTACGATTCATCCCAGGCCTACACGACGGATCGTGTCAACCGGACGCTGAGTGCGGCCTTCACCGGGTCTGCCAATGGAAATTCAATCGTGATCGACAGCCAGGCCGTAGCCAGTACCGCACCTCCGAGGTTGCCGGGTGCGGTTGCCCTTGCGGGTGAAGCGGCAAGCCTGGCGGCGATTTCCGGCATTGTCGGCGACTTCAACGTCAACGCGATCGTTCGCCTGCTCGCCCAGAAGTCGGGCAGCGACCTCCTCAGCGCGCCGCGGGTCACTGTCCTGTCGGGCAATGCGGCAACGATCACCGTGGCTCAGGAACTGCGGTTTCCCCAGAGCTATGGCGAGATTCAGAGCCAGGTCGGCGCCGGACGCACGGCGGCCGATGGGCTGGGAGGAGGGGCTGCCGGAGTGACGATCACGGCGGGAACGCCGCAGGATTTCACGACGCGCAATGTGGGCGTTGAACTGAAGGTTACGCCGACTGTGGAGGAGGACGACTATTCGATCAGCCTGGATCTTACGCCCAAGGTGACGGAGTTTGAAGGCTTCGTGGAGTATGGCGGGCCCAGCGTGGCGGTGTCGGGTGGGCGCACGGTGACAGTTCCGCCGGGATTCCATCAACCCGTTTTCTCAGTGAGGGAAGTCAGCACGAAGGTCACCTTGTGGGACGGTGCGACACTCGTGATGGGAGGGCTTACGCGTGAGGAGGTGAAGAAGGTGCATGACAAGATCCCGGTGCTGGGAGACATCCCCCTTTTCGGGCGCGCGTTCCGCTCGAAGGGAGAGAGTTCGCAGAAGCGCAACCTGCTGATCTTTGTGACCGCCAACCTTGTGAGTCCCGGTGGTTCACCGAAGAAGCAGACCGTCGGGGGAGTCGCCCCCAGTTCGCTCTTCCAGAACCCCACGATCGTGACCCCTGAGAGGTCGGCGACGCGGACCGTTGCGAAGTGATCATTCTGCGCTGGCACAGCCGGCATCGGGGCGTTTCGCTGGTGCATGGCCAAGTGGCTTCTTATCGACGGGTTCAATCTTGCCTACCGCTGCTTCTTCGCGATTCCGGAGCTCACCCGCGCGGACGGCTTTCCCACGAATGCGCTGCATGGCTGGGTGAAGTCGATTTGGAAGCTGGAAGATCAGGAGCGGCCTGATGGAGTCGTGGCCTTCTTTGACCTCGGCGGATCGCAGGAACGTTTGGCTCTGCTCCCGGAATACAAGGCCCAGCGCGAAGAGATGCCCGAGGCGCTTGAGCGGCAGCTGCCTTTCGTCCGGTCGCTGACGAAGGCGATGGGGCTGGTGGGCGTTGAGCAGGACGGCGTGGAAAGCGACGACCTTCTCGCCTCCCAGGCGGTGGCGCTGGCCCGCGCGGATCACGATGTTCTGATCGTGAGCTCCGACAAGGATTTCGCCCAGATCGTGGACAGCCGCGTCCAGATCATGCTGCCTCCGCCGTCCGCCAACCCAAAGCTGGGATGGCGCCTGCTGACCGCCGCGGGTGTTCTCGAAAAATTCGGTGTGCCTCCGGTGCAGATCGCGGACTACCTGGCTCTCGTGGGCGATGCCTCCGACAACATTCCGGGGCTTGAAGGTGTCGGTCCGAAAACGGCGGCGAAATGGCTTCAGCAATTTGGATCGCTCGATGGTGTCCTTTCTGCGGCGGCGGAGTTGAAACCGGAAAGGTTCCAGGCGCCCGTCGCGGCAAGAGCGGATGCGCTCCGGTTGAATCGCCGGCTCACCACGCTGAACCTGGCACTGCCCACGTTGCCTGCAGTGCGGGCAGAACCTGATGTGGCGGAGCTTTTCCGCCTTCTGGGTGAACTGGAAATGAAGAACTGCCTTGCCGAGGCGCAGAAGCGCTACACGCAGCGGGAGCTCTTCTGACCGGCGGACAAGCGCCGGTGCGCGCGATCAGTCCTCAGGCCCCGGCGGGAGCCTCTTCCGTCATACCTTCGCGCGACACGCCTTCCGGATCAAAGATGTAGCCGACGCCGTGCACCGTCCGGAACATGTCCAGCTTGATGCCGTGCTCCAGGAAGAGGTCGCGGACCTTGACAATGTACTGGTCGAGCGAGCGGCTGCGAATGTCTGCGTGAATGCCCCAGACCGAATGAATCAGCGCCTTGCGCGTGATCACGACGCCCCGGTTGGCGGAGAGATAGGCGAGGATGCCCAGTTCCTTGCGACCGAGCTTCTGGACATGGCCATCTGGAAACGTGATTTCAAGGCGCACAGGAGTGACGCTAGCCCCGGCGAACTCGAACGGTTCATCGCTGATCTTGACGTTTTTGGTGACGTTGAGATCGGCCTTCGATTCCGCCCGCCGGAGCACCGCGCGAATGCGCGCGACCAGTTCGGCGTACCCGAAGGGCTTGGTGATATAGTCGTCGCCGCCGAGGTCGAGTCCCTTGACCTTGTTCACCTCCAGCGTGTTTCCCGTCAGGAAAATGGTGGGGACAACGATGTCTGCGGCGCGGAGTTCCTCCATCAAGGCGAAACCGGTCTGATCAGGAAGGTTCACATCCAGAAGCATCAGATTCGCAAAATTCTTCTTGAGGAATCGCGCGGCGTGCTGCGCACGGTTGCAGACCTGGGTGAGCATTTCGGCTTCCTCGAGGTGGAGGCAAATCAGTTTCGCCAGCTCATCTTCGTCCTCGACGACCAGGATCAGGGGTTTCGGTTCAGCACGCATGACTTGAAGGAATGGGATAAAAACGGCCTTGGGCGATATTGAGGTTTTGGGAAACGCAATCGATCAGCTTCCAGACCTTGGCAGGCAGGTTTGTTTTTACAATTCGATTCTTTATCGAAAACGGTGTGGGTTTACCTGACCGTGCGGACAGCAGGTGTGAGCGAAAGTTGCACAACGAATAGACTTGCGCATAAAATTGGCGTTCCTTGCTCTGGCGCGATGTCCGCCCGTTTACCACTACTGATGCTGGGTCTGCCGAAGGGCAGCCTTGAGGAGTCCACGAAGAATCTGTTTGCGAAGGCCGGCTGGAAAATCACCACCAGTTCCCGATCCTACAAGCCGTCGATTGATGACCCGGAACTCGATGGCCGGTTCATCCGGGCGCAGGAGGTGAGCCGGTACGTGGAGCACGGTTTCTTCGATTGTGGGCTGACCGGCTATGATTGGATCCAGGAAAACAAGTCGGATGTCGTCGAAGTCTGCGATCTCGTATACAGCCGTGCATCGGTCCAGAAATCACGCTGGGTGCTCTGCGTCCCGGAGGCATCGCCGGTCAAATCCCCCGCGGACCTGGCGGGCAAACGTGTGGCCACCGAACTCGTCAACACGACGAAGCGCTATTTTGCCGACCTGAATATTCCCATTCATGTGGAGTTTTCCTGGGGAGCGACTGAGGTAAAGGTGCCGGACCTGGTGGATGCGATTGTCGACATCACCGAGACTGGGTCGTCCCTGCGGGCCAACAAGCTGCGCATTGTGTCGACGCTGATGGAGACCAATACAAAACTGATCGCCAACAAGGCGAGCTGGGCGGATCCCGTGAAGAGAAAGAAGATCGAGGTGGTCGCACTGCTGCTGCGGGGGGCGCTTGAGGCCGAGACAAAGGTGGGGTTGAAGATGAACGCGCCCCGCACGGCGCTGGATGCGATCACCAAGACCATTCCGGCATTGCGCAATCCGACGATTTCCCCGCTCAGTCATCCCGACTGGGTGGCTCTTGAGACGATCATCGACGAAAGTGTCGCCCGGGAAATCATCCCGCAGCTAAAGTCCCTCGGGGCCGAGGGCATCGTCGAATATCCCTTGAACAAAGTCGTATATTGAAGAGGTTGGGGCGCGCGCGCCTTCCTGCGCAGGCGCTCCATCGTAATCCCTCCCGCCATGGCCACCGTCACTCTCGGTCTGCTTCAACATTCCTGCTCGGCGAAACCCGCGGAGAATCTCAAGAAGGCACTGTCTCTTGCGGAAGCGGCGGCGAAACGGGGAGCGAAGATCATCTGCACCCAGGAGCTGTTTCGCTCCCAGTATTTCTGTCAGAGCGAGGACCACGCCAATTTCCAACTCGCGGAGGCCATTCCGGGACCAAGCACGGCAGCCTTCCAGAAAATCGCGAAGAAGTACGACGTCGTCATCATCGCCTCGCTGTTCGAGCGCCGCGCCTCGGGACTTTATCACAACACCGCGGTGATCATCGATGCGGGGGGCGCGATCCTGGGCATCTACCGCAAGATGCACATTCCCGATGACCCGCTCTTCTACGAGAAATTCTATTTCACGCCCGGCGACACGGGCTTCCGTGCGTGGCAGACGCGGTACGGGAAGATCGGAGTCCTGATTTGCTGGGACCAGTGGTATCCGGAAGGTGCGCGCCTCGCCTCCCTCCAGGGCGCAGAGATTCTTTTTTATCCCACCGCGATCGGCTGGCATCCCGGAGAGAAGGCCGAATACGGCGTCAATCAGCACGGCGCATGGGAAACCATCCAGCGCTCCCATGCGGTTGCCAACGGCTGCTTCGTGGCGTCGGTTAATCGTGTCGGACTTGAAACCCCGATCGGCGGACCCGGACTCGAGTTCTGGGGACAGAGCTTCGTCGCGGGAACCAGTGGTCAGATCCTGGCCAAGGCGTCCATCGACAAGGAGGAGGTGCTGACTGCCGACATCGACCTGGGCAAGGTCGACGTGACACGCACGCACTGGCCGTTTCTCCGTGACCGGCGCATCGATGCCTACGGAGATCTGACCAAACGGTTCATTGATTGACGGATGAAGCCCCAGTCCGCCGCACGAAAATCCGCTTCCATGTCCCGTCGCTCCGCCGCCGCCAAACCCGCCGTCGATGCAGACTCCGGCGATGCGACGCCCGCCCGACTGGGCTTTCGAATGCCTGCGGAATGGGAACCTCAGGATGGGGTCTGGCTTTCCTGGCCGCACAAACGATCGTCCTGGCCGGGTCATTTCCGACGGATTCCCCCGGTGTTTGCCGGCATCGTCGCCCAGATAAGCCGGTTTGAGAACGTGCGCATCAACCTCGCGGCACCGCTTCGCAGGCGCGCGCGTTCCCTGATCGAAAAGGCCGGTGCGGATGTCGGCAGGGTGACGTTCTACAATCATCCGACGGACGACGCCTGGTGCCGCGACCACGGGCCGATCTTCGTGAAGAACGACCGCACGGGTGAGGTGGCGCTCACGGACTGGAAATACAATGCGTGGGGCGACAAGTATCCTCCGTACAGGAAGGACAATCTGATCCCGCCGCGCATCGCGCGTGCACTTGGAATGCGCCGCTTTGAAAAAAGGATGGTGCTCGAAGGCGGCTCGATCGATGTGAACGGCAAGGGGCTTCTCCTGACCACGGAAGCCTGCCTGCTGAATCCGAATCGCAATCCCGATCTCACGCGGGACCAGATAGAGCGCAACCTGAGGGACTACCTCGGGGTGAAGACGATTCTTTGGCTCGGCGATGGCATTGTCGGTGACGACACGGATGGCCACATCGACGACCTCAGCCGCTTTTTTGCAGAGGACGGGATTGTGACGGTGGTCGAGCCCAACACGCGTGATGCGAATCACCGCATCCTCGTGGAAAACTCGGAACGCCTGGAATCGTTTCGGACTCCCAAGGGAGGAAAGTTCCGGATTGTCGAACTGCCCATGCCGAAACCCGCGTATTGTGAAGGCCAGCGTTTACCGGCGAGTTATGCGAACTTTCTGGTGATCAACGGCGCGGTCCTCCTTCCCACGTTTCGCCAGCCGAAACGGGATGCACAGGCGGCGGAGGTGCTGGGCGCCTGTTTTCCAGGGCGCGAGATAATCGGCATCGATTGCCTCGACCTGGTGTGGGGACTGGGAACCCTGCACTGTATTTCCCAACAGCAACCTGCCTGAGAATTCCAAGACATCCCGTGAAAACCTCCCTCCTGTCCACCAGTGTGCTTCTCGTCTGCTTCGCAATGAGCGGATGTGAATCCGTGCGCTCCGATTTCCGCGCCGGCGTCCGCGAAAAAATACATGGGCCCGTTTTCCAGACCCATGTTTTTGCGGGGACGCAGCGCGATGTCTTTGATGCGGCCCGCGCATCCGTGGCGGGCATGGGCTACAGGATAACCCGTTCGGGCGCGGCCCAGGGGGTCATCGAGGCGTTCAATACCCCGTCCACGGGGGAGACGCTGAAGACGACGCAGCAGCTTCGGCTCCAGGTGCGGATTTCCCCCGTCGCGGAGGGATGCGAAGTCGCGGCGCTTTTCACCGAAATGCTGGAGAACGATTTCAACAAGGGGCCGGGTCAGGCGACGGAGAATGCGGTAAAGAACACCTCCCTTTACGATGTGCTCTTCGGTCGAATTGCCGGAAACTTGCCAAAGGCGGCGTCACCACAGGGAAACTGAGGATTTAGGGCAGTTCACTTGCGCTGCCGGGGCAGGTTTCGGCCGGCTGGCCTGAAAACAGGGAGAATGGTCTTGCGATGGTGCGCGTCTGCGCGCGATTCTGACACCTCGCGGCATTGTTCTTGGTCGGGCTGACGTTGCCGCATGGTTCCCGTTGGCCCTTCAGTCTAAGTCAACCTTCAACCCACGGCTCTTCGGAGCCCCGCGATGAGGTGCGGCCCTGGAACAGCGGCATCCCGTCGTTTTTGCACATGAGTTCAGTAATGGAAGAGCTTTTGGCTCAAACCTCCCTCGGTCTCCTCAAGGAGGGGGCCATCGTTCCCGGAGTCATCACGGAAATTCGCCAGAATGAAGTGATCGTCGACATCGGCGCGAAAGCGGAGGCAGTTATCCCCGCAAACGAGTTTGTCGACCTCGGCGAACTGCAGATCGGATCAACGATCGATGTCTACCTCGAGAAGCTCGAGGACAAGACCGGCAATCCCGTCGTGTCGTACGACAAGGCGGAACAGAAGAAGAATTGGGACAACATCCTCACCCGGTTTCCGGAGGGGTCAATCGCCTCGGGTCGCGTGCGCGCGAAGGTCAAGGGCGGTCTCATCGTCAACATCGGCGTCGATTCGTTCCTGCCGGCATCGCACATCGACGTGCAGCCGCCCAAGAATCTCGATCAATACGTGGGACAGACCTACGATTTCAAGGTTCTGAAGATCAATCTCGACCGGAAGAACATCGTTCTCTCCCGCCGCGAGCTCATCGAAGAGCAGCGGTCGAGCAAGCGCCGCGCGCTGCTCGATTCCATCGAGCCGGGCCAGGTCCGCAAGGGCGTGGTCAAGAACATCACCGATTTCGGCGCGTTCATCGACCTCGACGGCATGGACGGTCTGCTGCACATCACCGACATGAGCTGGGGCCGCATTGCCCATCCGTCCGAGATGGTGAAGCAGGGCGAGGAGGTTCAGGTCATGATCATCGAGGTGAACCGCGAGAAGGAACGCGTCTCACTCGGTTTGAAGCAGACGACCAAGAATCCCTGGGACGAGATCGAACACAAGTATCCGGTCGGTGCCAAGGTCCACGGCAAGGTGGTCAATCTGGTTCCCTACGGCGCGTTCATCGAAATCGAGCCCGGTGTGGAAGGCCTCGTTCACATCACCGAGATGTCCTGGACGAAGCGCATCAACAAGCCTTCGGAAATGCTCAAGGTGGGCCAGGAACTCGATGCGGTTGTCCTCGGCATCCAGAAGGACGACCAGAAGATTTCGCTCGGCCTTCGCCAGCTGGAGCCGAATCCGTGGGACATGGTCCGCCACAACTACCCGATCGGCGCCCGCGTTCGCGGCAAGGTGCGCAACATGACTACCTACGGTGCGTTCATCGAACTCGAGGAAGGCATCGACGGCATGGTGCACGTTTCCGACATGTCGTGGACGCGCAAGGTCAATCATCCGACCGAAATGCTGAAGAAGGGCGACGAAGTGGACGCCATTGTTCTCGACGTCGATCCGTCGCAGCAACGCATCAGCCTCGGCATGAAGCAGATTGCGGTCGATCCGTGGACGGACATCGATTCGTTCTTCAAGATCGGCGATGTCGTTCAGGGCAAGGTCACGAAGATCACGTCCTTCGGCGCCTTTGTTGAGCTCAAGGACAACATCGATGGGCTCGTTCACATTTCCCAGATCAGCGAAGAGCGGATCGAGAAGGTGAAGGATGTTCTCAAGCCCGATCAGGTGGTCACCGCGCGCGTCATCAAGATTGATCGCGATGAGCGCCGTCTCGGCCTTTCGATCAAGGCAGCGAACTATTCCTCCGATCAGCTCGCCGCGGAGACGGCGACCTATGACGCGCTCAACCGCCAGAATACCGGCAACGACATGATGAACCTCGGCGATATTCTCGACGAGGCCCAGCGCAAGTAGTCGCCCGGAGTCCGCATCACCGGGCTCCCATCGCGAGCCTGTTCACAAACGCCCGCACGGCATCGCCCGCGCGGGCGTTTGTTTTGATGCGGATCCGCGGTACGTCCGGACCGCCATGTTCCCGCGTTCCGTTGGAAGGCCGTGGGGGGGATTTGCCTGCGCTCATGGGGGATTTGCCCGGCATGAATCCGGAGTTTTCCCAATACTCACGAGGCATGGAAGGGACGATAGTGGAAGGCGTGAGAGTCTTCCTGAAAGTGAACCTGTTGCTGGCGCTGGCCGTCGTCGCTTCCGCGTCGCTTCGGTGTTTTGGCGATGTGCCACCCACGGCGGGACTCGAACTGGCGCTGCGCGATGCCAATGTCCTCGCCGGCCGCTATCCGGGAGCGAAGGTCGTCCGTGTGTCGGGAAACTCCATGGTGCCTTTTTTTGCGGACGGTGCCGTCCTCGTTGTCCGTCCCGTTGCCGCGGAAGCGATGCGTCCGGGGGTGATTGCCGCCTATACGAATCGATTTGGCGAAACGATTGTTCACCGCGTCACGAAGGCGACACCTGCCGGCTGGCAGGTGCGCGGCTTCAACAATCGCCAGCCCGACAGCACGCTGGTTGATTCAGGCAATCTGATCGGTGCGGTCTACGCCATTTTCCATCCCCATTCAGCGGCCCCCGCAAAGGACCTTGCACAGCTCACCCGGCTGATTGCCGAAACGCCCCAGGCCCTCGCCGCACCGGCACGATAGCCTGCGTTTCCTGAATTGATCGGAAGACCTGCGTCGCCACGGTTCCGCCGCGACGTTTCGGTCGGGCAATAATTGTCGACGACACTTGGGGGTCCGGCAATGATCCGAGGATGCCACTTTGCAGATGGGCGGCGCCCTTGGTTCTCTTACCTGCCATCGTTTGGTCACAGATGACCAAGACAGCGACAGAAGCATCCTCCCTGCTTCCCCCTGTCCAGTTTTTTGTGCCTGGCTTCTATGCCCGCGAACTGCCCGTGGCACTTACGAATCAAAATAACGTCGTCTATTCCCCTGACGGGAGACTGTTCACCGCAGGCTACGACGGAAGGGTTCACCAGCTGCGGGATACCGACGGCGATGGTGTTGAGGATTCGATCACAACCATCTGGAGCAAGACGAGCAGCGACTATCCGATCGGAATGGCATTCCATGACGGGGCACTTTACGTGCTCCACCGGAAAGAGATTGCGCGGTTCCGTGATGCCGACGGCGACGGCATTCCGGAAACCCGGGACATTGCCGTGGCCGGTTGGGATGATCCGGCTCTTGCTCAAAGCAAACTGTTTCTGCACCGGCGGGTGGACGAAGCACTCGGCCTGGCGATTGCCCCGGATGGATCCTTCTTCGTGAGCATGGGCAATGCAGCCTACAATCGACCCTATCTCGTAGGACCTGAAGGTGAGAGCCGGTACGATCCTCGGATATGGCGGGGATGTGTTTTGCATATTTCCGCAGACGGCAAGTCGGTCACGCAGATTGCGACGGGGGTTCGTTACCTGGTTTCGCTCCAGATCAATCGCGAGGGTGACCTGTTTGCCTCTGACCAGGAGGGTGCAACGTGGCTGCCCAATGGAAACCCTTTTGATGAACTGCTCCAAATTCAGTCCGGTCGACACTATGGGTTTCCTCCCAGGCATCCGAAGTACCTTCCTGATGTCATCGATGAGCCGAGTGTTTTCGACTATGGTCCCCAGCACCAGAGTGTCTGCGGATTTAGATTCAATGCGTCAGCGGAGTCAGCGGGTCGGTTTGGCCCCGCATGGTGGGCTGACGACGCGCTGCTGACGGGGATGTCACGCGGAAAGCTCTATCGAACCAAGCTCGTCAAGACGTCGTCGGGCTATGTCGCACAGACCCAGATTTTCGCAGGCATGCAGGCGATGCCGGTCGACTGCGCGCTTTCACCGACGGGAGACCTGATCGTTGCGGCTCATACCGGAAAACCCGATTGGGGAAGCGGTCCCAATGGGCCGGGAAGGCTTTTCAAGCTCAGTGCCGTGGACGGAGCAGCGCGTCCGGCGCTCATCTACCCGGCGAGCCCGACCGAGACGCGAATTGAATTCGACCGTCCTCTGGACCCGGCGATGTGGCGCAGCCTTTCACACGAAACTTCATTGCAGGCAGGTCGATACGCCGTGGCAGGCGAACGGTACGAGAAGCTTCGGCCCGGATACGTCGCGGTCACACGGCAGTTGGAGCATCCTCCGGAAAGCATTCCTGTCGTGAGTGCGGCGCTGAGTCGCGATGCCCGCAGCCTTTTCATTCGCACCCAGCCTAGAACGATTGCGGTACAGTACTCACTCTCCCTCCCGGATCGCTCACGTAAGCAGATGTTAAAAGGGCACTCCGCCGCCTTACCCCAGGACGGATACATTGGACTGGCCTACGATTTGAGCGGCGTGATGGCGGAGTGGGCGCCCTCCGAAAAGGGTGAACGAAGCGAGCTGTGGCTGCCTCACCCGGATCTTCATGTCGCCCGGGAGCTTTCTGCCCCGAGCGCGGAACACGCGAGATTCTTTGCCAGACTCCGAGAGTCGGGAAGGCTTCATCTCCGTGGTCAGCTGGACCTGCAATCCATGCTGAGGCCTGTCTTTCAGGAAGGATCATCAGAGGACAATGGTATCAAGACTGCGGAGACCGTCGAGGTGCTGTTCACTGCCTCCGCACCTCTGGATGTCAAGGTTGCAACGGGGGCCCGGCTCGAACGGGTCGGCAAGAATGTGGTGCGATTGGTGGCTGATTCGCCCAAGGCATGGATTCCCTTTGAGGCGGCGCTTGAAACTTCGCCGGGTGCTGAACCCTCGCTTGAGATCCATTGGAGCACTGGCGATGATCCCAGGCCGCGGGCTCTCCCGCTAAGGCGGGTCCTGGTTCCGTGGGCAAGTCCAGGAAATGTCCTATCGGGCAAAGCAGTGATTCCTGAACTGGCGGGAGGTGACTGGAAAGCCGGAGAAAAACTTTTCTACGGACGTGCGGCCTGCTCGATTTGTCACTTGATGCGAGGACGTGGTGGCGAGGTAGGGCCCGATTTAAGCAATCTGGTGCATCGCGACTATGCCTCGGTGCTCAAGGACATCGAGGATCCGAGTGCCACGATCAATCCGGACAACGCCGGCTACAGGATTGAACTGAAGGATGGAACAGGTTTTGCCGGTATTGTCGCTCGGGAGTCACCGGAGGAAATCCAATTGCTCGATGCGGGTGGGAACCGAAACGTGATTGCGCGTGCCCAGGTGAAGTCCATCGAACCGATGAGCATCTCCCTCATGCCACCCGGACTTCTCGGCGGCCTGGATTCGAAGGAAGTGCGAGACCTGATGACGTATCTGCTGCGTGAACCGCAGGCCGATTGAAGGGCTGCGCACGGATGCACTGATCTGACGTGTCTGGCCTGCCGGCCGGGGCGCATACACGCTGACGGGAACGGGCATGGACTCATGGGTGGATAGTCCTCGCAACGTAATGGCGGACCGGTGCAAGGCTGGGGAATCAGGGGGTGTCAGGAGGTGGTTCCGGAAGCCGATTCCGTCTGGCGCTTTGAAGGCAGGATGGGAAGCGCCTCGTCTGCGACGCCCCAGCGGAGGTTGTGGAACGACGTATTGAACGTTCGGATACGTCCGATTTCCGCAAGCGCCAGCACGGTGGCAAGCGCCGCGGGCAGGACATCGGCACGAGCGGCGGGCAGGGCCGGCACCTGCTTTCGTTCCTCCAGGGTCAAGGGCGCAATGCGATGGAAAAGCTCCTCGATGGCGGCAACGGCGACGGCGGTCGGCGCCGATTCAGGCGGGATTCCGGTGGCTGCCGCTATCAGGAAACGCGTGGCGGTCATCGTGCCTCCGATGAACAGCGCGTCCGCAGGCGGACCGAGTTCAAAGGTGAAGGAGCTTGCTTCCAGGGCCGACTTCACGCGCGAGGCCACGGCTGCGCGATCCTCGGGGCTGAACGGCAGCCTCGGGTCGGCCACACAGATTTCCGTCAAGCGTACGCAGCCCAGCGGCAGGCTCACGGCCTGTGCCGCCTTGCGGGCGCGAAAACTGAGACACTCGAGACTTCCCCCGCCCAGATCGAAGAGATAGAAATTGCTGAAAGCAGCGACCGCGGGATCGGTGAGCAGGCCGCGGCCGATGAGATTGGCCTCCTCTTCGCCGCTTAGGACGCGAACCTCGATGCCGGTGGCTGCCTTGATGCGTGAGCGAAAGTCGGCGCCGTTCACGGCATCGCGCACGGCGCTCGTGGCCACGATGTGAATGGCTGCCGGCTGGAAATGCCGGCTGCGTTCGATCAGCGCCTGCACCGCGGCCACACCGGAGCGCATCCCCTCCTCGCCGAGACGGGGAGGATTCAGGCTGATGCCCGCGCTGATGCGCACGTCCAGCGCGTGGGCATCAAGGGACCGCAGGCGTCCTCCCGGTTTGCGCTGCGCGACCAGGACCTTGATCGAGTTGCTGCCGATGTCGATCACGGCAACAGGGCGAGAAGCGGAGGGAGTGTCTGAGGCCCGCATGTGGGTCAGGAATCAGAGAACATAGCTGGCGGGGGCAATCATCACGACGAATTCGCCTTTCAGGCTCGTTTTGGAGAGCCTGTCACGTACCTCCGAGGCCTGCCCGACAAGGAAAAGTTCGTGGAGCTTCGTCACCTCCTTGGCGATGCAGAGGCTGCGTTCGGGTCCCAGGCTGGCGACAATCTCGTCCGCAAACCGGGCGATGCGATGACAGCTCTCGTAGAGGACAATCGTGTAGTCAAAATCCCGATACTTCTCCAGAAAAGCGGTCCGCGCAGAGGATTTTGGCGGAAGGAATCCGGCAAACAGAAACCCGTGGGTCGGCAGCCCCGAGGCGCAGAGTGCGGCGGCCAGGGCGGTGGGTCCTGGTACGGGTACGACGGGCAGGCCGCGGCGGCGGCAGGCCCGGACAAGCCGGAATCCGGGATCGCTGAGGCCGGGTGTGCCTGCATCGCTGACGACGGCGACCGATGCGCCATTGCCGATACGGTCCACGAGCCTGTCGGCAACTTCCTCCTCGTTGTGATCGTGATAGGACACCAGTTCGCGGCGGAGACCGAATCGTGCGAGCAGCGCTCCGGTCGTGCGGGTGTCCTCGCAGGCCACAACATCAACCGCCCCCAGAAGTGCCCGTGCCCGGTCGGATATGTCAGCGAGATTGCCAATGGGAGTGGCGATCACATAGAGATGCCCTCGTTCAGGCACGAGCGAACGGTTGAGGGGGGGGGCCGTCATGGAAATAGAAGAAGGGAATTGGCAAGTCCCCGCAACGTTCTGCGTCTCATGCAACCGCCCTCGTTCCGCCGAATGACGACGGAAACGATCGGAAGGACCTCCCCAGCCAGCTTACCTGCCTGCGCCGGGAGTCTGTCCCATGCCCGGGACCTGGCCTTCCCAGTTCGCCGGGCGACTCCATGGAATCGAGGTGTCCCGCTGCGAGGTGCAACCGGAAGCGGCGAGGATACCGGCAAGGGTGAGCGCGGCAAAGAGGATGCGTGGCAGGAGTTTCATGAGTCGGGGAAATCTGGAGATGGCAGAGAAGTTGGGCAAGCCGGCCGTGGTGAGTGTTCCATCAATTTCACCCGGATCTGAGAACTATTGCCAGGGCACTAAGCTGAGTAAAGGGTTTCGTACCAAGGTGTTTTGGGTTGTTTCCTCACGAGGCCATTGGCGGCGAGCCTTTCGAGGATCTTGTGGACCTGTTCCGTCTGGTCCAGTGCACCGAGGTGTGCGGCGAGGGATTCTGCGGTGTAGGTCTTTCCGGGAACCGCCGCAAGCGTGGCGGCTATCTTGACCTTGATGACCAGCACGCCGCCTGCCGCCTTCTTCCCGGCTTCAACGCCAGGCTGATGGTACGCGTTGATGCCAATCAGTGAGGCGTATAGGCCGACGACCCGTTCATAGAGCGCAATGAGCATGCCGATGGCTCGTGGCGAGAGGTCGTTGACGGTGATTGTCAGCGACGAACGGCCCTTTTCAGACAGGGCATCCCGTGTCCCCAAGAGAAAACCCTGCAGGTAGTCGCCGGAGGTGACCCCCGGATCCACCTCGAGCGAACCGCCGGCGCGATCCTTCAGAACCTCGATGAAGGTCACGAAGAAATTGTTCACCCCTTCGCGCAATTGCTGCACGTAGGCGTGCTGGTCGGTGGAGCCCTTGTTGCCGTAAACGGAGATGCCCTGGTTCACCACACGGCCGCCGAGATCGAGCTCCTTGCCGAGCGACTCCATCACGAGCTGCTGCAGGTAGCGCGAGAAAAGCAGGAGTCGGTCCTTGTAGGGCAGGACCACCATGTCCTTTGCTCCGCGGCCTTCCGTGGCGAAGTACCACATCAATGCAATCAGCGCCGCGGGATTTTCGGAAGTGATCGAGGTGCGCGTGACAACGTCCATTGCGGCCGCACCTGCGAGCAGCGTGTCAATGTCGATGCCCTGAAGCGCCGCGGGAAGTAGTCCGACGGCGCTCAGCTCCGAGGTGCGCCCGCCCACCCAGTCCCACATGGGGAAGCGGGCTAGCCAGCCCTCCTTGCTGGCGGTCTGATCGAGCTTGGAGCCGTCTCCAGTGACCGCGACGGCGTGCTTGCGGAAGTCGAGCCCGGCGGCCTTGAACGCAGCCGCCGCTTCGAGCTGGCCATTGCGCGTTTCCGCCGTACCGCCCGATTTGGAGATGACGACGACCAGCGTGCGCGGAAGCTGTCCCGCCAGACCGGCAAGAACGTAGTCGATGCCGTCGGGATCCGTATTGTCGAAGAACGAAACGGACATCCGATCCTTCCCCGGACGGCCCAGCGCGTGATGCACGAACTGGGGGCCGAGTGCGGATCCGCCGATTCCGACAACGAGGAGGTGTGTGAAGGCTCCCGCCGGACCGCGAATGACGCCTTCGTGCACCTTCGCGGCAAATGTCTTGATCGCATCAAGGGTCCGCGTGATTTCGGTCCGCAACGCATCCGAAGGCGCCAGTTCGGGCGCTCGCAGCCAATAGTGTCCGACCATGCGGTTTTCGTCGGGATTGCTGATCGCCCCTTTTTCGAGTTCGATCATTGCCTGGAACGCGCCCTGCATCGGCTTCTCCATCGCTTCCAGATATCCGTCCGGAAAGGGAATGCGGCTGATGTCGACGGACAGGCCAAGGTCGGGATTTTGGTAAAGGTGCTTTTTGAATCGGGACCAGCTCATGGGGCGGTATTCCTGGAAGGGTTCAGTTCGTAGGATGGCAGTGGCGAAGGATTGTCCGTGGCCGGGCTCCCGGACACGGACGCACGTTGGGAGACGTCAGAGATACTTGTCGGTCACGGCACCTTCAGAGGCGCTGGTTACCAAGGAGGCATATTTTGCAAGGACACCACGAGTCTCCTTCGGTTTCTTCGGCTTCCATGCCTTGAGCCGCGCCTTGATTTCCTTGGCGGGAAGGTTGAGGGAGAGTTCATTCCTCACGGCGTCGATGACGATGGGATCGCCATTGCGGATGATTGCGATCGGTCCGCCGACCGATGCCTCGGGTGTGATGTGTCCCACCACGAATCCATGGCTGCCGCCCGAGAAGCGGCCATCGGTGATCAAGGCGACCTCCTTGCCAAGACCCTTGCCCATGACAGCGCTGGTCGGTCCGAGCATCTCGCGCATGCCCGGGCCGCCGCGGGGTCCTTCATTGCGGATGACAATGACGTGGCCCGCCTTGACCTTTCCGTCGAGGATTCCGTGAAGCGCCGCCTCCTCGGATTCGAAGGTGATGGCCTTGCCTTCGAAGCGCAGACCCTCCTTGCCGGTGATCTTGGCCACCGAACCTTCCGGGGCGAGATTGCCGTAGAGGATGCGAAGGTGGCTGTCCGGTTTGATCGGGTTTGAGAGCGGACGAACGACATCCTGGTCCGCCGGATAGGGGCGGACATCCTTCAGGTTCTCCGCAAGCGTCTTTCCGGTCACGGTCATGACATCTCCATGCAGCAGTCCCGCATCGAGAAGGACCTTCATCAGAGGAGGCAGGCCTCCGATGCGCACGAGGTGGGACATGTTATACTTTCCGGAGGGCTTCAGGTCGGCAAGAACCGGGACGCGTTTGCCGATGCGGGTGAAGTCGTCGATGGTGAGTTTGACGTTGGCCGTATGGGCCATGGCGATCAGGTGGAGGACCGCATTGGTCGATCCCGCGAGGGCGATGACCACTGTGATGGCGTTCTCAAAGGCCTTCTTCGTAAGGATGTCGCGCGGCCGGATCCCCGCCTTGAGAAGGGCCAGCGCCGCGGCGCCTGCCCGGCGACAGTCCTCCTTCTTTTCGGCCCCGACCGCGAGCTGGGCCGAACTGTTAGGCAGGCTGAGGCCCAGTGCCTCGATGGCGGAGGCCATCGTGTTGGCCGTGTACATGCCGCCACAGGAACCGGGTCCCGGGATGGAGCAGCCTTCGACCGTCGCGAGGCCCGCGTCGTCAAGCTTGTGGGCGGCGTGCTGTCCGACAGCCTCAAAGACCGTGACGATGTCGCATTCCTTTTTCGATTCCGGATGGATACCCGGCAGAATGGTCCCGCCGTATACAAAGACGCTTGGCCGGTTCAGGCGGGTCATGGCCATGACGCAGCCTGGCATGTTCTTGTCGCATCCGCCGATGGTGACAAGGGCATCAAAACCCTCCGCACCCGTGACAGTCTCGATGGAGTCTGCGATGACCTCGCGTGAGACGAGCGAGTAACGCATGCCTGAGGTGCCCATGGAGATGGCATCGGAGACCGTGATGGTCCCGAAGATGATGGCTTTTCCCCCTGCTGCGTTTGCGCCCGCCTCGGCCTCCCGGGCAAGCTGGTCGATGTGCATGTTGCAAGGAGTGACCATGCTCCAGGTGGAGGCGATGCCGACGACGGGCTTCTTGAAATCGTCCTCCTTGAAGCCGACGGCGCGAAGCATGGAACGGTTCGGCGCCCGGTCCGGGCCGTCGAGGACAATGGAGGAGTGGGGGCGTTTTGAATCGGGAGTGGTGCTCATGGGCAGATCGCGTCCATGAAACCAGACGGGGCCGTTGCGGGCAAGTGGTGTTTTCCAACTCTTTCGGAGTTGCTTCCCGGAAGGGAGAGTCGCATCAAAGCCGTTTTCGGTGCATGGCGTTCAATCTCCAGAAAGTCCTCAAGGCGCTGCTCTTTTCGTCGAGCCAGCCCCTTGCCATCAAAGACATCCAGGCTGCCTTTTCGCGTTTCCACGAACAGGCTGTCCTGCCATTGATTCCCGAAGAGTCTTCGGATGACCCGAGGGCGGCAGGGGCATCGCCGAATCCGGATCCGGCATCGGATCCGACCCCGGAAGCCTCAGGTGTCTCCGAGGCGTTGCCCGCGGATGTTTCACAGTCACTTTCTGAAGCCACGGCCGATCCTGGGGCCGGTGGCTCTGAACCGGCGGATGCCGAACTTTATCGGGATGTGCCATCGCTGGTGACTGCGACGCAGATTCGCGAGGCGATGGCGGCCCTTGCGGAGACGATCCGGCAGGAGAACGGGGTGTTCCTGCTGGTAGAGGGAGCCAATGGGTATCGCCTGGTGACACATCCCCGCTATGCGCGATGGATTCGTATTCTGCGCGACGAGCCGCCTCCCGTGAAACTGACGCAATCGGCATTGGAGACGCTGGCGATTGTCGCCTACCGTCAGCCTGTGACCCGGACTGAAATCGAGACAATCCGGGGAGTTTCTGCGGAAGCGGGCATCAGCAAACTGCTTGAGCGGGACATGATCTACATCGTTGGTCGCGCGGACCTTCCGGGACGTCCCTTGCAGTATGGGACCACTGACAAGTTCCTCGATTTTGTGGGTGTGAAGTCGCTTGTGGAACTGCCCTCCTCAGATGTGCTGTCCCCCCGCCAGATCGACGAATGGCTGAAGAGCGCGATCAATCCCAAGCCGCTGACGGATGCCGAAATGGGTTTGCCCCTCGAGGAAGGGGAGGGCCCTTCCCCCAACCGCGAGTCGGTGACCCTCGAACACGGGGGGCATGTTGCGGATGAGGTGTCCGTCGAGGGTGCAAACGTGACCGACGGTGCGATTGCGCCAACCTCGCTTGCAGAATCGGGCGAAGACGGTCAGAAGGAGTCCCATTCCGCCTGATGGACCTCGCACCTATTCGCACCCAGATAGACAGCCTCGATCGTCAGATCGTTGAATTGCTCAATGAGCGTCTCGCGCTTGCCGCGGAAATCGGCAAGGTCAAGCGCAGCCAGGGGGGGCGCATCTACGTTGCGGAGCGTGAGGATGCGGTTTTCCGGAAGATCAGCGAATTGAACCGCGGGCCGATCAAGAACGACGCACTTCAGGCAATCTATCGTGAGATCATGTCGGCCGCGATTGCGCTGGAGAAACCGCTGCTCATCGCCTTTCTCGGACCGGAGGCCACCAACACGCACGCGGCGGCGATGAAGAAATTTGGAGCGAGCGTGGATTATCACGCGATGGCTGCGATCAGCGACATCTTTACCGCGGTTGAGAAGGGCGAGGCGGACTACGCGGTGATCCCGATCGAGAACTCGACGGAAGGCAGTGTGCGGGAGACGCTGGATTGTTTTGTGGAGAGCGACCTGAAGATCGTCTCACAAATCTACCTTGAGATCACGCACGCGCTGATTTCGAACTCGAGCCTTGAGCGGATCGAGAAGGTGTACTCGAAGGACCAGGCGATCGCGCAGTGCCGGCATTGGCTGCAACGGCACCTGCCGCATGCGCAGCTGATCGACGCCGCCAGCACGTCGCGGGCGGTGCAGATTGCAAAGGAGGAACCCGGCAGCGCGGCCATCGCGAGCGAACTCGCGGCGCAGTTCCACGGTGTCCCGGTGGTGGCGAAGAGCATCCAGGACAAGGCCGACAATACGACGCGCTTTTTCGTCCTCGGAAAGAAGCCCTCGGGACATGTCGGCAACGGACGTGACATGACCAGTCTGCTGATCTCGCCGGATGATGAGGCCTCGGGGCGCTCGGGCACCCTGCTCAAGATGCTCATGCCGCTGGCGGAGCGCGGCATCAACCTTTCGAAAATCGAGTCACGCCCGAGCAAGAGGCGACCGTGGGACTACTATTTCTTCATCGACGTCAAGGGCCACTACGACGACCCCGAATTGAAGCAGGCCCTTTCGGAATTGAAGGCGTTCTGCCCCCTTGTGAAGTGGCTCGGAAGCTACCCGTCGGTAGCCTGAGGGGGAACGGACCGGGCCGCCCCGCTCGACGTCCCCTCGACAATCTCAATGCTCCACTCTTCAGATCGCATTCGGGGCGGAATTTTGGGCGCGCTTGTTGGGGATGCCCTTGGTGTTCCTGTAGAGTTTTCTAGTCGGTCGGAGCGGCGGCTCGACCCCGTGCGTGAGCCCAGAGGCTTCGGCTGTTGGAATCAGCCGCCGGGCACGTGGTCGGATGACGGAGCCTTGTTGTTGTGCACCGCGGAGGCCATTCTTGATGGCGCCGACCCCGACAAGGCGGGAGAACTCTTTCTCCGCTGGTGGAGGAAGGGGTACCGTACGGCGCGAGGCACGGTATTTGACATCGGTGGCGCGACTCTGGCGGCACTGACCCGGATCTCGAATGGAACTCCGGCGGCCCAGGCCGGAGGAACGAATGAGTCTGACAATGGAAATGGCTCCCTCATGCGCATCCTTCCGATCGCATGGCGCTTTTACGACGAACCACCCGAAACGGTCGTAGGGTACGCGATGAGTCTTTCCTCTGTGACGCACCGACATCTGCGGAGCCAGCTCGCCTGCGCCTACCTGTGCCTCGTCGCGCGTCAACTCATGCACCGTGAAGAGCCGCTCGCCGCATGGCGGAAAGCCGTTGAGAACATGCGTCCATTTCTCAGGGGTTATCCGCCTGAGGCCAAGGTCTTCGCCCGAGTCACATCCGACGAATTTCCTGATTTACCGGAGGCTGAAATCGAGAGCGGTGGCTATGTGATCCACACGCTTGAAGCCGCCTTGTGGTGCCTGCTCAAGGGAGGGCGATTGGAGGACATCGTGCTCCGTGCCATCAACCTCGGGGGCGACACGGACACGACTGGCTGCGTGGCAGGCGGGCTCGCCGGCACCTGGCTCGGAGAATCTGCGATTCCCAAGGCATGGCTCAGCAGTCTTCCGGACCTGAGCAGCGTCCGTGATCTGAGCAGGCGCCTCTCCCGCGAGTGAGCGTTGG
>JAGOJU010000117.1:0-1232 GCA_017994935.1 Opitutaceae bacterium
GCTGTTGCTGCTTTTCCCGCTCCTCCGACTCCGCCGGACTTTCAGGCTCGAAGGAGGCCGTCATTCGATGAACCGTTCGCTTTTCTTCTACTTGGGAATCTTTGCCGCCCTGGCCCTTTCATGGACGGGCATCATCCTCGTCAACCAGAAATCCTATGGACGGATGACTCCCGAACTGGACGCCAATGACGGGGCCTCCTATCCGATTCCGGTCTCAGGTCTGGCCGAGCACGGCAGGCAGGTATATCGCGATCTCGGCTGTGCCGCCTGCCATACGCAGCAGGTCCGGCGCCCGGGATATGGAATTGATGACAAGCAGGGCTGGGGCGACCGCCAGAGTGTTGCGCGTGAGTACGTCAATGATCCGGTGGTGCTGCTCGGCAGTCAACGCTTGGGTCCGGATCTTCGCTACATCGGCGCCCGCAAGGAGGGCCAGGATGGCCGAGATTGGCACATTCGTCACTTGTATGACGCCCAGCTCGTCTCTCCGGGCTCGATGATGCCTTCCTATCGTTTCCTGTTCGAGACCAGGAAAATTCTGGGCGAGCGCTCCCACAGGGCGATTCAGCAGCTCTTGCCGACGGAAGCGCAGCCTCCCTCCGGCTATGAGATTGTTGCCACCGACAGGGCTGAAGCCTTGGTTGCCTTTTTGCTGGGTCTGAAAGACACGCACGCCTATCCCGAATCCGCCAACCTCTTCGTTGCCAAACCGGCAAATGAAGCCGGTGCAGAGGGAGGACACAAATGAGCGCTCCATCCTCCCCCTCTTCGCCAAAGTCTGAATTGCGCGACAATTCGGATGAGTCGATTCAGCAATTCCATGCCGGGCTTCTTCGAGAGAAGGCCTCCGCAAAGGAGGGATCTTCGATGACCTCCCTGTTTCTCCTGGCGTTGCTCTCCTCCCTGGTTTTTATCTGTGCAATCTACATTGTGCATTATCGGGGAAGTTTCAGTCCCCTTGTGCAGGACGAACGATTTGATCTGGCCATGGCCAGCAAAGCTGCGCCGGTGGCTGTCGATCCGGTGGCTGCCGGAAAGCGCCTCTACAACACGCCGGGTATGTGCGTGACGTGTCACCAGCCCACTGGCCAGGGCGTCCCGGGTGCCTTTCCTCCGCTGGCTGGCTCAGAGTGGGTGAACGGTAATGAAGAGCGTGTCATTCGCATCCTTCTGCACGGACTTACCGGTGAACTGAAGGTCCACGGTGGTACTTTCAATGGCGTCATGCCCGC
>JAGOJU010000117.1:1332-6360 GCA_017994935.1 Opitutaceae bacterium
CCTTTCCTCCGCTGGCTGGCTCAGAGTGGGTGAACGGTAATGAAGAGCGTGTCATTCGCATCCTTCTGCACGGACTTACCGGTGAACTGAAGGTCCACGGTGGTACTTTCAATGGCGTCATGCCCGCGTTCGGACAAGGTGCCGGCGGCTTCAACTGGAGCGATGACCGCATCGCCCATGTGCTCACCTATGTTCGCCAGGAATGGGGCAACAAGGCGGGTCCGGTGGAGGCAACCAAGGTCACCGAGATTCGCACAAAGGAAGCGGCTCGCGGCAGCAAATCCTGGACTGTCCCCGAACTCGAAGCGATGCCGTAAAAAGGCGCATGGAGGCCGGTCCCATGCGAGCGATCGACGTCCGATGTGCGCATGCTGACCCGGAATCCCGGCACGCAGGCCTGTTTCTCTATTCGCCCAGCTTCCTGTTGGGCACTAGGTAGTTTTTGACGTAGTCCCGAACGGCGTCCGAGAGGGGCGTCATGGGTCGATCATAACCATGCTCCCTGAGTTTGGTGATGTCCGCGAGGGTGTGGTACTGGTACTTCCCTCGCAGCGCTTCAGGCATGTCGATGAATTCGATCTCCGGCTTTTGGTCCAATGCCGCAAAAATGGCGGACGTCAGGGTGATCCAGGTATTGGCTTCACCTGAGCCGAGGTTGTAGAGCCCGCCTGCCGTGGGCGCTTTCTCTGCAAAATGAAGGGTCATTTCCACGGCGTCCTTCACATAGAGAAAATCCCTCTTCTGTTCACCGTCCCTATAATCGGACCTGTGGCTCCGGAAAAGCTGCACCTTGCCCGTCGACTGGATCTGCTGGAACGCCTTGTTCACCAGGGAGCGCATATCGCCCTTGTGGTCTTCGTTGGGACCAAAAACGTTGAAGTATTTCAAGCCCACCAGTCTGTCGAGGTACCCGTGGGATTGTGCCCAAAGGTCGAAAAGATGCTTGGAATAGCCGTACATGTTCAGGGGACGGAGGAGATGAAGCCTGGCATCCCGGTCATCCATGCCGTGGGAACCATCGCCATAGGTTGCTGCGGAGGAGGCATGGATGAAGCGCATGCCCCGGTCCAGCGACCACATGGCGAGTTCCTTCGTGTAGCCGAAATTGTTGTCGGCGAGATAGGAGGCATTCCTCTCGGTTGTCGCGGAACAGGCACCCAGATGGAACAGGGTGCTGAACTGGCCGAATGCCTCGCGACTCTCCTGCAGCCTGCGGCGGAAGATGTCGGCCTCGATGTAGTCGGCGAATCGCAGTGGAACGAGGTTCTTCCATTTCTCGTCGGAGCCGAGAATGTCTGAGATGACGATGTTCGTGATGCCGCGCTGATTCAGCGCCCATACAAGGGCGCTGCCGATAAAACCGGCCCCGCCCGTAACGAGGATGCGTCCCTGAAGTGAGTTCATCGTGTGAAGCTTATGATGAGGAATGGGTGGCGATGGATTGAAGACCGGGATCCTGGTTCGTGGATTGGAGTCAGCCGTCCCGGCTCAGCTCCTCCGAACGTGCCTTTGCCGCCAGGACCGTTGCCAGAATGGTGCCGCGAAAATCACGCGCGGCCATGACCTGGAGTCCCGCGAAGGTGGTGCCGTTCGGCGAGGTGACCTGGTTGCGAAGCGATTCCGGTTCCGCCTGGGTGCGCGCCATCAATCGTCCGGACCCAAGAACGGTTTCCACCGCGAGGCGCTGAGCCTGATCGCGCGGCAGGCCCGCAGCGATCCCGGCTTCGCGCAAGGCGGCGGTGAACTCGAAGACAAATGCTGGCCCGCAGCCGCTCACGGCCATCAACGCATCGATCTGCGGCTCGGGAACCTCCATTTCAGAACCAATCGCACGAAGCAGGCCGATCAGTAGATTTCGGTCGCCCTCGGACAGCGGAACATCGCTGCACCAGCCGGTGATGCCTGCGCCGATTGCCGCGGGAGTGTTGGGCATCGAACGGACAATCGCCCGGGCATCCGGGAAGACCATGCGGAGGCGTGCGAGAGTCTTGGCGGCCAATACCGACAGAACAAGCTTGTCCCGTGTGAGCGTCGCGAGCCTGGAGTCGGCCGAAACGAGGTGCTGGGGCTTGAAGGCAATGACGACGATGACCGCCCCCTCGAGGCAGGCTTCCAGGGTTTGACAGTGATGGATGCCCGTGCGCCGGGCGAGTGCCGCGGCAGAATTGCCGGACGCCGTGAAGCAGCCGATTTCCGCCGGTTCGTACGCCTTCTGTGCGATCAATCCATCGACAATGGCAGAGGCCATTCGGCCTGCGCCGATGAGTGCGAGTTTGGGCATAGGGACACGTCATGCCTAGACATGTCCCGCCGACATGCAAACCGATCAGGCGTCCGTCTTGTGTTTCTTTTGCTCCACCGGATGCCGGATTTCCGCGATCGTTCCGCCTCCGGGGCGATCCGCCAGGACAACCTCGCCGCCCAGACTGCGCATCGCATGGCGCGCAACGGTCAGTCCCATGCCCACTCCCACGGTTTGTTTGGAGCTGACAAAGGGCTCGAACATGTGGTCGCGTATCCCGTCATCGATGCCGTTGCCTGCATCCTCAATTCTAAAATAGACAAAGGTGCCGCCCGGCTGCTGGACCAGTTCCGTTCGGAGCCAGATGGGACGGTTGGACTGCGGCGCCGCGGATCCGTAGGCCTCCCAGGCGTTGATCAGAAGTTTGGAAAGAAGGTCTTCGAACACCTCCACGTGGGTCTCGATCGTCTGGTCTGCCAGGGAATTTTCGACGAAGACACGTTCCGGAATCCGGTTTTCGATCTGATATCGCTCCATCGCACCGGTAATCAGCTGACTGATGGGACGCTTCATGGTGGGAAAGCGTGACTTCACCATCAGGGTGCTTAGCTGCTTGATGATGGTGACGATACGATGGACCGCATTTTCCACCTGCGCTGCGTTGCGTTTGACACTCTCCGGACGGTCGGGGTGTGCCTTGATGAGATCAAGGTAACCGAGGACGATGCCCAGGAGATTGTTGAGATTGTGGGCGATGCCCTGGGTCACCGCGCCGATTGTCGCTGTCCTGCGCGATTCGAGGAGACGGTGCTGGAGTTCCGCCATCTCCCGGTTGATCGCAACAAATCGAAGCTGCGTCTGGATCCGAGCAAACGTCTCATCGAGATCGATTGGCTTGGTGATGTAGTCGACGGCTCCCACGCCCAGGCCCTCGAGCTTGGATTCCTTGGAGGCGCGGGCCGTGATGAAAATGACGGGGATTGATTTTGTCGCCTCGGAAGCCTGCAGGCGTTCGCACACCTCGATGCCGTCCATGTCGGGCATCATGACATCCAGAAGTATCAGATCAGGTTTCTCTGAATCGACCAATGCCAGCGCTTCGGCGCCGGAAAAGGCGGTCAACACCTGCAGTTGTTCGCGCTCGAGTTTGCGCTTGAGCACCTGAACATTGATCGGCTGGTCATCGACAACCAGAATTTTTGGGGCTGACATCGATTGCTTGAGCGAAGTGGAGCGATAATCGCTCTTCACGCAAGGCAACGCATGGATTCAGCACCCCAGACCCCGAAGCTTTACCTTTTTTTAAGCCTATGATCTGCAATCGGTAGGGGGATGTCATCCCGGCTGAGCCGATTTTCCCAATCGATGAGCCTTGACGGTGTTCTTCATCAGCATGGCGACAGTCATGGGTCCCACCCCCCCAGGCACCGGGGTGATTTTCGAAGCCAGCGCACTGACACTGGGAAAGTGAACATCACCTGTCAGGCGGTAACCCGTCTTCCGGGTTGGATCAGCGACGCGGTTGACGCCGACGTCGATGACAACGACACCGGGCTTCACGAAATCCGCGGTGACAAACTCCGGACGCCCGATGGCGGCGATAAGCACGTCGGCCTGCCGGGTGATTTCGCTGAGGTTTCGCGTGCCGGAGTGGCAGATGGTGACCGTTCCGTTGGCGCCCGCTTTCTTTTGCAGTGCGAGCAATGCGACGGGTTTGCCGACGATCAGCGAGCGACCCAGGACAACGACATGTTTTCCGTTCAGGTCGACCTGGCTTCGGCGCAGCAATTCGATGATGCCCGCGGGAGTGCAGGAGACAAAGCCGGTTTCGTCCTCCTGCGCGATCTTGCCCAGGTTCAGCGTGTGGAAACCATCGACATCCTTGTCCGGACGGACGCGACGGAAAATCGCAAGTTCATCGATCTGTTTGGGCAGGGGTGACTGGACGAGGATGCCATCCACGTTCGGATCGGCATTCAACTCATCGATCAACGCGGAGAGTTCAGCCTGGCTGATGGAAACGGGCGGGAGAATGACCCGGCTGGAAATTCCGATTTCGGCCGCGGTCTTTTCCTTTTTCCTGACGTAAGAAACCGAGGCTGGATCCTCACCCACGCGCACAAGCGCGAGACACGGCTTGCGGCCCGGGAGGGTGGAGACTTCCGTCTTGAGTTCCTCGATGAGTGCTGCGGCGACCTGATTCCCGTCGATGATTTCCATGGATGCGAATCGAAGTTATTTCAATTGCAGGCTCTCGACCGTGATCACGAAGTCCTTGCTGTTTGCGAGCGGCCTGGCGGTGCCGAAAACGGATACGAAACGCTCGGCATATTTCTCGATCTGTTCCGTCTGGAGGAGTCGCGAGACATCCAGGTAGGCAAACCGGGTGCCCGATTCATCCGTCAATGCCCAGTCGTAGGGGCGCCGGGGTTTGAACGGACTGCGTGTCGAGACGAACCGGCCCTCGAAGGATCGGGGAAGTGCGCTGGCCCCGTCATCGGAGAGACTCACAGCCGGTGCAGATCGTCCGGGAGAGGCAGTTCCGTAGGCGACTGGCGCGCCTGGGGGAGGTGCGACCGGAGCCGGTGCCGGCGTGCCTGGCGGCGTTGCGCGTGCGCCGGTGGGGACAGAAGCTTGGGGGAGCTGCGCGACTGGCAGCTTGATGTAGCCCGTGACCACGCGATTCATCCTGAGTTTGGTCCAACGGCCATGAAGGCCGGTGATGTCCAGGGTTTCACCTGCGACGGCGGTCGCTACCACCGGTGCGGTTGCGGACGGTTCGAGCC